>NZ_JHYO01000031.1 GCF_000688235.1 Terasakiella pusilla DSM 6293 | reverse complement strand
AAACAACCACCGCAGTATCCTTTGCGGCCCCGACCTTCCCTCCGTCGCGACAGTCCTTGAACAATTAAAGCAAGCTCTCACTGACCGTGACGCCACGTTGACAGAAGCGATCCATAACGCCCGTCGTAAAACACAGTGGAGCAAATCGTGATGAAGGGTGTAGAGGTGACACTGTGTTACTTAATCGGTAATCGTGATGTCCTTCCGACGGACATTTACTTTCTTATGAAAGAGGATGACGTGAGCCATATCAACGTGTTCAGCGGGGTGCCGTCATGATCAAGTTTTCAGGTTCATTACAAACCATCGTCATGGTCATATTTGTAAATGAGATGGAGGGTCGCCATGCGTGAAGGTAAAGCAAAGGTGTTATCGTCTGAGGAATTTGCCCGGCTGATGCGTGTGGTGGCCGTCGAGATGTATCCTGAACGGAATGCCGCTGTGATGATGTTGTCATTCGGTTTGGGCTTGAGGGTCAGTGAGATCGCATCACTTCGAGTTATCGACGTCATGGCCGATGACGGTCATTTGCGGGATCATTTCCAGATTAAGAAGCGTAATTCCAAAACACGTCAGAACCGGGAAGTGTTCCTGTCGAATATGAAAGTGCGGAAGTCGTTGATGGTTTATTTGGATCATCGTCGGAATTGTGATGGTGCGGCCTTTAACATGAATGCTCCGCTCTTTAAAACCCAAAAAGGAATGGTTTTTACAGGGAATTCACTCCAACAGGTGATGAAGCGGTTGTTTCGTAAAGCCGGATTGCCAGAGCAGGTATCGTCGCATTCAGGGCGTCGTGGTTTTGCGACGAAGTTGATCTCGTCAGGTGTTGATATTAAGTCCGTGTCCGTGCTCATGGGGCATTCGAATATCAGCCAAACGGCGTCGTATGCAGAGACCAATCCGGTAATGCTACAGCTGGTCGCCGCTCAGGTGCTGTGAGAGAGGAATTGGTTTAATGATTAACGGTCATCTGCTGTCGCAGAGACCGATACCTCGGCAATCCCGTTGTTCGCGTTGCTCACACCGGCTATTGCCTGCGGTATACCTCTATTTGGCAAAAAGCCCCTCTAAGTGGACCTCCTAATATAATATAAGTAGTTGGTTCATTTAGAGGGGCTTTTAACAAACCAACGTATACATGATAGCGAAGCGACAATTCCTCTCAAAAAAACGGAACGAAGTGAACTGACACAAGGGGCTTGGCCGGTGATGCTTACATCGCCGACAAACCCGATGTGGCGGCACTCGGCGACCAGCCGACGTGCCTTCGCTATCAGGAAGTAACATCGTGTTACCTTTAACGCCGACCATTGCTGGTGTTCATTGGTAAATTCATGATCCAAAGAAATACCAGCCGCATTCCAACACCGGGCTTGCCATTGAACCATGCGTATGAAACGCTAGTGCGTTGTTTTAATTGGTGTTTTCGATGTTCCCTCCTGCCCTACCACCCACCTCATTCGTGAACAATACCGCAGGAACCAAAGCCTTACGCTTCAATGCGTTGAAGGCTGTTTCCGCTCGTCTGCGTCATGGACCAAAACACCACTGGTCCCAAAAATGGTCCCAATGCTCTTAACCCCTCCCAAAACTGATATTGGATTCGGGCATGAATCTTTCACATCCGGTTCAGAATTACGCCAATATCGAGTCCATTGCTAAAAAGCCGTTTGAACCCATTCCCGAAAACTGGAGAGTACCTTCCCCTTTTGTTTCAATCGCCTGCTTGTCGGGACGATGTAGGCCTTCGCCTTTTTTTATATCTCCCGTACCTCCTTGAGAATGCGGTTTTCTTTGCGAAGACGGGCAAGCTCTTTATGCAGGTCATCGTGCGGGCCAGACATCAAGTCATCGTGTTTATGCTGAACCCCCATTTGTTAAGTATAGACATGCCAATACCAAGACCCGCAGCAACTTGTTTGGGAAACAAATCACTTGTCAAAGCAAGTCGGGCGGCTTCGCGTTTACATTCATCAGATTTTTTGAGGCTCACTGGTTCCTCCTGTAAATCTCAATTTAACAGAAGGTGCTCTCCAGTTTTAGGGAACGGGTCCAGTCCTGTAGTCCGCACAATTAGCTCAGATGACACTCTCCACTTTTTCAGTTCAGGTCCACCGCAAACGGGCCAAGATAAAAACGACCTACACATTCAAATTCATTAGCCCCTTAGAGCTTCACGTAAATTAAAAGTCATATCCCTAGCCTGGTTTACGTTCAGGGTATTTTCACTCCCCAACAGCTTTCGTCCTGCCATATGATCTGTCGACTGGTTAAAACTATCGATAGCGATTAAGGTCCCGTTCTTGAAGTAGAAGTAGGAAAAACTGCCTGAAGCTTCCTCCCCGCGTACGACCATTTCGTCGTAGCCTTTTGACAAGCCGACCATTTGTAATTTGACATCATACTGATCCGACCAAAACCAGGGGGCTGCAATAAAGGGTTTATCCCCCCCCATAATATCACTTGCGACCGCCTTCGCCATTTCGACCGCATTTTGCACCGATTCAAGGCACCTTAAGCTGCCATCTCCCATCCGTTGGGCGGTACAATCGCCTAAGGCATAAATGCCATCCTGACTTGTTTTGCCTTTATGATCGATGATAATCCCGCCGGTGCATTCAAGACCCGCATTTTGCGCCAGTTCAACATTGGGTAACACGCCCACACCCAAGACGACCATATCCGCATCAAGGCTGACACCGTTGTTTAAGACGACACCTATAACAGAACCCTCCCTTTGGGTGATTTTTTCTGCCGCAGCGTTGAGGATAATGTCGACGCCGTTTTCTTCATGCAGTTTTTTATAATAGCTTGAGACAGCGGGACTCACCACACGGGCCATCAAACGATCGGCAAATTCAACAACCGTGACCTGCTTGCCCAGCTTGCGCGCAACCGCTGCCATTTCAAGCCCGATAAACCCGCCCCCGATAACAACCAGCTTTTCCACAGCCGGCATTTCAGCAGCGATGGCCAAGGTATCTTCAAGGGTGCGCAGCGTATGAACACCCCTTGAAGATATATTTTCGATGGCCGGAATGCGCGCGCGCGATCCGGTTGCAAGTATCAACTTTTCATACGGTATGTCCTCCCCATCTGCACACTGTATGTGCTGGGTTACGGGGTCGATTTTTTCAACGCGTACACCGGTTTTAAGGGTGATGCGTTTTTTATCAAAGACACCAGCTTGGCGAATGGTCAATTGATCTTGCGCCATCTCGCCCAACAAAAAGGCCTTACTTAAGGGCGGGCGGTTGTAGGGGGAGAATTTTTCCTCCCCCAACAACAAGATCTCACCTTCATATTTGGCACTTCTCAGACTTTCCGCCGCCTGTAAACCGCCTTGCCCTGCCCCGATAATAACAATCGGGCGCCCCATCAGCTTTGGACCTCCGGCAGATAAACTTTCATGCCATCCAAAGCCTCTGTTGCTTTAATCTGACAGGCGAGACGGCTGTTGTCTTTGCGTTCGGCAACCGTTTCTTCCAGCATGCCAAGTTCATTATCGCTGGGCGCCTCAATCTTATCCATATAAGCTTCATCCACATAACAGTGACACGTGGCACAGCAGCAAGAGCCACCGCATTCCGCCTCGATCCCGTCAATCCCGTTAGAAACAGCGGCCTGCATCAGGCTCCAGCCTTCTTGCACGTCAAGTTCGTTTTCTGTGCCATCGGCTTCGATAAAGTTAATTTTAGCCATGTTCTTTTCCTTAATTTCTGAATTGAAGGGCTTTTATTCAGTCACGTACCAGCAACAGCTTCACTGGACTACGGAAGTTGGAAGATGCCACCCACTGCAAACGATCATCTGGTTCTGCCAATGAGAAGTGCGGGATCTCTTCAAAGAAAACTTCCATTGCCGTTTTCATAGCAAGGCGTGCAACCGAATTCCCAAGGCAAGTATGGGTACCACCGCCCATGCCCACATGTCCTTTAGACGGGCGAGTCACATCATAGACATCCGGATTAGGGAATTTGCGCTCATCCCGGTTTGCCGCCCCATAGGCCAAGATCACGAAATCACCCGCCTTCATGGTTTGACCATGCAAGGTGACATCTTTAGTCAGACAACGGCGAAAACGTTGGGCTGAGCTGTTAAAACGCATAGATTCTTCGATGGCACCCGGCAAAAGGCTGATGTCATCGAGTACCTTTTGGCGCTGATCGGGATATTTCGCCATGTTATAGCCAAAGACTTTCAACATTCCCGCCAACGATTCAATCCCGGCCATGATTAAGGTGGTCACTGTGGTTTGTACTTGGATCAGGTCCAGTTTGCGACCGTCGACCTCTGCCGTAATCAACTGAGAAACCAAATCTTCACCTGGGTTTTCAGCGCGCAGTTCAATCACTTCGGTTGAGAAATCCTGCATCCAGTTAAAGGCTTTTAGATGTTCTGGGCCTTTTTGACGGGTTTCCGGGTCGGTTTGCACCATCAACAGCGCATTTCTTTTCACTTCGGTCGAGTCTTCACTTTCCGGCAAGCCCAATAGTGCAACCAACACCTTGTAAGTCACTTCACCTGCGAAATCTTCGGCAAAATCAAAGACCTTACGATCACCAATATTATTTTTTATGGCATCTCGTGCGATCTGCTGAATGGGGCCGACCAAATGTTTGAGGTTACGTTTCATGAAAACGGACTGAACGATGGATCGGACTTCGTCATGTTTAGGAGGGTCCATGGTGCCCAAAGTATTGCCCGCGCGTCCGGGGAATTCGTCAACCAAATTCCCTTTCGCAGAAGAATAGGTCTGCCAGTCACTTAAGGCATTTACGACGTCGTCATAGCGGGTCAACACCCATTTCTCTGCATCCTCGCTCCAGAAACAGGGATGATTGTCGCGCAATTCCTTATAAGTATCAAACGGGTTTGCATCAAATTCAGCCGAATATAGGTTAAAACGGGTCACGTTTTTGTCCTTCCTGTTTTGTAAAATATGTTTCTTTTTTTGCGTTCGTTGTCGCTATCTTAAGGCATCTCATCGGGAAAAATGAATGGACGATCTTTTATAAAAATTGTACTATTTTTACATTATTTAAAAAAACTTATATGCGATGCAGCAATGAATAGTCCCCAGCGTGCCATCCCGCTTTATTCGCTTTATGGCGAAAAAACACCGGTAGAAGATACTGAATTCGTCCATATTGAAGAGATTGAAAGCCGCAGTAGCCTTTACGATTGGGAGATTGACCCCCATAGCCATGCCAATCTGTTACAAATTTTATTAATCAGCGAAGGCCATGTACATGTCGAAATCGACGACCAATCTGCCGAGCAAAATGGGCCTTGTATTATTTCTATACCGGCAGGTGTGGTTCATGGTTTTCGTTTTTCCCCTCAAACCAAAGGGGTCGTCATTAGTGCGGCACATGACTTTCTCAACATGCGACCCAATCCGGCAGATGCGCAAACCTTACATGAGGTGATGCATTTTCCCGCCATTGTAGATTTTGCAAATTCACCCGGACGCTTTAAGACCGCACAAGAAATTGCACAGGCAATTTTTAATGAATTTCGCTGGCCGCAAAGCGGACGCAGTATGATGTTTGACGCCTATATAAGGATCTTACTTTTACAGGTCCGCCGTAAAATGGTCCTTCCCCATGAACGCGATACAAAGAAGAACTACCGCCGGACCGTCTTTGTCAGATACCGCACTCTGGTCGATGACCATTATAAAGATAAATGGACTGTCCCGGATTATGCCGACCATATGGGCCTAACGGAAAATCGACTAAACCGCATCTGTCAGACCTTTACTGGCAAAAGTGCCTTTGAAATAGTTCAAGACAGGATCATGTTAGAAGCTCAGCGGTTCCTGATCTACACCAAAGCACCGATCAACGAAATTGCCTATGACCTTGGTTTTCACGACCCTGCCTATTTTTGTCGTTTTTTCAAAAAACTCTCAGGTCAAACACCTAAAAAATTTCGCCAGGATAAGGCGGATTAAGTCGCTTTATCCTGGCGTATCTTTTCAAGGATGAAATTACGGTATTTCATATCTTCAACCAGGATATGTTCCGTCAGCCAATTGCCAAGATAATCGTTGACCAAATCACCGATCTGAAACGGACTTTCCGCAGACCGTCGATAGGTCTTTTCAACCGTCTTTAACCATTCAACGAACAAGTGATGCTTTTCCAAATGATCTTCTAAATCGGGAAAAGCATGTTGCTTCATATATTCTTCTTCACGGGCAAAGTGATATTCGGTGTATTTTTCCAAGCGAGCGATCAGACCCAACAGAAAACTATCCGACAGGTCTGCATCCGCTAATTCGTCCACTAAGGCAAACAGTTCCTGATGGTCATGGTCGATCTCGTTATCCCCAACACTGAGGGCCGTGGTCCATTTAAAATCAGACATCTTTATACTCCTTTACAGCAGACCCAAGGCCAACCAAGGGAACAGGATCAACAAGGCAAGACGCAAAAGGTCGGATAACACAAACGGGAAGACACCTTTAAAAATTTGCGAAATCGGAATATCAGACGCTACCGATTTCAGAACAAACACGTTCATCCCAACAGGCGGCGTAATCAAGCCGAGTTCCACCGTAATGACCGAGACAATACCAAACCAAATCGGGTCAAAACCAGCCGCTTGAATAACTGGAAAGACAACAGGCACAGTCAAAAGCAACATGGCGATACTGTCCATCACACAGCCCAACAGCATGTACAGCAAAAGGACACACAACAGGATCGCATAAGGCGACAGGTTCCAGCTTGCGACCAATTCAACCAGATCAAACGAGATCCGTGAGACGGACAAGAAATACCCAAAGATTTCAGCACCAATAATCATAAAGAAGATCATGGCCGACAAAAATAAAGTTTCTTCGATAGACTCCTTGAACTGTTTAAAGGTCATGCCTCGTACCAAAGCGATAACAAGTGCCCCAAAAGCCCCCACCGCAGCGGCTTCTGTCGGGGTAAAGAACCCGCCATAAATCCCGCCAATGATTAAGGCAAAAATCCCACCAAATGGGACCAACCCTTTAAGGCCAAAGATTTTTTCTTTGATGGTTGTGGGGTCCCCCGGTTGAGCCAAATCAGGTTTTAACCAGACCGTCACCGCAATCGCGCCACAATATAAAACCAACCCCAAAAGACCGGGAATAACCCCCGCAATAAACATTTGCCCAACGGATTGTTCGGTAATCAACGCATAAAGCAACAAAGCAATAGACGGTGGGATCATGATCCCCAAGGTTCCCCCTGCGGCCAATGTGCCTGCAGCCAAAGAAGGAGCATAGCCATTCTTTTTCATTTCCGGCAAAGCGACGCGCGCCATGGAGGCTGCGGTCGCAAGGCTGGAACCGGAAATTGCAGAAAACACACCACAAGAACTCACTGCCGCCAGCGCCATGCCGCCGCGCCAGGCCCCAAAAAGGGACTTGGCGCCATTAAACAGTTCCGCCGACATCCTTGCCTTAGACGCAAAGACCCCCATTAGAATAAACATGGGGATAGGGCTAAAGCTATAATTAGACATGGTTTCAATCGGGCCGGATTCCAGCAAGGAAACAGCCGGATCAAACGCCACGATCAAACCGAACCCCACGAACCCGGTTGCCGCCATCGCCAAGGCAACCGGGCAACGTAGTGCGATAAGAACCAGCATACCTGCAACACAGATATATCCAATAAGCGCTGCACTCATGGTTATCTCCCACTATCAATAAATTGTTGAATGGCAACCAAAAGTCCGCGAAGTGCAAGAACACCAGCCGCAAATGCCGCCACCGCATAGATGTAATTCATAGGAATTAAAAGGTCTTGGGTGGTTTCACCGCTTAAAGACAAACGTTCAACCGCCTCAGCAAGTTTGACACACATGCCAAAGCCTAAAAGGCCGAAACCTAATGTGTAAACCCCCGCTAAAGCCCCCTTTAACCGTTCGCTCAGTGCCCCCGTGAACAAATCAACAATGACTTGTCCACGACGAACCGAATAGGGAAGGGAGAACATGATACAGAACAGTAAGCTGTAGCTGACAATCTCCACCCCTCCATTAAAGGTGAGGTCCAAATTTCCTGCTGTTGCCCCAAACACGGCGCGTGTCATGACATCAAGTAATATGGTCACCATCATGATAATGAGAAGCACACCACTGATCCAATGCATATAGAAAGCCAGCTTTCGTGCCGCGTCCATAATCATTCTCATCTGGACCTCCTTTTTTCAGGCTAAGCTTACTTGCGACAGCTTTGAGATAATTCTTGTGCACGCGCATAGACTTTGCGCGCAGGCAAACCTTTTTCTTCCAATTCTGCCAGATAGCTTTCTGTCGCTTTGGCAAGGATCGGCTTCCATGCAGGGTTTTCAGCCCCCCCTTCAACAGTGAAGATATTGTGACCACCATCAACGGCTGCTTTACGACCAATCACGTCCATTTTATCAAAGACTTTGGCAGCGATTTCGGACCAGGCCTTACCGGAATTATCATCAATGACTTTTTTCTGATCCGCCGACAATGCGTTATAGACGTCTTTGTTCATGGTAATCACGAACGACAACACATATAACCCGCCGACTTCGGTGTGGTTTTTCGCCAATTCGTTCAAACGGAACGCAGCCATCCCTTCGTAAGGCAAAGCAACCCCATCAATCACCCCGCGTTGCATGGACTGATAAGACTCTGGCGCCGGCATACCAACAGGTTTTGCCTTTAGTTCTTCCAGCATTTTCGCAACTACTGCCGTCGGACGGCGAATACGTAGACCGGCGAGATCTTCAGGTGTTTTTACAATTTTTTCACCCGTATGGATATGGCCCGGACCATGCGTAAAGAACATCAAGGGCTTGGTGTCTTTATATTCATCGCTAATCAGCCCCTCATCGTAGAGACCCTGGATCATACAGGAGCCTTGTTTAGCTGTCTGAACCAACCCGGGCAGTTCAACGATTTGCGTCAGCGGGAAACGGTTTGCGGTATAGCCTTGCACCGTTGCAGTGACATCTGCGATACGGTTTTTAACCGCTTCATATTGTGCCGGTGGTTTCGCCAATGTCGCAGAAGGGAAGATCTGCACTTCAATATCACCACCGGACTGTTCTTTCACGTTATCAGCCCAGACCTGAAACAATTCTTTATGTATACCCGCCACAGACGGCCAGAAATGAGCAAAACGTAACGTAACGTCAGCCGCTTGTGTTTGTGTGGCGACACCAACGGCCATCACACCCGCCATGGCCATCATTTTAATCTTTTTAAGCATATTAATGCCTCCCGTAAGAAATCTTAAGTTGAGTATTTTTTGAATTTGAGCGTTAAACCGCTTCTTTTCATCTCTCAGGCAAATTCTTCTGTATCGACCTCTGCCTGAGTGGCCGCGTTATATCGCGGGCCAGAAACCGTCTTGTGGTTAATCAACGCGTTTAGGCGCTTCAAAATGTCTTCGCCAAGCACAATGTCTGCTGCAGCGAAGTTCTCTTTCATATGCTGGATATTGGTTGTACCGGGGATCGCAATGATGCTTTCATCTTGAGCTAAGACCCAGGCCAATGCCAATTGTGCCATGCTACAGCCGACTTCTTTCGCTATCTCACGATATGGCCCCAGCAAGGCTTTGTTTTTCTCCCAATGTTCCCCTTGGAACCGCGGCATATGGTTGCGCAAATCCTTGGCTTCCAACTCGGACGGATCGTTCAACAAACCGCACAGGAAACCACGGGTCACCGGACTAAAGGCCACAAAGGTGACCCCCATTTCAATGCAGGTTCTCAAAACACTGATTTCCGCATTACGCGTCCAGAGCGAATATTCTGTCTGTAACGCAGAAATAGGATGAACCGCATGGGCTTTTTTCAACGTCTCGGACGACACCTCAGACAAACCAATCGCCTTAATTTTACCGTCGGCAACCAGATCAGCCAACGCGCCGACACTGTCTTCAATCGGTACTTTTTTGTCCCAACGGTGAAGGTAATACATGTCGATCACGTCCGTCCCCAAACGTCTTAGGGAATCTTCACATGTCTTTTTTAAGACCTCTGGACGACCATCAATTTCGCGCACCCCTTGGTCATTTTTAAACATGCCGCACTTACTCGCCAACACGAATTCAGAACGACGATGCATAATCGCCTCACGCAACAGTTCCTCATTGTTGCCAAACCCATAAAGGGCAGCGGTGTCCATCATCGTATACCCAAGGTCCAAAGCCTCGTTCAACAAGCGTGATGCATCTTCCTTTGCCGGCGGTGTCGCGTAAGCATGGGACAAATTCATACACCCTAACGAAACAGGGGAGACTTTATAAGAACCAAAAAGACGGGATGACATGGACGTTTCCTCTTTTCAACTTTTGTAAATTTTACTTATCGTTGCCGAAACACTGTTCCAAGCGATCCAGTGTTTCCATGGCCGCATAACATTGTTGGATCGACCCGTTGGGTTCACGGCCTTCCTTGATGGCGGAGATAAATTCACGATCGATCAATTCGATCCCGTTATTCGAAACTGCAACATCAGACAAATCAATCTGATTTTCAGCCCCGTCAAAAAGGTCATCATACCGTGCGATATAGGTACCGTTATCACAGATATAGCGGAAATACGTACCCAACGGCCCATCGTTATTAAAGGATAAAGACAAGGTACAAATCGCCCCGCTCGGCACTTTCAAGCCAATGGACATATCCATTGCAATCCCGAGTTCAGGATGTATTGGCCCTTGCAGCGCAAAGGCTTCAGACGCTTTTTCGCCCGTTTGATATTGAAACAAGTCAACAGTGTGACAAGCATGGTGCCACAAAAGATGATCTGTCCATGTGCGCGGCTCGCCCTTGGCATTGATGTTTTTGCGTCGGAAGAAATAGGTCTGCACATCCATTTGCTGAACCTTGATCTCACCCGCCGTGATCTTGTTATGGATCCATTGGTGTGACGGGTTAAAGCGACGCACATGACCGGCCATTGCCGTCAAACCGGAGCGCTTAACCGTTTCCAACAAACGTGTGGAATCCGCGAGATTATCTGCCATCGGAATTTCGACCAGCACATGCTTACCAGCTTCCAGACACTGGATCGCTTGTTCCGCATGAACCGGGGTCGGTGTTGCCAAGATCACCGCATCAACATCATCGCGTTCAAGACTTTCTGCCAGATCTTTTGTTGCATGTCCGATCCCACGTTTCTGGGCAAAGGCTTCGATATCATCGGGGCCACCGCCGACAACGGATGTGACTTCCACACCCTCGATATTGCTTAAGGCATCCAGATGTTTCATACCAAAGGCACCGGCAGCACCGGCTACGCAAATTCTCATTTTTCATTCTCCAGAATAATCAAACCTGCACCTGTGTTCGACGCAGGGACGTGATAATGGCGATAAATTTCCTTGGCCTCCTCGCCAAGCGCGCCGCGCATGAGCAGCCACATAATCAGTTCAATGCCTTCTGACCCTGCTTCGCGCAGATATTCCGTGTGCGGAATTTTAACAAGACGATCCACATCGGCTGTCAAATCATCCAAAAATGCAGTATCAAAATCGGCATTAATCAAGCCGGCACGTTCCCCCTGCAATTGGTGCGACATACCGCCTGTGCCAAAGATGACCACATTTAAATCTTCATCAAAACTTTCAACCGCTTTGGCGATGGCTTGACCCAGGTTATAGCAACGCTTACCTGTCGGTTGAGGGTACTGCACCACATTGACCGCCAGCGGGATCACCTTACAAGGCCATTCACGGGGTTGATCGCACATCACGGATAAAGGGACGGTCAAGCCATGATCCACCGGCATTTCGTTGACGATGGTCATGTCAAACTCATCCAGAATAAGACTTTCAGCCAAATGCCATGCAAGTTCCGGATGACCGTTCACAACCGGCACCTGACGCGGACCATAGCCTTCATCAGCGGGTTGGAACTTCTCTGCCACACCGATGGCAAAGGTAGGGATCAGCTCCAGCGAAAAAGCCGATGCATGATCATTAAAAACAATGATCGCCACGTCGGGCTTGGTCTCTTCCATCCATTTGCGCGCAGGACCATACCCATCAAACAAAGGCTTCCAATACTCTTGTTGCGTATTCCCGTTATCAATGGCAGCGCCGACGGATGGGATGTGTGACGTACCCACACCTGCAATAATCTTAGCCATTATTTTTCCCACTCCGACTTATAGCGATTACCTTCAACCGGACGTCCACCATCCAGCAGCATTTTCTTAAAATCTTCGACCGTAACCTGAGACATGGCCGCCCCTGCATCCTGCATGGTCATGCCATCGAAAATGGCAATTTTAAAGGTGTAATAGATATTACCGCCCAACCGCAGCATACCGAGCCAATCGCGATCCAAAACCGCTTTTCGTTGCTCATCCGTCATAGGGAAAGTCATTAAATACCCTTCCGGATCAGCCGCAAATTGTTCGCGATTTTCCGCCTTATTTAAGGACATGCAAAACATATTGAGATGATATCCCTTTCTGTTTTGCGTCCCGTCAAACACATAAGTGCCAGGGATGTCATCATAGTCTTTCTTGGACATACTTATTCCTTTTGAAGTGCTAAAAGTATTTGATCGGCACGTTCCTGATAGTTCTGCCCGGTCTGGGCCTTTAACTTTAATTCCCCCAGTCGCTGCTGCCACACGACAGTGGCATGGGCCATATCCCCGGATAACCCCAATCCTTCAACCGTTTTAGCAACCTCGCGCAATTCAGCAGCGCGGCGGATGCCGTGGGTCATGGATCGCTCCAACATATAGGCGGCTTTTTCCTTGAAGTCGAAACCGGGATAGGTCTTATCCAGACTATCCAGAACAGCAACTTCCACACCGGCTTTTCGCCCGGCAAGGACACATTCGGCAAATAAGGCTTCCAGGCCTTTCATCATAATGCTCCGCACCATTTTGATCGACGAAGCCGCCCCCACATCACCCTCGACGATGGACGCCTTCATACCCAAAGCGTCAAAAATGACTTTGGCGTCTTGGGCATGAACACCGCTAATTCCAATCGGGGTTTGGTGCATTTTAGGATAGACAGGCGCCATGATTGCCACATCCACATAGCGCGCTCCACAGGCTTCCACCTTTCGTGCATTTAAGCGCTTGGTATCCGGTGCACAGGAGTTGCAATCAAAAAAGAAGGCCCCTTTTTTCAGGTGAGGCACAGCCTGATCTGCTGCCAAATTCGCCTGATCTGCCGTTACCAGCGAAAAGACCACATCGGCACCAGTCACAGCCAGCTTTGAGCTGAAAACCCCTTGAACAGACGCCGTTTCATAATCGGCCAATTTTGAGTCTTGAATCGATTGGTCAACATCTTCTGTTTTGATATCAAAGGCTGTCGTCTTTGATGCATTGCCTGCCCCAAACCCTTTGGCAAAAGCAGAAGCTGCTTCTCCAAAACCGATAAAGGCGACCTTATATGTCTCAAAAGCGGACATAACTTTCCTACAGATAGATTAAAACGAATAGTGACCAAACAATCGCGGTCTGCTTGCTATTGTGGTACCACCCGAGGCATATCAGTGGAAATTAATTGCTTCTACACCCTATTCATTTTTCCTATAGGTAGTGACATTTAAGAACTATGGATCACCCGCCCAGCATCGCGTAACAGCTGGATGAATCTTGCTTGCGTGGCTGTCGGGCGCCAGTCTTTTCGCATTGTCAAACCGATTGATCTTTTTGTTTGCGACATCTCTAACGGCAAAGGGGCCAGCACTCCCATCTGCTTTTCATGACGAATTTGGTGCAAAGAAATGATCGTCAATCGATCACTTGCACTCAATAAACTGCGGATCAGGATCAACGAGCTGCTTTCAATCACACTTTTGGGGTAACACCCGCTTCCTTCAAACATTTTTTCGAAAAAACGACGCGTTGGCGTGCCCTGTCGTGGCACCACCCAGGCGAATTGCGCCAACTCTTCAACTGAAGCATTGATCGTCAAACTTAAAGGATGACCATTTCGCCCGACAATTGCCAATGGATCATCAAACACCGCTTCCTGCACAATATCATCAACGGGTATCGGATCACGCAAAGCACCGATTAAAAGATCAATACTGCCGTGACGAAGTCCGTTCAGTAAATCATCATACGGCCCATCAACCACATTCATTTTTATTTCAGGCTTATCACGCGTTAACGCATTAATCGCTGTTGGCAACATAAAGGTACGGGCCAAGGGCATGGTCCCCACGACAATGGCCCCACTATCCTGACCTTTCCATTCCTCCAACTCGTCATAGCCCTGTTCCAATTCTGCGGCTGCCAAACGACTATGGAAAGCCAGACACTCTGCCGCTTTACTCAACTCAACGCCTCGTCTTGATTTTTCAAACAAAGGCACTCCGGCCATATGTTCCAGATCCCGTGCTGCACGATGCAAAGACGGCTGTGAAATACCCACCATGCGTGCCGCTAGACTAAAATTTCCGGCTTCTGATAACGCGATCAGAGCCCGAACCTGTACCCCGGTAATCAGGTGTTCCAAATTCTGGAACCCTTTGGTCTTACGTTTCCCCCCTTGGGCGGCAGCCTCGTCGGCCCCGGTCTTGAAATAACGCAACATGCGATTAACCCGGTCAACAAATAAACTGCCCGCTTCGGTCAAATACATGCCATCAGTTTGACGGTCAAACAATTGCACATCCAATTGCTTCTCAAGCTTTGCAATAGCCTGTGTAATCGCGGGCTGCGAAAGATAAATTTCCTTTGAAGCCTTTGAAATACTTTTAAATTCTGCGACAGAACTAAAGGCGCGCAAATGGCGTAAATTGGGGACAGCGCGGTTCATTTTCCCTATTCCTACGATGATAAAGACACCTCACTATAGCAAAATCTTATAGGCTTGGGGAGGGTTTGAAATAGCCTCCCTTCTTTTTTTGAGCCACGCTAAGACCAACTCATTCCAACCGCTGGGTCAGCGTGTTACACACCAATAGGCTTAAGGAGCTTCTTCACATGAGCGACAAGAAAACAGCTCTCGTTATCAGTGCCCATTCCGCAGACTTTGTCTGGCGTTGCGGTGGTGCCATCGCCCTTCATCAGAAAAAAGGGTATGATGTGACTATCGCCTGTCTGTCGTATGGAGAAAGAGGCGAGTCCGCCAAATTGTGGAAACAGGGCCCGGACATGACCTTGGAAAAAGTGAAAGCCGCACGTCGCAAAGAAGCGGAAGCCGCTGCCCAAGCCTTAAACGCTCACGATATTCAGTTCTTCGATTTTGGCGATTACCCCTTAGAAGTCGACACCGATGGCAAATACAAAATCGTCGATCTCATCCGCAAAGTGCAACCGAACTTTATGTTCAGTCATTCTAAATATGATCCGTACAACACAGATCATATGTATGCCACCCAGTTGGCAATTGAATGCCGAATGATTGCGCAAGCATGGGGTCATAATCCGGGTGAAAAAGTGTTGGGTGCCCCTCAACTTTATTTATTCGAACCCCACCAGACCGAACAGATGGAATGGAAGCCCAATGTCTTTTTAGATATTTCCGAAGTTTGGGAAAATAAATGGGCGGCTATTCAAGCCATGCAGGGCCAAGAACATCTCTGGCATTTCTACGAAAATGTTGGTGAAAACCGTGGCAACCATTTCCGTCGAAATTCCGGCGGTCAGGCAGGTGGTAAAAACTGCCAGTATGCAGAAGGTTTCCAAGCCGTCTATCCTCGCACTGTAGAGGAGCTGGATTAAAATGGGTGTGGTTGTCCAAAACATTGATCGTGTAGATCAAGCCATCATTGATGGCCTGCGTGACTGCGGTGTCGCCACCGTCCACGAAGCTCAAGGGCGCAAAGGCTTGCTCGCCTCTTATATGAATCCGATTTACAAGGGCGCACAAGTGGCGGGATCTGCCGTGACAATCCTTGCGCCCCCTTGCGATAACTGGATGGTCCATGTGGCGATTGAACAATTACAGGAAGGCGACATTCTGATCCTTGGCACCACCTCGCCCTCAGATGCCGGATATTTTGGTGACCTGCTGGCAACATCGGCGCAAGCCCGTGGCTGTGTTGGTCTTGTGATTGACGCCGGCGTACGGGATGTGAAAGATTTGACGCAAATGAATTTCCCCGTCTGGTCTAAAGCCATTCACGCCCAGGGCTGCATCAAAGAAACATTGGGCAGCGTCAATATCCCGGTTGTCTGTGCCGACCAACTGGTCCATCCGGGCGATGTGGTCGTTGCGGATGATGACGGCGTCTGTGTCGTTGCCCGTGAAGAAGCTGCAGATGTGCTAGATAAAGCCCGTGCCCGCATGGCTCTGGAAGAAGAAAAACGTACGACACTGGCGTCCGGTACCTTGGGCATTGATATG
Source organism: Terasakiella pusilla DSM 6293 (assembly GCF_000688235.1). Taxonomy (GTDB): domain Bacteria; phylum Pseudomonadota; class Alphaproteobacteria; order Rhodospirillales; family Terasakiellaceae; genus Terasakiella; species Terasakiella pusilla. The sequence continues at coordinate 29,319 of NZ_JHYO01000031.1, read as the reverse complement.
TATAACATGCGCCCACGCCTTGCTGAAAAAGGTCTGAAGTATGTCTAAGCCCGTTCCTTGCATGTGGATGCGCGGTGGTACCTCCAAAGGGGGATATTTCCTCGCCGGGGATCTTCCGAGCGACACAAAAGAACGGGATGCTTTTTTATTACGCATCATGGGCTCACCCGATGAACGTCAGATCGACGGGATGGGGGGTGCCGACCCGCTGACCTCTAAGGTCGCAGTGGTCAAACCTTCTGTGCGAGACGGCGTGGATGTGGACTATCTATTCTTACAGGTCGGCGTGGATCAAGCCACTGTCACCGACCTGCAAAACTGCGGGAACATCCTTGCAGGTGTTGGCCCCTTTGCCATTGAACGCGGCCTTGTTGACCCCGAAGATGGCGAAACAAAAGTCACCATCTATATGGAAAACACAGGCCAAATCGCAACCGTTCTAATACAAACACCAAAGGGTAAAGTCACCTACAAGGGAAAGGCGGCAATTGATGGTGTACCGGGTACAGCTGCGCCCATCGCGATCACTTTTCAAGAGACCGCCGGGTCTAGCTGCGGGGCTTTGTTGCCCAGCGGCAACCCCAAAGATGTCATCGATGGCATAGACGTCACAATGATTGATAACGGCATGCCCACGGTGGTCATGCGGGCGACAGATTTAGGCATTCGCGGCAGCGAAAGCCGTGCTGAATTGGAAGCAAACGATGCTTTGCGCCAAAAACTGGAAAGCATCCGCTTGCAATGCGGTCCGCTGATGAACTTAGGCGATGTTACGGAAAAATCTGTTCCGAAAATGAGTATGGTTTCCCCGGCGCAAAAAGGCGGGGCGATCTCCACACGGACCTTTATCCCGCACCGCTGCCATGCCTCCATTGGCGTGTTGGGCGCGGTCAGTGTTGCAACCGCCTGTATGTTGGACGGCTCCCCCGCACATGACTTTGCCCAAATCCCAACAGGCAAGCGCAAAACATTAAAAATTGAACACCCGATCGGGCAGGCAACTGTCTTATTGGACTTAAACGATGATAACGAGATCGAAACAGCGGCGATTATACGCACAGCCAGAAAGCTGTTCGACGGAACTATTTTTGCAGAGTAAGAAACATGGTTATGGACCCGGATTACCTTCCTTTTCACCCCAATCCCAGCAAGCCGACCTTCAAGGTGCCCGCGGGGGCTGTGGATGCCCACTGTCATGTTTTTGGCCCGGCAGATCGGTTTCCTTATGCGCCGGAACGCAAATACACCCCGTGTGATGCCCCAAAAGAAAAGCTGTTTGCTTTGCGCGATCATTTAGGCTTTTCCCGCAATGTGATTGTGCAAGCTTCTTGTCATGGCAAAGACAACCGCGCTCTCGTCGATGCGCTTTTATCTTCCAACGACATGGCCCGCGGTGTGGCAATCGTAAACCCCGATATCAGCGAGGCCGAGCTTAAGGATATGGATAAAGCAGGCGTGCGCGCCGTACGTTTTAACTTTGTCAAACGTCTGGTCGATGCCACACCGAAAGACGTCTTTTTAGGCGTTGCCGAAAAAATCAAGAAACTGGGCTGGCACATCGTGGTCTATTTTGAAGCGCAAGATCTCGAAGAGTTAATCCCTTTTTTAAATCAATTACCGGGCATCATCGTCGTCGATCACATGGGACGTCCGGATGTAACCAAAGGGGTTGACCATGAAGACTTCCAGCGCTTCATCCAGTTGATGGAAGATAATCCGAATATCTGGGTCAAGGTGTCTTGCCCAGAACGTCTAACCGTTCAGGGGCCGACTTACGACGATGTCGTGCCCTTTGCACGTACCTTGGTTGAAAAGTTTCAAGATCGGGTCTTATGGGGAACCGACTGGCCCCACCCGAACATGAAATCCCATACACCGGATGAAGGTGTTCTGGTGGATGTCATCCCGAAAATTGCGACCAGCGCCGCGGCGCAAAAAGCATTGCTTATTGATAATCCAATGAAGCTTTACTGGGATTAAGAGGTATCAAAGCTCTCGAATAAGAAGAGCCTCGTATTAATTTACTATCTTATGGAACATGGGGGCAGTTATGACCAATACCCAAGCGCCGATTTTCGGCACGACCTTCTTTGATGGCCAGATGGCGATCAAAGGCTATGGCTTAAATAAAATGTGTTATTCCTTCAACAAGGCTGAAAATCGCGAAGAATTCTTAAAAGACGAAGAAGCCTATTATGATAAATTCGGCCTGACGGACGCGCAGAAAGAAGCCGTTCGTAAGCGTGTGGTTTTAGACATGATCGCTGAAGGCGGCAATATTTATTATCTCGCAAAACTCGCTGGTCTCCTTGGCCTCAGTGTGCAGGATGTCGGCGCGCAAATGACCGGAAAAACGGTTGAAGATTTCAAACAAATGCTTGTGGATGCGGGGAAATAATCATGGCAAAAATCGTAGGTGGTATCTGTACCTCACATATTCCGGCAATCGGTAACGCCATTGCCAATGACCTTTTCGAAGATCCATATTGGAAACCTTTCTTTGATGGCTACCCACCTGTGCGCGCATGGTTGGATAAGGTTAAACCCGATGTCGCAATCGTTGTCTATAACGACCACGGGCTAAACTTCTTCCTGGATAAAATGCCGACGTTCGCAATTGGTGCCGCAAAAGAATATAAAAACGATGATGAAGGCTGGGGGATCCCGACCATTGACCCCTTTAAGGGCGATCCAGAACTGTCATGGCATTTAATCAATTCCCTTCATGATGAAGAATTTGATTTATGTTCCTGCCAAGAAATGCTGGTCGATCATGGCTTTACGGTGCCCATGTCCCTTTTGTGGCCGGAACGTGGTGAAGACCAAATCAAGACCGTCCCTTTCTGCGTCAACACCGTACAGCATCCGGTTGCCTCCCCCCGACGTTGTCTTGCAATTGGTGAAGCGCTAGGACGTGCCATCGAAAGTTATCCCGAAGATTGCAAGGTCGTGATCCTTGGCACAGGGGGTCTTTCTCACCAATTGGATGGGGAACGCGCCGGCTTCATCAACAAAGAATTCGATCTGGAGTGCATGGAAAAAATTGTTAGCGACCCTTATCACTATCAGAATATGTCAATTCATGAACTGGTGAAACTGGCAGGTGCCCAAGGGTCTGAGTTTATCTTGTGGCTGATTATGCGGGCCGCGATGGGGAAAACACCGCAAGTCATCCATCAGAACTATCACATTCCGATTTCAAATACAGGTGCCGGACTTCTTTGCCTCGATACAGTCTCTTAGGCTATATTTAAAAAAGTTCCCAACCTGAGGGCGGCTTGTCACAAAGTCGCCCTCTTTCTATCAAACGAGGTTTACCATGATACACACTTGCCAGATAACCAGCTTGTCATTGGAGTGTGCCAATAAGCTTGCCGATGCTGCCATTAACTGTGCACGTGAAATGGGGCTTGCCATTCATGTCCATATTGTAGACCATTATGGTCAGACGCTCAGCTACCAGCGCATGATCGGCGCCCCTTTGCCCGCGGGTGATATTGCCCTTAAAAAAGCGGCCACCTCTGCCCATTATAAAACGGCAACGGACATCTGGTCTGCAAAAGTCAGTAAAAAACCCAATGTTGCAGCCGGCCTTGCCCATCACCCCCAAATCGTGCTGATCGGTGGCGGTGTACCTGTACATCTTGACGATCAAGTGGTGGGGGCAATCGGTATTGCCGGAGCATCGGAAGAACAAGACATCATGATTGCAAACAGGGCTGTTGAAACGGTCCTGAACCAAGGATAAAACACGTGAACAGACTCTCCCCGACCCTTTGGACCCTGATGGCCGGGTTTAGCGGTGGATTGTTCTTTAGCTTGATTTCCGCACCTTTACCTTGGGTTTTGGGGTCAATTTTTGGCGTCATCTTACTGACCCGCACCAACCTGCCCTTTGCCAAACTTCCACGCAAATATGTCAACATCGCACGCGTCATCATCGGCCTTGCCATCGGTAGCCAATTTTCACCTGACATGTTGAACGATCTTGCGGCCTATGGGGTAAGTTTAAGCTTTATCCCTTTTTATATCGCCGTTGTGACTGCCGCAGGCTGGCTCTATTTTCATTATGGGATGAAGCTGGACAAACGCACGGCCTTTTTATGTTCAACACCCGGCGGCATTGCGGAGCTGGTGCTGGTCGGTGAAGATATCAAGGCGAATGTGGCCCAACTTGCCCTGATCCAAGGGATCCGCATTCTGGTCGTCGTCTATTGCCTTCCCTTTCTCGCCGGCAACCTGAAAGGTCAGAATATAGGGGCGGTTAAACAATTCATGCCAAGCCTGAGCCAAAGTGATCCATTTCATCTCTTGCTTCTCGGGCTGATCGGATTTTCTGGCTGGTGGCTGCTTGCCCGATTAAAGTTGCCGGGAAGCCCTATCATTGGTCCCATGGTATTTTCTGCTTGTTTATCTTTAAACGGTCTCTTGCCGCAAGAACCACCCGATGAATTGTTTAAGGGCGCTCAGCTCCTGCTCGGGACCTCCATTGGCTGCGTTTTTATGAAATATTCCATGAAAGACATGCTGGGCACCACGCTCAAAAGTACAGGCTTTTTAATTCTGCTCTTTTCTTTGACGGCGGGATGTGCGTGGGCTGTCTCTGAAGTCAGCGGCTTTAGTTTACTTTCGGCCTTGCTCGCTTATGCGCCGGGTGGACAGGCTGAAACCAGCATCGTTGCGATTGCTTTAGGGGAAAACACGGGTTATGTCGCCCTACACCATCTGGTGCGCCTGTTCATTATCGTCGGGCTTATCCCTCTTTTTGCCCGTTGGACCTGGCGCGCGGCCACAACCGATCACGCCTAACTTCTGTCTGACCTCAAAGAAGGGTTACCCTTTGCGCTTGCCCTGAATGACATAATAGCCGCAAACCAGACTCAGCAAACATCCGCCCAGCATGGGGTAGAGTGCATTCACCCAATCCCCACCCGACAAAGAAACCGCCCCGGCTAACAAGGGAGGACCGATAAACTGACCGAGGGCGGAACCTTGCATTAACATCCCGCTGGAGGCACTCATATGCCCCGGGCTCGGTGCATATCTGGGCGTATAGGCAAACATGGTTGCCGGCACCAGCCCGCCCAGTAAGGAAAAGCAAAAACAGGCAATCACCCGATAAAGGTTATCCATAGGCACCAGCAAAATACCGAGCACGCACACACCCATGACCCCACACCCAACCAAGATCATATAGCGCGCATCAATACCTTTTTTCAAACACCAGCCGCCAATAATGTTAGACGGAATATTCATGGCAATGACACCCGCGGTAATGAGCGCAGCCGTCCCCTGACCATATCCTAAATCCCCCGTCAGAAAGGTCGGCAACCAGACCATCAAGGAAACCCATTGCAAGGTATATCCCCCAAAGGTCAAAGCGATCAGCCATAATCCTTTTTGTGATAAAGTCTGACCTATCAATTGTAACGGGTTGCCGCCCACGGGCGGCGGCGATGGCAATTGACGAAAAACCGCCGCCACCGCCCCACACATGATAAGCGGCAGGACGGAGAGCAATTGCCAGACTCCTTGCCAGCGAAAAATGTCTTCCAAATAGGGAAAACAGATCAAGGCAAGCGCCATACCCGCGGGGGTAAAAATGCTCCAGAGCGAGATCGCTATGGAACGATCTTTTTCCGAAGAGGCCGCGATGACAATCGCCGGCATGGCAACCGCAAGGCAGATAAAGCCGCCCCCTTCAATCATCCGGCTGAACAATAAAAAAGTCAGACTCTCGGATAAAGACCCGATTAAGCCCCCTACGGACAGGCAAAAAAAGCTGAAAAATATCAACAGCTTGCGATTAAGCTGATCGACCATGGTCCCGATCAACATCGCCATGGCCATGCCTAACATATTAAAAGTCGATATCACATAGCCGCCGTCAACCATCGTCAGGTTCAGATCGGATCGGATAAAGGGTAAGGCAGGCGGGACTTTCCCTACATAAAGCGCTGCGACAATGCCGCTTAACACAGCAATCCCAACAACAGACCAATTTGTTTTAAGAGGGGAGTCCATACGAGATTCCTAAAAAAATGCCCGCTCTCTTCTTTCGATGCTTCAAGTTACGGGAGGCACTTTATATAAGCAGAAGAGAGCGGGCGCAAGGTAGACAATTAGGCAAACCTTAGACAAAAGGACCTTATCGCAAAATATCAAAGCCTTGCGATTTTTCCGGCATGGAGTTTCGCTTTCAAGGACGCATCAACCAGCCCCATTTTACCGACCCGTTTAATCCTTTCAGGATCGTGATGTTCATCAGCGCCCTTTACATAGCGTGTCCAGACCAACACCAAAGTCAACTGGATGGTCAAGGCCATAAAATCATGGGCTGTTGCGCTAGGATCAGCCATCCCCGCAACTTTATCTTTCATGGATTGCCACAGGATCAGGGCTTCCTGTAATTCACTCGATCCCGCAACATCACATTCATCCAGCATCAGATTTTCAAACGCTTGTGCGGATTTTAGTTGCGCACCGGTTAATAAACGCGTGGCAAGGGTCAACGCATGAATACCGTTTGCCCCTTCATAAATCGCTGTGATGCGGGCATCCCGATAGGTTTGTTCCAGACGATATTCGGACAAATAGCCATACCCGCCCAAAACCTGCACGCCCAATTCAGCCGCACGCATCCCCGCTTCGGTCCCACAGACTTTTGCAAGGGGGGTGAGGAAATCCACAAGCGGATCACGCGCATCCTTTTCCATCGCAACCAAGGCCAGATGAGTGATCGCACGGCTCCCCAGTGCCAGAGCATCACATTCATCTAACATACGACGAACATCGCTATGTTGATCCAGCGTAACCTTTTCCCCCAATAAATTACGCCCCTGCACCCGTTCCGCCGCATACGCACCTGCAACATCATACGCACGTGCCGCATGGGCAACCCCTTGTAAAGCGACATCGATACGCGCATGGTTCATCATGGTAAACATCGCTTTTAAACCATCACCGAGGTTACCGATCAATTCGGCGTGTGCATCATCGAAGGCGAGCTGACAGGTGGGGGAGGCATGAAGCCCCATTTTTTCTTCAATGCGGGTTACCGTAATATCATTTCGGCTGCCATCTGGTTTACTTGATTGGCATAAGAACAGGCTTAACCCTTTCACACCCTCCTCACTGGTGCGGGCCAGCACGAGGTGTAAAATCCCTGTGCTTAAATCCTGATCCCCGCCGGAAATAAAGATTTTTTCCCCATTGATACGCCAACCGTCTTGACCTTCTGTCGCCTTGCAACGCACTTGGGAAAGATCGGAGCCAGCACCCGGTTCCGTCAAACACATTGTCGCCAGCCATCGGCCCTCCACCAGAGGGGGAATCAAACGTGCCTGCTGATCTTCTGTGCCAAACTTCATAATCGTGCGGATCGCACCGGGCACAAGACCTGTGACCATTTGCAGGGCATGACACGCACCGGAAAAGACCTCGCTGATGACCCCGTGAACAAGGGCGCCCATGGCCTGACCGCCCTGTTCTTCAGGGGCGGTCAAACCTTGCCAGCCTTGTTCCGCCAGACCGGTATAAACCTCTTTATACCCTTTCGGCATGACCACACGTCCGTCAACCAGCTTGCAGCCTTCCCGGTCACCCGGTTCATCGATGGGCGCGATTTCCCCTTCAGCAAAGGCTGCAAAATGATGGGCAATCTCGCTGGTAAGATCACGATCCCAACCTTCGACATCATCTGCTTTTGCGATATGGGACAGGGAAAACAATATGTCTTCTATTGGGGCGCTAAATGGCTTCATCCCACACTCTCCAGCAAACGCACGGCGTTGTTTTTGATAATATCTTCGCGTAAATGATCCTTGATATCGATCTCTTCGAAAGCCGCTAGCCATTTTTCCGGCGAAATCATCGGCCAATCAGACCCGAACAGCACTTTCTTTTTCAAAATCGTATTACAATAGCGCACCAAAATCGGCGGAAAATATTTTGGCGACCAGCCAGACAGATCAATGTAGACATTCGGCTTGTGTGTTGCGACCGACAAAGCCTCTTCCTGCCACGGAAAAGAGGGATGGGCCAAAATGATCTTCATATCCGGAAAGTCCACTGCCACATCATCCATAAACATGGGATTGGAATATTTCAGGCGCATCCCGTTGCCGCCACGCATGCCAGAGCCAACCCCGGTTTGCCCGGTATGAAACAACGAAATACAGCCGCTTTCCGCAATGGCTTCATAAAGCTCATAAGCCATACGATCATTAGGATAAAACCCCTGCATGGTTGGATGGAACTTAAACCCTTTGATACCAAAATCACGGATCAAACGACGCGCTTCACGCGCCCCCATACGCCCTTTATGTGGGTCGATGGAGGCAAACGGGATCAGCACATCATCGTTTTCGGCACAAAGTTCAGCAATCTTTTCATTGTCATAGCGGCGATATCCCGTTTCGGTCTCGCTATCCACATTGAAAATAACAGCCGCAATATTTTGTTTGCGGTAATGCTCTGCCGTTTCCGGGATGGTGGGCGGGTGTGACCAGGGCGCGCCAAAATATTTTGCCATTGTGGATTGCAATTCATCATATCCATCATCATCATGACAGCCGCATGCTTCTTCAGCATGGGTGTGAAAATCGATTGCGCGTACTTTTGAAAAATCTACCATTTTAATCTCCTCATACCAGTGCGATGTTTTGATCCTGATTGTCATACAATCGCTCTAACAGGTTTTTGCGTCGCGTCAGAATTTTACGGAAATTCAAGTTCCCTTTGGCGGTGATCTCACCGTCAGCTAAAGACGGGGGTTCAGCCAAGACAATGGCACGTTTCACCTGAACGGAGGATCCGCTGACGTGGGTGGAACGTTCGCGTAAGCGGTGTTCAATCTCGCCTTTCAACAGATCACAGATAATCAAACCATCTTCTTGCGTCAGCTTGTAACCTTCGCGTTCGATTTCTTCACGGTTGGGGACAATCATGATGCCGATTTCATTGAGATCATGGCCAGTAACCACCACATCCTGAGCCAACGGTGCCATGCAGGATAATAAATCCGCACGCAACGCCGTTGCACGCACCCAAGTCCCCGTCGAAAGTTTAAAATCATCTGAAATCCGACCGTCAAATTTCAAGCCCCGGTTCGGATCATTCTCATCAACGAACTTCATCGCGTCACCCGTGATGAAGTAGCCTTCCTCATCAAAGCTTTCAGCCGTCTTTTCCGGGTTTTCGAAGTAACCGGACATGATATTGTCGCCCTTTACCCGAATTTCACAACGCATTTCATCGTCCGGGATCAACTTTACAGACAAGCCACTGAGGGGCACGCCGACAATACCGGATTGCGGCGTCGGCTCTTGCTGCATTAAACACGCCGGTGCCGTTTCAGTCAGCCCCCATGACGAGGTCATCAAGGGGATCTCACCTTTGACTTCCAGCGCCATATTTTCAAGACTGGACCAGACATTTTGAGGCAAAGATGCCCCTGCATAAAAGATCAAATCCAGATCACTGAAAAACCGCTGACGCAAATCATCATCCTTGCCCAGGGCAGCAACCAACATGTCAAACCCAACAGGGACGTTAAACAGCAAGCTGCCGGTTTGAAGTTTCAGATTTTCAATCGTGCGATCAAACAGGCCTTTAACAGGCTTGCCGTCATCAATATAAAAACTCCCCCCATTGGCGAGCATCATATTGAAGTTGTGACTGCCCCCAAACACATGGTTCCAAGGGAGCCAGTCCACGATGACCGGCGGGCGGTCACACAGGAAAGGAAGCGCCTGTTGGATCTGTGTTTGATTTGTACACATCATGAGTTGTGTTGTTAAAACACCTTTTGGATTAGAGGTTGAGCCTGAGGTCATCAAAATCTTAGCAATGCTATCGGCCCCCACCTCCGCGTAGGCACTTTTCAAGTCCACAGACCCATCGCCTTTCAGCAAATCATCAAAGGCTGTAACACCCGGTTTACCCCCTGTACGTGACGCGACAATTTCAATACCGTTTAGCGCCTCTAACTTTAAGGCTTCATCGTACTGGATCGCATCCACCACATATGCCATTTTAGGTCTAATCAACTCGATCGCATGGCGCAAACGTTCATGCGCTCCATGGATCAGGGAATATTGTTCCGCAACCGGGACCGTTGGCACCCCTACATATTGTGCAGCCAACGACAGTAAACCATGGTCTACACCGTTGCCTGACATAATTAAGATGGGTGTCTTCTCAGTAAATCCCCGCCCCAAAAGCGAAGCCCCCAAGGCTTGGACTTTTTGTAACGTTGATTGATATGTTTCTTCCCGCCAACCTGGGCCATAACGTTCAGCGAGGAAAACCTGATCTGGTGTCTTTTTTGCCCAGTCATGTAACCATTGGCCTGTTTTTTCAACGACAGGTCCCAACTCTTCACGTGCGGTTAATAAAATCGCCCCATCGCTGCGCTTTTCAAAGACAACATCATGTGACTTGAACCTTTTTGTCCGTTTCATCTTCTCCCCTCCCTGAGGATATTCTGATTAAATGAAGTGCTGCCTGCACAGTTTTTTTGGTTTCTTCGTCCAGGCAGCTCAGTAAACGTGCTTCGCTTTCCCTATTGGCTTGGGATGCTTTTTCACAAAGACGTTTGCCTTTTAGCGTGGCGCTTAGGGAATATGCACGTCTGTCTGTTTTTGAGGGTTCGCGCAAGATCAACTCACGCCGCTCCAGCTCATCCACGATCACCACTAGATTGGGGCGTTCGATGGCAAGCGCGTCGGCAAGCTGGGACTGGCGCATCCCCGGATTATCCACAATCAAAACAAGGGCCGAATAGGTCACCATACGCAGATCAAAAGGCTCCAACACTTTCGCAAGATCCGAATGAAACACGTTAAACGTCCGCTTCATATTGTATCCCATAAACTCACGCAGTGTTTTATCTGTAACCTTGACCTTTGTCTGATGATCCTGTTTGGTCGTTTTTTTCAATTGTTTCATATCAATCACTTAAAATTGGGGTCTCGCTTTTCCAAAAAGGCGGCCAAACCTTCAATGGCATGCGGACTGGTTTGGGTCAGGGCTGCACACAAGCTTTCGGTAAAGAGGCCATCAGCTTTAGACATATCTTCAACACGAGCAAGTGCCTGTATCATGATATAGTTGGACAAGGGCGCATTGTCCGCAACTTTTCTGGCCAATTTACGGGCCAAAGTCATCGCTTCGCCTTCTGCCACTGCATAATGCGTCAGCCCCAAAGACAGGCCTTCGGCTGCGTTAAATTTGCGACCTGTTAACATCATTTCCGTCATGCGATCCGCACCTAAAATACGTCCCACATTGACCGATGCCCCCCCACCCACAAAGATACCGCGCATGCCTTCCGGCAGCTGGAAGATCGTAGACGGTTCTGCAATACGGACATGGGTGCTGGCTGCAAGTTCCAGCCCGCCACCAATGACAGCCCCCATCATGGCAGAGACCACAGGCAAGCCGCCAAACTTGATCTTGTTCATGACGCCATGCCAGCCACGCGAATGTCTCATTGTGCCTTCAGCATCGCGCGCGACATGTTCTGACAAATCCAGACCGGAACAATAATGCCCTTCTGTACCCGTCAGAATGACAACTTTGACCTGCTCAGGTGGCGCAGAAAAGAAAGCATCAATCTCGTTTAACAACTGATCGCACATGGCATTGCGTTTGCCCGGTCGGTTCATGGACAGGATCGCAATATCACCGTCCAGTTCAATATTCAGATATTTTTGTTCAGACATCGTTTTATTCCTTATCGTTGCGGCAGACGAACAGCCGCATCCAAACGGATGGTTGTTCCGTTTAGATAACTATTTTTGACAATGTCACAGGCAAGCTGTGCATATTCCGACGGGCTACCCAATCGGCTAGGGAATGGAATATTCCCAGTAATTTCGTCACGAACCTCGGCAGGTAAGCCTTCTGTCATCGCTGTTTCAAACAAGCCCGGCGCAATCGCCATCACCCGGATACCGGCACGGGCAAATTCGCGGGCCGCAGGTAAGATCAGTGAGGATATTGCCCCTTTGGACGCAGCATACGCAGCCTGACCGATTTGCCCATCTTCGATCGCGACAGAGGCGGTATTTATAATGACACCCGTCTCCCCACTGTCATTCAACCTCGGCAAATCATACATCGCACGCGCGGCATAACTCATGACATTAAAGGTTCCGTAAAGGTTGACCTTGATGGTTTTATCAAACATGTCAAAAGACAACTTACCTTCACGCCCCACGATACGTGCCGCAAGGCCAATCCCGGCACAATTCACGACAATACGCGGCGTACCGCCTAAAGCTTCTGTTGCTGTTTGAAAGGCTGTTTCAACTTCATCTGCGCGCGAAACATCGGCCCCCACACTCACGCCGCCAATTTCCTCAGCAACAGCTTTGGCCGCAGGCAAATTATAGTCAAGAACCGCGACCTTGGCGCCTTGAGCTGCCAGCATTCTGGCTGTTGCGGCCCCAAGGCCGGAGCCCGCACCAGTCACGAGCGCGATTTGATTGTTAATTTCCATTTTCTTTCTTCTCCTTAGCCCGGAAGCAAAAACAGGGTAATCGCAGGGAACAGCACCAAAATGATGACACGTACGATGTCAGAGCCGACAAAATACAAAACCGCTTTATAGGTTTCGCTAATGGGCGTGGTCCGTTCCATTGCATTAATAATAAAAAGGTTCATTCCAACCGGCGGAGTGATGAGGCCGACTTCGACCACGATCAGCACCAAGATGCCAAACCAGATGGCCACATGTTCGACTGACATTCCAAAGTCCATGCCCACAATCATCGGAAAGAAGATCGGCACCGTCAGCAGGATCATGGATAGACTGTCCATCAAACAGCCAAACACCAGATAAAAAACCAGGATAATCGTCAACACAGTCCATGGGCTAAAGCCCTGTGAGAGGACGAGCTGCGATAATTCTTGCGGCACCTGTGAAAGGGCCAGAAAACTGTTGTAAAACCCCGCCCCCAACACGATAAAGAAGATCATAGCCGTACTCATGGCCGTAGTGATGATACTTTCCTTAAAGACCTGCCATGTCAGATTCCCCGAGATAAAGGCCACAAATCCTGTGCCTGCTGCCCCGACAGCGGCCCCTTCAGTTGGCGTAAACCAACCAAAATAAATTCCGCCCACAACCGAGCCAAAGACCAAAAGGACAGGCCAAACATCGAATAAGGCTTGAAACCGTTCTTTGTAAGGAACCGCTTCGCGTGTGCCGGCAGAATTGGGATTGCGTCGCACATAAATCGAAATCGTGATGATGTACCCAAGGGCGGCTAACACACCGGGAACAAATGCGGCCAAAAACAGTTTGGCAATATTTTGCTCACTTAAAATGGCATAAATCACCAGGATAACAGACGGCGGGATCAAAATGCCGAGTGTGCCCCCTGCCGCCAATGTCGCCGTTGAAAACCCGCCGGAATACCCATATTTACGCAGTTCCGGCAAAGCGACCCGGCTCATGGTTGCCGCCGTCGCAAGGGAGGACCCGCAAATGGAACCGAAACCGGCACACGCCCCCACCGCTGCCATGGCAACACCGCCTTTTCGATGCCCAAGCCAGCTTTCTGCCGCCTTAAACAAACTCGACGACATGCCGGACAACGTCGCAAACTGTCCCATCAGTAAAAACATCGGAATGATGGTCAGCGAATAACTTGAAAAAGTGGAATAGGTTTCTGTCTTCAGCTTGGACATAAACATGGCTGAATTACCGCCCATGGCAAAATACAAACCACCGATCCCGCACAGAAGCATCGCCAATCCAATGGGTGCACGCAGGAAAATCAGCACCAGCAGGATCGGAAAGGATAAATATCCCAATTCCAGCATACTCAATGGCTTGCTCCTTCGGATTCAGGCATATATTTATGACCTGTAAGAATTTCCAAAAAACGTACAATCATGATATAAACCCCAACAAAAACGGATACGAGGCTCGCCAAAAAGCTTAAGCAATAGGCCCACCAGACGGGTATTTGCAGCAACATACTGGTTTCGTGCGCACTCATTTTCCCCATCATTCCTTCGTACAAACGCCAACAGATGAGCATAATCACGCCAGCCAGGACGATGTCCCAAAATGCGATGAGGAAATGATTTGCTTTACGCGGTAAAAATGAAGTGAAGATATCCACACTGGCATGTCCACCCCGCAATTGGCAGTAAGGCAAGAAAGAAAAAATAGCAAAGGCCACACCGACTTCGATCATCTCAAAATCACCGGTTACACCGCGAATGCCAATCCCTTCCACCACTCCACCAAGGAAGGGCGCAAACTCGACCACCTCGGGCAGAAAAGCCACCGTATTGATGGACCGACCGACAATGCTGATGACAGCCAGAACAATCAAACCAACCAGAACCAGCCCGCCTAAAACGGCCGTCCATTTTGCGATTTTTTCAACAAAAACAGTCACACGTTAGCTCCTGAAAATATGACCCGCGACCAAGAGGGAACTTCCTTTAAAGAGGTGTTTCTTCACCTCTTTAAAGGGTCTGTATTACTTGGTATTTTCAGCCAGAATTTCTTTTGCACGTTTCAGTAAAGTCGCGCCGTCTTTACCTTTGGCGTTCATATCCGCAACCCACTGGTCAATGGTGGGCTGTGCTTTCGCTTTCCACTCATCCAAATCGGCACCGGTTACGTTAATAATCGTGTTGCCCGCTTCTTTGGTCTTGTTGTACGTCGGCTCGTCAAAAGACTGGATCATCTTGCCAAACCAGCCACTAAGTTCCAAACCTGAGTTTTTATCAAGGACCGCTTTCAAGTCGGCTGGCAAGTTGTTGTAGGCGTCTTTATTCATGCCCATGATGAATGTAGATGTGTAAATAAATTCACCATCAAACATCGTATGGTTCTTCACCAATTCCGGGATTTTAAAAGCACCCGTCAACTCCCACGGCAGAACCGTACCGTCCACAACACCTTTAGACAAAGCTTCAGGAACGGCTGGGACAGGCATCCCCACAGGCGTTGCCCCCAAAGATTTAAACATCGCATTTGTGATGCGGGTCGGGGCGCGCAACTTCAGACCTTTCAGGTCTTCAATCGTGTTGACCGGCTTGTTGGAATGGATCACACCGGGGCCATGAACCCACAAAGCCAGCGGATGAATATCCTTCAACTCCTCTTGCATATTCTCCTGAGCAAACTGCCAGTAGGCACGTGAGGCAGATTCAGCATCTTTTAAAAGGAAAGGCAGCTCAAAAACTTCTGCAATGGGGAAACGACCGGGCGTATAACCAGATAGCGTCCAAATAATATCAGCAACCCCATCCACAGCTTGGTCGATCAATTCCGGCGGCTTACCCCCCAATTGCATGGCTGGAAATTCCTGAATTTTTAAACGCCCCCCCGAATCTTTTTCGATTCTGGACTTCCATTCAGAAAACACCGTCTTAGGCATATTGGCTTGCGGTGGCAAGAAGTGATGAAAACGTAAAGTCACTTCTGCTGCAGATGCGTGTGCAAAGGTTGCAACAGACACTGCTGCGGCTGCAAACATGCCCAATAGATTTCTTCGTGTGGTCTTCATGTCTTTCTCCCAGAAAATCCTGTTTTAAATTCGGCGATTTAGAATCGCTCTGGCATTTTGATATCACCTATAATTGTTATAATCAATAACTATTATAATTCATAACTATTTTATTGACTTTTTCCAGTTTTTGGCGGAAACAAGGGATCGGAAGGGGCGCAAATTTATTTTTTTTCACATTCGAAAACAGAAAATAACTTTTTGAATGAAATGCCGCAAACAATACCCGCGTCGGTTCCGTCCCAAATGACAGGGCAAAACACTTTGAAAAACAGAGGAAACGACACATGAGCGTTAAAAACATTCTTTCGGTTTATCCCGGTCTGGCTGGTAAACAAAGCGCGTTAAAACATGCCATTAAAATCGCTAAATTACACGGTGCCTGGTTAACAGGTGTTATCAGCCATCAAGGTCAATCCTTGGCAGAAGGTCGTTTTGGCGGACGTCTCCCCCCCAGCATTTTAGAAGAATTGCAAGAGCTTGATAAAAAACATCTTGGCGAAGTAAAGGTCGAATTCGAACGAATGATGGCTGAAAATGATTTAAGTGAGCGGGGTGAATTTATGGACCTTGACCAACATGAAGTCAGCAACCTCTCTTCTTTCGCGCGTGCTTTCGATCTCGTCGTCATGAGCCCCCATTCCAGCGAACCCGGTGAGTCTCATATTTCAGCCCACCCTGACCGTGTTGCCCTGGAAGGTGGTCGCCCCGTTTTGATCGTTCCCAATGGGTATGAAGCCACAGGCCTTGCAGATCACGCCCTGATCGCCTGGGACGGGAAACGTGCCGCTGCACGCGCCCTGGGGGATGCGATGCATTACCTGGAAACAAAACCCAAAGTCACCATTCTGTGCGTTGGTAAAAAAGCCACGCCGGGGATAGACCAATTGTTAAAATCTTTGGATCGTCATGGTGTTGAAACCAACCTGCTCATCAAATCACCCGAACGATCCATCGGACAGACAATCCTGACAACACTGGATGAAGTTGGGGCAAAGTTGTTGGTCATGGGCGCTTATGAGCATAGCAAGTTTTCACAAGATCTGTTTGGCGGTGTGACCCATGATGTCATGCAACATTGTCCGGTCCCGTTATTTTTGTCCCACTAATTTTTCAAACATCATCACGTACAAAAAGAGAGGCCTCGGTACACACCAAAGCCTCTTTTTTCTGTCACCTATCGTCTTCTTTATGTTTTAACTAAAAAGCCATCAAAAAAAGCTGCCAAATCGTCATACCCGTCCAAAGGCAGGATATGGGCAATATACTGATCCGGACGCACCACGATCATACAGCCCTGCTCACGATCAATCCCGCGCATATCATAGATATCACCAACGCCTTTATGATCTACACAGAAGACTTTTTCATGATCCATCAAACCAAGCTTGCCGGTTTTGGGACGCAGAAGTGAGGGCATATCTTCATAGGCCAGCAAGTCAAAGGTTTGCTGGAAAACGGCCCGAAAATCGATCAACCCATCAATATTCTCCCCCTCTTTGGTATATTTGACGATGGGAGAATTCGCATCTTTTTCAAGCCAGTCCGCCAACTTGTGAATCGCGGACCCTTTATCGGAACTATCATTTTTCCCCGCAAAGGCATAAATACGCCAGCGGCCATCCGCTTGCGCCACGTGGCCAAGCTGTAGTTGCTTTGCATCTGCCAAACGCACAACTGGGGCTGAATGGAAACGGCGCCCCACTTCTTGACCTGTTGCCAAGCCTTGATAGGTATCAGGACCTGTTAAAACAGAAGGGCCGTATTTAACCGCCAGCCCCCCCGTGAATTCGAGGTTTTCCTTAAACTGGCGCACGAAGCGGGGTTCATCACCTTGATCCAGTTCAGACTCACCCGGCGGAGCCGACATAATACGCGCCCACTCATGATCGGTGTCCACAAGACGCTTGGCCTCTGCCCAACGTTCTGCAGAATAGCTATGGAGCAAACTTGCAGGGGATCGCCCTTGCAGCACATGGGCCAATTTCCAACCCAGGTTAAACGTATCCTGCATAGAAACATTCATACCTTGCCCTGCTTTCGGGCTATGAGTGTGGCAAGCGTCCCCTGCGGTAAAGACACGTGGCATGCGGCTTTCAGTTTCGCCTGCTGGCACATCATCAAAACGGTCTGTCATACGGTGACCAATTTCATAGATAGACCACCACACAACCTCTTTCACATCAATACTATAAGGTTGCATGATTCGGTTCGCCGCCGCGATCATATCTTCTTGGGTGAATTTGCGGTTTGAGACACGTTCATCTTCTTTCAGTTTATCTAATTCCACATACATGCGGAAAAGATAGCCCCCTTCCCGCGGCAAAATCAAAACGTTCCCTTCGTGGGCAGATGTGATGAGACATTTTTGCCGTACATCTGGAAAATCCGTATTCGCGAGAATATCCATCACCCCCCAAGCTTGATGGGCCGCATCCCCTTCCAGCTTACCGCCGATTGCTTCGCGCACATAAGAACGCGCCCCATCACAACCAACCACATAATTTGCCCGGACACTCTTTGTTTCTCCCCAGTTTACACCGGTATCTTTCAACGTAACCGTGACGGGATGATCTTCCGTTGTTGTATCGATCTTCAGATCACAAACCGACCAGTTATAGTCCGGCTGCATACGGGTCGGCGCGTTTTTCATCACATTGATAAAGAGTTCATGGATACGTGCCTGATTGATCAGAATATGGGGCATTTCGGACGAGTCATCCGCCACATCCTGCACCCGCCCAATGCGTTTAATCTCCTTCGGGTTTTCAGGATTCGGCATCCAGAAGCTTGTTTGGTTCACCCAATAGCTTTCGCGCTTAATCGTATCGGCAAAGCCAAACGCCTGAAACATTTCCATCGTGCGTGTATTGATGCCGTCTGCTTTACCTTTTTCAATATTGGTCGGCTGAGCTTCCACAATCATAGTGCTGATATCGGGGAATTGCGACAGTTGCGCAGCCAGACACAATCCGGCAGGCCCCGTGCCGACGATTAAGACATCCACTTCTTCGGGTAAGGGGGTATGGGGGCTAAAATCTCGGCGTGTCGGGGCAGCATTTTTCTGATCCGGGTTCCCGCCGCGAAAACCATCCACATAATATTGCATAAATTATTCTCCTGTTGCAAAGCCTCAATCCTGATTTGGATTTTTAATATGTATACTTATCATATCTATACATATTATTTTCCGTCAACAAAAAAATAAGTGTACTTACCATTTCAACTAAGCTATTGTTTATGAATAATTGTTTGACAAAAATGTGGGATATCGGATGTCATTAAACAATATGCCGGGCCATCTGATCAGACGGCTACATCAAATTTCGACACAAATTTTTCAGCAGCGTCTCCATGACGTCGGTTTTGATTTAACCCCCGTGCAATTCGCAACACTTGAGGTGTTACATAATCATCCCAACATTGAACAAGCCCAGGTCGCCAGCATCATTGCTTATGACCGGGCAACCATCGGCGGGGTGATTGATCGGCTCGAACAAAAAGGGTTTATACAACGCGAAGTCAGCAAAAAGGATCGCCGCGCCCGCGAGGTCCGTCTCAGTCAGGACGGGTTGAAAAGCTATAAAAAAGTAGCACCAATCGTGGCGGATCTACAGCATGACATTCTACAAAACCTAGATGAAACTGAACAAAAAGATCTTTTAAAGCTTCTACAAAAAGCAATCTCTTAACCCAGAGAAGCGCCATCCAATACGCCTGTCTATTATGCCAGAGCCTTGCCAATGCTGACCATTCCTGATATTTGACGCTAATTACGTGACCTAAAGAATGACCAAACTGATATCAACATCGATATTGCCAAGGGGAGAATCCATCCTAAATCGTTACCGGATGAATACAGTCTTCCCCTCGAAAGCCCCTCCTGGCCTACCACCCACTCTCAGACAACCAGTATCAGCCTAAGCCGTATCCCTTGTGTCACGGCTGTTTTATTTCCCCCCAACTAACACGACCAAAACGACCATGCCAATCCTGCCAATTACCCAAGAGACTTGGGCCGACATCAACGTTTTACAAAACGACGTCTATCACCAGATCGAACCGGAACCTTTAGAGGTTTTGCAGGACAAATGGATCAAGTCCCCTGACCTGTGCTTTTACTATCGTGAGGATGGTCTTTTACTGTCTTACCTGCTCTCCCACGCCTGGAATAGCGACACCACGCCCAGCCTGTCAGAACTTCTGCCAAAGGACTATGCGGGGCCGATCCTGTTTCTTCATGATCTAGCCGTCTCCACGGCTGCGAAGGGCAAAGGCGTCGGCACAAGAATGGTTGAGCACCTTTTGAAGAAGGCGCAACAGGGTAGCTTTGACAAGATCAGTCTTGTGTCCATCCAAAGCTCCAAAGCTTTTTGGGAAAGACACGGCTTCATCGAAGTCCCTCATGACGTGTCCGACAGCTATGGCGATGATGCGACCTATATGGAACGCGCTCTTTAACCTGCCCCGTCATAAGCTCAAGAAAAAAGCCCTGCAAAAGGTACAGGGCTTTTTGTGTTAGGACTAAAAAGTCTTAGTCTTCGTTTGCGTGCTTTTTCTCGACAGCGTCAACAACGTTGCGCAAGAAAGCCAGACATTTATCCAGCTGGTCGATCTCAACATATTCGTTCGGCTGGTGAGCTTGTTCAATGTTGCCCGGGCCACAAATGATCGCCGGGATTCCGCCGACTTTCTCGAAGATACCGCCTTCAGACCCGTAAGAGACCTTGCCGCTAACTTCCGGCAAAACATCACGGATCAGGTCGAACGCTTCATCATCAAGACAATCCCCCATGCCCGGATAAGAGAAGACTTTCTCCCACTTGATGCCCGCATCTTCTGAAATCGCTTTCATCTGCGGCAACAACTCGGCTTCCACATTCTTCATCAGGTCATCCAAAACGGCCTGACCATCATGTTCGGGGATATGACGAATTTCGAAAGTAAACTCGCAATATTCCGGTGTCACGTTGGTGGCTGCACCGCCATTGATGGTTGTGACCAGCATTGTGCTGTGCGGTACAGTGAAGCTATGGTCAAACGGGCCTTCTTCAGCAATTTTATCGGCATACTGGGAGATCATCTGAATGATCCGACCCGCATATTCAATCGCATTCACGTGGTGCGGCGCATAGGACGAATGGCCCGCTGTCCCATAGACTTTCGCCCGCATGGAATGCTTTCCCTTCTGACCATTGACCACAAACATCTGTGTCGGCTCGCCAATGAGAGCGAACATCGGTACAGCACCGGAGTTTGCAATCCCTTCCACCATACGACCGACGCCTAAACAGCCCACTTCTTCATCATAAGATAGACAAATGTGGAACGGGATCGGCAGGTTACGCTTTTTCAGTTCTGGCGCCAAGGCCAAGGCGCAGGCGATAAAGCCCTTCATGTCGGTTGCGCCGCGACCGTAGAGCTTGTGATCACGCTCCACCAGATCAAACGGCTCACTCTTCCATGTTTCTTCAAGGGCAGGCACCACATCGGTGTGACCAGACAGGACGATCCCCGGACGGTCGGCTGGGCCAATTGTCGCCCATAGGTTTGCCTTTTGCTTGCTGTCATCAAAGAACAGCTTACTTTCTACGCCCAAATCAGCCAAATAGCCTTGAACATATTCAATAAGCGCCATGTTGGACTTAAAGCTTGTGGTGTCGAAAGAGACGAGTTTTTCCAACAACTCTATCGTTTTATAGAGTTCTGAAAAGTTTTCTTCTTGAGTTTTCATGTCTGATCTACTGCTCAGTTTGTTTGAATTCGCTTGCGCGCTTTACGTTTCAGTAACTCGCGGCGAATTGTTAAAATTGTGAAAAAGATCGTCATTGCAAGGAAGCCGAGGGAAATCCATGAGTCAAAGAAGATGGATAACTCCCCACGGGAAATTGCAAGGGAACGACGCATATTATCTTCAAACATCGGCCCGATAATAAAGGCGATGAGGAATGGTGCTGCAGGGATCCCCAGGACCATCATGACAAACCCGACCAGCCCCATAATCAACAGGACGGTAATGTCAAACGGGTTGGTCGCGATGGAGAAAATACCAAAGAGACACAGCGCCAACACGCAGGGAAGCAACACTTCCCGCGGAATTTTTGAAATCTTGGCAAAGCCGCCAGCGGTCAAACGACCTGCGACAAACAACAGCGCGGAGCTGAACAACATGCCCATAAACAACGCATAGACATCGCCGATATTATTTTGGAAGAGCAATGGTCCCGGCGTCAAACCGTGGATCATAAACGCGCCCAGCATCACGCCGGTAATCACATCACCCGGCACACCAAGGGCCAAGAGCGGGATCATGGTTGCGCCACAACAGCCGTTGTTTGCGGATTCTGAAGCCGCGATGCCTTCCAGTTCCCCTTTCCCAAAGTTATCGCCATTTTTAGACGTACGACGCGCTTCACTGTAGGAAAAGAAGGCCGCTGTGGACGGACCAACACCAGGGATTGCCCCCATGAAGACACCGATAAAGCTGCCGCGGACGATGGATTTGATGGAACCTCTGAATTCCTCAAAGGACAACCGATTGTCCCCCAGCTTCATGGCCTGAGTGTTTTCCGGCTGGCGAAAGACAATCATCTTAATCAGTTCCGGCAAGGCAAACAGACCGATAAGGACAGGCACCACGCCCAGACCACCTTCCATATTCTCGCTCATGGCAAAACGGTAGGAGCCATAGATATCTTCGCCCACAGTCGCCAACAGCAAGCCAAGACAGGCAGAGACAACACCCAGCACCAAAGACGGGCCGGAAATACTCGCCACAATCACCAGAGAGAAGGTCATGAGCATGAAATATTCAGGCGGGCCGATCTGCAAAGCAAAGGCTGCGAGTGGAATTGCAAGGAAGAACAAAGACATGTTGGAGATAAAATCCCCGATACAGCTTGAAGCCAATGCCATGTTCAAGGCCTTGCCGCCTTTGCCGTTTTTAGCCAACGGGTAGCCATCCAACACGGTACAGGCAGCCGAGGCCGTTCCCGGTGTTTTGATCAAAATGGCAGAAATCGAGCCACCATAGGTGGAGCCTTTATAAAGGGCGACCAACAATAAAAGACTTGTGACCGGTGACAGGTAAAACGTAAACGGCAGCGCCAGCGTCACCGCCATTGTCCCGGTCATCCCCGGAATGGCACCGATAATCACACCAGCCCAAATACCGGCCCCGATCGCCAAGGCATTTTGCCAAGTCGCGACCAAATCAAAAGCATATGCTAATTCGTTCCACATAACAGGCTCTAACAATCCGAAATAAAATTAACGATCAATCGCTTAAGAAAAAAGGCTACCCATCGGGAAAAGCGTATGGATAAATTGCGAAAAAATAAAATAAAGGGCCAACGGGAAAATCACCGACAAGGCAACCATCAACCATTTGTGGCGATAGGTCCCCGTCATGGCGAACAACACGCCGAGCAATAAAATACTAGCAGGTACAAACCCGATAAACGGCATCCCGTAAATAAACGCGAGGAAAGAAACCACAAGGACTGCCAAGCGCAGCATGTGCGGCTTGGTCACTACAAGGTCTTCCACATCCGCATCAGGTGCCTGTTCCAGCGCAGGCTTTTTAGATTTAGCAATCGCGAGCGCTAAAGCGAGCACGCCCATCGCCATCCCCAGAACGGCTGTGGTTTTAGGCCACATATCCGGGGGCGGGGCAAAGCCCGGAATGAAGGATGGAACCGGCACATAAAGCGGTATCAGAACAAAGAACACCAAAGCAAAAAAGCTAAGAGCCAAAATCCCGGAACTTAAATCACGATTAATACGCATGTCCCATCCTCCTCAATTCACTTACTTAACGTAGCCAAATGTTTTGGCCATGCCGTTGTAAAGCTCAAACTGGCCTTTAACGAACTCAACCGGATCTTCATCATTGATGATGGAGATAGAACCGCGTTTTTTCGTCAGGTCCAACCAAGACTCGTCCGTTGCAACTTGATCCAAAATGGATTTCCATTTTGCAACAACCTCAGCCGGCAGATTTTTCGGGCCATACAGACCACTCCAGCCGCCAACTTTACCCGCTTGCGCGTAGTTCAGTTCTTTGGCTGTCGGGACGTCCGGCAGGGCTTCCATACGCTTAGGCGCATAAACCATCAGAGCACGCATTTTACCCGCTTGGATATGCGGCATCAAAGAGCCCGCAGCAATCGCGAGGAAGTCAACGTGACCACCCAACAGGGCTGCTGCCAATGCGCTACCGCCTTTGTAAGGAACCAAAGTGGCTGCGGCTTGCGGGTTCAGACCCAGATCAGACAGCAAAGCCTGAACGGTGAAACCGTCAATCGCAGTCGGGCCGGAAGACGCATAAGTCATCTTGCCGTTTGTTTCTTTGATTTTCGCAACCAGATCATCCATGGATTTGATGTCAGACTCGGCGTTCACAGCCAAGATCATCGGTGTTGCTTCCAGCATACCCAGGAATGTGTAGTCATCCCAGCCAACTGGGCTTTCTGTGTTGACAGCCGGGTACAAGGCCATACCGACGCGTGACAGCAACAATGTGTAACCATCTGCTTTTGCACGTGATACGAAACGCGCACCGTTCATGCCACCGTTACCGGTTTTGTTTACAACAACGATCGGCTGACCATCTGTGTGGTTGCCTGCACTGTTTGCCAACGCACGCGCTGCCAAATCAGAAGCGCCACCAGCGCCATAAGGTGCAACCAGTGTAATTGCTTTTGTCGGGTAATCCGCAGCTTGCACACTCACAGATACGAGCAGTGCAGACAGGGCTGACAAAACAAACTTACCAGGTTTCCAGACTTTTAAAAACTTCACCTGTGTCTCCTCCTTGTGATGATTTGTCTCTCATCAAGAATCTAATGAACTTTGAATGACAATATGGTTACGTAAGGCTTAACGAACTTGCAAGCAAATGCTTTTCAGTATAACTTTTTAACATACTAAATTTCACCACTTCCACCCAAGGTATGAACATTTTAACTGACCGACATCTTTTTACTCACTCGCGGCATCGGGCTAGAAATACTCATTTTTTTGAGTAAGCAATTAGATTTCTGCATGGCTTCTATGTGGAAAACGCATTTCCAGAAGCATGCGAAATACGAATAGCGCTTAAAGGACAAACAATGAAAATACGAGAAATTGAAAGTTTTGACGCCTTCATGACATATGGTTCTGTGACCCGCGCGGCCGAAGCCATGAACATCAGTCAGCCCATGGTCAGCCGTTTATTGTCCAAATTTGAACAGTCTGTGGGCTTTGCCCTTTTTCAACGCACCGGCAACCAGCTCACTCCCACGCGGGAGGCGGAACAGTTTCAAGCCACCATCGCGCGCTCCCTGATCAGTCTTAACGAGCTAAAAACCCAAGCACGCGCCATTGCCAACCAGCAAACCGGTGCCATTCGCATTACCGCCCAGCCCAGTCATGCCGATACCTACCTCTTAAATGCCGTCGCCGCTTTTAAACGCAGCCACCCCAACGTGCTGATCACCATCAACGACTTGGGCCTTGAAGGGGTTTTGGAAACGGTCAGTTCCGGCAATAGTGATCTGGGGATCGGCATTACCCTCAACCTTAAACACCCCATGCTGGAAATGACCAAGCTTGCCACCTGTCAGGCCATTTGCGTGCTCCCCCGTGAACACAAGTTGGCAGGCTTTGAAACCATTGATATTGACCTCCTGCACGATGAAAGCTTCATCGATCTTGCGCTCGGCAGTCCGCTACGCACACGCATTGACTATATTTTTCAGGTCGCGGGCTGGTCGCGCAAAACTTCCGCAGAGGCACGCACCGTGCGCGTGGTCACAAAACTCGTCGAACAAAACGTCGGCATTGCCGTCCTTGATCCTTTCGCACAGTTTATGATCGATCCACAAAAAGCCATTGCCCTGCCCCTCACCCCGAAAATTGAATGGGATGTGACTCTTTTTCACACCAAACGCCCCCTGACCCAAATCGAAAATCAGTTCATTCATCACATCCAAACCGAACTTGCCACTCAGAAAGGCAAGATGGGATTCTTATAGACACACAACCACAACTATAAGATTTAAAAGGCCCACACTTCCCTGAAACGCGAAGACCGAGTCACCTTGCAAAACCAAAGGTTTTCAATATGTTATAAACCTGCGGTTTCCCGACAAAAACATATCCCTTTACGCGAGAAAAACCTTGTTTGCGCCTCTTCACAAGCTCTAAAATCCGCCTCAGCCCTCACCACTGAAGGCTCAATGAAAGGCGCCTAAAATGGAAAGAGAGAAGCTCTTCTGTTCTGAGAAGTTGCCTACATTGCAAACACAAATACTCCAAGAAAGATAAAATGTATGAATTCAATTGACGAAAAGCTACGTCCAATTCTGGCTGAAGTTCACCGCCGCAATGCCGGTGAAGATGAATTTCTCCAAGCTGTCCATGAAGTGCTCGAAAGCCTCGGACGGGTGGTTGCCAAACATCCCCATTATCTGGAAAAAGCGCTGATCGAACGCATTTGCGAACCAGAGCGTCAAATCATTTTCCGTATTCCATGGGTTGACGACAAAGGACAGGTTCAGATTAACCGGGGCTTTCGCGTTCAATTCAATTCTGCCTTAGGCCCCTATAAAGGGGGGATGCGCTTCCATCCGTCCGTAAATGTCGGGATCATCAAGTTCCTTGGGTTTGAACAAACTTTTAAAAATGCCCTAACTGGCCTCCCCATTGGCGGCGGCAAAGGCGGATCTGACTTCGACCCGAAAGGTCGCTCGGATGGCGAGATTATGCGCTTCTGCCAATCCCTGATGACGGAACTGCACCGTCACCTCGGCGAACAAACTGACGTCCCTGCGGGAGACATTGGCGTCAGCGGACGTGAAATCGGCTATATGTTCGGTCAATATAAACGCCTCAACAACCGTTTTGAAGCCGGTGTCTTAACGGGTAAAGCCCTCGCCTTTGGTGGCTCGCGTGCCCGCACGGAAGCCACAGGATATGGCAACACTTACTTTGTGCGCG
The DNA here is from genome assembly GCF_000688235.1 of Terasakiella pusilla DSM 6293. GTDB lineage: Bacteria > Pseudomonadota > Alphaproteobacteria > Rhodospirillales > Terasakiellaceae > Terasakiella > Terasakiella pusilla. The sequence goes on along the minus strand of NZ_JHYO01000031.1, from coordinate 2,797 downwards.
CCATGCTGCAAACCATGGGTACTGATTTTGATGGCAAAAAAGTTGTCGTTTCCGGCTCCGGCAACGTTGCGATTTATACCATTGAAAAAGTTCAGGCGTTCGGCGGTAAGGTCATCGCTTGCTCTGACAGCTCCGGCTATGTGGTTGACGAGAATGGGATCGACCTTGACCTCTTGAAAGAGATTAAAGAGGTTCGCCGCGAACGGATCGGCGAATATGTCAAACGCCGCGGGGAAGGCGCCCACTTCATCCCCACCAGCAAAGGGGAGATTTGGGACGTTCCGTGCGATGTTGCCATGCCATCAGCCACACAAAACGAGCTTTCCGGTAAAGGGGCCGCCACCCTGATCCGTAACGGCGTTATCGCGGTGGGAGAAGGGGCAAACATGCCGTCCACCCCGGAAGCGATCAAAGCCTTTCAGGAAGCTGGCGTTAAGTTTGCGCCCGGTAAAGCCGCCAATGCCGGTGGAGTCGCCACCTCCGCACTGGAAATGCAACAAAACGCCAGCCGCGATAGCTGGAGCTTTGAGCAAACTGAAGAGCGTCTGGCCAAAATCATGCGCGACATTCATGATACCTGCGCCACCACTGCCGACGAATATGGCGCGCCCGGTGACTACGTTCTAGGGGCCAATATCGCCGGCTTCGTCAGAGTCGCAGAAGCTATGGACATGCAGGGCGTCATTTAACGCACTCCCCCGCATTTTCGAAAAACGAGAACCTCGCACCTTCACAGTTGCGGGGTTCTCTTTTATTCAGGCACTGATGTCTTGCCTGTTGATAAGATTATAGGGCATAAAACTTGAAATACATTCACCATAGCAATCTTAGGTCGCGCAAAGGATCTGTTCCCAAATGGCACTGCGTCTCTTGAAAAACAGTCTCTTTCCTATTTTTCTCCTGTCATTGATTGGGTATCTCCTGACCCATATAGGGGATCACGATTTCGGCCTTATGACCAAAGAAGTCAAAATCCAGTTGAGAAAAGTTGAGAACGAACCGACCTTTAACGTCGAGATCACCAATCAACTCCCCCTTAAAGACCTTGATCGTGACATGCGCTTTTGCAAAGTGGAAAAAAACGCAACAGTCATTCCACGCGACATTCTTGCAGCGCTTGAGGGCTGGCGCATCTCCTATTGGCTACAACACCGCTTATCTAAAGTCCTCAGTAACTGGCATTTATTGAACTGGCAATGCCTGCCCCCTGCGCGCCAACTTTCCAGCGCACAGGATGTAGCCATTGCCGATCAAGAGAGCTTTGCCCTTGAAAATGGACAGCTCTACTTCAACACCCAAAATGGACTTACACCGCGAGCCAGCGGCTATCGCTATAGCCTCATCATCCAATCGGCACACCACAGCCTTGTGTCCAATATGATAACCACGGCTCTATGGGTCAGCGGCCTTTTGTTGCTGGTTATCCTGTTTAAAAACAAGGAAATCCGTCAAACGGTCCTGATCAGTTCATCTATGAGTCTTCTAACCTTGCTTGTCTGTATGGCTGGCGGCGAAGCTTATTTACGCCATCTCATCCCGTTTACAGAAAAAAATATCCCCCGAATTTATGACCCGGAGACTGGCTTTACCTACCTGCCCAACCAGACCTATTACGCGACCAATCACACAGATTATTGGACGGTGCAACATTCCAACTCCCTTGGTATGCTGGACCATGAACCGGTAATACCCAAACCACAAGGGCGGTTTCGCATTCTGGTAGTTGGCGACTCTTTTGTCGAAGGCCAACAAATCGAAATCGACGAGAAATTTCACATTCGCCTGAAAGACCATCTCCAACAGGCAATGCCCGACTTTGATATGGATATTGTTGCGCTGGGATCCAACGGGACAGGGCAAAGCAACCAACTTGCTTTCTACGAAAAATTTGCGCCGCGTCTGGAACCGGATCTGATCATTTTGCTGACCGTTGGCAACGATTTTGCCAATAACTCCACACGCTTGACGTCACTCAACTATAATTGGGACCCCAAGCATCCCCCGATTTTATTTTTTGAACCAACCGCAGACGGAACATTCAGCCGCCTGAATCAAGACCCTGACTGGCATCATAAAGTCTATGACATTCCATCCGAACTTACGCTTAAACAGAGAATGCGCGCTAACCAGCTGGCAATGATCAAGGCTTACCCCGATCTGGCTGACAGCTTTGGGAACTGGAACCCCACCAACGACCTCAATATGCACAATATGTTTTTTGCTGAAAAGCTGCCCCCCGTCTTTGAAGATGCTCTCGCTTCCACAAAAGAATCTTTGCGCCAATTCAAACTGTTGGCCCAAAAAGACAAGGCCCATTTACTCGTTGTCGCCATTGACGATTGGACACGCACTTCTATTTCCAACTGGAACCATCGCCAACTCGACCCGAAAAGACGCATTGAACGACTCAAACATATTAATCAGGCGTTGGATCTGACCTTTTTAGACCTTTTCCCGATCTTCCAGACTTGGGGGACATCTCAAAAGCCACGTTTCCTCTTTGATGGGCATTGGAATGCGATAGGCCATAACTGGGGCGCAAGGGCAGTCTCAACCTTCCTCGTTGACGAACATCCCGAAATGCTGCGGTCCCTAAAGGACAAATAAAGCTCAACGTAAAACAAAGAAGTGATCATTGGTGCTCACCTCTATGCGTTGGCCAATCCTTTCGCAATAAGCAACCAGCGCATCATTCGCGCGCTTGGCGTAGCCCCCAAAAAGTGATCCACACGAAATGTTAGTTTTTCTGGCTTATTCAAATCCATGGATAAGGAGAAAAGACATGGGAAAACTGAAA
>NZ_JHYO01000030.1 GCF_000688235.1 Terasakiella pusilla DSM 6293 | reverse complement strand
ATTGACCTCAATCTCGCGCACCAACTGACGCTCGGAGCGAATGCCAAAGAGATAACCGACCAGTAAAGCCTTAAACAACATAGTCGGATCAAGCGGAGGTCGACCATTATCGGCGCAATATAAAGGCGCCACTTTGTCGTGAATGAAACTGAAATCAATATGCGCATCAATTTTGCGCAAAAGATGGTTGGACGGAACCAGACTATCCAGACTGACCATCTCAAGTTCCGTTTGTTGAGGACCGCGTTTTTTAAGCATTCCTCATTGAATCACAAAGGCCTCGCCAAGGCGAGACCTTTGTCAGCAATCTGAGGCGCTCTCTTTAACAGAAAGCGCCTTTTTCGTATCCGCTATCGGGATAAATCAGTCTTCGCTGCTATCTGACAACAAAGCTTCTGCAGCTCTATCTTCAGCCTTTTCCAGCTTCTTTGCACGACCACGTGCAATAACCGCCAGCTTTTCCAGATCAGCTTCTGTACACAATCCCAGTGTGACTGGGTTGCGTGCTGTAATGTTAGCAGAATTCCAGTGCGTTTTATCGCGAATCGCTTTAATGGTCGGTTTTGTTGTCCCCAATAGTTTCGCAATCTGCACGTCTTGCAATTCCGGGTGATTTTTCAACAACCAAGCGATCCCGTCCGGACGATCCTGACGTTTTGACACAGGCGTATAACGTGCGCCTTTGCCGCGCGCTGTAGGCACAGGGTTGGTAGACTTAGCCAGTTTCAGGCGCGCTTTCGGGTCTGCAGCGCAACGATCCAGCTCTTGTTGTGTGAGCTGACCGTTTGCAAGCGGGCTGAGCCCCTGCATCCCCATACCGACATCACCGTCCGCAATCGCTTGAATTTCAAGCTCGTGCAAACCACAGAAATCGGCGATTTGAATAAAGCTCAGTGCCGTATTTTCGACAAGCCAAACGGCCGTCGCCTTTGGCATAAGAGGCAGCGCCATCTTGTTGATCCTTATGCTAGAATTTATGAATAGAACCTGATCGATCACAATCGACCCATTTTCCTTACTATATAGTCCGTTTTTCGCTCAGGTCAAACACCTTCGCAATTCACACGCTTAACTTTCAACATTTAGAACAATTTTACCGATATGTGCACTGCTCTCCATCAATTCATGTGCTGCGGGAGCCTCCTCCATACCAAAAGTCTTGAAAAGGACAGGTTTCAGCGCACCACTTTCCAATAAAGGCCAGACTGTCTCTTTTAATTGACGGGCAATCTCGGCCTTAATCGCCAAAGGTTGCTGACGCAGGGTCGACCCGGTGATGGTCAATTGCTTCATCATCACCGTCATAAAATTCACTTCCGCAGTGCTGCCTTGTAAATATGCGATATTGATCAGGCGACCTTTACGCGCCAAACATTTGATATTGCGTGCGATATAATCACCGCCCACCATATCCAAAATCATATCAACGCCTTTACCTTCCGTGGCTTCCTTCACGTCCGTGACAAAGTCTGTCTCTTTATAATTAAAAGCAGCCGTCGCCCCTAAATCGAGACAGGCTTGGCATTTTTCCTGATTACCCGCGGTCGTGTAAACAGTTGCCCCCAGTTGCGATGCCACCTGAATCGCGGTCGTCCCGATCCCACTTGACCCCCCATGCACCAACAAAGTTTGTCCCGCTTTTAACCCACCTTGTAAAAAAAGGTTAAACCAGACGGTAAAAAATGTTTCCGGCACGGCAGCTGCTTCTGCCATGGAAAGAGAAGCCGGAATCGTCAGGCACTGTTCTGCCGGTACGTTGCAATATTCAGCATAGCCGCCGCCGTTTGTCAGGGCGCATACACGGTCCCCAATCGCAAGTCCCGTCACTCCCTCAGACAGGGCCACAATCACGCCGGCAACTTCCAGCCCCGGCAGGTCGGATGCCCCTGGCGGTGGCGGATATAAGCCTTTGCGTTGAATGACATCGGGTCGATTTACCCCCGCCGCATGCACCTTGATCATCACCTCGCCAGAAGCCAGTTCAGGGCACGGGCGCGTCGCGACTTTAAGCACGTCAGGCCCCCCGGCTTCGCTGATTTCAACACACTTCATTGCCTCATCTGTCATGCGGCTGCCTCTATCCTTTTGATTTCATATATCTGTGTTTTCTAAAGACTTTAATACAAATTGACAAATGTCATTTTTGCTGCATTGCAGCAACTTTTTAGCCTTGACCTAGGGGCCATTGCACGAATACAGTGCACTTGCCGACACAAAAGGCAAGTTTGACAGGTTGAGGCCACAATAATAAGGGCTGTCGCTTACAAAATGCGACAGCCCATAATTATTTCAGGCCTCCTGCTGCCGATAAAACGATACAAACCCAAAAAATCAGACAGATTCTATTTTATCATTTGCCGTTGAAGGGGATTCCGGCTAGAAAGCCGCGTTTGGATTTTTTACTCGCACGCCATAAGCGGATGGATTTAATGACTGACAGAGCGTTACTGCCAACAGGCCTTGAAGATGTATTACCGATTGATGCTGAATATGAGGCTTCGGTTGTAGACCATCTCATGTCCAGTTTCGCCACTTATGGCTACGATCGGGTAAAACCACCCCTCATCGAATTTGAAGACAACCTGCTGCAAGGCAGCGGTGCCGCGATTGCGGGCCAGACCTTCCGCGTCATGGACCCCATGTCCCAACGCATGCTGGGCATTCGACCGGACATGACCGTTCAGGTGGAACGCATCGCCACAACCCGCCTTGTCAAAGAACCGCGCCCATTGCGTTTAAGCTACACAGGTCAGGTTTTGCGCGTCAAAGGGTCACAATTACGTCCCGAACGTCAGTTTGCCCAAGCGGGTGTCGAACTGATCGGCGCCGACAGCCACGCCGGTGATTGCGAAGTGATTTTGCTTGCCATGGATGCTTTGACCAAAGCCGGTGCGGAACGTCTAAGCGTTGATCTCGGCCTGCCCCGTCTGGTCCCGGCCCTGTGCGAAAGCATGAACATCGATTCTGACACTCAAGAAGAACTGCGTACGGCCCTTGATCGCAAGGATGCGGCAAGCGTAAAAGCCTTGGGTGGTAAAGAAGCAGACCTGTTTGCCAAGCTGCTGGATAGCGCCGGACCCGCCAAACCCGCGATTGAAGCGTTGAAAAAGCTCGATCTGAAGGGGGAAGCAGACGATCTGCGTACAGCCCTGATGAGTGTCTTTGACCAAGTCAGCGCACAGGCCCCGGACCTCAACATCACCATCGATGCTGTTGAAAACCGCGGTTATGAATATCACAGTGGCGTGACTTATACATTTTACGCCAAAGGCGCGCGCGGCGAACTTGGACGCGGTGGCCGTTACATCGCCGGATCAGGCGAGACGGCCAGCGGCTTTACCTTCTATATCGACAGTCTGATGCGCGCCTTGCCCGCACCGACGGCAAAAGACAAGATTTTCGTTCCGTTTGGAACCGATGTTCAACAGATTACGGACCTGCGTCAAAAAGGTCACGTCTGTGTGAACGCCCTCGAACAATCAAAAGACCCGGCTGGCGAAGCAGCCAGACTGGGCTGTAGCCATATTTTCAAAGACGGAAACATTGTGTCGCTCTAGGTTTGAAAACCTGCGACCAGTATGGAGATTTTAGCAATGACAAACGTAGTTGTAGTCGGTTCCCAATGGGGGGACGAAGGCAAAGGCAAGATCGTAGACTGGCTCTCGGAACGTGCCGATGTGGTCGTGCGCTTCCAAGGCGGTCATAACGCCGGTCATACGCTTGTTATCGACGGTGTGAAATACAAACTCAGCCTTCTGCCTTCCGGGATCGTTCGGGGCGGCAAGCTGTCAGTGATCGGCAACGGTGTTGTTATCGACCCGGCTGCCCTGCTTAGAGAAATGGACACCATCCGTGGCCAAGGCGTTGAAATCAACCCACAAACCCTCGCAATCGCTGAAAATGCTTGCCTGATCCTGCCTGTTCACCAGCTACTTGATCAAGTGCGCGAAGAAGCCTTGGGCAAAGCCAAAATCGGCACCACAGGTCGCGGCATCGGTCCGGCTTACGAAGACAAAGTCGGGCGTCGTGCAATCCGCTTCGGTGATCTGGCCGACCCGGAAACTTTGGGTGCGAAAGTTGAAAAACTGCTGGAACACCACAATGCGATCCTGCGTGGTCTTGGCAAAAAAGAATGGAGTGTAGAAGAAATTCTCACACCATTGCTTGAAATGGCACCGCAACTGATACCTTATTCCCAAATTGTTTGGCAATTGCTGGACGACGCCACAGCACGTGGCGAACGTATCCTGTTTGAAGGCGCACAAGGCACTCTGCTGGATATCGACCATGGGACAGTCCCGTTCGTGACCTCCTCCAACACAGTTGCCGGTCAGGCTTCTGCGGGTTCTGGTATGGGGCCGGGCGCACTTTCCTACATTCTGGGGATTACCAAAGCCTACACCACACGTGTTGGTTCCGGTCCTTTCCCGACAGAACTGTTTGACGAAATTGGTCGTGGCCTGGGTGAGCGCGGACACGAGTTTGGCACGGTCACAGGGCGTGAGCGCCGTTGCGGCTGGTTTGACGCTGTCTTGGTACGCCAAGCCGTTAAAGTGAACGGCATCACAGGGATCGCCCTGATGAAACTTGACGTCCTTGACGGGATGGACGAGCTGAAAATCTGCACGGGCTACGAACTCGATGGCAAAATCATCAAACACCTGCCGTCAAACCCGGCTGAGCAAGAACGTGTAACACCGATTTACGAAGTGATGGGAGGCTGGTCCGAAAGCACCGAAGGCGCACGGACTTGGGCTGATCTTCCGGCAACTTGCGTCAAATACATTAAACGTATTGAAGAACTGATCGAAACACCGGTTGCCGTTTGTTCAACCAGCCCGGAACGTGACGACACAATCTTGGTGACAGACCCGTTCAAAGGCTAATCGTTTCACAAGAACGACTGAAAAACCCCTTACTTAACGGTAAGGGGTTTTTTATTGATATTCATTTCCTTTTAATCATTGTTTTATATGATTATTGTCCAATTCGATATACTATCGTCACCAGTGTGCAAATCGTACAAAGACAGATTTAAAAAACTTAGGCAATCGTAGGGCATAAATGGCCGAGCAGGATCAAGGGCAAGCACAGGCGGCCCAACAGCAAGCACAGGAAAAACAGAAAGCGATGCCGCCTGCGATGTTGGACCGTTTCCAGATCTTTCCGGGCCAGCCACTCCCTGAGCTTAGCACTCCTTCCGCCAAGGCCTATCACGCCGAAGATAAACGCAATACCGAACGCAAGCTCTTTGCCTTGATCGCCCCGCCCTATCTGGGGGCGCGTACAGGGGTGATGGATGTCCTGAAAGGGGCGAATATTCGCGGGGCCATGCCTTTGGTAGACTGGGGTGTCGTTCATTGGCCCCTCATGAACCAACGCACCGTTGCTGTGATCTACGAACGTCCGGCCGGCGGCCGCTTACTGGACCACCTTGGCAAGATCAACCAGCACGAAATGGTGCGCAAGATCATTGAACCGATTTGCCACGGCCTTCAGGAATTTGCAACACGCGGCGTGTCCCACCGACAAATTCGCCCATCCAACCTTTACTTTATGGATGGATCAAACGATCGTCTTGTATTGGGGGACTGCACGACCGTACCGCCCGGTTACGATCAACCCACTCTATTTGAAACCGTCGAGCGCGGCACCGCCCCACCATCAGGACGCGGCGCGGGCGATGTCTCTGATGATATGTACGCACTTGGCGTCACCACCTTGTTTGCCCTTGTTGGCGGCAATCCAGTCCCGCATTTTCGAACAGATGATGATATCCTGTTTTCCAAGATGCTCGACGGGTCCTACGCGACCCTGATCGGACAGGAACCCGTCCCCGTCAACATGCTGGAAGCCTTGCGCGGCATGTTATCCGATGACGAACACGAACGCTGGGGGCTGGAGCAGCTTGACCTTTGGATCAACGGGCGACGCCTGACACCGATGCAGAAGAAAGCCGCCCCAAAAGCCAAGCGTCCGATTGAATATGCAGGACGGGACCACTTTAACACCAAAACACTGTCCCTCGCCGTTTCGCGCATGCCCAGCCATGTTGAAAAACTGGTCAAAGACAATCTGTTGGAAACATGGTTAAAACGTGACCTCGAAAATTCTGACATGTCCTCCGCCGCCTCCAACGCCATCCATATGGCACAAACACAAGGCGGTGATAAAGATATCATGGCAGCGAGGATCAGCACCATCCTCGATCCCTCCCTGCCGGTCAGATATAAAGACTGCTGGTTTATGCCCGACGGATTCGGTACAGCCTTTGCCAACAGCGTCCTGCAAAAAGGTAACGCCAACACCCCTGTTGAGGTCATCTCGCGGGGCTTGCCGCGTGCCTGGTTTGATGCGCAAGATACCTATAACCCCGTCTATGTCGCCCTTGAAAAGAACTTCGATCAGCTGCTCGACTTTACACAGGATCGCAAAATCGGCTATGGCGTGGAACGATGCCTCTACGAAACCAACCCGACGCTGGCCTGTCAAAGCCCGATCCTTGTCGAAGAGTATGTCACAACAATCAAAGAGCTGATGCCTGCCCTTGAACGTGTGTCGGCAAAAATCGACAAGACAACACGCCCGATAGACCGTCATATCGTGGCTTTCATCGCCGCGCGCCTCAACCAGAACATCGATCCCCACGTCAAGGCCGTCGGGGATGAACGTGTGGAAATTGCCACCCTTGGCATGTTGAGCCTGCTTGCATTGGTACAATGGCGCACCAAGTCCGGGAACTTGCTGGGCTTCACCAGTTGGGTCGGCGCCCATATGGGACCGGCCATCAAAGCCTTTCACAGCAAATCCATCCGGGAAGAGCTGGAAAAAGAAGTTCCCAAACTGATCCGTAAAGGCAATTTGGCTGACCTGTTTAACTTGCTGGATAACGCAGAACAACGCGCCCAAGACCAGATGGATTTTGACGAAGCCAGCAAAGAGTTTCAAGATGCGGAAAACGAGATTAAAGACATCGAAAGCGGCTCTAGCGCTTTACAAAAAAACTCGACCCGCATCGGACAACAGGCAGCTGCCATGACCTCTATTGTCATTTCCCTGCTGATCATCACCGTTACCTTTATCGGTACATTGTGGTAGGAATGTAGCATGGCCAAACCAAGACCAAGACCCAGACCTGTTATTGTAAAAAAGAAACCCGTTGGCGCCAGCGGAGGCTTGATGCTGCTCGGTTTTATCGCCTTATTTGCGGCCATGATCCTGTTATTGGTTTCTATGGCGTCGCTGGTTCTGGTGGTCTTTGGTATGCTGCCGACCTTTGTGGCCTTGCTGATTGACCGCAGCGCCCAACGCTTTGCTTTTTACAGCGTGCTGGCCATGAACTTTGCCGGTGTCTTTCCCTTTCTGCTGGATTTATGGATGGGCAGTAACAGCATGTCCATGGCGGTGGATAGTCTAACGGATGTATTTTCCCTGTTCACCATGTACGGCTGTGCAGCGCTGGGATGGATTTTCTACATCATCACGCCGCCGATTGTGACCACAGCCATGACCTTTATCGCACAGCGACGGGTGGCCATCCTGCGCGCCCGACAAAAGAAGCTGCTGGCCGAATGGGGGGAAGAAGTCACCGGCGAGTCTGCCAGTGTTCCCCACGATATGGATGAAGAACCCGCAGCCCCGTCCGGTGAACCAAAAGCCCCGGGGGCTGCGAAATCACGCAAATAAAAAAGGCACCCCAAAGTGCCTTTTTAGTTTAGAGATATCAAAATCATCAGAAGTTATCTCGCATTTCGCGCTCTTTCATGCGTTGTTCCATCAGTGCATTTTTCATAGATTTTTGCAGTTTTTCAAATGCACGGACTTCAATCTGACGAATACGTTCGCGCGAGACACCATATTCCTGTGACAAATCTTCAAGCGTCGATGGGTTGTCTTTTAGGCGACGCTCTACAAGGATGTGGCGTTCCCGCTCATTCAGGGTTTTTAAACCACTTTCCATCATGACCCGACGGTTATCCATCTCTTCACGATGGGCCAGTTCTTTTTCCTGATCGCGGCGTTCATCGACCAACCAGTCGATCCATTCACCTTCCCCGTCCATGCGCAGGGGGGAATTGAGACTGTGATCGTTGCTGGACAGACGTCGGTTCATCTGAATGACCTCATCTTCCGGCACGTTCAGTTTTTCAGCGATTTTGCGGACATGCTCAGGATGCAAGTCGCCTTCTTCAATCGCCTTCATCTGGCCTTTGAGTTTGCGCAGGTTGAAGAACAATTTTTTCTGGGCAGCCGTGGTCCCCATTTTGACCAACGACCAAGAGTGTAAGATATATTCCTGAATGGAAGCGCGGATCCACCACATCGCATAAGTTGCCAGCCTGAACCCACGTTCAGGGTCAAACCGTTTTACAGCCTGCATCATGCCGATATTACCTTCGGAAATCAGCTCCCCGACCGGTAAACCATAACCGCGATATCCCATCGCGATCTTTGCAACCAGTCGCAGGTGACTTGTAACAAGCTTATGCGCTGCGTCATGATCTTCACGTTCGCGCCAATTTACTGCGAGACTATATTCTTCCTCGACGCTCAGCATCGGGAACTTTCGTATTTCACTCAGGTACCGGGATAAGTTTTGTTCCGGTGTGAATGTTAAGCCTAAGGTACTGCTAGCCATGTGCCATCCCCCTATCGGATCTGGGTTACACGAATAGTTATTCAACTATTCGTCATGGGTGCCCTCCTAGTATTTAATCCCCTCACCTTTATAGTAACCAACTATTTCCCTCAGGCATAATACTTTCTAAACTTTTTTCAGAAATTCACACAACTCATTGATTTCAGAAGGTAATTCGTTTTCAAAATACATTTCTTCGCCTGTTCGCGGGTGCAAAAACCCTAGGATATATGCATGTAAACCATGCCTCTTAAAGCCGTTAAATGCCTGCTTTTGCACGTCATTTAGCGCGCGCAACAAACGCGGTGGTGTACGTCCATAAAGGGCATCCCCAACTACAGTATTTCCCTTGGTCGACATATGGACACGAATTTGGTGTGTTCGGCCCGTTTCAAGGCGACATTCAACTAATGAGGCGTAATACCCCACATTCTGTATCAATTTATAATTGGTGAAAGCCGTTTTCCCTCCCCTGCCGACAACCGCCATTTTCTTACGATTCGAGGGACTTCTGCCAATATTGCCTTCAATCCGTCCCATTTTCGGGTCCGGCACACCCCAGACCACCGCCAGATACGCCCGCTCCAGACTATGGGCGGCGAACTGTTCCGACAGGGAAACGTGCGCAATATCGTTTTTGGCAACCACCATCAGACCGCTGGTTTCCTTATCCAGACGATGTACGATCCCTGGCCGCTTAACCCCGCCGATCCCCGACAGACTATCCCCACAGTGATAAAGCAAAGCGTTTACAAGGGTTCCGTCATAGTTGCCCGCGGCCGGATGGACAACCATACCCGCCGGTTTGTTCAGAACCAGCAGGTCATCATCTTCATAAACGACCTCCAGCGGGATATTTTCGGCTTTTGGCTCATATTCTCTGGCTTCAGGAATATCGACAGAAAACACCTGTCCGGGTTTGACCCTGAACGAAGCGTCCGTTATTGTCTCGCCGGATTGGGAGACGCATCCTTCTTCGATAAGGGCTTTCAGGCGAGAACGCGATAAACCGCTGTCTCCCTTGGAAAGTAGCTTATCAAGACGGACACCATTATCCCGGTCCTGAGCAGTGACTGTATATTGATCGGTCATCGGATATATTTAAACCAAAGCAAGAGTTAAAAGATGAGAACTGTACTCGTTTCTATCGTCATCGGCATGGGCCTGTTAATCGTATTAGGATTAGTCGCTTTGGTTTACGGCCTTATACAGAAAGCTGACAACCCCGATTTTAAATTTTTTGACCTCTCAAAGAACGCACCCGGCATCGAAGAAGCCATAAAAGATGTGGAAGTTCCGCTTGTTGGCAATAAATCCAGCCAGCCGCAAACCAACGTGGCTGCCCCGGCCCCCGTCAAAGCATTTGGCGATATGCGTCTGGAAATCCCGCAAGGCTACAAAGTTGTTGAAACCGACTTGGATTCGCAGCGTCTGGTCCTGCGCCTGATCAACGACGCGGGCATCAATAAGCTGATGATACTGGATATCAACACTGGTGCGAAACTGGGCGGTCTGTCACTTCATCCCGCGCAATGATCTTTCGACAAGAACAGATAGACTTTATACTGGCCCACGCCAGACAGGCCCACCCCGAAGAATGCTGCGGCCTGATTGTCGGGCAGGACGATGTTGTCGAACGTCTCCTGCCGTCAGACAATGTTTCAAACGGGGATAAAACCAACAGCTTTGAAATTGACGCCCGCGTGCGCTTTAAACTGATCCGCGAAACCGGGGAGCGCAGCATGATGGGGTTTTACCATTCTCACCCCAACGGCGTACCCTACCCGTCCGACACCGACAAAGCTATGGTCTATGAGCCAGAGCTGATCTGGGTCATCGCCACGTTGGACGAGGTTAAAGCTTTTCGATTTTTTGAGGCAAAACAGGACTTTGAAGAGATTCCTATTCAGGTTAAGCTATAACAAAACAACCTGATAGGAGTGGCTACCATGAACTTTGCCAGCGACAACACAGCCGGTGTCTCGCCAGAAATACTTGAAGCCCTGTGTGCAGCGAACGAAGAGTGCGCCATGCCTTACGGCAACGATGCCCTGACAGAGAAAGTTCAAAACCGCTTCAACGACCTGTTTGACTGTGAAACCCACGTACTGCTGGTCCCGACAGGCACCGCCGCAAACGCTATTGCCTTGGCGGCCCTCAGCCCGCCCCACGGCAGCATCTATTGCCATCGTGACTCCCACATCAATTGCGATGAATGTGGCGCGCCAGAATTTTTTACAGGCGGGGCGAAACTCGTCACCCTGCCCGGTGCCAATGGCAAACTGCATGCAGGGGAACTAGACTCCGCCCTTGCCGCAACCTCCTTTGCCGTTCATCACACGCAACCCGCTGCGATTAGTATCTCACAAGCAAGCGAGGCCGGAACCATCTATGGTCTGGGGGAAATTCATCAGATCGGGGATGTCGCCAAGGAATATAACCTGCACCTTCATATGGATGGAGCGCGCTTTACCAACGCGCTTTGCACCATCGGCTGCAGCCCCGCCGAAATGACCTGGAAGGCCGGCGTTGATGTCTTAAGTTTCGGGGCCACCAAAAATGGGGCCATGTCTGCGGAAGCCATTATCTTTTTCAACACCGCCTTGGCAAAGGATGTCAGCTTTAAGCGCAAACGCGGCGGCCATCTGTTTTCAAAAATGCGCTACCTTGCCGCCCAATGGGATGCCTTTTTAAGCAATGACCTGTGGCTGAAAAATGCCCTTCACGCCAATGCAATGGCCCAAAAACTGAAAGAAGGTCTGGACTCTATCCCCGGCAGCGAACTTTATTATCCGGTGGAAGCCAACGAAATTTTCATCAGCTTGCCCCAAGAAAGTCTGGAGAGACTGGAAAAGGCCGGATACGGGTTCTATCGTTGGCAAGACCCAACGTCGCCTTTAATCCGGCTCGTCACCGCCTTTAATACAAAAGAAAGCGATGTTGACGGGTTCATCAACACCGCCCGTCTTTAACGGTTAAGCGCCGCCCAAGCTTCAATGCCACCGCGCAGGTTGGTGATGTTGTCATAGCCTTGTTGACGCAGCCAACCTGTGACCTGCATGGATCGCCCGCCAATATGGCACAGGACAACAACTGTTTTGTCGTCGGGGATTTCTGTCAGGCTTTGCGGAATTTCGTTCATCGGGATTTCAAGCGCGCCTTCATAGGCATGCGACGCAATCTCCGCCGGTTCGCGCACATCAAGGACGATGTGATCCACACCAGTCTCGCGATATTTTTGCAAGGTTTCGACGCCGATTTCAAAAGGTAGGTCGCTCATAAATGATCTCCGATAAAAGGTTACCGCGTAGATATAACTTATGAGCGCCCAAAATCAACAGCTGCTTATATTAAAATAACTCTAAAAATCAAGACCAAGGTCAAGACACGGCGCGCTGTGGGTCAGCCAGCCGATAGAGATCACATCCACACCGGAGGCAGCAATCGCTGGCGCTGTTTCCAACGTCACGCCACCGGAGGCTTCGGCAACCGCGCGACCATCGATCATTTTGACCGCTTCACGCAACAAGTCCGGCCCCATGTTATCCAACAGGATCACGTCCGCACCAGCTTTCAAGCCTTCTTCCAACTGTTCCAGTGTATCGACTTCCAGCTCGATCTTGACCATATGGCCCAGCTTGGCTTTGGCGCGATCCACCGCTTGGGTGATGCCGCCACAGGCCGCAATATGGTTGTCCTTGATCATCAGCCCGTCATCCAGACCAAAGCGATGGTTAAAGCCCCCACCACAGCGCACCGCATATTTTTCAAAGGCACGCAGGCCCGGCGTGGTTTTACGGGTGCAGGTGATGCGGGCCTTGGTCCCCGCCACCGCATCGACGATCTTGCGGGTTTCTGACGCAATGCCGGACAAATGACCGAGATAGTTCAACGCCACACGTTCCCCCGTCAGGATCGCACGGGCCGGACCTTCCAGCACAGCAACCGTATCACCCGGTGCCACGCGGCCCCCGTCAGCGATAAACACTTCCATATCCACACGGGGATCAAGCAAACCAAACGCCATTTCCGCAAAATCAATGCCGGACAAAGCCCCGACCTGACGCGCGTTGATGGACGCTTTTACCCATGCATCATCATCAATCACAATATCGGTGGTTAAATCCCCACCACGGCCCAAATCTTCCGCCAAAGCTGCGCGCACAGCAGGTTCGATCAGGATGGGAGAAAGCGGTTCAACTTTTACGCCGGCGTCTGACATGACTGAATAGTTCCTTTAATGGTTGCCCCAAGATTGAGGCCACGAATAAATGCGTCGATTTCTTTAAGTGTTGTTTTGGTGCGGTGTGCCTGCTTTGCATCCGTATCGGGGTAATCACTGCGGAAGTGCCCGCCTCGACTTTCACGACGTTCCAAAGCGCAGGCTAGGATCATCTTTGCTGTGATAAGACGGTTTCTAAAGGCGGGGGTAAAGCTGGCAAGCTTCTCTTCCCACACTGCAATTTGGCACAAGGCCTCAAATAAGCCTGCTTCCGTGCGTTCCACATTCGCAGCGCCGTACATGACTGTAGCCAGCTGGTCGCTCAGGTCCAACGCGCCCGCCTGTTGCGGCATATGGTCATCCGTCCCCTGCGGATCGGGCAATTCAGCCTCAAGGATATTCAACGCCACGCGACGACCAAAGACCACCGCTTCCAAAAGTGAATTACTCGCCAGTCGGTTTGCCCCATGGACGCCCGTACAGGCAGCCTCGCCCACAGCCCACAAGCCGTCTAAGCTGGTCTGTCCTTCCAAATCCACATCGATGCCGCCCATGTGATAGTGGGCTGCCGGTGTGACCGGTATAGGTTGCGTTGCCGGATCAAGCCCGGCGTCATGGCAATAGGCCCAAACGGTGGGGAAACGATCTTTAAAAGCATCACCAACGGCATCGCGACAATCCAGATACACTTTATCGCCCGCCTTGATGCGTCGCCAAATGGCGCGTGCCACCACATCGCGTGGGGCCAGTTCTGCATCCTTATGGACAGACGGCATAAACCGCACGCCGCGCCCATCGATCAAATGTGCCCCTTCCCCGCGCAAAGCTTCAGTTGCCAGCGGCATGGGTTTGACGCCCACATCAATTGCGGTTGGGTGAAACTGCACGAACTCAAGGTCTGCCATACGCGCACCTGCCAAGGCCGCCATGGCAAGCCCTTCGCCACAAGATTCAACGGGGTTGGTGGTGTAACCAAACAAGCTGCCCAAACCACCTGTTGCCATGATCACCGCTTTTGCAGTCACCGCCACATTCTGTCCATCTTCCTGACGAACAAAAGCGCCGACAACACGACCATCTGTGACCATGAGTTCATAAGCCGTGCCATCTTGCATCAAGCGGATGTGCGGGGCGCGCACTACGGCTTGGCCCAAGGCCCGCATAATTTCTTTGCCTGTGCTGTCGCCTTCTGCATGGAGAATCCGGCGAAAAGAGTGTGCAGCTTCGCGGCCCAAAGACAGCTCACCTTCTGGTGTGCGATCAAAGTTGACGCCCCAGTTGATCAAAGCCTCAATCAGTTCTGGTCCTTCATGAGTGATCACATGGGCAGCGGCCTCACAAGACAGGTCCACGCCGACATCCAATGTATCGCGCTTGTGATGGTCTGGGTGATCATCTTTGCCAACAGCGGCAGCGATGCCGCCTTGCGCCCAAGAACTACTGGAGCCTTGCCCCACAGGTGCCTTTGCGATGACGATAACGTCACGCCCTTCCAGTTCAAGGGCGCTGACCAAGCCAGCCGCCCCTGCCCCGATAACCAATACATCTGTCGTTAGGCGTTTCATAACACACCTGACCTTTTTTATCAGCTTGCTGCGATCATCGCTTCAATGGAAGCCCGTGCGGGTTTCGCGATATCTTCATCCACAAACACTTCGTTGGACAAGTCACGCAGGCAGTTAACGATTTTTTCCAGTGTGATTTTCTTCATGTGCGGGCACATGGTGCAAGACATGATGAACTCACTATCCGGACAGTCCGCACGAATGTTGTCGGACATAGAACATTCTGTGATCAAGGCCACCAGCTCGGGCTTTTTCTCTTTCACATAGTCTGCCATACCGGTTGTGGAACCGGAGAAATCGGCTTCGTCCAACACTTCCGGCGGACACTCTGGGTGCGCAAGCACCACACATTCTGGGTGGTCTTTACGGATTTGCTGGATATCTTCTTTTTTGTAAAGTTCATGAACTTCACATTGACCGGCCCATGTCAGAATTTCCACATCGGTTGTCTTGGCAACGTTTGCCGCCAAAAACTGATCGGGGATCAACAGGACTTTATCGCTGCCCAAAGATTCAACGATCTTTTTCGCATTTGCTGAGGTACAGCAGATATCAACTTCGGACTTTACATCCGCAGAGGTGTTGACGTAGGTACAGATCGGCACGCCCGGATTGTCTTTGCGCAACTGGCGCACATCTGCTGCCGTGATGCTTTCAGCCAAGGAACAGCCTGCTTCAGGGTCCGGGATCAACACTTTTTTAGATGGGTTCAACAGCTTTGCCGTCTCCGCCATAAAGTGAACGCCACAGACAACCATCACGTCGGCTTCTACTTCTTTTGCCTTAATCGCCAAAGCCAGACTGTCGCCGACGATGTCGGACACACAGTGGAAAATATCGCGGGTCTGGTAGTTGTGCGCCAGAATAACCGCGTTCTTTTCTTTTTTCAGGCGGATGATCTCATCCACATAAGGGGCAATCACAGGCCATTCTTCAGCGGTGATGTGATCTTTCACCCGTTCAAAAACAGGTGCCATACGTTCTGCGACCTCTGGCGTATATTCAAATTCATCTACCAGGGGCTGGGCTGCGACTGTCATTTTACTAGCTCCTTATACTCAACTTGAGTATATATTAGGCAAAAAATTTCGGAGGCACTGTTTAACCTCCATTTGAGCATAAGCTATGCTCCCTATGAGTATAGGTCAAGCTAAATATTGCAGTTTTTAGAAACAGCACCCTAATACGTTGTTTTTCAAACGCTTAATTATGTCACTTTTTTGACAACTCGCCATGGCTTGCGCTTAACGCTTCCCCATAGGCAAGCGCGGTCCTGCCGTGAGGCGCTCTGTCAGGATATCGCGCACGTAGCGATAGGTTTCGGCGGGGCGTCCGCCTGTGCGGCTTTCAAACTGTCCGGTGCCTTCCACGAGGCCACTTTTTTCCACCAAACGGCGGAAGTTTTGTTTATGCAACAAGTTCCCCGAAATGGCTTCCACGGCTTTTTGCAATTCAAACAAAGTAAAGGTCGGCGGGACCAGTTCAAACACAACGGGGCGATATTTCAACTTCCCACGCAAACGGCCCATCGCGGTTGCCATGATACGGCGATGATCCAAGACCATGGGGTGACTGTAATCAGACATCACGACCGTGAGGCCATGATCGCGCTGCGATTCCGTAACGATCCCCGCTTCATAGAGCAGCTCGTAACGTTCCAGCACACGATCTTCGTTCCAACGCACTTCTTCAGACCCGAAGGTCGCATCAATACGGGCAAATCTCTCGCGCACTTCTGAGGGGGTGTCGGCTTGGGTTGCCCATTCCTCCAGCCCCGGTTCCAATTCTTGCGTCAGAATCGCTGGCTTACCCTTGCGCCAATCTTCCCACGGGAAATAGCGATACCAATTTTGCCACAGGGCTTCCCCTGCCCCAGACGGTTTGGCTTCTTGGGCAAGGGCCAGATACCCGATGGACAAGACACGCGCGCCCAGTTCTTGTTCGCGCGGGTCACGTCCGCGATCACCAAAGGTGTAAAGCTGTTCCACATACCCAAGATCCAGCTGGGTCTGTTCTTCCACCCAACCGCGCAAGCCTGCATCAAGGGTGCGGTGGCGACCGGGATAAAAGGGACCATAAGGCAGCGCTTCAAGGCTATCGTCATCCAGCACATCACCTTCGCGCGCGACGCCATCTTCCGTGGACGCAAGCGCGTGATCCACACGGCGAACCACCAGCACGCGCGGTTCATCGTCTGTCACGGCAACAATCACCGCCGTCAGACCAATCTGAACGCTGTCTGCAACCCTGTCGTCCTGTGCCCCAAAGCCCCCCATAAAGTTTACAGCCCTTCAATCACCGCATGGCCGCTGGTGTCTGCAAATTTCTCCAGCTGTTCGGCACTCGCCTTTTCCTGATGCTTGGCTTTATATTCATCATAAGGCATGCCATAGATCACTTCCTTGGCTTCATCCATAGACAGCTCGACACCTTTTTCATTGGCGGCGGATTTGTACCATTTTGCCAAACAGTTGCGGCAAAAGCCGGCAAGGTTCATGATATCAATATTCTGCACATCGCTACGGTTTTGCAAATGCGCCACAAGCCCACGAAAGGCGGCGGCTTCAAGTTCGGTTTGTGTCTGTTTATCCATGGGTCTTCCCTGTGTTTTATCTATAGCTCACAACCGAAAAACATTCGGTCATCTTATAGCTATTTCGTCATCACCATCTATGCAAGGGGGCAACTTACCCTGTTCCGGTGTTTTTACAACATCAAACCGTTTACGCGATCAGTCAATCTTCATAATCATCTTCTACCTGCACCGGATTTGACGCAAGGTAAGCCGAACTGTTCATCACCAAACTAACCAATTCCGGCTGACGATTTGTCCCCGTCTTACGAAAAACCTGTTTGAGATGTGAGCGCACGGTGTTCATGGACACCCCGAATTCTTCAGATACCGTTTCCAGTTTTTTACCGACGATCAAGGCCTGCAGCAACCGCGCTTCAGCTTCCGTCAATCCATAAAGGCGCGCCAACACATTGGTTGGTGGTTCGTTATGTTTTTCAGGATCATTGATAAAGACCGCCACATTGCCGCTGTCGCTGGTGACATCCTCATCCGGCAATGGCACCACCAGCAAAGAGAACGAACGACGATAAGAAGGACGCGACACCGTCAAAGCCCCGCCTTCGCGATCTTCCTCATTTGCACGGCCCAAATCAACAGCGGCATCTGCGATCATGCTGTGCAACATCTTGGTTTCTGCGACTTTTGCAGTTCTAAAGACACCACTTGGCCCCACATCGACGCCATCGTTCAGGGCAAAAATGTCAGACGCGGCGTTGTTCATAAACACTACATTGGCACCTTTATCCACGATCACCACCCCCATAGGAAGGCGGTTCAAGGCTGCGGCCCCAAAGTCCGGCTTTTTCTTGTCTTCAAATTCATCGCTGCTAAACATTTGCGCGCCTGGTTGCGGCACAAATGTTTCGCCCTGCAAAACAGCCTCCAGCGCATCCTGCATCTGTTGCTGACTAAAAGACTTGAACATATACCCCGCAACACCGCATTCCAGCGTCTTGTTAATCGCTTTTTGGCTTTCCGTTGCAGAGATAATCACCATCGGCACTTCCGGTCGCTTTAACTGGACCGCGCGGATACCGTCCAACCCTGCCATACCGGGCATGTTCAGATCCGCAATCACCAATGAAAAATCGAGGTCTTCTGACAAGACATTCAGCAAGTCAGGATAGCTGGTAGCTTGTAAAATATCGGCGTCAGGGTCCATTGCACGTAAGACCCCTTTCACCCCTTCGAGCACGAGCGGATGGTCGTCGGCGACGACAAAAGTAGTTTTCATGGTTTCAGAGCTTCCAGATTTTATTATTTATTCTACAAAAGGATATCAAATGCTGCACGTTAGCAGAACACCTTTTTTACCCAGCACCAAAGGTTTTCGCTTGCACACTGCGAATAAGCTGTCGCAACTTTGCAGGACGCAAGGGTTTATGCAGTAAGATAAAACCGCTGGCCTTGGCTTCCTGAATGCGATCTGGTGCCGTATCCCCTGTGATAATTGCCGCCGGAATATCCTGTCCCAGCGTTTTTTGGATCAACCGGATGCAATCTGCCCCCGTAAGTTCCTCATTCAATCGATAATCGGCAAGAATTAAGCTTGGAATTTGCGTTGTCTCTTTCAAAGCTTCCAACGCCCCGGAGGAAGATCGCGCCGCAATGACATTATACTTCCAGCCGAGAATCAACTGTTCCATCCCCTCCAGAATATCCGGTTCGTCATCAATCACCATGACCAAAGGCACTTCTCCCCCCATCAGGGCGACTTCCAGCGGCTTTTCTGTACGGTCTTCTTCATGGACCTGATCGCTGGGAATCAACAAGGCAAAGGTGGACCCCCGATTCACCACAGATTTTACGTCCATGCGGTGATCCAGCAAGGCAAGTACACGATCCACAATCGCCAATCCAAGCCCAAGACCGCGACGACGATCACGTGCAGGATTTTCCAACTGCTGAAACTCGACAAAAATATCCTTGATGCGGTCTTCAGGAACCCCCACACCCGTATCCGTCACCTGAACCTGAACCATCAATCCACGACGTCTCGCCCCAATCAAGATACCCCCATCCGAGGTATAGCGCACAGCATTGGAAATCAAATTGGACAACACACGTTCCAACAGGACCGGGTCACTACGGACCGCCAAATTCGGACAAAAACACTTGAGCTTCAGCCCCTTTTCACTGGCGCGCGCTTCATATTGCTTGATCAACCTGTCAAACAACGGGCGCAGCTGGATGGTACAAGGTTCCGCCTTCATAACGCCCGCATCCAGCTTGGAGATATCAAGCAGCGCATTTAACAGGCTGCGCAACGCTTCCAGACTATCAGAAATATTGTTGATGATCCGCAGATCGCCCTCGGCTTCTTCCGCCGTATCTTTGCGGCGGCGATCTTCAAGGGCGGATAGGAACATGCCAATCGCATGTAAAGGCTGTCGCAAATCGTGACTTGCCGCCGCCAAAAACTTGGACTTTGCCTTATTGGCATTTTCAGAATCCAGTCGTGCGGCTTCCAACCGGCGCTCTGTTTCGATCCGGTCCGTAATATCAACCACCAGCGATACCATCCCGCCATCCAGCGTTGGTGCTTCGCTGACCTGTAAATACCGATCATTCGACAGGGCCTCCATAAAGACGCCCATCGGGTTTCGTCTAAACTCGCGGCGGCGTTCGGCATATCCCGACGCATCCTTGATGCCGTCTCGCTCTTCCATCAGCATCGCAAGTTCTTCAAACGTGACGCCCGGACGGATCCGGTCATTTATCACGCGATAGAACTGGTAATATTTTCGGTTACACATGACCAGGCGGTTTTCGTGGTCCCATAACGCAAAGGCTCCCGGCATAATTTCGTTTGCCGCCATCAGGCGACTGCGTGCCTGTGTCTCTGCCGTGATATCGGACCCCGTACCGCGATATCCCATAAACGTGCCATCCGTATCAAAGACCGGTTTGCCGCTGATTTTAATATGACGCCAGCCCCCGTTCGGGCATTTTAAGGCATAGGAAAAATCGCGAAAGCTACGTTGATGGTTCAAATCATCTAAATGAAGCGACCATTTTTCCGGGTCTTCGCGATCTTGCCCACTCATGGCACAAAATTCCAGACGGGTCTTCCCCATCAGGTCTTGGCGCTTAAAACCTGTGATCTCGAAAAAACGATCCGAAACAAGTGAGTAACGTGCATTCGAATCCGTCTCCCAAAACCAGTCAGACGTTGCCTCGGCAATATCACGAAAACGTGCCTCATTCAGGCGGATTTCTTTTTCCCGATGATCAATCTCATCCACCAGATATTTGAGCGCATGCCCCATATCGGCAATCTCATCTTCGCCATCAAGGGGAATTTCCGCCTCGCCCCCTTCAGCATGGATACGCATGGAACGTTTCAACCTATTCAGGCGCTTTAAGATGTGTCGAATAAAGACCCAGCCGAACATACCAACCAACAGAACACATCCAACCACGGTCAAGGTCAGAATACGGGTCCGGCTTTCCACCAGTTTCTGAAATTCCTGGCTATCATGCTCAATGCCTTCCTTCATGCGTCGGATCAAGTCATTGACCGAATAGACGAACCGGCTGGACAAACGTTCGTTGATCGCCAAAATCCCCGAAATCCGTTTCGTGACATCACGATACTGGCCTTGCAGCGCAATCACGCCCTGATCACCCAAGGCAATAGAACGCAAATGTTCATGAATGCTTTGCTGATGCGGAGCGTCCAACACCCCTTCGCGAAGGCGTAACGCTTCAAAACCATATAACAACTGCTGATGAAGAACTTCTTCGCGGGATTCTTCTTTTTCCGTTTGGAAGATCAACAGTTTTTCTGTCAAACGATCAATTTCGGTATGGGTTTCTTCACTTACCAGATCCAGCATATCAACATCATGGTTGATCAACGCCTGTAGTTCATGGTTTCGCTGTGTTTTTGCTTCGCTAATATGGATACGTTGTTTCACCAACCCATCCAAGCGCGCGAAATTTTCCAGCAATTGCTGGCGGGTCACATTGATGACCTCAAGGATGTTTTCGTCCACATCATATTGACGCAACGAAATCACAATTTCCTGCAACCAGCGCACCCGATCTGCGATCCTGAAAGATATGGTTTCGCGTTGCGCTTGGGATGTGACCCGAACCATCATGGGCGCGCTAGCAACGATTGCTTCACTTTGTTGACCCAATTGATACGCAAGTGTCATCGCCGGCAGACGAGACAAGGCGACTTCTTCAATGCCATCATTAAATTTTTGGATAGACAGGATACCGATGACGGCGGCGCCGACTGTAAACAACACAGCCAACACAAAACTGGCGATCAATTGCGCAAAAACGCCGAAACGAAATCCACCCATACCCTTATGACACCGCCCTTAATCAAAACAGCCGCTGTGACGCAGTATTTATCATCAGACTTACATTTTCATAAAAAAAAGGGTGATAAAAACAAAGCTTTATCACCCCAAGTCCGCCGAGAAACTACGTCGTACTCAGAACCCCATATTGGAGAACTGAAAACATAATGCCCTATACTTTTGCATATGCCTTCACCCATATAGGTGAAAAATCTATTTTTTTAAACTAAACCAGTTGGTCAAAAAATAAAACAAAAAAAAGGGTGATAAGACAAACGCTTATCACCCCAAGTCCGCCGAGAAACTACGTCGTACTCAGAACCCCATATTGGAGAACTGAGAAGATATTGCCTTATACCTATTCCTTTGACTTCACCCATTTGGGTGAAAGAGCGAACAATTTTTACTACATTTATATAAAATTGTCGTAAAATCGAAAAGCCCGTGGTTATTTCACACTCACTGCTGCCAGAAACTTTTTTGCAGACCCGGCCTTTAAAAATTCAAGTGCGCAACCTAGTTCCCGATCTTCACGCGGGCCGGTTTGCGGGCAGGCTTCAATGGAAGTCGTCCCCAACACGCCATCTTTGTTATGCAGCTTATCCTGCGCCAAAATCCGTGCACTTAACACATTTGGCAAATCAGCTTCCTTCGGGGCATCGAATTTAGAAAACTCTTCCAAAGCCTCAGCTTCCGCTTTCTTTTCTTCCTCTGTTTTTTCCGGCAAATCAAGGCGTATATCAGGCGCCACGCCGACCTGCTGAATGGTGCGCCCGGACGGCAGATAATAAAGCGCCGTGGTCAAACGCACAGCCCCTTCGCGCATCAAAGGCATAATGGTTTGTACGGACCCTTTCCCAAAGGTCCGTCGGCCCATCAAAATCGCACGATTGTGATCCTGTAACGCCCCGGATACGATTTCGGACGCGGATGCTGAGCCCCCGTTGACCAAAACAACAACCGGCAATCCCTCTGCCAGCTCTCCGTCTGTCGCCCCATAGGTGCGCACATCCTTGGCCGAACGCCCGCGGATGGACACAACACTCGATTCATTCAAAAAGATATCGCTCAGGGCAACCGCTTGGTTCAATAACCCGCCCGGATTATTGCGCAGATCAAGAACAACCCCTTTAAGTGCGCCGCCCAGTTCTTCCCGCGAGCGCGCAAAAGCTTCGATCACATCACTTTCCAAACGTTCGGAAAAAGCACTGACCCGCAGATGTAGATACCCGTCATAAAGCGCATAACGCACAGCGCGCACCTGAATGATATCGCGAACAATCAGCACATCAAACGGTGTTCTCCCTTCACGGTCTACCGTCACGGTCACGGCGGTCCCCGGTTTCCCGCGCAAGCGACGCACGGTACGCGTCAAGGTCCATTCTTTGATCGATTCCCCTTCAATGTGGGTGATATGATCGTTGGGTTTTAATCCAGCCTCATCAGCCGGCGTCCCCTCAATCGGAGAAACGACTTTCAAAAAGCCCTCCCCCTGCTGAACCTCAATCCCCAGCCCGCCAAATTCACCGGAAGTATCGACCATCAGTTCCTGATATTCTTCATTCGTCATATATGACGAATGTGGGTCAAGCTTGGCCATCATCGCATCCAAGGCAACCTCGATCACCTTGTGAGCAGATGCCTTGCCTTTTGGCGTACCGTCATCTTCTTCCAGCCAGGACGTATCTTCTGCGTTCAAACCTTCAATCGCGAAAGTGATCAAGTCCTGATCGGAAACTTCCTTAACATAACTGCGGCGTACGACCTTAAACGCATCAACAAATTGCTTAAACTCGTCATCGCGAACCGCTTCACCTTCCGTCGCCTTGTCATAATACGCCTGCTGGAACCTTTCCAGCTCTGCCACTGTTTCTTTAGGCAAACCATGGGCGCCTGTGAGTGACGAGACAAACCGGCCAACAGGGCCGTTATCAAGGGTACAGCCGCTTAAGGACGGCAAAAAGATGGTTCCAACCGCAAGGGTCAGAATCATCATGAGAAGAGAGGGTAATCTAGGCCAGAAATTCATAAGGCGACGGCTTTCACAATATATTTTCTTACAATATGGGGGAAATACGACAAGAACTCAACTTTTGAAATAGAAACAGGCCCCTCGCCTGACCGCAGGAGCCTGCTTCGTTCAAATCATAACGATTCAGCCGTCCTCATTCATTTGCTTAACCAAAGCCCCCAGCGTTTCAACCGCTTGATCGTTGGGCACTTGGCAGGTCCCCGCATTCTGGTGACCGCCCCCGCCATAGTTCAACATCAACTCGCCAACGTTGGTGCCTGATGTTTTGTTCAGAATCGATTTACCGCAGGCAAAAACTGTATTCTGCTTCTTCAGCCCCCACATCACATGGATGGAGATATTCGTGTCGGGGAACAAGGCGTAAATCATAAAGCGGTTGCCGGTGTAGATAACGTCTTGATTACGCAGATCAAGCACGGCGACATTACCATGTACTTCTGTACAAGATTTGAGTTGATCGATGAATTTCGGCTCATGCTCTTTATACATGTCGACGCGTTCTTTAACGTCTGGAAGTTCCAAAATTTCTTTGATGGACATACTGGCGCAACAGTCAATCAAATCCATCATCAGTTGATAGTTGGAAATTCGAAAATCGCGAAAACGCCCCAACCCTGTGCGCGCATCCATCAAGAAGTTCAGCAGCACCCAGTCTTCGGAATGGAGAATCTCGTCACGATTGAAGCGCGCAGCATCGCCTTTATCCACCGCTTCCATCATTTCATCCCAGCTTGCCGGAAATTCCCCATGCCCGCCATAATAACGCCAGACCACCCGTGCTGCGGACGGTGCTTCGGGGGCAATGATATGGTTGGTGGGATTATCGGCGACACGCAAAGTTTCACTCAAATGGTGATCAAACGCCAAATGCACGCCTTCTACATAAGGAAGGTTGGTCGTAATATCCCGATCCGTAATAGCGACTTTACCGTCCTGCATATCTTTGGGGTGCACAAATGTGATCTCGTCAATCAGATCCATTTTTTTAAGCAACACAGCGCAGACCAGCCCATCAAAATCGCTTCGTGTCACTAACCGAAACTTATCCCCCATGAGGTAACTCCTTATCGAATTATTCGAGAAATACTCGCTAAAAATTTAACTTGTACGTTAGCTCAAAAAGATATGTCTTTCAAAGGTTTTTGACGATCTTTTAAAAGGCCCCCAACATCATTTTAATGCTGGTGATAAACAGAAACAGCGCAAAGCCTTTCTTCAAATAATCAGGGTTTACCGCATGTGCAATCTTGGCACCCACAGGGGCAAACAACACGGTTAACGGCACAATCAAGCCAAAGCCCAGCATGTTGACATAGCCAAAACTCCCCGGTGGCAAGCCTTCTGCCCCCCAACCGGTAATGGCGAAACCAATCGCACCCGGCAACGCAATAACCAAACCGATCCCCGACGCACAGGCCACCGCCTTTCGCATAGGGAAGTTATAGGCATTCAGGATCGGCACACAAATACTACCGCCACCAATCCCGACCATGACCGACAAGCTGCCGATGATAAAGGAATAAATAAATTCAAGCGGTTGCCCCGGCAGACTTTCCGCCAGATGAGTGCGGACCGAACTGAAAAACATCCGTAATGAAATGGCAAACGCAAGGATGGCAAACATAATTGTCAGCACCTGCCCCTTTAAGAAAGAAGCCAGGATGGTCCCTGCAATCACCCCGATCACCACACCCGGTGCCCAGCGGCGCAACAAGCCCCAGTCCACAGCCCCTTTTTTATGATGGGACCGAACCGAAGAAACGGACGTTGCAATAATGGTCGCCAAGGACGTTCCGACAGCAACAAACATGGACATGTCACTGGTTGTCCCAAACT
The DNA here is from genome assembly GCF_000688235.1 of Terasakiella pusilla DSM 6293. Lineage (GTDB taxonomy): Bacteria > Pseudomonadota > Alphaproteobacteria > Rhodospirillales > Terasakiellaceae > Terasakiella > Terasakiella pusilla. Next base: position 22,877 of record NZ_JHYO01000030.1, on the reverse strand, counting down.
TCTGAAACAAAAAGAAAAGAACAGGCACGATAACAATACCGCCACCAACACCTAACAAGCCGGCTAAAATACCGGCAATAATGCCCGTCAGGGTCAAAGCAGCAATAATCTGAAATGTAAAAAATGGATCTGCGAAAAATGCGCTCAAGACAATTATCCTTTTGAAAGATATAACTTGTCTATCCCCTATCCCGGCTTTTGGCAAGCTTGCGTCTGCAACGGTATGATCAGAGGTTTAATTTGAAAATAAACCCTATCTGAGTTACAGTTTTATGACAAAACAATAACATAAGGTGGAACAAACATGGCAAATGGTGGGGAACTCGACCTATTTACCATATCCGCAGGGCTCGCGGGCGGCCTTGCGCTTTTTCTTTTTGGGCTGGAGCAACTTTCCGGCGGTTTAAAAGCCGTCGCGGGTGAAAAAATGAAAACGATTTTGGGGAAGCTCACCTCAAACCGTTTTATGGGGATGTTTACCGGTGCGTTTGTCACCGCCATTATTCAATCCTCATCCGTGACGACAGTCCTTGTTGTGGGCTTTATCAGCGCAGGCTTGATGAAGCTGACCCAATCCATCGGGATCATTATGGGGGCCAACGTCGGCACCACCATCACCGCACAGATTATCGCCTTCAAAATCACGCATTTTTCAATGGTGATGGTCGCGGTTGGTTTCGCCATGCTGTTTTTCGGGCGAAACGATAAACTCAAACAATATGGTAACATGCTTATGGGCTTGGGGATGGTCTTCCTTGGCATGAACCTCATGTCCGATGCCATGCAGCCCTTGCGCAGTTTCCAACCGTTCCTTGATCTCATGATCTCAATGGAAAACCCGATTTTGGGTCTGTTGGTCGGTGCGGCTTTTACGGCACTTGTCCAGTCTTCTTCTGCAACAACGGGGATTGTGATCGCCCTTGCGACCCAAGGTCTTTTAACCTTACCCGCCGGGATTGCCATCATCTTTGGGGCAAACGTTGGAACTTGTGTCACTGCAATGCTGGCCTCCATCGGCAAACCGCGCGAAGCTATTCGGGCCGCCGTTGTCCACGTCCTGTTTAACGTGGCTGGTGTCTTGCTGTGGATCGGGTTTGTCGACCAACTTGCCAATGTCGTACATCAAATCAGCGGCGAAGACAGTAGCACTGCACGCGACATCGCGAATGCCCATACGATCTTCAACGTCGCCAATGCGGTGATCTTTATCTGGTTTGTGACGCCCTTTGCCCGACTTGTGGAAAAACTGGTCCCCTTGGAAGAAGATGACGGCACCCTGTCTGCCAAACCTAAATACCTGAACGAGCCGCTGATCAGCACGCCTCCTATCGCGCTGAACGCCGTAAGACTCGAAATTGGCGAGCTGGGCAAACATGTTCAAAAAATGATGACCGCGATCCTGCCGGCCACCCTGACCGGCACCAATAGCAATCTGGACAAGGTTGCAGAAATGGACGCCAATGTGGACACGCTGCACATGGCCATTCTCAAATATGTCCGTCAGGTCGGTGCCCAACCGTTAGGGGAAGAAGACATGCGCGAAATGGTGCGCTTGATGTCAGCAGCCAACCACCTAGAAAATATCGGCGATTTGATTGAAACGGATATGGTGCAAATCGGTAAACGCCGGATCAGCGAAAAAGTCACCGTCAGTCCACAAACCATGCATCTGTTAAAAGGACTACATGAAAAAGTCGACCAGTCTCTTCTTCTTGCCCTTGAAGCCCTACAAAACGAAGACCGCGACTTGGCACAGAAAGTGATCGACATGAAGGCTCCGATCACTAAAGAAGCCAAAGCCATCTCTGAACATGGGGCTAAACGCCTGCTGGCAGAAGGGGACAACCGTCATCACACCTATACCCGCGAAATGGAAACGGTAGAACGCCTGCAACGTATTTACTATTTCACCAAGCGGATTGCGAAAGGGGTTGTTGCCAAGGCAGAATCTCTGGAGCATGAAAACTGGGATGAAAACACAGACCTGCCCAAAGACGGTCCGGCACCTGTCAGTGCAGAATAAAAACACACCACAAAAAAAGCGGTTCCTTTTTCAAGGAGCCGCTTTTTTCTTGAGCCTTAATAAGTCGCTTTAGGACAGACCAAGTCGGTTTAATGTCTCCGCCTTTGGCACGCCATTGGCATCCCAGCCGCGAATTTCATAATATTCCGGCAACATCTTATCCAGACCACTCACCTTCCCTTTCGCAGGGCCGGTCTTGGCTGCATCTTTCAGCAGGCGTTTTGGCAGAGTGTCATCCTTGCCCGTAAAGCCTGCTGCCAGATTGTACTGACGTTCCATATTCCAGATGCGCTCGCCACATTCCAGCAGGCTTTCTACCGTCCAGTCGCCTTCACAAGCCGCGTTGACCTGCGGGGCGATATCTTCCAGCGACCACGCAAAGGTGGTGAAGATACACAGACCAGAAGAATCCACCGCTGCCGTTGCATCCTGAAATGCCATAACCAGCCCCGCCTTGCCGTCTGTCGCCAGCGGATCGGTCTTTTCCGGGATCCCCAGCACTTCGGAAGAAACGGTGTAAGAACGCAAGTGACAGGCCCCACGGTTAGAGGTCGCATAGGTCAAGCCCATCCCCTGAATACCACGGGCATCATAGGCCGGGAATTCCTGCTTCTTAACCGACATAGACAGTTCCGGGTGACCATACTTTTCACAGAGGCGTGCTGAGCCCAAGCCAAGTTCTGCGCCAAACCCTTCAGCCTTGCCGACAAGTTCCGCACAGTCGGTCAGCGCTTTCGCGTTGCCAAACTTCAGCTCAATTCCGCCGGTATGCTCAAGGGTCAGCACACCCATTTCAAACAGTTCCATCGCAGCACCAACCGTCGCCCCGAACGAAATCGGATCATAGCCTTGTTCGTTACAGATGAAGTTGGCAAAAGTCAGGGCTTCGATATCATCAACACCACATTCCGACCCCAAGGACCAAGCGGCCTCATATTCCAGACCACCTGAGGCGCCTTGATACTGCGGACGATCTTTTACAGTATAATGGGTGCGCTCAACGGTGGAGACACGCTGGCATGCAATGGTGCAGCCATAACAAGCCGCATTGGTCACCAGATTTTTGGTGCCATCCGCGCGCACTTCATGCATTTTTTCGCCGGAAATGTTGGCGGCACCTTCAAACTGCACATCACGGAAGTTGCGGGTCGGCATGGCGCCCATTTCGTTGATGACGTTCATCAAGACTTGAGTGCCGTAGGTGGGCAAGCCTTGGCCTGTCACCGGGTTTTCTGCCAACACCGCTTTACCGGCGTTTGTGGCATCCATAAAGGCGATCGGATCATCAACCCGAACCCCACGCGTCCCACGCAGGACAACCGCTTTCAGGTTTTTGGACCCCATAACGGTGCCGACGCCGGATCGACCAGCGGCGCGGTCCATATCGTTGACGATACAGGCATACTTAACGCCCTGCTCGCCCGACACACCAATGGAAGCCACGCGCGCTTGCGGGTCCTGCAAGTCGGCCTTTAAGCCTTCTTCCGTATCCCAGCAGGATTTGCCCCAATATTTGGACGCATCCACCAGCTCGGCCTTTTCGTTGATCAGTTTCAGGTAGACCGGCTTTTCGGCTTTGCCTTCAAAGATGATCATATCCCATCCGGCGTTTTTCAATTCATTGCCAAAAAAACCACCGGAGTTGGAACAGGCAATCGCCCCCGTCAACGCCCCCTTGGTCACAACCGTATAACGACCAGCTGTAGACGCACAGGTCCCCGTCAAAGGTCCGGTGGACATGATCAGTTTATTGTCCGGTGACAGCGGGTCCACCTTCGGGTCGGTTTCTTCGATAAAATATTTGGTCGCCAGACCACGTGAGCCCAGATATTTCTGCGCCCATTCCATATTCAAGTCTTCAGCAGTGCAAGTCCCTGTAGAAAGGTTCACTCGCAATAGTTTACGTGTCCAAGACATAACAGTGCTCCCTTTCCTATGCTTCTGCTTGCAGGCCTGCGTCGGTCTTTGCCGCCCATGCCCGCATTTTTTCAAGACCTGTCATGGATGCATCAACATAAGTGATGGCATCTGTCGGACAGGCTGTCGCACATTTCGGATCACCCCCACAGAGGTCACATTTCGCAACCTTGCCCGTATCCGGCACATAGTTGACCGTGCCAAACGGACAGGCGATAGTACAGACCTTACAGCCCACACAGGCACTGTCAGCCACAACCTTGGCCCCGGTTTCTGCGTCATAAGAAATGGCTTCCACTGGACAGGCCTGCAGGCACCATGCTTCGGCGCACTGGGTGCAGGTGTAAGGTACAAAACGACCTTCATCGTGGAATTTAAAGACTTTGATCCGTGACTTTGACGGATTGAAGGTGCCCGTATGTTCAAACGAACAGGCAACCTCGCATTGCAGACAGCCTGTGCACTTGTCTGCATTGATATTTAGCGCTTTTTGCATATTAGTCGTCCCTTTGTTTAAGACTCCCCAACAGACCCTGCCGTTTATTTTTTAGGCTTAAGATCAATCGGCTGGACAAAGCTTACCACAGAACATGCAACTTCCAAACGTCAAAGGCGAACAATATCCATAGTTTTTTAGCGGGAACATTCCTCTAACAAATAAACGACAGAACGGTAGGGAAAACCTGACTTTTCTGACAGTCCGATCTCGCAGGTGCGAGATGTGGAATAGCCTTCTGTCACCCCCTCCAGCGCGTCATTTAAATGACGCAGCGCATGGCTATTCAACTCTGGTGTGTTAAAGCCTTTATCCCCTGCAAAACCGCAGCACCCGACCTGATCAGGGATCACCACGTCCTCTGCGCATTGTTCGACCAGATGCTTAAGCTTTGCCTGCAAGTCCATCTTTTGTGTCGAACAGGTTGTGTGCAGTGCAACCTTACGCGCCACTTTTTTTAGGGACAATTTATCCAGAACCGCATCATGTAAAAATTCCGTGATATCCTGCACGCTCACCTTGGCATCCTGAAGTGTCTTCATCCGAAAAGCACAGGGCGAGGTATCAAACACAACCGGATATGTGCCGCCTTCTGTCGCCTCGATCAGGCGATCTTCCAACGTGCGCGCTTTTTGATCGGCGACCTCTGCCAGCCCTTTGCTGTCAAACGGTTGCCCACAACAGAGATCGTTTAGCCCCTCAGGAAAACGCACGCTAAAACCAGCGCGTTCCAGCACCTGCTGTGTGACCACGGGCAACGGTGTCTTTTGATCATCCGCGCGTGCGGCTCCCATGGTCCGGCTGGCACAGCTTGGCAGATAGACCACGATATTATCCCGACTGTGGGTATTTTCCGGCTTAAAGCGCACCCCATCCGGCATGGCAGGTGTCCAACGCGGCAAACGATCGCCCGACAGTTTGCGCGCCCCCTCCATCACGGTGCCCATCATTTTCGACCCCAGCACACCGTGTGCAAGGTTCGCGGCCTTTAAGCCCAGGGCGGTTGCGTTCATGGCGGTGCCGTAATGGTCTGCAAACCACTGGCCCAGCTTACCTGCACCGGTACTCAATTGGCGCCCCCGCAGCATCTTGATCAAGGCACCCGTCTCAATCCCCACCGGACAGGCCGTCGCGCACAAGCCACAGGCCGCGCAAGTCTCCATCCCCTGATAGTCATAAAGGTCACGCAAGCCCTTGGTGGTTTGGCCCAAGGCTTCGCGCCGCGAGATTTCGCGCCAGCCGACAATGCGTTGACGCGGCGACAGGGTCAGCCCTTTGGACGGGCATTTGGGTTCACAAAAACCACACTCGATACATTTATCCACCATCTCTTCCGACGCTGGCAAAGGCTTTAGGTTTTTAAGATGGACGTCTTTGTCGTCATTGATAATCACACCGGGGTTTAACAGCCCTTCGGGGTCAAACAGCGCCTTAATCTGCTGCATCAAGGCAAAGGCATCCGCGCCCCATTCCATCTCCACAAACGGGGCCATGTTGCGACCCGTGCCATGTTCGGCCTTTAATGATCCATCATATTTATGGACCACCATGTCACAGACGGCATCCATAAAGGCGGCATAGCGGTCAATCTCAGCTTGCGTGTTAAAGTCCTGCGTAAAGACGAAATGCAGGTTCCCTTCCAACGCATGCCCAAAGATAATGGCCTCGTCATACTGATACTTTTTAAACAGCTTGTGCAGGTCAACCACACCTGCTGCCAGATGCTCAATCGGGAAGGCCACATCTTCAATAATCACCGTTGTGCCTGTTTCGCGCATCGCCCCCACCAACGGGAACAAGCCTTTACGGATCCCCCAATAGCGTGCGCACACCGCTGGATCTTCGGAAAATTCAACCGGATGCACGGTCTCGATATGAGTAATCGATCCTGTCACCTGAGCGATCAAACCGCTGAGTTCGTCGTGCGTTTCTCCGCGCACCTCAATCAGCAGGGCTGTTGCGTCGGATGGTAAGTCTTTTAAAAAGTCTGGCATGCCCGCCTGACTTTCCACAGATTTCAAGCCCGCACGGTCCACCAATTCCACGGCGGCGACAGGGGCTTTCTTTAGGCATTGCACGGCTTTTGCCGCAATCTCACACGTCTCGAAATACACCATGGCAGATGCTTTAAAGGCATGTTCAATGCAGGTCTCAAACGTCACTTCGGCAATAAAGCCCAACGTCCCTTCAGATCCGATCATCAGATGTTGCAGGATGTCGACGGGGTCGGTGTAATCGATCAGGGCATTCAGGCTATAGCCCGTGGTATTTTTGATCTTAAATTTTTGCGCGATCCGCTCATGGAGAACCGTATTTTCCCGCGTGGCTTTGGCAAGTTGGTCAAGTTCACGCAACAACTCAGCATGGCTCTCACGAAAGGCAGCAACCGAAGCTGCATTGCCCGTATCCAACAAGGTGCCATCACGCAGGATCACGCGCATACTGGAAAGGGTGCGATAACTGTTTTGCGCGGTCCCACAGCACATGCCGGACGCGTTATTCGCCGCAATACCACCAATCTTCGCTGCGTTGATGGAGGCCGGATCGGGGCCGATCTTTTTCCCAAAGGCCGCGAGCTTGGCATTGGCCTGTCCACCGATCACCCCGGGCTGCAAGCTGACTTTGCTGTGATCCACTGAAAGCTGAAAGCCGTTCCAATTATCCCCCAACAGGGCCAGCACACTATCTGTCACCGCCTGACCGGACAAGCTGGTGCCTGCCGCACGAAAAGTCACAGGAGTTTTAAGGGCACGGCACTGCGTCAACAACTGTTGGATATCGTCTTCACTTTCCACAACGACGACGATTTTAGGGATCAAGCGATAAAAGCTGCCATCCGTACCATAAGCCAATGTGCGCAAAGGGTCCGTCACCAATCTTTCCTTGGGGAAAGTCCGGCTTAGTTTCTCTAACAATTGGTTATATGGCGCAGGCAACATATTCAACTTCCCCTAAATAACAGTCGATGAGGGAGTATAGCAGCTTGGCTCCTCACCTCACGACAAAGAATTGGTAGAAGCTATACCCAATACTGCTTAGGCAACCTGTCTAAAGTCAATTTTTTGCGCCAAATTTTCTTTTACCCTAAAGCCACAGCTTTCAGGCAGGAAGGGAAGATAATGGAACACCCCGCACAAATCGGTCACAACTCAAAGGATCGTAGCGTTCAGATCACCGTTCGCCTGTTCAATTCAGTCGCGATGAACTCACCGCACCTGCAGCCCAACTTGAACGAACCTACCCGGTCGGCACCACCATAGATCATGTGGTACGCGACCTTTCCCTACCGCGAAAAGACCTGTTTTTGATTCTGATTAACGGACGCGATATCTCCTCAGGTCGCGTCGGGGACCTCAACATCAGTCGGGAAATTGAAGACGGTGATATCGTCGCTTTTTCCGGCCCCGTCCCCTATAGCTATGGATACGGGGCCCCTGTGGTTTAATCGTAGCTGAGGTCCTGCGCCTTCCCACGGAAAATATAATAAGACAAAGCCGTGTAAGAAATCAGCACCGGAAAGACAATTGCCACCCCCCACAACATAATGGTCAAGGCTTCTGGCGAGGTAGATGCATCCAAAATCGTCATCTGATCCGGGATTACATACGGGAAAAAGCTATACGCCAACCCAACGAAACTGAGGATAAATAGCCCGATGGTCAAGGCCAGTGGCAAACCGCTTTTACGATCTTGTGGGCGTGGCGTTTTTTGCAAACTGATATAAAGCGCGATAACCAACACCGCCGATAGGATCGGTAACGGGGCGAGCCATATAATTTCAGGATAGCTGAACCATTTCTCCATAATGCGCGGGCTAAACAAGGGGGTCGCTGCCGAAATAGCCGTCAAGCCCACAACCGCGCCAAATAAATGACGCTTTGCCCAGACAACCGCCTTTTCCTGCAACTCGCCTTCACACTTCAAGATCAACCAGCACGCCCCGACCAGACAATAGGCCGAACATAAGACCAGCGCGATCAGGATGGAAAAGAGAAACGGCCCCAATCCGGTTGCAAACCCCAAGATATAACTGCCCAACATATAACCTTGTGCCAGTGTCGTCAGCAGCGAACCAAGGAAGAAAAAGCGGTTCCAGCGCGCTTTACGCTCCGCTGGGACTTTCGCACGAAAATCAAACGCAACCCCGCGAAAAATCAATCCAAAGATCATCAAGGCGACAGGCAAATAAAGCTCCGTCAAGATGATCCCGTGCGCCACCGGGAAAGCGACCAGCAAAATGCCAACCCCCAACACCAGCCATGTTTCATTGGCATCCCAAAAGGGACCGATGGAGGCAATCATACGGTCTTTATGGGCATCGCCTCTATTGATCGTCAACATGCCGACCCCAAGGTCATACCCATCCAACACCACATAAATCAACATGGTCAGCCCCATGAGCAGGGCGAACAGGTAAGGCAGCCAGTTTTGATCTGTCAAAAAATGGTCCATCATGTCTTTGCCCCCTGTGTTGTCACCGCATCATTGCCAAGGCTGGCTTTTTTCGCCAGATAGAAAATGGTTTTTACATATCCAAACCCAAGGAAAACGTAAATCGACAAGTAAACCAGCAAAGTGCCCAGCACCATTTCACCGCCAACAGGTCCGACTGCATCCTTGGTCAACAAGACACCTTGCACCAGCCACGGTTGACGCCCGATTTCCGTCACATACCAGCCTGCAAGGGTTGCGAACACCCCGGAAAAGGTCATGCCTGTCAGGCCGATCAGATACCAGTTTGGCATGGTCTGCTTCTTCCAAAGAAAATAACTGCCAAGCCATGCCGTCCCCAACATTAAAAAGCCCAGCCCCACCATAATGCGGAAACTGAAAAAGACGGGTTTCACAGGCGGGTGCACATCAAATTCCTTTAGCCCTTTGATCTCACCATCCAGACTATGGGTAACGATCAGGCTCGCAAGTGCCGGTATTTCAATCGAGAAATGGTTTTTCTGCGCGTCTTCATCAGGCCAGCCAAACAACACCAAGGGAGCACCTTTATGTGTCTCCCACGCGCCTTCCATCGCGGCCAGCTTTGCCGGTTGATGGGCCTTGGTGTTGATGCCATGTTCATGACCTGCCAGCACTTGCAAAGGCAACACGATAGACGCCAAGATCAAGCCGGTCTTGAGCGTCTTTTTGACACTTTCCGCCTGATCCCCTTTTAACAACCGATACGCCGACACGCCTGCCACCACAAAAGCAGCGGTCGCCGCAGACGCCAATAACATGTGGGTTAGTCGGTAGGGCATGGACGGGTTAAAGATCACGTCCATCCAACTGGTGACATGGGCCTGCAATTGACCTTGATCATTGGCGATCATTTCAAAACCAGCAGGGGTCTGCATCCAGCTATTGAGGGCCAAAATCCAAAATGCCGAGATGGTCGTCCCAACAGCCACCAGTAAGGTCGCCCCGGTATGAACCCAGCTCGGCACCTTACGAAAACCAAACAACATGATCCCCAAGAAGGTCGCTTCAAGGAAAAAGGCCGTCAAAATTTCATACGCCAACAAGGGGCCTGCGATATTGCCCACAGTTGCCATGTACCCCGGCCAGTTGGTGCCAAATTGGAACGACATGGTCAGGCCAGTGACGACCCCGATGGCAAAGCTAAGAGCAAAAACTTTCGTAAAAAAGAAATAAGCCTGCATCCAGACCGGATTGTCGGTGGCATTAAACCGCAGTTTAAAGAAAAGCAAAATCCAACCCAATGAGATCGTAATGGTCGGAAACATGATGTGGAAAGAAATATTTGCCGCAAACTGAATGCGCGACAATAAGGCGGGATCGAGTTCCATGCGTACCTCTGGCCTAACGGCTTCTCAAGCGATCATTAATGAAGGATGTATCCTATCCTTTTCAAAAGACAAGTGAGCTTTTTAGAAAACATCAAAAATCAAAATACATAAAATTTTATCAATTCGATTCGTACGGAAAAATACGTAACCCAGCATAAAATTGCCACTAAATGGATTAACCTTTAAGTTCCGCAATCACAAATATGCAAATTGAGAATAATTATAACCTTCAGGCCTTTACGGAGCTTTACATCAGTTCCAAACCAGTTAAATAAGCACCTTGGTTTAGCTGGCAAATTTTTTACGTCCTTCTTTAGTACTTATCCCTTATACTACCGGTTAGCCAAATTCGGTTTATTTCTATGTCAAACGACACTGACAGGAACGAGAAGCAATGGGTCGGAAACAGACCTCGCTTGAGGCAACTCAGAACTATAAGCTTCGCGCCAGCAAGTTGGACATAGACAATGTGAGGATTGTCTATGAGATACGATGGTAACGGCAATATGCCAGATTCAGAAATGGCACTGCACGGTAGCGCGGACCACGTAAACATACCGGACGGACTTGATCTTCAGTCCGCTGTTTTTGTGCGTGATGGCTCAGATCTTCTAATCAAAGATCCTGACGGTACCACCTATGTCTCAGATAACTATTTCCAAAATTCCCCTCTCGCCGACTTAACCCTTCCAGATGGCACCTCCATCACCAGCAACATTTTTGAAAACATGCCCGATACAAACGCAACCAACCAACTCGCACAGGCTCAAATTCCCGGCCTTGAAATCGCCTCCCCCAACCAACCGACAGCCCAGCTTGTCGGCGAACCGATCGGCACCGTCGATAATCTGGAAGGCAGTGTCAGCGTCACCCACGTGGACGGCACAACGGAACTTCTTAATGTCGGGGACAAGGTTTATCAAGGGGACGTACTCGTGACGGAGACCGGATCCGGCGTGGGCATCACCCTTGCCGATACGTCCGTCTTTTCCCTTGGTGAAGAAGGCGAGTTGGTCCTGGATGAACTGGTTTATGATCCCGGTACGCAGGAAGGCAGCGCTGTCATCTCGTTGGTGGAAGGAACGGCAAGTTTCATCAGTGGACAAATCGCCAAGATCAATCCGGATGCCGTCAGCATCACCACCCCTGTTGCGACCATCGGCATCCGCGGCACCAAGGTCTTTGTGGAATATGTCGACGGCGAATTTAAAGCCGTCAACCTGATTGAAACCACCCTAAACGGCGAACAACCGGGCGAAATTGTCATTTATGACACCAGTGGCACCCCCATTGGATCTACCAACATTGCAAATGTGGGCTGGAGCTGGGATCAAAACACAGGCGGTCTGCCCGCCCGTATCGAATTTACCCCAAGTCAGCTTGAAACACTGACACGTGATGCCCTTCGCAACCTGCCCCAAAGCCTGATCGAAAAAGCCGTCGAGGCCCGCGAGCTGGAACAAGCCCTGTCTGAAGCTGCGAAAATCGCCGAAGCGGAAGCTGCCGCCGCCACCGAAGATGCCCAAGCAGCAGCAGAACAAGCTGCCCTCGCTAAAGAACAAGCCCGCCTTGCCCAACTGGAAGCCGAACGCCTGCTGGCAGAAGCCCAAGGCGACGAAACGTTACTTGATGAAGCCCTAAAAGCCCAACGCTTAGCTGAACTGGAACATCAACAAGCGCTGGAAGCCGAACAACTGGCCCTGCAGGCACTGGCCGAGGCCGAACGCGCCCAAGAAGCTGAGCGCCTTGCCCGTGAAGCCGCACGCCAAGCACATGAAGAATCCCTCGCCGCCTTGCAAAAAGCAACCGAGTATAACGGTTATAGCGCGAACACAAATGACCCGAATAAAGAAGAAACCGATACGGCCAGCAACCAAAATTACAATAACGATGATAACGTTACTGTAAATGACGGCAATGACACTAATAACACCAACGACTATACCAATATCAACACCGGCGGTTCACCCTCCGGTACCGGCACCGACACCACAGTTGGCGACACACCACCCCAGTCAGATGATGACGATACCCCTCCAAACGACCTAGGCACAGATCCTACCCCCGTCGAAGTCTCTTACAACGGGGTCGCTGTTGACGGCTATCTGCAAAATGCCAAAGTCTTTGTTGATTTTAATAAAGACGGCGTCCTTGATCCTAATGAGGAATATACCGTTACCCTAACTGATGAAAACGGCAACTTCACCCTCAGTGTTGATATACCCGCATCAGAAACCGATTACATCATTTCCGTTGTTGGCGGGACAGATAAATCCACAGGCGAAGCCTTCTATGGCTCCCTGCAAGCCCCGTTAAGCGGTGGCGCCAGTGTTATCTCGCCCCTGACCACCCTCATGGCAAACGGTGTAAGCGAAAGCCAGTTAAAGGCGATATTTGGGCTAGATGAAAGTATCAACCTGCTAGAAGATGACCCGGTTGCCCTTGCGACAAGTGGAAGCAACACCACCATCTATTCTGAGCTAGCGGCTGTCGGCGTGCAAATTCAAAACATCATTATTCAGGCTGGCTATATCCTGGAAGGGGCCTCGACGGATCTCGACAGTTCCGATGCGGCGAAAGAGATCTTCAAAACCATCGCTGAGAAAATCATTGCTGCCGACAATGATCCTCAAGTCACCTTTGACCTGAGCGACCCTTACGACCTGAAATCCGTCATTACAGACACTGCTAACCAGATTACGGCAAACACTGGCGTTGTCATCGACACCAGTAAAGTCACCGATAACGTGGATGCCGCTGCCGCACAGATCAGTCAGTCCAATAGTAAAATTGATGCTGCCATTGACGCAGGGAAAACGGGCGATGATCTGTTTGCCGTCACATCACAAACCCAACGTGAAGCAACCGATTTTGCTGAAACGGCTAAAAACGCGATCGAAAATGACCAACTGGTTGAGGATATCAACTACACTCCGATCCCCGATGCGGACGTGACCCTTTCAACCGACGAAGATACACCGATTGAAATCACGCTCAGCCAGTTGCTCGGGAATGCTTCTGATCCTGACAATGATCCCATGACCATTGAAAACCTGATCATTCTATCCGGTGGCGGCTCTGTCCAACTCATGCAAGGCGAGTCCAGAGAACCAGCATGGTATTATGTGCCGGACGATAACTACAATGGTGACGTCGTCTTCTCTTATGACATTTCTGACGGGAATACGTCCAAAAGCACAACCGCAACCCTAACGGTCAATCCCGTGAATGACGCACCTGATGTCGGGGGGGCCGAGCTGCCATCTGGCACAGAAGGCACTGACTATATCATCACAGAAAGCCAGCTCCTGTCCAACGCCAGTGATATTGACGGCGACAGCCTGAGTATTGAAAGCATCATCAGCAATGATATTGTCACCGTAACAGCGACAACGGATGATCCCGAAACCGGCGAAAGGCGCTGGATCATTAACTCCAGCGAAGACGGTGGTCAAAGCATTACCTTTAGCGTCACCGACGGAACAGACAGCACATCCGCATCTGCTTGGATTTACTTTAGTGATGCGAACAACAGTCTGACGGATGATGCCGCAAGCGTTGTGGAAGGTGACAGCCTGACCATCGATGTCCTCGCCAACGATACCCTCCTTGATGGCGGCACAATTACGGGCATCTTTGGGGAATATATCGGCGATATCTCCATTGTCGACAACCAGATCGTCTACACCGCAGATGATGATTACAGCGGGGAAGATACCTTCTCCTACATCGTCACAGACGACGATGGGGCAACCACAACCGCCACCGTCACTATGACAGTCACACCCGATGCAGACGCCCCAAACCTGACTTTATCCTTAGGTACAGGGTCGGCCAAAACCATCGAAGGCGGGACACAAGTGACGATCACCGTCGATAACGCCACGCAAACGGGCAATGGCTATACTGTCACCGGCGTGTCCCAACAAACACCGACGGAAACGGTAGATAACGTCGCCCTGCAGACCGATGATAAAGACCCCATCGGCTTTGGTGTCAGTGGTGCAACCTCCGGCGATACAAAGGAAATTGGTCACGATGGCTTCAAAGAACTGTTAGTGATCGACTTTGACAACCCGATAACGTCAGTAAATGTCGCTTTCTCATGGCTCGCACAAAGTGAGACAGCAGCCTATGCTTTATATAAAGGTGATCAGCTTGTAGGTGTCGGGACCAAAGACGGCCTCACAGACAAGATTGATCCGGCCTATACCATCACAGCGGATGACAACGTAAGTTTTGACCGTATCGTCTTTTCCGCGGATTCAAAAGACGATGACTTCTTGATTAACTCTGTCACCTTCGAAAAACCGACCGCATCGGCAAACTATGTTGATATCCCGGTTAATTTGGATGCCAGCACTGCCGACAGTGATGGATCAGAATCTTTGTCTGACGTCACCCTGTCCGGTATCCCCGATGGTGTCATCCTGTTGGTTGATAACGAGTCCTATTCTGTCACGGACGGCACGGCAATCCTGTCTGGCAAAAGTCTGGAAAGTATCACCTTGCGTGTGCCAGAGGATCAGGACAACTTCGACCTGACGGCCTCTGTTACCTCCACCGATGGGCAGGATACAGCAACCACAACACAAACCGTCAATGTGCCTGAATATACCTTTGACTATTACGGGGATGACATCATTGCCATCCAGTCTGGCAACCTGACAATTGATGGTGGTGAAGGATATGATACGCTGTTGATTGAAGCAGGTTTCGACCCTGATCTGATCAATGATAATCTGACCCTTAGCTCCATTGAAAAAATCGATTTATTAAGCGACCTGTCCGCAAACGATCTTATCCTGTCTGGCGACAGCGTGAGGGACATGACCGACGAAAACCATCTGACCATCACCATCGGTGATAATGACAGCCTGACATTCGCAGATTCAGAGCTATGGGAAATCAGCCAATCCGGCGAAGGCTACACGACCTACAGTTACAACAATGGCGAGTCAACGGCGCATGTACAGGTCCGATCAGGCACATATATTGATCCGGCCTAAGCTCAGTGAATTAATTTAACCCGGCTTGTTTTGTCTTCAAACTTGCCCATTTATATAAACTTGATTACCTTCTTGGAAACGATCAAAGTAATATAAGTGGGCAGACATGACCAACGCGCCATTGCACAGCCTAAGTTTGCAAAATAGCCCTTTTCTTGTGCAAGCTCTTGACAGTCTTGACCAAGGGATCTGTATTTTTGACAAAGACCTGACCTTGGCGTATGTCAATCAGACCTTCCGCGATCTGTACGACTACCCGCCCGATCTCGTCCAACCCGGACTGGCCTTTGCCGCCCTAGTTGAATATAACATTGACCGGGAAGAATACGGTCCCGGCGATAAAGCTGCCCGATTACAAGAACGCCTTGATGATGCTCGCAACATAAAGGCCCGCACCTTCCTGCGTAAACGTCCCAACGGTCAAGTCCTGTCCATCACCGATACACCGCTGGCTGAAGGCGGTTTCATGTCCACCTACCGCGATGTCACCGAAGCCCATCAAGCCAAGGTCGACCTGCAGGACAAAGACCAGGAATTTAAAAGCTTTCTCGAACTCAGCCCTGTCGGGGCTATGCTGGTGAATATGGACGGGACACTCCGTTTTATTAACTCCCGCATGATCGAAATGTTCGGCTACGATAAAGACGACATGCAGTCAATCCACACCACGGACTTTTACTTCGACATCAATGACCGCAGTTTTTTTATCAAGACTCTCAAGGCTGCCAATACAACGTCCACCTTCCATTTTTGGGGAAAGCGCAAAGATGGGAGCGCCTTTCCCGTTCTTGTCACCTCCCGAATTATCAAGCTTAAAGAAAAAGAACGCATTTTCAGTTGGGTCCACGACCTGACAAAACTGCGCAAAGCCGAAGCCCAGATCGAAAAGCTCAGCAGACATAATGAATTGATCCTCAGCTCCGCCGGTGCTGGTATCCTTGAAGTGAACGAAGATAATCTGATTGAATATATCAATCCGGCCGCCGCCCGCCTGCTGGGGTTTGATGCAACGGAACTGGTCCAAACCCCTTTCAGCGACCTCATGCTGGACAAAACGGACGCTCTCGACCTGTTACACTCCACCAAAGCCAGTGGAGAAACTGAAATGGTCACAAAATCCGGTCTTCCCCTCCCCGTCAAATATAACGTCAACAACATTGAAGATAACACGGGTCGCAATCATAAAGTGATCGTCTTTGATGACATCACCGACCGTGTCGCTGCCGAAGCTGCCTTGCATCAGGCCATTAACGATATTGAAAAAACAAGCCGTGCCAAATCACGGTTCCTGTCAATCATGAGCCATGAACTGCGCACTCCGCTCAACGCGATTTTAGGCTTTGCCCAAATCCTGAAGCAAAACCGCACAGATAATCTGAACGATCAACAGCTCACCTTTATTGATCATATGTTTAAAGCAGGGGACCACTTGCTCAAACTGGTGAACGAGGCAATCGATATATCTGCAATCGAAAACGGGCAAATTACCCTATCCCTGCAAACCATCGATTTACGTGACATTATTGATAATTGCATTCAATTGACCCAATCCCATGCGGACGAAAAGAACATCTCCATCACGTTTGAGACCACATCTGAAACACCGCTTTACATCATTGTGGATCACGCCAGACTACAACAAATTGTCCTGCATCTGCTATCAAATGCGGTAAAATACAATAAAGACAACGGCCGCATCTTTATCCTGTGTGAAGAAGCGCCCCATCAGCGCGCCCGCTTGCGGGTACGCGATACCGGGCGCGGCATTTCCCAATCTGAAGGCAAACGGGTCTTTGAACCCTTCAACCGCCTGAGTGTCCATACAGAAGGGATAGAAGGCACGGGCCTTGGACTGACGTTGTCGAAACACCTCTGTGATTTAATGGGCGGTGAGATCGGCTTTAGCAGTATTGAGGACGAAGGCAGCGAGTTCTGGATCGAATTTCCCCTGACCGATGAAAGCACTCCTCTTCTTGTTCCCTCCCTAAATAGGCGCAAAAGTTAAATTAATCAGCACATTGCCTAAATCAAAAGTAGTGAAAAATCTCATAAAGTTCTTTGTCAAACAGAATAGAGATATGCTAAAAACATGTTAACCTTGTGAAAGTTGACTATGGCGGGGAGCCTAATAATGGCTGTTGACGTAAAAATACTAAAAGAATCACGCATACTTGTCGTTGACGACAACCCCTCAAATGTTTTGTTGCTGGAAGCCTTGCTCCAGCAGGAAGATTATCACAACGTTTCCAGCACCACCGACCCGACGCAGGTAAAGCCACTTCATCAGGAAAATGAATATGACCTGATTTTGCTGGATATCCAGATGCCACGCCTCAACGGTTTTCAGGTCATGGAACAATTGAAGGAACTGCACGACGCAGATGACTATCTGCCCGTCCTCGTCCTGACCGCCCAAACGGATATGGAAACACGTTTGCGCTCCCTTGATCTCGGTGCGCGTGATTTCGTCACCAAACCCTTTCAACATGCCGAAGTGCTGCAACGTATCCATAATTCACTGGAAATCCGTTACCTCTATAAACAGCAGAAAGACTACAGTCACCTGTTGGAAGAAAAAGTCAACGAAGCCACTGCAGAATTACGCAAATCCCAGCTTGATATCATCCGCTGTCTGGGGCGCGCAGGCGAATATCGCGACAACGAAACCGGCGAACATGTCATCCGCATGTCCAAAAGCTGTCAGGCCCTGGCCTTGGCAGCAGGTTTCTCGGCGCGCCGTGCAGAACTGATCCTGTACGCCAGCCCCATGCATGATGTGGGTAAAATCGGCATCCCCGATAATATTCTCCTCAAGCCCGGTAAACTCACACCGGAAGAATGGGAAACAATGCAAAGCCATGCTAAGTTGGGTGCCGATATTCTGGCGGATAACGAGTCTGAAATGGTTCAGCTGGCCCGCACCATTGCGCTAAGCCACCATGAAAAATGGGACGGCAGCGGCTACCCCAATGGCTTAAAAGGTGAAGACATCCCCATCGAAGGTCGCATCGCTGCCATCTGTGATGTGTTTGATGCGCTCACCTCATGGCGCCCATATAAAAACGCATGGTCGATTGACGAAGCTATCGAATACATTAAAGACAATGCGGGGTCCCACTTTGACCCAAAGCTTGTGCCCATCTTCCTTGAAATTCTGCCGCAGGTCCTGTCGATCCGTGAACAGCACCAAGATCAGCTGGAAACCGACGAAAGCGCCCATTCGTGAAGCAAGAACAAGCCGAGATTATCGCCCTTCAAGGGATCACCTATATCGGTGCCCATGACTATTGCCTAAACGCCCTCATGGCGCAAAGCGGTATGGGGGTAGATGATCTCAAAGAACAAATCGGTGACCCGGCCTTTCTTGCAGGGATATTGGACTTTCTGCTCTCAGACGAAGGGAGCCTGCTGGATTTCTGCGAGGAAATTAAAATCGCCCCGGAAGATGTCATCCGCGCGCGCCGCGCGCTACCCGGTGGGGAGAACCTCTGGGACGGATAACGATAAACGAAAAAGGGGAGCCGTCTGGTTCCCCTTTCTTTTATGAGCTTTTAAAGCACGTTTTCCAACTCATCAATAAAGCCGGAAATCACTTTCAAGCCGCGCTTCCAGAAGTCAGGATCGGATGCATCCAGACCAAAAGGTGCCAGCAGTTCCTTATGACGTTTGGTGCCGCCCGCGCTTAACATATCCAGATACTTCTGTTGGAAACCTTCATGACCGTTTTGGAACACATCATACAGGGAATTCACCAGACAATCGCCAAAGGCATAGGCGTAGACATAAAACGGCGTATGGATAAAGTGCGGAATATAGGCCCAGTAATGCTGATATTCCTCATCAAAACGGAAGGCAGAGCCTAGGCTTTCGCTCTGAACCTCCATCCAGATTTCGCCCAGACGTTCAGCGGTAAGTTCACCTTTTTTACGCTCGTCATGCACACGGCGTTCAAAATCACAGAAAGCCACCTGACGCACAACCGTGTTGAGCATATCTTCGACTTTGCCTGCCAACATGATGCGGCGGCGTTTCTCATCGGTTTCGTTATCCAGCATGGAACGGAAGGTCAGCATTTCCCCAAAAACAGAAGCTGTTTCTGCCAAGGTCAGCGGCGTGTCAGCCATCAAGGCCCCTTGTTTTGCCGCCAAGACCTGATGCACCCCATGGCCCAGTTCGTGCGCCAAGGTCATGACGTCACGTGTTTTGCCATGATAGTTCAGCAAAACATAAGGGTGTGCAGAGGGTGTCACCGGATGGGCAAACGCACCGCTGTCCTTACCTGCACGCGGAGGGACATCAATCCAGCTTTCCTCAAAGAAGCGTTTGGCAATATCAGCCATATTGCCATCAAACGCGCCGTAGGCTTTCAACACGGTTTCTTGTGCTTCCGACCACGGGATTTGGCGATCATCATCTTCCGGCAGGGGGGCGTTGCGGTCCCAATAATCCATTTGATCCACGCCAAACCACTTGGCCTTTAGCGCATAATAACGGTGAGACAAATCCCCATAGGACTCTTTCACCGACGTGATCAGCGCGTCCACCACTTCGTCTTCCACAAGGTTCGACAGGTTACGTGCCGAAATTGGACGTTCCAGCCCACGCCATTGATCTTCCGTCGCTTTGTCTTTTGCCAAGGTGTTGGTGATCAGGGAGAACAAACGGATATTATCCCCCAAGACCTTGCCGAAAGATTTTGCGGCTTCTTTACGAACCGCCCCATCACTGGAAGACATTTTATCGAGGATTTCAGAATTCGTAACCTCTTCCCCCTGAAAGGGAAAACGCAAGCCCGCCATGGTTTCATCGAACAGGCGGTTCCAGGCACGTTTGCCGCTGACGGATTTTTCCATCAACAGCTTTTCCATCTCGTCGCTTAGTTGGTAAGGGCGATGGACGCGCACATCCATGATCCAAGAACGATACGCCCCAGCCGCCTCGTCTTTCAACAGGTCTTCCAGAACCGCATCATCTAACTTGTTGATCTCCAACGTATAAAACAGGATCAAGCTGGACAGGTTGGTGATCTCTTCCTGCATATTTTGGTAAAACTGGGCGATTTTGCCATCCGTATTGTCCCCCGCATACAGCAATTGTGCATAGCTCACAATGCGGCCGAGCACATCTTCCAGCGCCTCAAAATCTTTTAAGGACTGTGCAAAATTTTTACCGTCCAGTTCAGCCAGTTTCCCTTGATAGGTGGCCGCAAAACTTTCCGCCATCGCGCGACCTTTTTGCAGATCGGCTTTCAGATCTTCGCCGTCCGGTGCGCTGTAAAGGTGCGTCAAATCCCATGTAGGGAGGTTTTCTGCTGATTGTGTTGTCATTTTTTATCTTTTCACTTTGCTGATTAAACAGGTTTGAGGCTAGAATTGTCCGTTCAACACAATGATGTCAACCGCGTTAAGGGAAATCTAATGGCAGAAAATCTTGTGACCATGTTTTTCGATCAGGCAGAGCGATTGGGGACAAAACCCTTTCTCTGGCAGAAAGTTGATGGCAACTATCAATCGATCAACTGGCAAGATGCTGCCTCCACGGTCATTTCCCTCGCCTGTGCGTTACAGGAAAAAGGCGTCAATAAAGGCGACCGTGTTGTTCTTGTCTCCGAAAACAGATCAGAATGGGCGTTGGCTGACCTCGCCATCATGGCGGCGGGTGCCATTACGGTGCCGACCTACACAACCAATACATTGAGCGATCATAAGCATATCCTCAACAACTCGCAGGCCAAAGCGGCGATTGTGTCCACCCAGCGCCTTGCCCGCCAGCTTTTGCCCGCAACCCACGAAGCCTCTGACATTGAATTTGTTTTGTCTGTTGAACCCCTTGACCTACGCCAGGAACTGTCCCATCCGGTCTATCAATGGGATGAGCTGATCGCCTCAGCCACAACGACAGGCAATCAAATCGTTGAAACCGCGCGCGAGATCAGCCGCGATGAGGCCGCCTGCGTCATCTATACTTCCGGCACAGGTGGCACGCCCAAGGGGGTATTGCTGCCCCATCGTTCCATCCTTCACAACTGCTTCGGCGCAAAAAAGGTACTGGAAGATATCGGGCTGGATGACGAAGTTTTTCTCTCTTTCCTGCCCCTTTCGCATTCTTATGAACATACAGCCGGCTTGATGTGGCCCATAATGTTGGGGGCGCAGATTTACTATGCCGAAGGGGCCGACAAACTGGTCAATAACATGGCGGAATGTCATCCAACCCTCATGACCGCTGTTCCGCGCCTTTATGAAATGATGCGGCTGCGTATCCTCAATGGTGTGGAAAAAGCAGGCGGCCTGAAAGCCAAAATGTTTTATAAAACCGTGGAACTGGGCAGCAAAGCCCATCTGGGGGAACCGCTTGGTCTGATAGGCACGATCCAGAACAAGTTGCTGGATATACTTGTGCGTCGCAAGGTGAAACAACGCTTCGGTGGTCGCCTGAAAGCCATGGTGTCTGGCGGTGGTCCGTTAAATACAGAAGTCGGCCTGTTCTTCCAAGGGCTAGGGATTGATATCTTTCAAGGCTATGGTCAAACGGAAAGCGGACCAGTCATCAGCGTTAACTCCCCCAAACAAATCAAAATGCATACCGTTGGCCCCGCCCTTGCGAATACCGAGATCAAAATTGCCTCTGACGGGGAGATTTTGGTGCGCGGTGACTTGGTGATGCTGGGGTACTGGCACAATAAAAAAGCCACTGACGAAGCCATCAAGGATGGATGGTTACATACGGGTGATATCGGATTTCTGGATGACGATGGGTATCTGCAAATTACCGATCGTAAAAAAGATATCATCGTCAATTCCGGTGGTGACAATATTTCCCCGCAACGGATTGAAGGCTTCCTCAGTCTGGAACCGGAAATCGCACAATCCATGGTCTTTGGTGACCAACGCCCTCACCTTGTCGCCCTGATCGTGCCGGATGAAGAATTTTGCCAGAATTGGGCACAGGCACGCGACTTGCCTGCCGACTATGCCGAAATTGTCAAAAACCCGGACTTTATAAAAGACATCAACAAAGCGGTTAGTCGGGTCAACAGCCACCTGTCCAACATTGAAAAAGTGCGCAAATTCGTGCTGACATCCGATCCCTTCACCATCGAAAACGAGCAAATGACGCCGACCCTTAAAATCCGTCGGCACATCATCAAAGCTCAATATGGTGAGAAATTACGCAGCCTCTATCACTAAAACGTCTTTTTTAAGACCTCAGGAGAAATTTGCGCTACATTTATGTAAATAAATTAGCTATACAATTATGTATAATCATCCCAAACGGGACATACATAGGCATGGTGGCGTAGCCCCCAAAAAGTGATCCACACGAAATGTTAGTTTTTCTGGCTTATTCAAATCCATGGATAAGGAGAAAAGACATGGGAAAACTGAAACGACCAACGCCTGAGCAGATCATCACGAAGCTTCGAGAAGCCGAGGTTATCATTGCCCAAGGCAATACGATTGCTATCGCAGCTCGCAAAATCGGTGTGACTGAACAGACCTATTATCGTTGGCGCAACCAATATGGCGGCATGAAAACGTCTCAGGCCAAAAAGATGAAAGCTTTAGAACAGGAAAACGCCCGCTTGAAGAAAGCGGTTGCGGAACTAACGCTGGACAAGCTTATTCTCA
>NZ_JHYO01000029.1 GCF_000688235.1 Terasakiella pusilla DSM 6293 | reverse complement strand
AGAGGGCTATATTTTTGCGGCCTTTTGTTTCTGGGTCTTCTGTTTTGGCATGTCCAAATACAGTCAGGCTTTGGAGCGCAAACTGCACACCGGTCATAAACGCTAGAGCAATTTAACAGTACGAACAGACGTACGAAGAGGATAAAATGACAAAAGATCCTGATGCAATTACAGATACTGTGACGGAAGCCGAGCTGCGCTCCGGTCACAATCTGGATCATAAAGTGGCAGACGAAAGCGTCATCCAGTTGATCGGTATGAACAAATGGTACGGCGACTTTCATGTGCTGCGCGATATCAATCTTGATGTGCGCAAAGGGGAACGGATCGTGATTTGTGGACCTTCGGGGTCCGGTAAATCCACCATGATCCGCTGTATCAACCGTTTGGAAGAACACCAGCAGGGCCAGATCATCGTGGATGGGGTGGAACTGACCAACGATCTGAAAAACATCGATACCATTCGCCGTGAAGTGGGCATGTGCTTCCAGCACTTTAACCTGTTTCCGCATCTGACCATTCTGGAAAACTGTGTGCTGGCCCCGATGTGGGTGCGCAAAGAACCGCGCAAAGTCGCAGAAGAACGCGCCATGCATTATCTGGAACGGGTCAAGATCCCGGAACAGGCCAACAAATACCCGGGCCAACTGTCCGGTGGTCAGCAACAGCGTGTGGCCATCGCGCGGTCCTTGTGTATGGAACCGAAGATCATGCTGTTTGACGAACCGACCTCCGCCCTTGATCCTGAAATGATCAAGGAGGTGTTGGACACGATGGTGCAACTGGCCGAAGAAGGCATGACCATGCTGTGCGTGACCCACGAAATGGGCTTTGCCAAAACCGTGGCGGACCGCGTGATCTTTATGGCTGACGGCCAAATCGTCGAAGAAAACGAACCCCACGCCTTCTTTAACAACCCGCAAGAGCACAGAACCCAAGAGTTCCTGAGCCAGATCATCGGGCATTAAACTGATCAGGGGGAGAAAGCGGGCGTCGGTTCAATCGACCCCGCTTTTTTTATGTCTAATTCAAGCCCCGTCATCGCGCACGTGTTGCGCGATCATCGGCTGGGATCACACACCGCCTTCCCGCAATTATGGCGGAACGGGTCCGCCATGACGGGCGTGGAGTGCTATTCAATCCCCAAAATCACTTTAATGGGTTTAAAGCTTTTGCGGTGATGCGGGGTGACGCCGTGGGTGGCGAGGCCTTGTTGATGGAGTTTGACGCCGTAGCCTGCGTTTTTCTCCCATCCATACTGGGGGTAGTCTTGGGCGAGCTTTGCCATT
Organism: Terasakiella pusilla DSM 6293; assembly: GCF_000688235.1. Lineage (GTDB taxonomy): Bacteria > Pseudomonadota > Alphaproteobacteria > Rhodospirillales > Terasakiellaceae > Terasakiella > Terasakiella pusilla. Next base: position 49,400 of record NZ_JHYO01000029.1, on the reverse strand, counting down.
TCGTGATCGCGGGTGACTTTGGCGATGATGGAGGCGGCGGCGATGGAGCAGGAAAGCCCGTCGCCTTTCACCACAGGATGACCAGGGACGCCGAGATCGGGCGGCAGTTTATTGCCATCAATCAGCGCGTAATCTGGCGCGATGGCAAGCCCCGCAACCGCGCGGCGCATGGCGAGGAAAGTTGCTTGCAGGATGTTCAGCTCGTCAATTTCTTCCACACTTGCCTGTCCGACGGCCCAAATACTTTCTGCCTTAATTTGGTCGATCAGGGCTTCGCGTTTTTTAGCAGATAGCTTTTTGGAATCATTCAGGCTTTCAGCGAGGCTGGGGGATAAGGTATCCTGATCGAAAATCACACAGGCTGCGGTGACTGGACCTGCCCACGGGCCGCGTCCGGCTTCATCAATGCCACACACCCGTCCGGCATGCTCGTTTTCCAGTGAAAAATCAGGCATAGTCTTTTTTCCATTCTTTAAACCCGTTCATCCATGAGGCCGCATGTTAAGCATTGTCATCCCGACCTACAATAGTTCTGTCGTTTTAAAGCAGACAATTCAGTCGGTGCAAGGCAAAGCAGGGGTAGGGGAAATCCTTATCGTCGACGGGGGCTCAACCGATGATACGGCACAAGCGGCAGCGGAGTTAGGGGCGCGTTGTATCACAGCAGCTAAAGGTCGGGGATCGCAGCTTAAAGCTGGCGCAGATGCTGCCGTGGGAGCGTGGCTGTTGTTTCTCCATGCCGATACGGTCCTAGAAGAGGGATGGGAGCGGCACGTCGGCGCCTTTATGAATAAGCCGGAAAATGAGAACCGCGCCGGATATTTCACCTTCACCTTGAATGAGGACACAAAGGCAGCGCGACGGTTGGAACGTGTGGTCGCACGTCGCTGCACATGGTTGGGCTTACCTTATGGGGATCAAGGATTGTTGATCCATCAAAGTCTTTATGAGGAGGTGGGCGGGTATGCCGATATTCCGTTGATGGAAGATGTGGATATGGTGCGCAAAATAGGCAAAGACCGATTGGTCCCTGTGCCGGTCCGGGCGGTGACGTCAGCGAGCAAATATCAAAAAAGCGGCTACCTCAAGCGAATGTTACGTAATGTGAGTTGTTTAACGCTCTATTTCTTGGGAGTATCGCCCGAACGTATCGTCAAACTCTACGGATAAGTCTGTGAAGCCGCATCTTGTTATTTTTGCAAAAGAACCCCGCATGGGTCGGGTGAAAACCCGCTTGGCCCGTGATATCGGCAAGGTGCCTGCGTGGCGGTTTTATCGCGCGATGTTGGCAGACCTCCCCAAACGATTACGCGGGAAAGGGCCATGGCGCACGGTGATCAGCCATAGCCCAGACAGGATGAAACCGTCTTTATTGTGCGCCTGTGCCGATGGCTATGTGGCGCAAGGTGGCGGCGATTTGGGCCAGCGAATGTTGCGCCCAGCACGCTATTTACCAACAGGGCCGTTTGTGGTTATCGGCACCGATATTCCCGATATTCAGGCCCATCATATCCGTCAAGCCTTTAAACTGCTGGGCAGTCACGACGCGGTGTTTGGTCCGGCGGAGGATGGGGGTTTTTGGTTGGTGGGCTTGAAGCGACATCCCATCCTGAGCAACCCTTACCGACGACCCGTCAGGTGGTCGCACCCAGAAACCTTGGCCGATTGTCTGGCAAACCTGAAAGGCAAGAAAGTCGCCTTTTTGGAAACATTGACGGACGTGGACGATGGGCGGTCATTTCGACGCTGGCGCGAGAACCGTTAAGGGGTATTCATCCATCGTGAGGGTGACGGGCAGGAGACCCGCATAATCCCCATCGGCTTGCACGGGGATACTGTTGCGGCTGTCGATGGTCACTTTTGTGCCGTGGGTGATGGTGACGTCTTTTAGGTAGGGAAGGCGACCGGTTGCAAGGGCAATCCCATATTTAAGCGCCGCCCAAAAGCCCTTCTTTTTCATCAGGACCACATGAAATTCCGGATCATGCAGAGAGGCGTGCGGGGAAATAGTGAAGGGGCCGCCATATTTTTTGCCGAGGGTCACGACGACTTGGGACGCTTTATATTGGTCGCCATCTACATCGATAATGAGATCAAGGTCTTTCATGCGTTTGATCGCCTTGAACGCGGCGATCACATAGGCCACTGCCCCGATCTTGCGTTTTAGTTTCGCATCAAGGGCAGCAACGGCTAAGGAGTCAATGCCGGCACCCACCATCATTATGAAACGTCGATCCGCAATGAGACCGGGATAAACGGTTTTTTCCTTTAATGTCTCGACCATGGCGGCAATGCGGCGCATGGAGGTGCCGAGACCAATTTCGCGCGCAAAGACGTTGGCTGTGCCAAGGGGGAGGACGAGAAGGGGGCTGTCACTGCCGCGCATCCCGTTTGCGACCTCTGCAATGGTGCCATCTCCCCCGGCGGCACAGACGATATCATAAGGTTTTTTATGGGTGCGGTTGAGGGCTTTATCAGCGCGAATAACGCCGTGACCCGCGTATTTGGTTGGGCTGACCTTGACTTTTTTTGCATGTTGTTTCAGGGCACGCAGTGCGATGGCAAGACGTCTGCGTTTGCTACCACCGGCAACCGGATTGTGGATGATTTTTATGCGTCGTTCAGAAATGCCCATATTTTTCGCACCTGCAATAAAAGAGTCAAAATCACGTCATAAAGCGGTAAGCCTTGAGGCGTAAAAAAGTGACAGCTTAGTGTTTCGCTTTTAATGCGGTTTTATTGCGATAATGGAAAAAGTGACGGCTGATATGGATGCTGGCGTAAATCCCCGAACATTTAAATCGATCTTTATTTCCGATATTCATTTGGGGACGGCGGGCTGCAAAGCAGATTTTCTGTTGGATTTTTTAAAGCAGACGGACTCTGAAAACCTGTTCCTTGTGGGGGACATTATCGATGGTTGGCGCTTACGGCGGTCATGGTACTGGCCGCAGGCTCATAATGATGTGGTGCAGAAGGTGCTGCGCAAAGCCCGCAAAGGCACAAATGTCATCTTCATCCCCGGCAATCACGATGCGTTTATACGCCCTTATGTCGAACATGATTTTGGCGATATTCAAGTCCATGACGAATATGTCCATGAAACAGCAGACGGTCGCAAATTTTTAGTCATCCATGGGGATGAGTTTGATGTGGTTGTCAAATATGCCCGCTGGCTGGCGGTGCTGGGCGATGGGGCCTATAGCGTGGCCTTAAAGGTCAATGACTATTTCAACTGGGTGCGTACCAAGTTTGGGTATGGCTATTGGTCTTTGTCGGCCTACCTGAAATTTAAGGTTAAAAACGCAGTCCAGTTTATCGCCGACTTTGAGACGGCCCTTGCCGACGTTGCTAAAAAGCGCAAGGTCGACGGCATTATTTGTGGGCATATCCACCACCCGGAAATTCGCGATATCGATGGCACCCTGTACTGCAATGACGGGGATTGGGTGGAAAGCTGTTCTGCATTGGTGGAACATCATGATGGTCGATTGGAAATTATCTACTGGATGGGGCAGCCGTCTTATGCGGCGATAGCAACAGAGGAAGAAACATGCGACTCCTTATCGTCACCGACGCGTGGCTCCCGCAAATCAATGGCGTTGTTAGAACGCATCAATCCCTTAAAGCGCATCTTGAACGCAAAGGTGTCGAGATCAAACTGATTACCCCGCAGGATTTTAAGACGATCCCCTGTCCGTCTTATCCTGAAATCCGCTTATCCATCCTGCCAAATCGTAAAGTGGCGCGCCTGATCCGCGCGTTTCGCCCCAGTGCGATCCATATCTCAACAGAAGGACCATTGGGGATTGCGGCGCGCAAGTTCTGCATGAAGCATGGCTTGCCTTTTACCACCGCTTTTCATACCCGCTTCCCTGAATATGTGGAGGCGCGCACCAAAATTCCGGCGCGTTATACCAACCTGATCATGAAATGGTTTCACAAGCCCAGTCGCGCCATTATGACGGCGACAAAATCGTTGCGTGATGAGCTGCGTGCGCAAGGGTTTGACAATGTGGTAACATGGACGCGCGGCATTGATACGGACTTGTTTCATCCGCGAGAAAAGTTGTTTCAGGATTTACCGCGTCCGTTGTTTATGTATGTGGGGCGTGTGGCGGTTGAGAAGAATATTAAAGCGTTTCTGGATCTGGACCTGCCGGGGTCCCAAGTCGTTGTCGGGGATGGACCACAGCTTGAGCAACTAAAAAAAGAGTACGAGGACGCCACCTTCGTCGGGATGAAGGAAGGGGATGAGCTGGCAGCGCATTATGCGTCTGCTGATGTCTTTGTGTTCCCAAGTCTTACAGACACCTTTGGTCTTGTGCTTCTGGAAGCGTTGGCAAGCGGGGTGCCGGTTGCAGCCTATCCGGTGACAGGGCCAAAAGACGTCATTGGGGATGCGCCCGTCGGTAAATTGGATACGGACTTGAAAAGCGCCTGTCTGGAGGCTTTGAAAGCAGACCCCGTGACATGCCGGGAGTATGCGTTGAACTTTTCGTGGGATGCCTGTACGCACATGTTTTTGGATAACCTTAGTCCTTTTGATCCATGTTTGATTAAATCCTGAGAAATATATTCATATCAAATTATTCTAAAGTACTAAGTAAGGTGCTTTTGGTTCTCGGGTGAAGTACGTAGAGGCTTAGTTTTTCAGGTTCTTTTGATATAAATAGCTTGCCTGTCAGGTGGGGAGTGATACAAATAGCTCAATCTCTCAACGTATGAATAAGGGGCAGGCCGTGAAAGTTTTACTGGCTGATGATCATTCCATCGTACGTACTGCGTTGAAATATATCCTGAGCGAGCTTTCTGACGAACTTGATGTGGTTGAAGCACGCAATGTCGCGGATATTCAGACGGCTTTGGCAGTGCATGCGGGTGGGTTTGATCTTGTAATGATGGACCTGCGCATGCCGGGCATGGACGGCAGTATGCAAGCGATTGCCCAGATTGTTGAGGCCGTGAAAGACACGCCTGTCTGTGTCTTTACAGTATCAGAAGACCCAGACGAAATGCGTGCCGTTTTGGCCGCAGGGGTGCGGGCTTATATCCCTAAAACGACAGATGACGGCTTGATCGCAACCATTCTAAAGCTTGTTTTATCCGGTGGGTCTTACGTGCCACCTGTTTTGGGTGGCGCCGCTGTGACATTGGGGAACGAGGCCGCAACGCTTCCGCGCGAAACGCCTGATCGGGCGGCAAAAGCATTGTTTCCGGACCTGACGCGTCGTCAGCGCGAGGTTTTGGTTCTGCTTGCTGAAGGTCTGTCCAATCAGGAAATCGGGGATCGTCTGGACCTTAATTTAAGTACGGTCAAGAGCCATGTGACCGCGATTTTGCGCACGTTGAATGTAGAAAATCGCACGCAGGCTGTGTTGAAATACCAGCGTGCGATAGGTGTCTAGGGCCTTCTGTTAAGGCGTGATGTCCATCAGCTTGTCGATTTTACAGACGTCGAAAAGCTGTCTAACCTGATCCATCGGGTTTTTAAGCGTAATATTTTTGTTTTCGCCGGTAATTTCGTTGGCGACAATTAAAAGTCCCAGACCGGAACTGTCAATGAGAGGGACCTTTGACAGGTCGAACGTGATCTTTGCGGGTGGTTTTTTTTTAGGCTGAAGATGAAAGATTGGAGGTCTTGAAAGTTTCCGAACAAAAGTTTGCCATCAACGGTGATCAGTAAATTTTGTTCTGCGGCATCTTGCCATGAGTACGAGTAGTGCATGTTTTTCCCTTTATCCAAACCCACAAACAAAATACTTAAAATTTTATATATGTCTATTCGGATATATACTGATGTGGCATCAAAAGGATGCTGAATTTTGATCCTTGCCCTTCATGGGAGGTGCAGGAGATCTCCAAGTTCAGGAGTTCAGATAGTTTTTTGACGATGGCAAGACCAAGGCCAATACCTTCACTACGGTCACGTTCGGGGTCATCAAGCTGCAAAAATTCTGTGAAGATTTGTTCCATACTATCGTTAGATATACCTGGGCCGGTGTCCCAGACTTCAATGGCGAGCTTCCCTTTGAGGCGACGACACCCGATGAGAATGCGCCCTTGCTTGGTGTAACGCACCGCATTGGAGAGGAAGTTGCGCAAAATGCGTTCGAGTAAAAGCGGATCAGTTGTGACACTGAGGGAACTGGGCACCATCTTGAACGTCAGCCCTTTGGCTTGTGCTTTGATGCGATATTCTTGTGTTAGCTGGCTCAGGATGGTTTGGACCGGAAAGGTGCTGATATTGGGGACAATCACCCCGGCTTCGAGTTTTGAAAGAGACAGGATGGAGTCCAGGAGAGAGCGCATGGATTTTTGGGCATGATGCATGTCTTTCATAATGGCGGCGCTGCGTTCATCAGGCATACGTTTTTCCAACATACCGGAAAACATGCCGATCGCTTCAAGGGGTTGTTTGAGATCATGCCCTGCCGCGGCGAGGAAACGCGATTTTGCGTGATTGGCTTGCTCTGCGATTTCGCGGGCTTCTTCCAGTTCTTCCGTACGCAGCGCAACGCGCTCCTCAAGGTCTTTTGAGAAGGCTTTGATGCGGTTCATTTGACGCGCGACATGGGCAACCATGGGGCGGAAAATAAAGAAGGCTTCCCCCAACAGGATCAGGAGTGTGAGACTGAGGAAGACACCTTCCAGCTTGACCAGAAAGGCAAAGGCACTTTCCCCTTCTTCCTGATAAAATTCGACCATGGCGTCCAGCGAGTCAACCAGTTCACCGGGGGCGGTGTTGAGCACATAATTGATTGTCGGGTGATCCTCATTGAGGGCTTCATCGGGGAGCTCAAGGATCACATGCAGGGCTTTGATAAACTCGCGCATCTGGGCGTTTAAGGGATAAGCCCCCTTAAAATAGCGCTTGCGGGCTTCGGGTGACATTTCTATGGACATATTAATGACGTTGGCCCGTCCGGTCAGGGCAAGGTGGGCTTGTTCCAGCAAGCGGGTGGCGCGTCTGAGCTCGCGGCGGTAGTGTTTTTGTTCCACAATGTCTTGAGTGTATATCATCTGGGAAACGTACAATGCAGTGCGTTGCGATAGCATACGCTGGCGACCTGAAATATTAACCACGGACAAAGTGTTTTTATGTTCGGTAATTAACAGACCAACCGTCCCAAAGGCTGAAACGGCCAAAATAGCAATGGCCACAAGCGCGAAAATATAGCGCTTGGTCATCCAGAGTCCGGGATTCGACTCATCCGGTTTTAGAAAACGTCTCATATGTTCTTATACGGAAGATTCTCCCTGAAACACAACTTCAAAGAAATTGCCTCAATATTCAAAGGCTTATACCAAAGTATGAACTAATTCCATTTAACCATAAATAAAATGTGGAAATAAATTGATCATTGGTACTGGTTCTGGTACTACTTTTTGGGTCTAAAGTATGAACTTTGGGTCTGAGGGGGTCCGAAATGAAGGACGTAGTTTCCAGACGGGCACTTTTGTTCGGTAAAAGCGGTCCGCGCGGTTTGGATGATATCATCCGTCCACCGTGGGCAGTTGATGCCGGCTTATTTGCTGGAAAATGCACAGGCTGCGCCGCATGCGTGGACGCCTGCCCCGAAAATATTCTGATACTGGATATGCACAAAAAGGCGAAGGTCGATTTCTCGCAAGGGGAATGCACCTTCTGCACCGACTGTGTCACGTCCTGTAAGGATGGCGCGTTAGTTATGGCTGATATCAACCGTCCTTGGTCGCTGCAGGTGTCAATAGAGGGGACATGTCTGGCGATGAAGGGGGTCGAATGTCGTATTTGCGACGATCAGTGTGACCCACGCGCTATTCGGTTTCGCATCACCCCGGGCGGGGTCTCTTTGCCACAATTGGATCAGGACGTTTGCACAGGCTGTGGGGCCTGCGTTGCCCCCTGTCCGGTCGGTGCGCTCCAGATCATGCCTGAACAAGTAAGAGAGGGGGCTTAAGAAGTTGAAGGTAAATAGTCGATTTTATTTAGAAGATCAGATGAAGGCCACGTTGCCGGGCGCTTTATCGTCAGCAGAAAAGCCGTTTAACGTGTGTGGATTGCTTGCCCATGTTGCCGCTGGCAAACGTGAGGAAGTGCGCGCGCAATTGAACGCATTTGAAGGTGTGGAAGTCCATGCCGAAACAGAAGATGGCCGTCTGGTCATTACCATCGAGGATACCGAGGAAATGCTCTGTGCCGACCGGATTACGATCATCGATCGTTTGCCGGGCGTGATGAACAGTTCCCTCGTTTATCATCAGTTTGAATCACAAGATAAGCTTGAATTGGAGGAGGTTTCCTCATGAAACTGACCCGACGCGACTTTATGAAAGCCAATGCTGCCGCAGCGACTGCTGCCGTTGCTGGCGTTTCGCTGACTGCTAAAGCTGCTGACGCGGCTGTACCGGGCGCAATCCGATGGGACAAAGGGGTCTGCCGTTTTTGCGGGACAGGCTGTGGCGTTCTGATCGGCACGCGCGAAGGTAAAATCGTTGCGACCCAAGGTGACCCGGATGCACCGGTGAACAAAGGTCTAAACTGTATTAAAGGCTATTTCCTGTCCAAGATTATGTACGGTCAGGACCGTTTGACTCAGCCCTTGCTGCGTAAAAAAGACGGTAAGTTCCACAAAGAAGGTGACTTCGAGCCTGTCAGTTGGGATGAAGCCTTCGACGTGATGGCTGAAAAATGGAAAGAAGCGCTCAAGAAAAAAGGTCCGACCTCTGTTGGGATGTTTGGGTCTGGTCAATGGACCGTCTTTGAAGGCTATACCGCGTCCAAGTTGATGAAAGCGGGCTTCCGTTCCAACAACCTTGACCCGAACGCGCGTCACTGTATGGCGTCTGCGGTCGGTGCCTTTATGCGGACTTTCGGGATCGACGAGCCAATGGGCTGTTATGACGATCTGGAACATGCCGATACATTTGTGCTTTGGGGCGCAAACATGGCAGAGATGCACCCGATCCTGTGGTCCCGTATGACCAACACACGTTTGACCAAACCGGGCTGTGAAGTGCATGTCCTGTCTACCTATGAGCATCGTTGCTTCGATCTGGCAGACAACGGCATGGTGTTCCATCCGCAAACGGATTTGGCGATTTTGAACTATATCGCCAACTACATCATCGAAAACAAAGCCTATAACCAAGACTTTATCGGCAAACACGTGAACTTTAACGCAACGACCACCGATATTGGCTATGGTCTGCGCCCAGAGCACCCGCTGGAACAAGCGGTCGCCAACCCCGGTAAAGGGAAGTTCGACAAAATTTCCTTTGAGGAATATGCGAAATCCGTTTCCGACTATACGCTGGAATATGCCTCCAAACTGTCGGGTGTGCCGCAGGATAAACTGCTGAAACTGGCACAAGCTTATGCCGACCCGGATCGTAAAGTGGCGTCTTATTGGACGATGGGCTTTAACCAACATACCCGTGGTGTGTGGGTAAACAGCCTGCTTTATAACGTTCACTTGCTCATGGGCAAAATCTCCGAGCCGGGCAACAGCCCATTCTCCCTCACAGGGCAGCCGTCTGCCTGCGGGACCGCGCGGGAAGTGGGGACGTTCTCTCACCGTTTGCCAGCGGATCTGGTTGTGGGGAAGGAAGAACACCGTAAGTTTGCCGAAAAAATCTGGAAACTGCCGGACGGAACCATTCCGCCGAAACCGGGCTATCACGCTGTTTTGCAGCACCGTATGTTGAAAGATGGCAAACTGAATGCCTATTGGGTTCAATGTAACAACAATATGCAAGCCGCCCCGAATATGAACGAGGAAGGTTATCCCGGCTATCGCAACCCGGAAAACTTTATTGCGGTGTCTGATCCTTATCCAACGGTTACGGCTTTGTCTGCGGATTTGATCTTGCCGACAGCCATGTGGATGGAAAAAGAGGGCGCGTACGGGAACGCGGAACGTCGCACCCAGTTCTGGCGTCAACAAGTATCTGCGCCGGGTGAAGCCAAATCCGACATGTGGCAGATGATGGAATTTGCCAAACGCTTCAAGATCGAAGAAGTCTGGCCGGAAGAACTCTTGGCAAAAATGCCGGAACATCGCGGCAAGACCATGTATGAAGTCTTGTACGAAAACGGCAACGTCAACGCGTATCCGCTGGAAAAAATCACCGATGATGCGGGCAATGTGTATGACAACGATGAGTCCGAACATTTTGGTTTCTACGTACAGAAAGGTCTGTTTGAAGAATACCGCATGTTCAACACCAAAGGCGATATCCTGAAGAAAGGCCACGAAATGGCACCTTTCGAAGTCTATCACAAAGCCCGTGGTATCCGTTGGCCGGTCATTGATGGCAAAGAAACCCTGTGGCGTTTCCGCGAAGGTTACGACCCGCACGTTAAAGCGGGGGAAGACGTCAAATTCTACGGTCACAAGGATGGTCGCGCCAATATCATCTTCGCGCCTTACGAACCTGCGGCAGAAAGCCCGGATCAGGAATATGACCTGTGGCTTTGCACAGGCCGTGTCCTTGAACATTGGCATTCCGGTTCCATGACCCGCCGCGTGCCTGAGCTACATAAATCTTTCCCGCATGCCGTGATCTATATGAACCCGGCGGATGCGAAAAAACGCGGCCTGCGCCGTGGGGAAGAAGTCAATGTATCCAGCCGCCGTGGTGAAATTAAGGTCCGTGTGGAAACACGCGGTCGTAACCGCGTGCCGGAAGGTCTTGTATTCATTCCTTGGTTTGATGAAGGGGCATTGGTCAACAAGTTGACACTGGATGCCACGGACCCGCTTTCCAAGGAAACGGATTACAAAAAATGCGCTTGTAAAGTGATGAAAGCCTAAACCTGTAACAGTCCTTTCCTGTTGGGGAAGGTGAGAGCCATGACACAGACAAAAGCAAAACAGAAAACAGTTTCCAGAAGGGATTTTCTGGGCAATGCCGCAAAAGGGGCCTGTGGTGTCGGACTGATCAGTCTGGCACTGGGCGCCGCTGTGCGCGAAGCCGAGGGAAAATTGCCGGCAGACGCCATTCGTCCGCCCGGCGCCCTAGCGGAAAAAGACTTTTTGTCTGCTTGTGTGCGTTGTGGTTTGTGTGTCCGGGATTGTCCCTACGACACACTTGATTTGGCTGACTTGGGCACCGAGACGGTGACAGGCACACCTTATTTTAACGCAAGGAAGATCCCGTGCGAAATGTGCGAGGATATCCCCTGTGTGGTGGCCTGCCCGACCGGTGCGCTGGACAAATCGCTGACCAATATTGATGATGCCCGTATGGGGATTGCGGTGTTGGTCGATCATGAGAACTGCCTCAATTTCAATGGCTTGCGCTGTGACGTCTGTTACCGCGTCTGTCCGTTGATTGACGAGGCCATTACACTGGAACGTTCCGCCAATGAACGTACGGGGAAGCATGCGGTCTTCATCCCGACCGTCCATGGCGATAAATGTACCGGCTGCGGTAAATGCGAACAGGCTTGTGTGTTGCCCGATACGGCAATTCGCGTCCTGCCTGAACGTCTGGCCCGCGGCAAACTTGGGGAACATTATCGCCTGGGCTGGGAAGAAAAGCGCAAGCTTGGCAAATCTTTGATCGAAGGGCAGCATATTATTGATCTGCCTGATCGTGGATATAGCGCCCCTGCACAGACGGACACCGGGGGATATAAGGGGTTCAAGCCATGAGCATGAAACATCCCGGCACATCTGCCATTGAAACAAAGGGCCTGTGGGGCGCTTATAAATGGTTGATCCTGCGACGTTTGTCACAGGCCTTTTTCCTCGCGCTGTTTTTGGTGGGACCGATCAGCGGTTACTGGTTGGTCAAAGGCACATTGGCATCATCCTTGACGTTGGATGTTTTGCCCTTAACTGACCCGTTTATTTTCCTGCAATCCCTGCTGGCAGGACACGTGATGGAGACAAGCGCGATTATTGGCGTGCTAATCCTGAGTGCGGCGTATTTTATCGTCGGCGGTCGTGTCTATTGTTCGTGGGTGTGTCCGGTCAATGTGGTGAGTGACAGCGCAAGCTGGCTGCGCCGCAGACTGGGGTGGAAAAAGACGGGGATCAAACTGCCGCGCCAAAGTGCCCTGTGGGTGATGGCGGGTGTGTTTGTCACCAGTTTCGTCAGCGCAACCTTGGTCTGGGAGTTTTTCAATCCGGTGACGATCCTGCATCGTTCTATCGTGTTTGGGGCTTTTACGACCGTGGCTTTTATCGCTGGCGTGATGTTTTTGATTGAACTGATTGGCGGGGACCGGATCTGGTGTTCGCGTCTCTGTCCGGTCGGGGCGTTTTACGGCCTGATCGGGAAAGTCAGTCTGGTTAAAATCAGCGCGAAAAACCGCAAAGCCTGTAATGACTGTATGGACTGCTACGCGGTCTGCCCGGAAGCTCATGTGATCTCGCCTGCCTTGAAAGGGGAAAAGGATCAAAACGGACCTGTCATCCTGTCCGGCGATTGCACCAATTGTGCACGTTGTCTGGATGTCTGTTCCGAACATGTTTTTGAATTCTCGCTACGTACGAAAAACACAATGGATGATGTCCGCCCCTTTGAAGGTGATGCTGATAAAGACAGCACCAAGGCGGCATGAGACTTGAAGGAGATAAGACTGTGAAACGAGTCCTGATCCCAGTAATCGCTGTTCTGGTAGCAGTGAGTGTGCTGATGGGCCATGCAAGCGCACAAGAGGTCAAAACCTTGCGCGGTGAAGCTGGCTTTAGTGAAACCAATTCCGCTGCTGAAATCAACCAAGTGATTGAGTCTGGTCGTTTTCCTCAAAACTACCGTCAACAACCACCGCTGATCCCGCACCGGATTGATAAATATGAAATTGATCTGAAGGTCAACCAATGCATGCGCTGCCATAACTGGCAGTATGCCGCGAAAGAGGGGGCGCCCAAGATCAGTGAAACCCACTACAAAGACCATCGCACCGGTCAGCCGATGGACGATGTGGTGCCGGGCCGTTGGTTCTGTACCCAATGTCACGTGCCACAGGTTGATGCAAAACCGCTTGTGGAAAACACATTCCAAAACTAAGGCCTAGGGGGAACTCAAAATGAGTGAACAAGAAGAAAAAGGCGGTTTCTTTAACCGTATCTGGGCCTTACTCAGAAGGCCGAGCAAAACCACCTCCGCAGGCATGTTGTTGTTTGTCGGCTTGATTGCCGGTGTGATTTTCTGGGGGGGCTTTAACTGGACATTGGAACTGACGAATACGGAAAGTTTCTGTATTTCTTGTCACGAGATGGAACAGAACGTCTATCGGGAATATACCGGGACAGTCCATGATTCCAACCCGTCGGGCGTTCGTGCGACCTGTCCGGATTGTCACGTGCCACGTCCTTGGATTTACAAAATTCAACGTAAAATCCAGGCGTCAAACGAGCTGTTGCATAAAGCACTGGGCACCATCGATACCCGAGAGAAGTTCGAAGAACATCGCCTGACTATGGCGCAGCGGGAATGGAAGCGGATGAAGTCTTCCGACTCGCGCGAATGCCGCAACTGTCACAACTTCATGTCGATGGATGTGTCACGTCAAGGCTCACGTGCGCGTAATCGTCATATCGAGGCGCAGGAAGACGGGAAAACCTGTATCGATTGCCATAAAGGGATTGCCCATGAACTCCCGGCAAATGCCTTTACGGCGGAAGAAGAACTGAATCAGGCCGTAAAATAAGCCTGTTTGAATAGGCAGGGGTTCAGGCGCTCTCATACCCCCTCAAAGCCTGAAACCCTGTCTGAGCCGGCCCTCCCACACTCCTGTACGACCGAAAGGGGAGGGCCGGTGCTTTTTTCCTGTTTAAAAATCGGCGCAACAAGGCTATATCCTGTGTACCTTCATGCTAGCACTGGATATAAAAAAATGCTCCCGGTTTTGACCCCCGATCGTGGCCTTGATGATGTAACTGTCCGTTTTTTAAAAGCGCTGGAAGACAGCAGCTTTAAAGGCGAGATCAAGGCGGATTATCCCACACGTTTATTAAGTGCGACGGATAACTCGGTCTATCAGGTGATGCCGCAAGCGGTGGTTTATCCGATCTGTGAAGCGGATCTGAATGTGATTGCCGAGCTGGGCGCGCGCGAAGACTTTCGCGGTATTTCCTTTGCCCCACGCGGCGGTGGGACCGGCACCAACGGTCAGTCCCTCAACACGGGCGTGGTCGTTGATACCTCAAAACACCTAAACAACATTCTGGATTTTGACGAAGATAAAAAGCTGGTCACGGTGCAGCCCGGTGTGGTGCTGGATCAGCTTAATGCGTTTTTGAAGGAAAAAGGCTATTTCTTCCCGCCTGCAGTTTCCACATCGTCGCGCGCCACCTTGGCGGGGATGACGGGGACGGATGCATCAGGCAAAGGCTCGCGCATTTACGGCAAGACATCTGATTATATTGAAGAGATGGATGTGGTCCTGTCCGGTGGGCAGACATGGACATCACGCCCCCTTGCCGCCTCTGAAATGCAAGAGGTGATGAGCCGTGACGATATCGTCGGGGAAATCCACCGTCAGGCCTATCAGTCCATCACGGATAATGCGGAACTGATCGAACAGACTTTCCCGAAAATGAACCGCGGCCTGACAGGCTATAATCTGCAACATGCGCTGGATAACAACGGGACGTTTAATCTGTCTTACTTGCTGGCGGGTTCTGAAGGATCGCTTTGTTTAACGCAGAAATTGACGTTCCGTGTCATCCCCTTGCCGAAGTGCAAAGGGTTGGTGACCGTGCGCTATGCGACCTTTAATCAGGCGCTGGAAGGCGTGCAGCTGATCTTGAAAGGCGATCCGGCAGCGGTTGAGGTTGTGGATGATAAGATCATGACCATGGCCCAGAACGATATCATCTGGGAACAGGTCGGCGATATGCTGGGCGGCGAAGAGGGCGAGCCGGAAATCCTCGGCATGAACTTTGTCGAGTTTGTTGGGGAAACGGTTGAAGAAGTGGACGCCCAGATTGCCAAGCTGGAAGCTGTGTTGGCTGAGGTGAAGGGCGAAGACGGACAAGCCACCGGCTGGCGTGCGACCAGCGATGCAGCCCAGATCTCCGCCCTGTGGGAAATGCGCAAAAAATCTGTTGGCTTGTTAGGGGCGCTGCAAGGTAAGCGCCGGGCCATTCCGTTTGTGGAAGATACAGCCGTCCCGCCAGAAAACCTCGCCCCGTTTATCCGCGAGTTCCGCGCGCTTTTAGATGGGCATGGGGTGGATTATGGGATGTTTGGACATGCTGATGTGGGCTGTCTGCACGTGCGCCCGACTCTTGATCTGACAGATGTGATGGATGAACCTGTCCTGCGCCAGATTTCAGATGGGGTGGCGGATTTGACGTTGAAATATGGCGGTCTGTTGTGGGGGGAACATGGCAAAGGCTTTAGGGGCGAATATTCCCCCAAATTCTTTGGGCCGGATCTTTATGACGAGCTACGCAAAATCAAGTCGGCCTTTGACCCGCATAACCTGTTCAACCCCGGTAAAATCGCCACGCCTTACACTATGCCGGATGTCAAGCTGACGGCGATTGATGAAGCAACTTTGCGCGGTCAGGTGGATCGTACCTTGGATGAGACGTTGAAAGACGCCTTCCCCAAAGCGACCTTGTGTAACGGCAACGGCGCGTGCTTCACATGGGATGCGTTTGATCCGATGTGTCCTAGCTATAAAGTCAGTCGTGATCGGGTGCAATCGCCCAAGGGGCGTGCCGGGATGCTGCGCGAATGGCTACGCCTGCGCACCTTGGCAGAAAAAGAAGATGTGCCCACGGCCTTGGCGGACGGTAAAGACTTTAACCAAGATGTCTATGAGGCCATGAAGACCTGTCTGTCGTGCAAGACCTGCGCAACGCAATGTCCGGTCAAGGTGGATATCCCGGAGATGAAGGCCCAGTTCCTTGAGGCGTACCACGAACGTTACGGGCGTCCGAAGCGTGACCATGTGGTGTCAAAACTGGAGAAACTGGCCCCGCTGACCATCAAGCTGCCGTGGTTGACCAACTTTGCCCAGTCCTTACCACCGGTAAAAGCCTTTATGCGTCATGGCCTTGGTCTGGTTGATTTGCCGAAGGTCAGCAGCACGACGGTTGCCAAAGGTCTGAAGGCGCGTAAGGCCCCTGCTTTTGATCCGGCGGATATGAAGACCTTACGGGAAAAACAGAAAGAACAATCGGTCATTCTGATACAGGATACCTTCACCACCCATTATGATGCGGATGTTGTTCTCGCGCATTATGATCTGTTGGTGGCGTTGGGCTATACGGTCTATGTGGCCCCATATCGCCCGAATGGGAAGCCCTTGCATGTCAAAGGATTCCTGAAGGAATTTGACCAACTGGCACAGGATAATGATGCTTATTACAGCAGTCTTGCCGACTGTGGTATCGAGATGGTCGGGATCGAATCTGCGGTAACATTGATGTTCCGTCAGGAATATAACCAACGTCTGGACAGTCGCCCGGATTATACGGTCTTTGCGTTCCATGAATGGCTGCATGACAAGCTGCAAGGGTTGGAGATTAACCTGCCAGAGACAAAGGGGGAATTTGCCCTGTTTGCTCACTGTACGGAAAAGACATCCTTGCCGGCCACACCTAAACAATGGGGCGATATCTTTAAAGCCTTTAACCTGAACCTGCGCATAGAAAAGACGGGCTGTTGCGGCATGTCCGGCATGTTTGGGCATGAGGCGGAAAACGAAGAAACCTCGAAAAAGCTCTATGACATGAGCTGGAAAGACAAGGCGGCGAAAGCTGGGCCGGATCATATGCTGGCGACCGGATTCTCCTGTCGCTGTCAGACCAAACGCTACGGCGACTTTAAGCCGCGCCATCCGGTCGAGGTGCTGGCTGGTCTGCTGAAAGGTTAAATATCTTCGTCGATTTTGCGGCTGACTTCGCCATAAAGATTGACGTATCCGGTATCCAGAACGGGGATGGCGCGGAAGGTGATGATCGTATCACCGGATCGCACATCCCCGTAAATCTGCTTGGCATCCTGAAACGACTTGCGGATCAGTTCTGATACGGATGGGGAGACAAATTCCCTACTGTCATCCCCAAACAACGGCGCGTGGCTTTTGGCGGCGGCATTGGCATACATGACCTTGCGATTGACCGAACAGCGCAGCAAGGGATAAGGGGTTTCTTGTAGGAAACGGGCCTGAAATTCCGCTTTATCTTTGGCGTGCAGGATTTCCGCGCGCATGTTTTCCACCTGTTTGGACAGGAGGCTGGCTTCGGTGTTGCCTTTTAACAGCTCCGGCGCGATGGGGGTGCTGGCAAAGGACTTGGTGTTTTCGTCAAAATAGCTGCGCAGTTTTTGTAAGGGGGCGAATAGGTAAAGGCCTGTCATCCATAGGCACATCAGTCCGGCAATCAGGCTCATGAGCGGTGCGCCGACCCAATTGATCAGGCTGCCTAAGACGGGCGCAGGCATCAGGCTATCCGCATTCAGCCGCATAACCAGTAAGTCAAAGGGCAGTGTCTCATCCAACTTAAAAGCGACATCCATATAGCGGGCATCGTCGCTAAACCGACTGACGCTTAGGGTGGTTGGCAATGTGGCGGGGAACGTTGGGTCGGTTTCTCCAACGCTGAGGGGGGCGCTGTTACCAGCCATCAAGCGTACGCCCATGACGGCATCTACATTTAGAAGATCATTCACTTTTAACAGAATGTCTTCGGCTTCTCCACCGGCGCTTAGGGTGGTAGAAGCGAGTGTCCGGGCAAAATGAAGCAAGCTTTCTGTGCGGGTGGTTTCTTCCAGATAGCGCAAGCTGTTGCCGATGCTCAGGGAGACAAGGAAAACGACAAGCATTAAGGCGCAGGCAAGTTTTTTGCCCGAAGGTGATTTCCACGCCAAAGTGATTGAACCGTGTTTCTGTGCCATATCCCTACCAAAATATATTTATAAGATTCAGACCCCTATCGTTGATAAATGTCAATGTGAATCTTATGGTTTGATAGATATTATGTTAGAATAGTTGAAAGTGTCCAAGCTCGTAACATATAAAAGTAGGACGTCATTGCCGGTAGAGCTGGGCGGGATATTACTATTAAGGGTGGTGCGCGGCTGACATGAATAAGAGTTTCCATCTTTCTACTTACATGATGGCATTGACATTCGGCAGTGTTCTGCTGGTGTCGGCTTTGTTTGCCTATAGCAGTTACGTGTCTACAAACCGTATTGTCGCCTACCAGACGGAAAGTTCATTGGAACATCGCAACCGTCTTATCCAATTAAGTTTGAATGACCGGTTCGATCTGGCGCAATACCGTTTGGAGAGCCTGACGAAAATACCGCAATTGGTGGAAGCTGTTCGGGGACGGGTTTCCAATTCGACAGAGACACTGCTGTTTGATCTGTTGCGAGAACAGGAAAAGCCCTTTTTTAAGGCCTTGATCGTAACGGACCTGGAAGGGGCTGTCATTGCAGAAGCCGGATTTGCCGCGCGAAAAATCGTGTTGGATCAAACGACATTGGCGGGATTGTCCAAAAAGCCTCACCGTCAATGGCGAATGATGGAAGTCCCCAAACGTCGCAATGTCCCTGCGACACCGCTGATGATCTATTCTTTGCCTGTGTTTGACCCCGTCTTGAATGAAGTGACCGCCTATTTGCATGCGACGGTCAATCTGCGCGAGAACCGCGATATGCTTCTGGATTTGCAGGAAATGTCGCAGTCCTTTGAAATAGCTATTCTGTACAATGGCAACGTACTTGCAGATGCCAAAGGCGGGATGGGAAGCCAATTTTTAGGAAAACTGAGTAAAGATCAGACCAACATGCAGATGTCTGATGATTTTGCTTTTCTGATTTCACCACTTTACATTCAGGAGCCGGAGGATGTAGCGCTGTCTTTGTTGACGGTTATTCAGAGCAAAAATACGTCGGCGCTGGAAAGTTCTTTTTATTACAACGCGATGATGACAATTTTTTGGGCGTTGTTGAGTGCATTTGTCATCGGGGTCATCCTGAAGCATTTGGTGGGGAAAAGTGCAAATCGTTTATTAAATTGTGTGAATCAGGTGTTGGAGGGGAAAGAAAGCATTGAGTACCCTGATGGCCCGGTGCAGGAATTTAATGTTATCGGTGAAGCGTTCAGCCAGATTGTCGCCAATATCCACGAGAATGAACGCTATCTGACGAATTTGATTGAACAGGCCAGCTCTCCGATCATCGCATGGGATCGTAAAGGCTGGATTAAAGAGTTTAATCGGGCGGCTCAAAAGCTATTGGACTGTCGCTATGACGAGGCCACCGCGTTGAATATCATCGATGTTCTCCCCGCAATCACGGGGCAGCGCGGGTTTGAGCAAAGTATTTTTGAACGTTCCATTGCCGGAGAAGGGATCGATCACTGGGAGATGACCCACCATAATGAGGGGCGTGACCATCAGGTCCATATCTCTTGGAGCATTTCGCCGGTTGCCTTTTTTGACACCGGATTGGTGCAGACCGTCTTGGCACAAGGCATTGATGTGACCCAGCTTAAGAATGCGCAGGAAGAGTTGCGGCGCATGAATGAGGAGCTGGAGATCAGGGTTGCCAATCGCACGACCGCCCTGAAAAGTGAAATTCAGGAACGGCGCCATGTGGAGTATGAACTGCTCAGAAGTAAAGAGCGTTTTCGCGCGATTGCAGAAGTGAGTTCTGACTGGTTTTGGGAGATGGGGCCGGACCTTCGCTTTACCTATATGTCGAGACGCGCAGCGGACATAACGGGATTGTCAACCAGCGAAATTATCGGCAAGACGCGACTGGAGCTTGTGGATAGGGCTGCCTTTGAACGCGATAAGGAAAAGTGGTTGGAACATGAATCGCTGCTGCGCCGTCATGAACCTTTTCGTGGTTTTGAGTATCCAATTAAATCCGCAAACGACGACGTGCATGTCTTTCGGGTGAGTGGGTTGCCGATTTTTGATCCTGAAACGAACGAGTTTATGGGGTATTACGGTTCTGGTCGGGATGTGACCGCGGACTACATGCGGGCAAGCGAATTGCAAAAAGCGAAGGACGAAGCCGAAAGCGCCAGTCAGGCCAAGTCCGAGTTTTTATCGTCTATGAGCCATGAATTGCGCACGCCCTTAAACGGTATTCTTGGGTTTGCGCAACTGATGCTGTTGCCGAGTGCGCTTGAATTGGATGAGAAACAAAAGGAATATGTCAAACAGATTGCCAATGCCGGATCGCATTTGCTGGATCTCATTAATGACATTTTGGACCTCGCCCGGATCGAAGCAAAAAAGGTCGGCACCAGCATTGATGCGGTGGAACCTGTGGAGGTCATTCTGGATGCTTGTACCTTGTTGGAGAAACAGGCCAGCGACAATGGCATTACGCTGATCAATGCCGCCGCAGACAAGAAGATCCCGCCTGTTTGTGCCGATTACACCCGCTTGAAACAGATTTTGATGAATTTGGGATCGAACGCCATCAAATATAACAGCCCGTCTGGTCGCGCGACCTTCGATTGCTGTGTCTGTTCGGATGAAAATATGATCGAATTTTCGGTGATTGATACGGGAAAAGGGATCGCAAAGGACAAACAGGGCGATATCTTCTTGCCGTTTAACCGTTTGGGCGCAGAATTCAGTAACGTGGAAGGCACGGGGATCGGCCTGACCATCACTCAAAAGCTGGTGGAATTGATGGATGGTAAAATCGGGGTGGAAAGTGATGACGGGCAGGGCAGTCGTTTCTGGTTTAGATTACCGGTTTATGCTCAAATGGACGTGCCGATCAAATCAGTGCGTGAGAGGTCCGAAGCAAAGATCAAGAATGGACTGAAAGTTGAGCTGGCAACCACGCCGTTTCATGTGCTGTATGTGGAGGATAATCCGAACAATCAGACCTTGGTGGAAGAGGCGCTGTCCTGTATCGAAGGGCTGAGGTTAAGGGTTGAACGGACCGCTGAAGAGGGACTGGACTATCTTAAATCAGCTGAAGTGGATCTGGTGTTGTTGGATATTAACCTGCCGGGTATGAGCGGATGGGACATGATGAAAATTATCAACAAGGACGAAGCCTTGCAGTCCATTCCTGTTGCCGCCCTGACCGCGCAAGCGATGGAAGCCGATATGAAGCGCGGTAAGGAACTTGGCTTTGCGGCTTACCTGTCCAAGCCCATTCATATTGGTGAACTGTTTGCGGTTATTCAGGAATATAGCCTGAAAAAAAGAGTGTAAAATATCTCCGTTTTCTTGGTTTAGGTCAGGTCGCAGGGGGCATGGCTGTGGTAGGCTGTTGGATAAGAAGATGAAACAGCCATGACGCAGGAGGCAGAAATGAAATATCTCGCAAAAGACACTGTTTTCTACATCCTTATGAAAGCACGCGAGTTTGATGTAAAGGTAGAGCCGGAAGGGTTGGACCGGGAGTCCGATGCCGTGGATGATGGCTGTCTGGAAATTCTGGAAGACTACGGCGATGATCCGACCGAAAGCGAACTGCGCGAAGCACTGGTTGATTTGAATGTGGACCAATTGCACGAACTTGTGGCCCTGACATGGCTGGGACGGGGCAGTTACAGCAAGGAAGAATGGAAGGAAGCGATGGCGCAAGCGCGCGAAGCCGATCCGACCTCTAAATCTACGCCGGATTATCTGATGGGAACGCCTTTGTTGTCAGACTATCTGGAAGAAGGCCTGTCCATGATGGGTATTTC
Organism: Terasakiella pusilla DSM 6293; assembly: GCF_000688235.1. Lineage (GTDB taxonomy): Bacteria > Pseudomonadota > Alphaproteobacteria > Rhodospirillales > Terasakiellaceae > Terasakiella > Terasakiella pusilla. The sequence goes on along the minus strand of NZ_JHYO01000029.1, from coordinate 27,772 downwards.
TATCGAGGAGTTTGAAATGGGGCGCCTGTAAAGGCTCCCCACTTTCAAGACATATCGATTTTACGCGGATTTAACACCTTGTAAGAAGTTTTCCACGATTGAGCGCAACGAAGTGGACTGGGTGTTCAATTGACTTGACGCTTCCAGCACTTCTTTCGATGCGCGGCCCGTGTCGTTTGCGGCCTCGTTCACTTCAACAATATTGCTGGTGACTTCTTGCGTGCCTTGGGCTGCCTGTTCGATGTTGCGCGTGATTTCCAGTGTCGCAGCGTCTTGTTCTTCAACTGCGGCGGCGACAGCATTGGCAATGTCGTTCATTTCCTGAATGACTTGATTGATCTCGCTAATCGCAGTGACGGTGGCATCACTGACATCCTGAATGGCGCGCACGTGATTACTGATTTCTTCTGTCGCGCGGCCTGTCTGGGTTGCCAGGGTTTTGACTTCGCTTGCGACAACGGCAAAGCCTTTGCCCATTTCACCGGCGCGTGCGGCTTCGATGGTGGCGTTCAGGGCAAGCATATTGGTTTGGTCCGCAATTTCCCCAATCAGTTTTGAGGCTTCATTGATGCGCAGGGCGGTTTCAGACAAACTGTTAACCGTCAGCTGAGTTTCTTGGACTTTCTGCGAGGCGGTGCGTGCGATGCTGGTGGACATATCAACTTGCGACGCCACTTCGTGAATGGAAGCGCTGAGCTGTTCTGCAGCAGCTGCAACAGTTTGCACGTTCGCGGAAGTTTGTTCGGACGCACTGGCAACTGTGGTTGCCTGAGAACTGGTCTGTTCTGCGGTCGCGGACATACCGTTTGCAGTCATATCGAGCTGTTTGGCGGCTGAGGCAACGGATTGCAGGGCCGTGTTGACGCCCAGATCAAAGTCAGCAGCAAGTTGTTGAATAAGGGCCGCACGTTTTTTCTGGGCGGCTTCTTCTTCGCGTTGCTGGGTGGCCAGACGTTCATTCTCAATCAATTGTTCACGGAAGAAACCGACGCTTTGGGCCATGTCGCCCATTTCATCTTTGCGGTCCTGTAGGGGAACCGGGTCTTGTGTGCAGCCGGTTGCCAGACGTTTCATCGTATCTGAAAGGGTGACGATACTTTGTCGAATATCACGTGAGACGAAGAAGATGAAGACCGACAGAACGACGACCCCGATCAAGAAGACAATCGCGGTTTTTGTGGCTTCGGCAATGAAGGTCGATTGGATGTTGTCGATATAGACCCCTGTGCCAACAACCCAGCCCCATGGTTTGAACAGTTTAACGTAGGAGATTTTTTCCGCAGGTTTGTCACTACCGGCTTTGGGCCAGAAGTATTGCAGAGATCCTTCGCTTTTGCTTTTGGCGATTTCAACAATGTCACGGAACAGATATTGTCCGGTGATGGTTTTGAAATCATTCATGTTTTGACCGTTTAATTGCGGTTTTGTTCCATGGGAGACCATGACGGCATTCAGATCGTTCGCCCAGATATAATCCTGTTCGGCATACCGGATTGCTTTGATGACGTGAATGGCTTCGGCTTGTGCTTTTTCCAGCGTGAGGGATCCACTTGTTACTTGCTGATTGAGATCGGTGATGATTTCGATCGTTGCTTCGACCATATTACGGGCTTGCCGTTCACGTTCATCTAGAAGGTTTTTGTGAAGGGCGCTTAAACCGATATAGGTTGTAACGATCATCCCGATGAGGGATAAGCCCATGATGATGCCAAGTTTTTTGGCGAGACGTATGTTACCAAGTTTCATGACCATGCCTTTGCTAAAGTATGTAGGCGTATTTTTTTGAAGATTTTTGAAGGTTTTTGGAAATATTTCGAAATATTTCAGTTATCGGTTAATATAATAAAAAAAATGCCCTGTATATGAGGGAAAACCCGTAAATGCTTAAAATAAAGGCAGTAAGATGAACTTGTAAGCGATATACCCTTTTAGATAGGGTGGATCCCTCAATTACGCGTTTTTATTCTTGCGTAATCCAACTGTCAGTTATGCCGCGTCCGGCCACCTTTTCTTTTTCTGCGCGCGCACTCTCTTGATCCAACGGGCCGAGCAGGACTCGTTGAACTGTCCGTCCATTGACTGTTACTGGTTTAATAAAGGCGTGATTCAAGTCGGTTTGTGCGATTTGGCGCTGCGCTGACGCGGGAGAGGAAAAACTGCCGAGGACAAGGTAATAACTATTCGGCGCGTTGCTTTCTTGGACAGTTTTGACGGGCTCCGGTTCCGGGGCCAGTTCTGCGCTAAAAGGTGCCCCGTGGGCGGCCTCAAAGGCGGCTAGGTCGTTGTAGGCCACGTTCTGGAAAGTGTCGTCAATGGGCAATGTCGGGGTGCCGGTCAATGGGGCTTCAGTGATGAGGTGTGCCAGATTGGTTGGGGTGAGCTGTCCGGTCTCGATCAACAGCTTGAAGCTGGCAAGGCGGTGCAGGTAGTCGGACGAGGTGACGGCTGTGCGGACTTTTTGAAGGTCTTGTGCCATCTGCAACAGTTCGGAAAGGTCTTCTTCCCCTTTTTGCACATTCTGGTAATGGGTATCATAGGCGGCTTGGGCGATATGTTCTGCATCGACCAGCGTATGAAAATGGCGCTGTTGAGTTTCAACACCGGCGAAAATCTCGCCAATGGATTGGGCGGCCTGATCTTGAGTGGCGTTTGTATTGTGCTTCCGGGCTTGGAAAATGGCTTGCTCCAGACTTTCCGGCAGCAGCTCAACCGGCGCAAGCGGGTCGTTCAAGTCGTCTTCGTTGGGGATGTTGAAAAACAGTTTCTCATAATGCAGTTGTCCTTCCTCAAGGGAAGATTGGTAGGCGAGCAAACCTTCATTGGCGTGGCTCAGATAGGACTGTATCAGGAGCTGGTCTGCTTCAGTGTCCTGATGTTGTTTTGAAAGTTCTTCTAGGCCCGCGACATGGTCTTCTGCAATGTCAACAAGGCGGTATTGTAGAACAAGGTTTAGATAGCCTTGGATGCCTTGATAAATCAGCTCGTCGGTATTAGGGGACAGGTTGGTGGCTTCTGCAAATGCGACACGGTCTTTGACCAGCGAGTCCAGTTCTTGCACCAAAGATGCGGCGTGGCTCGTGCTGCTGAGGGTGAAAAGCCCTACAGCCACAATAGAGGCGCGCCAGAATGGTTTAAAGCCCAGTCCCATAAAATTACCTTAAGATGATTCAGATTCCTATTCTTCGAAATGATAGGCCTTAAGGTTTAAAAAGTGATTAAGATCTCAAGGAAATCTGGGTGTTAAAGCATAAAAAAAGGGAACCGGCTTGTCCCAGATTCCCTTTTGATCGCAAGGTTAGATCGTCGCCCATTCGGTTAGGACCCGTTTTATGGTGTCGGTGAGTTTATCCAATTCCCCATCGGTGATGGTAAACGCGGGGGTGAGATAGATGATGTCGCGGAACGGGCGCAGCCAGACGCCTTCTTCAATAAAGCGCTTTTTCAACCAATTGCTGTCTTTGAGGTCATCTACCTGCACTACGCCAATAGCCCCCAGGATACGGACATCCTTAACACCCTTGATGTCTTTTAACGGTGTCAGGGCCGATTGCAGCTTTTCATGGATATGCTGGACCTGTTCAAGTCTTGGTTCTGTTTCAAACAGATCAAGGCTGGCGTTTGCTGCGGCACAGGCAACCGGATGGGCCATAAAGGTTGGACCATGTTGCAAGGCATCGTCAAAGCTGTCGCTTAAAAAAGCCTCAAAGATATGATCGCGGGCAATGGCACAGGCAAGTGGGGTGACACCCGCGCTCAGGGCTTTGGACAGGCAAACAATGTCGGGGACGATCTCGGCCTGTTCAATGGCGAACATGGTGCCGGTACGCCCGAAGCCCGTGAAAATCTCGTCAACAACAAACAACAGGCCGTGCTTTTGCGTGATCTCACACATGTTTTTCAGGACGGCGGGGCTAAACATTTTCATGCCGCCTGCCCCTTGGACGAGTGGCTCAGTAATGACGCCTGCGATCTCGTCTTTATGCTGTGCTAAAAAGGCGTCGAATTCTTTGAGCTGTTCTTCCGTTCTGGGGACATCGACAACGAATTGTTCAAACAGAACATCTGTAAAGACATGGTGCATGCCTTCTTCCGGGTCTGCGATGGACATGCAGCCCAAGGTGTCGCCGTGATAGCCGTCCTTAAAGGAAACGAATTTGGAATGACCTTTATGGCCTTTGTTGATCCAGTACTGGATACACATTTTCATGGAGACTTCGACGGAAACAGAGCCGGATTCCACAAAAAACACCCGATTAAGATCGCCGGGCAGCAGCGTGGCAAGGCGTTTTGCCAGTTTTAAGGCCGGTTCGTGGTTTAATCCGCCAAACATGACGTGGGGCATGACATCCAGCTGGTTTTTCATCGCTTCGATGACATGAGGATGTTTATAGCCGTGACAGGCCGTCCACCAAGATGCAATCCCGTCTACCAGTTTTTGTCCGTCTGCCAAGGTGATCGTGCAGCCGTCTGTGGCGATGGCAGGCAGGGGGGCGGGGGCTGTTTTCATTTGGCTGTAGGGGAGCCAGATATGGGGAAGGCCATCGGTGAGCCAGCTGGGGGTGGTCATTATGCTTGTCCTTAAATGCAAAAAAGTCTCCTGCCAAATATAGAGGGCAAGAGACTTTACGCAATGTGAAACCGTTTAAAGGTGATGGTCGTTGCCAAGGGCATCGGGATATTCGTCCCGCAAGGATTGCTGTGCCTGAAGAAGCGCATCTGTGAGCGCCGCAAGGAGGTCTTCATTTGTGAAGCTGTGGCCTGCGCCCTGAAGGTCGGTTGTGACTTTGGTGATCAGGTTTTCGTCCCCTGCGGCTTCCAGATCGATCTGGGCTGCTTCGATGGCGTACGCCTCTGCGGCTTGTCCGGTGAGCCCCATTTGATGGGCGACCCAGTGGCCAAAGAACCGGTCATGACGCGCGCGCAGTTTGAAGTTTTGTTCTTCACTCAATTTAAATTGAGCTTCGAAGGCTTGTTCTCTCTCGCGGATGGTACGGGCAATATCTGACATGGTTTTGTTCCCTGTTTATGAACCCAATTAAGTTTTATTTTCTCTAAAAATTATACGCTTTGGGCTGGTCAACACAAGAATATATGCGATAAAGGAAGGGAAATTTAAGGAAAGACCAAAACAAATGTGTACCGTCGTTATCTTGCGCCGCCCTGACCATGATTGGCCCCTGTTATTGGCGGCAAACCGTGACGAAATGAAGGATCGGCACGCTGTGTCGCCGATGCGTCATTGGCCGGATCGACCCGAGGTGATAGCCGGAATGGATGAATTGGCCGGTGGCACATGGCTGGGCATGAACGACGACGGGCTGGTCGCTTGTGTCTTAAATCGTGTAGGGACACTTGGGAGCCATCCTGACTATCGCAGTCGTGGTGAATTGCCGCTAGAAGCACTGGATCATGCCGAAGCGGAAATGGCGGCCGATGCGTTTGAGGATCTAAACCCCGAAGCGTATCGTCCGTTTAACCTGATTGTTGCTGATCACGCGAATGCATGGTGGGTCAAAAATGACGGGGTTGCCATTCAGGTCAGTGAAATTGGCGACGGGCTTTCCATGCTATCTGCACGCGATTTAAACGATACCACCTCGGATCGGGTCAAGCTGCATCTCCCACGTTTTAGAAGCGCGCCTGCCCCTGAACCCGATCAGGATGACTGGATGGCGTGGACAGCGCTGATGAGTAGCCGCAAAAGCCTGACCGATGCGCGCGGGGCCATGCAGATTGAAACCGACATGGGGTTTGAAACCGTCTCGTCCAGTCTGATTGCCCTTTCCAAACCGTGGGACAAATCACGCAAGAATATCTGGAAATATTGTGAAGGTAAGCCGGGGGAAAAACCGTTTTATGAGATTGATCTCGATTAATCCAGATCGGCAACTTTCATGACGTGGATTTCAAAGTCCTGCCAGACATTGCCTTTGGTATAAGGGTCATCCGCAAGCCATTTGTCGAGGGCAGCGCGGTCTTCAACTTCCACATACAGGCTGGAGCCGATCATCTGGTTATGGTCGTCCAGTATCGCACCGCCGATGAGTAATTCGCCGTCTTTTTTGGCTTTGCGGGCCCGTTCAAAATGCGCAGGACGCGCGGCAAGGCGGCGATTAAGTGCATCCGGGTCGGTGCCGTCTTTGGCGATGATGAGAAATTGCATAATCCGTAAATATCCATAAAGAAGAATTATTAAAGAGAACTGGCTAAAGTCCCGTTTCCGATATACATAGCATATATGGATACCTTATCACCGACAACACGTGCCGCCCTATGGATGGTGGTTTTTTGTGCGACCATGGCGAGCTTGTCCGGCATGATTCGCTATTTGTCCCCTGAAATTCCGGCGCTGGAAATGGCGTTTTTCCGGAACTTTTTCGGCTTTCTGTTCATGTTGCCTTTTGTGGCTATGGGCGGGATTGCGACGCTAAAAAGTTCGCGGCTTAAATTGCATGGGCTGCGTGCTTTGTTCGGGACAGCGGCGATGTCATGCTGGTTTACGGGGGTGACCCTGTTGCCCTTGTCCGAAGCCACGGCCTTGAGCTTTACTGTGCCGTTGTTTACCACCATGGGGGCGGCGCTGGTCTTGGGGGAAGTGGTGCGGATCCATCGCTGGATGGCCTTGCTGGTGGGCTTTATCGGGGCGTTGGTGATCGTGCGTCCGGGCTTTCAGGAGCTGCAAACCGGATCGTTGATCGTGTTAGCGTCGTCCTTTTTTATTGCCTGTGCCCTGTTGACGGTTAAGGCCCTGTCGCGCACGGAACATCCGACCGCGATTGTCTTTTATATGGGATTGTTTATGAGCCCGCTTTCCCTGATCTGGGCGGCACCTGTCTGGGTCTGGCCCAAGCCTGAACATTATTTCTGGCTGGTGTCTATGGGGGTCTTGGCTTCCAGTGGGCAATTGGCGATGGCCCGTGCCATGCGGGTGGCAGATGCCTCTGTCAGTATGCCGTTTAGCTTTACCAACATGATCTTTGCATCCTTGATCGGCTATGTGTTTTTTGCCGAAACGGTGGATATGTGGACGTGGGGTGGGGCTTGTATCATTTTTGCCTCCACCCTGTACATCACGCACCGCGAAGCCCGCTTGGCGAAAAAGTCCAAACCGATTGCGTTGGAATAGTGCCGCTTAGGAGCCAAGGCCGGGGTCTGCGATATCATCGCTCAGGGCCTCAATCTCCTGTTCCGGCACGGTGGACATCTCCATAAAATAGGCGAGGAACCACAGCAAAGCGACGCCCAACAGCCAGAAGGCGATTTGCCATGCCCAGATTGATGGGATGCCAAACAGCCAGCCGTCCCGTCCTGCGTTCGGCGCACCGAAAATATCGTTCCCGACCACCACACCCGGACCGACGGCGAAGAAAATCCATACAAGGGTCGCCCCCCAGGCAAAGGGGATCATGCGCCGTTTGTTAGGCGTCAGGGCGGCATGTTCTTTCAGGAAGCTATGGAAGCTTTGTTTATGGGCGTCATTGACCTGTTCGCGCTCTTGCGTCAGGGCAGATATACTAACGCAGACCAGCAGGTTAAAGGCAATCCCCCAGCCGCCACTATGGATGGTTAAAGGCCAGCGATCCCACAGGTCGATGCCGATCATGTGAAGGACAGTAATGCCTGCATTATCGGTTAAAAAGACGCCAAAGATCCCGGCGACCATGCCCCATACAATCCCTTTTGCCGTAAACCATTTGATCCAACAGATTCCCAACAGGGCAGGCCACATTTGCAAGCCAAAGGCCACGGCCATCCCGCCCAAAAGCACAAGCGCGTCTTTGTTGACAAGCGCAACAACCAGTGCGGCCAGCAGGATAAAGAAGACGCAAACCCGGGCAAAAAATTTCTGGATACTATGTCCGGCCTGGGGCTGGATCTGATGTTTGTAAATATCGCGGGTCAGCATGGCACCAGCCGTTGACATATAGGCCGCGCCGGCGGATTGCATCCCGGCAAGCGCGCAGACCCCAAGGAAGGCGGTCAGCCACGGCATTTTTTCCTGCACCATGGTTAAAATGTAAGGGACCAAGGTATCGGGAACGTCTGAAATCTCCGTCGGGAGTTTCCAGTTAACCGGAACGCCACTGCCTGCCAAAGAGGGGGTGGCCCCCAACATATGAGTGCTCATCCCTTGGGCGGTGGAGATGACAAACAGCAAGCCGCCAAGGATTAGACCGGAGACCCAGACTTGCTGCGGGGCAAACGGTTTTGGGGAATTATTCCCGAAGCTCCACATGGAAAAGGCGGGGGAGGCCTGAACTCCCATTAGGGCCAGAAGGAAGGTCAGGATCATCATCCCTGTCCATGGTCCGCCCGTTGAAACGGTTTCGCTGACGCCACTGACGGGTTGGGCAATACCGGGGACGGCCAGGTAGGCGTTGTAATCTCCGCCCCCTGCGCCGCGGGTTGTCCCCCATAAGCCAAATTCGGATGCGCCCATGCGCTCCAGCCCTGTGAGCAGCACGTCAATGCCGCCAATGGCATGTAGCGCAATGCCGCCCGTTAAAATCACCCCAAGGGCAAGCAGGATACATTGCACGCTGTCGGCATAGGCAACCGCGCGCATCCCGCCGTAGACCACATACAGAAAGACGGCACAGGCCAGCAGCAAGGTGCCTGCGGTGGAACTGATCAAGCCGTCACTAAGCACATTAAACAGATAGCCCGCCGCGCCCAGTTGCACCCCGATAAAAGGCACGGTAAAGAGGACAGCAATCACCACAGTCAGGGTGCGCACGGTGTCACAGCGGTAATAATCGCTCAGCATTTCGCCGGGGGTGACATAGCCATAGCGCTTGCCCAGCATCCATTGCCGCTTCAGGAAAATGATGCCGGTGAGCGGGATCAAGATGGTGAAAAACGAGACATAAGCGTAAGGGAAACCATCACGATAGATCATCGCGGGATGGCCTAAAAAGGTCCAGCCGGAAAAGGAAATGGCCGTGGCCGCAAGCACAAATACCCAGACGGGCAGGCTGCGCCCGGCGATAAAATAGTCACTGGCTGTGCGGGCCAGTCGTGCGCCACGTACCCCCAAGTAAAGGCAGTAAGCCCAATAGGCTGCGACAAAACCCAGCAGCCACAATAGCTTCTCGTTCAAAACCTTTATCTCCCATTTTTCAGGACTTTATCGTGTTTTATTTTTGAAAGTCCCTGTTCACCGTTTTTATGTTTTTGGTGATATCTTTGGGGCGAATTGTTGCGCAATGTGAAAAAGATTGCAACAAAACTTATCCTTGCAGATGACGGCTTTTTTCTTGTTTTTTCCACACGGGCGGGCAATATGGAAACAGGGAATAGGTGATAACCATGCATAAACAAACGAAAATTTTTGCAAAACGCGTGATTGATTTTATGCACACAGCAAAAGTGTGCGTGGAAGTCGGCACCTTCTGTGAAACCGCGATCTCCCGCATGGTGGAAACCGGGGCGAAAGCCTGTGTGGTGGTGGATGGTCATGGCAAGCTGGCGGGGATTTTGCGGCAGCAAGATATATTGTCCAAAGTGGTGTTTAAGGTCGCGCCCCAAGCCTTGATTGATACGGTCATGGATGATCGCGTCCAGACCATGCGCGCCGATGAATATCTTTATCATGCTATCGGTCGTATGCGCCGCTATGGGGTCAGCGAATTGGTGGTCGTGGATACGGCCATGAAGCCCGTGGGGATGGTGTATTTGCAGGATGCGGTTGAGATTGCGGCCACGGATTTGATGCAACAGATTGACCGATTAAGCGGTGAAGGGGATGTGGAGAGCCTGCGCGGGGTGAAGGCGGCACAAGTGGATCTGGCGCACGATATGTTTGAAGATCATCAACCCGCGAGCATCGTGCAACAGCTACTGACCCACATTAACAAGGATATTTATAGCCGTATCATCCATGACAATGTCTGCCATATGGAGGCGGAAGGGTGGGGCCGCCCACCTGTGGATTTTTGTGCGATCGTGATGGGGTCTGCCGGGCGGGGGGAGAATTATCTGTTCCCCGATCAGGATAACGGTTTTATTTTGCAGGATTATCCCGACGAAGATCACAACAAAGTGGACGAGTACTTTCGCGAGTTGGCAAGCCGTATGTGCCGAGATCTGGATGAGGTCGGCTTTCCCTATTGTACGGGATATGTGATGGCAACCAATCCGTTATGGCGAAAATCCATCAGTCAATGGCGTCAGCAGGTCGGCCTGTGGGGGAAAAAGCGTAACAGCATCGCCTTGCGTCTGGCGGATATCTTTTTTGATTTCCAGCCCGTCTATGGACAAACCTCCCTAGCGGACGAGTTGCGCTATACGTTGGTGGATGCGGTGAAGAAAAACCATTTCTTTTTACAGGAAATGTATAGCCTGCAAGCGGATCACACGGTCGGGATTAATATCTTCGGACGCTTGGGATTAGAAGAAACGGGCGATAACGCCGGCCTGTTTGATGTGAAATATCGGGCCACCCTGCCATTGGTCGAGGCGGTAAGGTTGCTTAGTCTTAAAAGCGGGATTGAGAGTACAGGCACGTTGGAACGGGTGGAACGTTTACACAAAGCCCGTAAGGTGAGCGATACGGAACAGGAGTATCTGGTTTTTGCCTTTAATTTTCTGACCAAGATCCTGCTAAAACGTCAGATTGAAGCTTTTAAAAGCAATGCCCCCGTCACCCGTTTTATTGATCCGAAAACGTTAAGCCGGCAGGAAAAGGAAACGTTGCTGCGCGCTTTGCGCCATGTGGAGGCCTTTCGAAAACGTCTCAAGGCGGAAGTTACTGGTGATGTGTTTTAACTCTATCGTTCAAACGTAACGCTAGCGAGCATGGCGAGAATGTCAGTCTTATAGCTGGTGTCATCGGGGGCAGAACAGTCAAGCCCACGGACATAGGCTTCGCGGCCGATGCCGCCACGCAGTTCAAGAGTACGCCCGAGGGCCTTAACGAAGCTGATACAGTGTCTCGTGCCGCGGGTAAGGAAACTATATTTTATCGCGCCTTCAGATTGAACAGCAAGTTCATTGGCGGTGATTGGTGTGCCTCTCAGGTTTGTGCCTGCAAAGAGTTTGATAAAATCAGGATTGGAAGGTGGCATCCGAAAACCGCCTCGATACATCCATTCCAACAGAGCGTAGCCGCCACCGTTAAAAATGACGCGCTCTTGCCGGCGATTGGGGAGTGATTTGGTGTAGACTTTCTTAACCGCTTGCCTCACCCGTTTGTTGGCTGAGAGCTTACTTTCTGAAATATCAATTTCCTGCCATTCCGCTTGGCCTAAATATTGCCCTGTTGTGGTGCGGGAGCCGTCTTTATCGGTCGCGCAGGCGCTGAGAAAAAGCAGGAGGAAAGCAGAAAGTATGAGGCGATACATAGAAAACTCAAAAAAATAGAAAATAAAGCAAAACCTTAAATTGTATTTTATCGCCTGTAAACACAAAAAAAGCCCCACCGTTTTACACGCTGGGGCTTTTCGTTGTTTGAGCGTTGTTTAGATATCGCGCTCTGCTTTTAAGGCATCGGCCAACAGGAAGGCCATTTCAAGGGCTTGGTTGGCGTTGAGGCGGGGATCACAGTGGGTGTGGTAACGATCACCCAGTTCACCTTCTTTCACTTCGTAGGTGCCGCCGACACATTCGGTGACGTCTTGGCCTGTCATTTCAAAGTGAACACCACCAGCATGGGTGCCAGCCGCTTTATGAGCTGCAAAGAAGCCGCGCACTTCCCCAAGGACCGCGTCGAAGTGGCGGGTTTTATAGCCGCCTTCTGCCGTTACTGTGTTGCCGTGCATCGGATCGCAAGACCAGACGATGTGGCGACCTTCGGCTTTCACGCGTTCCAACAGTGGCTGAAGACCTTTTTCGATGTTATCTGCGCCCATGCGGGTGATGAGCGTCAGCTTGCCCGCTTCGTTGTTAGGGTTCAGCGTGTCGATCAGGGTAATCAGCTCGTCCGGTGTCATGGTCGGGCCGACTTTACAGCCGATCGGGTTGGCAATGCCGCGCATATATTCGATGTGGGCTTCGTCCAGCAGGCGGGTGCGTTCGCCAATCCACACCAAGTGTGCGGATGTGTCGTACCATTCTTCGTTATCCTGTGTGCTGTCCACACGGGTCATGGCTTGTTCGTAGTTCAACAACAAGGCTTCGTGGGACGTGTAGAATTCTGTCTCACGCAATGAGGCTGTTGTGTCGCCGTTGATGCCACACGCATCCATAAACGCCAATGCATCGGAGATCCGGTTGGACAAGTCCTGATACCGGTTACCTTCTTCGGTGCCGTTGACGAAACCAAGGTTCCAGCGGTGTACCTTGTTCAGGTTTGCATAACCGCCTTGGGCAAGGGCACGGATCAGATTGAGCGTAGAGGCTGCCTGATTGTACATCTGGATCAGACGTTCCGGGTCCGGGATACGGGCTTCTTCGGTGAATTCCATCCCGTTGACCGCGTCACCGCGGTAGCTTGGCAGGCTGATCCCGTCTTTGGTTTCCATATCACTGGAGCGTGGCTTGGCGAACTGGCCGGCCATACGACCGACTTTAACGATCGGGCAGGACGCGCCGAAGGTCAGCACCACAGCCATTTGCAACAAGACGCGGAACGTGTCGCGGATGTTGTTGGGGTTAAATTCAGCAAAAGATTCCGCACAGTCCCCGCCTTGTAGCAGGAAACCTTTCCCCATGGCGACATTCGCCAGTTCGGCTTTCAGGCGGCGGGCTTCACCGGCAAAGACCAGCGGCGGATAAGTAGAAAGGGTCTTTTCGACCTGTTTAACCTTATCAGCGTCCGGGTAAGTCGGGACCTGACGGATCGGTTTTGCGCGCCAACTGTCGGGGGTCCATGTCTGTGCCATAATGTGAATCCTTAAGCTTATTCTTTTTTAAAAAAATCTGAATATCCCGTATAAGCGGGAATTGTTAATAATTCCAGCAGAAAACGTCAGATTTTTATGAAAATCATGTGAAAACTGAAAGATTGTAACCCAATTTCCGGTAAATGTTCCGTCTTGAAACAAAGGGTTAGTGCGCACACTCATGAGGTGTGATCAGGCCTTCATCGCCTCCAAAGCGTCAGGTAGTTGCGACATGTGATCAATGATGCGGTCCGCACCCAGTTCCTCAACCGATACCCGGCGATACCCATAGGAAACAGCAATGCTCGCCATTTCGGCATTGTCAGCAGCGCCGATATCGTTGGGACTGTCCCCAATCATGACCGCTTGATCGGCCGTGATCCCCATTTTTGTGAGGGTGGTCAGCAACATCTCCGCGTCGGGCTTTTTCTTGGCGACCTGATCGCCGCCGATGATCACGTCAAAAAAGCTCTCAATGGCCAAATGTTCCAAGATGTTTTGGGTCGGCTTTTGCGGCTTGTTTGTGCACAGCGCCAGGCGGTAGCCCTGTTGTTTGAGCTGTTGCAAGGTTTCCATGACCGATGGGTAGGTTCCCGTCTCATCCGCCTCATGACCGTCATAAAACGCGAGGAAGTCTTGGGTGAGGGGGGCAAGCTCGCTTGCCTGTGCGGGCTCACCTGTGGCGGCAAAGGCGCGTTCCACCAGCTTTGCCGCGCCATTACCGACAAATTTTTTGGTTTCTTCCAGCGTGATTTCGCGGCGGCCTTTTGATTGTAAAAGCTTGTTGCAAGCGGTGCGTAAATCGGGGGCGCTGTCAATCAGTGTGCCATCAAGGTCAAAAATAAGGGTCGTCAGGGTCATCTGTAGCAATCCGTAACAATCTTTGAAATTTTGCCACTAGGTTCAATAGTTAATATTTTCAACATGTTAAATCTGCCTTGTTACACTTTTTTCAAGCTTGTTACACTTTTGCCAAATTTATCCATGGCTTCTTTAGCTAAACGTTTTTGGTTCGTTCCCTTGCCATAATGCTCAACCATGGACGTTGTTTTGTGGCCTGTGATGGCCTTTACTTGATCATAAGTACAACCAGCCTCAATAAGCTTTACCGTCGCGCTCTTGCGCAAACCATGGAACACTTTGTGACTTGGAACACCTGCCTTACGGCACATATCCCTAAATGTATTTCTTAGATTTGATGGAGACCATCTTCTATTTGTTGAGGATGTAAGAATATTGACGTTATCACGAGATATTTTTGGAATGATTTTCTCTAAAACTGGATGCAATGGTATCCAGAGCTTTGTACCTGTTTTCTCTTGAACAACATTTACGCCACCATCCGACAAATCATTCCATCGCATGTTAATCAAATCACCTTGGCGTTGACCTGTATAGAGAGCGAATAATAGAACGCGCCTCATCTCTTTAGATGTTGTCTCAGCGTTCAAAAATAGCTCAATTTCATCATCAGACCATGGTTGATACTCTCCGCCTTTGTAAGGCTTAATTCCGTTTGCTGGCGAAACGGACAAATACTCCATTCCAACTGCGAAAGTGAAAAGCGTCTTAAGCATTCTCAAAAAATTATTCGCGGTACCAATTCGATCACTAAACCCGTTAATCAGATCCTTAATAACGCTCTTGTCAATCTCATGTATGTCCACCCCTTCAAACAAATATCGTAAACGATCAATGTGCAGCCGATACTGACGGCGAGAACTTTCTTTAAGTTGACAAAATTCACGACTTTTCATGTACTCCTCACAGAGGTGGTCGAAACCACCCCTGATTTTGGACTTTTTATCTTCAAAGCTTGCATGAATTCTAGCGTAGTTTGCCATGAATTCATCACTATGTGGCTCACCGATGATCTTTTGAAGTTGACCATTCCGGCGATAATAATAATCTGTATAGCCACCGGGCCTTTTGCGATCCGTAACGTATTTAAGATTTCGTCGCATTGGCTAACCTTTCACGAAAAAGGTCCATAGAAGGCGACTTAGAAATCCCCTTTCCAGAAACGCGATCAAGATAACGGTCAATCTCTTGGATATCCCAAAGTCTTCTCTTTACGTCAGGATGGTGAACTGGTTGAGGTGCTATTTTACGATTAACCAATTTATCAAAAGTCGTATCTGATACGCCACAACGTCTAGCTGCCTCTTTAACAGATAACATACGCTCAATCATTGCGACACCTCATTTTTCTGAGATGTGGGCACGCGAAAAGCTTGATCTACAACGGTAAACGTTGTATTTTCTTTTTTAAAGGTCATCAAATAACCCCTTTATATTTTGGAGTTGCACAAACAACTCCATGGAGAATTACAAACGGTTCGAATTACCAGTTCGGGCCGTTTTTTTATGGATTGATTAAGTGAAGACTATATTCAAAGTCTCGACGTCGCCGTCGTATAGTCCTCTTTCAACCATTCCACGCTTAATCCCACTATCCCCGCGCGTTAGCGCTTTAGCTTGCTCATATAACCAGTCAGCAACATCCTCATCTAGTGTGTAACCTTCATCGGTAATCCCTTTAATGATTGCCCGAAGAAAACGGTTTTCGTTCACAATTTCTTTGTAGTCTTCCACAAAGAATTTGAAGTCAGCGCGTTCTGCGATCAAATCATGCCACATGATGCCTGATTGTTTCCAATCATGTGTCTCATCTAAACATGCGTACAAAGCTTGCGCCGGAGGTATTTCGAGAAGAATGCACAAAGCAGCAAGCTTTTGGCTAGGCGGGTATTGTCCTGTTTCCTCAATTCCGGCTTTTTCATAACGGATAAGGGAAACATCACTAATGCCAACACTTTTAGCCACTTGCACTTGGGTCAAACCCATAGCATTACGTGCTTTAAGCAGCAATTCGCCAAGGGGTATGTGCTTGCGTGTATTCTCGTTCATACTCAAACCTTCAAATAATTAAGTTGATATTACTAAATTTAAGTTGCGTGTCAAGCGGGTTTTGTAAATATGACGAAATGGCGGCTTCACATGAAACCGCCGATCACGATTTATCGACGGGAAAACTCGTTTAAGTTTGAAAAATCAATATCACTTGATGATACAAATTTAGTTCGAATAGCCGTTCGGATAGTAGGCACCAACTCTTCGTAGTCGCCCCAACCAGTCAGACGAATTTCACCTTTGGGGGTCAGGCGGTATACTGAGTGAAATTGGTCAGCGAGTTCCGATAAAACATCTCTCTCGATATGATAGAGGTCAATACCAAGAATTGCCGTATCTGCAATACGCTCAGACACGTTGCCAATAAATAAATCATGAGCCCCGTGAGGATTACTGTCAAATAAATCAGAAAATTTGAAACCATCTCCTTCTTTTTCTTGATAGAGCTCTCGCTCAATAGCGAGTTCTTCGAGTTCGTCAGCTTCAAGATAAAGCATCATTTTGGAAGCATCACTTGCCAATGCTAAAGCATATCGCCGTGCACCTTCGAAACCGTTTTCACGAAGGTCGTCAATTTCACTGAGCATTGCGCGAACAGCCTCAGCGGGTTTTTCAGTGCCTTCGTCTTCCATTTCGTCCTGCTCGTCATAATCAGACAAAATAGGTTCATTTCCCTTAAGGGAATAGCCTTCGTCAGCTTCTTCACCTTTTAGCAACCAATCCACAGTGACGTCATATAGTTTCGCCAAAATTTCTAGACGAGACACAGTGGGTTCTTGCGAACCATTTTCGAACCTGTCAATTGATGTGTCAGAAATGCCTGTTGCATCTTTCACAGCTCGACGAGATAGACCTTTTCCGTCTCTTGCTTGGCGAAGGCGAAAGGCGAGAGTTTCTGTTTGTTTGTTTACAGTGATATCTTGAATTTTCTTCATAATATTAACTTTCATAGTTAGTTTTAGATAAATGCACAGTGCCGATCACCGGGCATGTTGAGAGATAAAGAAACGTCTTGTTTCCTTGCTTAGAATGGAGGATCATTTTCACCTCCGTTCATTTCGTGATTTCTTGATGAGTTAAACGGTTTGGCATTGTCCGGCTTGGCTACATCCTCAGCTTCGTCAATTACCGATCTACGATCTTCGAGGAAGTTGTACCGTCCATTTGCTTTGATGATTTTTTTCAGGAATTCGTCTTTGTCTCGATGGGCAAAACTCTTAAGGAAATCACACAAGTGATCCGCCATTGAATCTGCAAAGACTGTTGCTGAGATTTCTGAATCCCATGACAGGCCGCAGAATGAGGCGAACAAGCCTCTAAATTGGCCTTCAAATTCTTTGACCTTTTGTTTCCTTGCAACTTCGCAAAGTTGGCCTTCTACAAGGCCGCTTTCGTAGTCTTCAAATACAGAGACAACTTTTTGTGCGGCTATGCTCCAGATAGGGTCAGTTTCCCAACGACTGCGATTTGTGTCACTGGACGGTATGCAATAGCGGATTGCATCAAAACCAGCTTTGATAACATCAGTTAGAGAGGCTTCCAAATCAGCAAAGGTGCGGATGTCCCATTTCTTGCGCAAATGCTCTTTGCCAGCACGGAATTCTAAACGCCAGATGTTTGGCTTATTTTCTTGCTTTAGTTCCTCAAGGTCCGGGTTCTTTTTTTGCCAGATTTCCCACCACTCAACTTTACGCTTCTTGGTGACTTCCCGGCGTTTGTCGTATACGCAAAATTGACGTCCTGGCATCTTGCCCACAGTGACGCCTGAGCAACGGTCTTGAGCCCACACAGTGGCAACGTCGCCTTTACCTTCTTGATGGTCGTGGCGATCTGCACGACTTACAAAACAGGATGGGTCAATATTCCAACCTTTAGGCATAAGGACATCAAGGCATATATCAACACGGCTTACCCGGTCATGTTTTACCTCAATGCCGAGTTGGGAAAGTCTTTCGAAAAGCTTGCTTTTGCTGTCCCAATAACCGAACCCGGCAATAGTGGCACTCTTCACTGAAACACGCACATTGTATTTTTCAGAATTTTCGGACCGTTTAAAGAACCATATTTCACCTTCGGGCCCAGTATCGACACGATAAGCAAATCCACCTCTTGCGCCGCTTTCTGCTACATGGCCTTCAAAGTCGTTGATTTTGACATATTGCGGTTTCCCGTCGCTTTCCTGTGCAGCACGTTTTTTACCTTCGAAAATTTCACAGATATTCGAAGGAACAGCACAAGCAAAAGCAACGTCTAAGCCATCAAAACCGCAATGAATTACTTTCATGTCATCCATTAGAATTGTTCCTTCCATGTATCCAGAGCCCCCCGTGATACAAAAATCGGGGGGCTATTAATTTGAACGCAGGAAGAAACAAAACTTGCTAGAACAACGTAAACGTTCCAGATTGTTATTAAATATAACCAAAAGACTAAAAGGATAGACCTATGCTGACACTTAAAGAATTTATTCTTGATGCATTGACTGAAATCACGGAAAGCATTAACGAATTTAATGAAAACCAAAACAATAGCCCCATTCAAGCAATGCCTGACCTTAAAGGAATACCAAAAGAAGTGATGGAAAGTCATGGACTGGTTCAATTGGGTTTTAACAGGGGAAAAGACCGAACAGACTATGCCTGCATTCTTCATTTCGATGTTGCGATTACAACTGAAGCAGAAAGTACAGGCCAAAAAGGCGGAGGCATTAAAGTTCTTGCCGTAAATGCTACAATAGGAAAAGCCGATAAAAGCAGGGAAAGTAGCAACAGCCGTTTGAGTTTTTCTATTCCAGTCAAAATCCGATAATTCCCGAGGGTGTTCCCCCTCGGGCTCCCCCCACTCGCCGTGTGGCAGGGGTGCAGAGCCTGCGCCCGTTGGGCTTGTTCTGCCCCCCTTGGGGGCAGTGTGTGGTGCCGCCACCGAGTAAAGAAGCCACTCACTGCGTTCGCTGGGCTTCTTGACACGGATGTCAGAAGTGCGTTCATTGGAAACATGGTCAAGCGGGGACATCAGTGGACCTCCCTATTTACAGGGAGGTTTTCTAACAGCACACGGAGTTCTTCTAAGCGATCGTCAAACTCTTCACCATGTTCTCGGCTCCAAAGTAACGTTAAGACCTCTATATGATTTTCAAACTCATTGGCTTCATCAGTTAATCCAATTGAGCGAAATGTATCTAATGCGCCTTGAGACGCCACGATCCAGAAAGCAAGAGTATTTGGAATAGTGGAATTTTTCATTTTCCACCTTCCTGTGCAGCAAATGCTCCAGAATGAAGACGCTTAATAGCTTCAAGAAGGTTGCCTTCTCGCTTGAGCACCATTGCAACAGCACCAGCACTCATTCCAACTTTTTCACCTATTTGCGAGTTAGTAAAACCCGCGAAATAGTACCGAACAACATCAGCTTTGCGTTGTTCCTTTTGTTTTTGGACATAAAGAGCGCGTACACGTTCTAAAAATGAAGGTACAACATCATGCTCAATTGCGAGCTTTTTAAGGATTTCTTTTTTGTTAGAATTGCTGGCCTGTAATGCTTCATCAACCACCCGGCCCAGATTATAGAAATCCTCTTTTGCTTGCTGTCGATCCTGTTCACGAAGTGCCGCAAATTTTTGATTATGCTCAGTTCTCTGCCTGCGCATTCTCAAGGCTATAGAGATTTCTTCTAAAAGTGCTGGTCCTTGTTCAACAAGTAATTCAGCGACTTCCCACGGCAGTTCTAACTCGACAACACAGGTATTGCCATACACCTTTGTAACCTTGCTCATTGCGCACCCCGCACAATAAACACACAACCGTATAGGTTTGAAATCCCAAGGCTTTTGGTTACATTTGGCCTGCTAAGCCATTGATAAATTTTCTGGTATGGAACTGAGGAAGTGCAACAAAGTCCTGATTTAATGTTATTCAGGTGTATCTTTGAATTTGCGCTTTACCCTTTTTCAGCTTAAAAAGGCTCGAGTACGCGTATCTTCCTTTATGTAACTATTCTAACTTGTATCTTATGACAATGTCTAAATCAGCAGCCATCATTCTTGCCGCCGGGCTCGGCACCCGTATGAAATCGACCATGCCGAAGGTGATGCACGCTTTGGCGGGGCGTCCGATGGTCAATCACGTGATCGCAAACCTGCAAGAAGCAGGAGTGACGGAACTTGTCTGTGTGATCGGACCGGACATGCCGGCTTTGGAAAAAGCGGTTGCCCCCCATAAAACAGCGGTGCAGGTGGATCGGTTAGGCACAGGCCATGCGGTTTTGGCCGCAAAATCGGCCATGGACGGGTTTGACGGATCTGTCCTGATTGCCTTTGGCGACACGCCTTTGATCGCACCTGAGACATTTTCAAAAATGCTAACAGCGGCACAGGACAGTGATGTGGTCGTGTTGGGCTTTAGACCCGATGATCCGGCAGCTTATGGGCGTCTGGTTGTCGATGAAGATAACCACCTACAAGCGATTGTAGAATTTAAAGATGCAACGGATGAACAGCGCGCGATTAACCTGTGTAATTCCGGTGTCATGTGCGTCAAGGGTCAAAAGCTGTTTGGTCTGCTGGAACAAATCAGCAATGACAATGCGGCGGGTGAATATTACCTGACCGACATCGTGGCCTTAGCGCGCAAAGCTGGCTTGGACTGTTCGGTTGTTGAAGGTCATGAGGATGAGCTGTTGGGCGTGAACTCCCGTGTGGAGTTGGCAAAAGCGGAAGGTCTGGTGCAGTCTCAATTGCGCGTGCGTGCGATGGTCAATGGGGCAACCTTGATGGACCCGTCTAGCACGCATTTTAGTTTTGATACGGTACTGGGCAAAGATGTTGTTGTTGAACCCAACGTCTTTTTTGGCCCCGGTGTCCGTGTTGGCGACAATGTGCTCATTAAAGCTTTTTCTCATCTGGAAGAAACCACACTGGGCAACGGCGTTGTGATGGGCCCTTATGCCCGTTTGCGTCCGGGTGCGGATTTGAAAGACAACGTGAAAGTCGGCAACTTTGTTGAGATCAAAAAGGCCCTGATTGAAGAGGGTGCGAAGGTCAATCATCTGAGTTATATCGGGGATGCCCGCGTCGGCCCAAATGCCAATATCGGAGCAGGGACCATCACCTGTAACTATGACGGCTACTTTAAGTATCATACGGATATCGGGGCGGGTGCTTTTATCGGCTCCAATACGGCGTTGGTTGCGCCTGTTAAAATTGGTGATAACGCCAATGTCGGGGCAGGCAGTACCATTTCAAAAGATGTGGAAGGCGGCGATCTGTCTTTAACCCGCGCTCCGCAAAAGAACTTCTCAGGCTGGGCCGATAAGTTCCGTGCCCGAAGAACTGAAGAAAAATCAAAAAAGTAAGAGATTAAAGCCATGTGTGGAATTGTTGGATTTATCGGTAAAGCAGAGGCAGCCCCTTTATTGGTGGAAGGGCTGAAACGTCTTGAATATCGCGGTTATGACTCCGCCGGTATTGCGACCCTGTCAAACGGCGTGCTGGAACGTCGCCGTGCAGAAGGGAAAATCGTCAATCTGGAAAAGGTAGTTCAAGCTTCGGCGGCCAACGGGACGATCGGGATCGGTCATACCCGCTGGGCAACGCACGGTATCCCCAACGAAACCAACGCCCACCCCCACGCAACGGATAAAGTCGCGGTCGTTCATAACGGTATTATCGAAAACTTTCAGGAACTGCGCGCAGAATTGATTGAAAAAGGCTACACACCTTATTCTGAAACCGATAGCGAAGTGGTCCCGATGATGATCACGCGTTATCTGGATGAAGGCATGGGCCCGATCGAAGCGGTGCGCCTGACGCTGAAGCGTCTGGAAGGGGCGTTTGCCCTTGGTATCCTGTTTGCGGGGGAAGAAGATTTGCTGATCGGCGCGCGTCGTGGCAGTCCCTTGGCAGTCGGTTTTGGGGCAGGGGAAATGTATCTCGGCTCCGATGCGATGGCGCTGGCACCGTTGACCAAGCAAATCGCCTATCTGGATGAAGGTGATTGGGTGGTCCTTAATCGCGAGGGCGCGACTTTCTATGATCAGGATGATCAGCAGGTCGAGCGCGAGGTAACTGAAACCGCCATGTCCGGTGCTTTGATCGGCAAGGGCGAGCATCGTCATTATATGTTGAAAGAGATTTACGAGCAGCCGCAGGTTATTGGCGATACGCTGTCGAGTTTCTTTAATCCGACAACGCAAACGATCTCCATGCCGGACTTTCCGTTTGATCTAAAGGAAATTCCGCGCTTGACCATTGTGGCTTGCGGAACGTCTTTTTATGCCGGGTTGGTGGCAAAATACTGGATCGAGCAATATGCCCGTGTGGGTGTTGAAATCGATGTGGCGAGTGAGTTTAGATACCGCGAAGCCCCGATGCCGGACGGCGGCTTGGCCCTGTTTATCTCCCAAAGTGGGGAAACGGCGGATACCTTGGCGGCGCTGCGGTATGCAAAAAGTCAGGGTCAATCGATCCTGTCGATTGTCAACGTGCCGGAAAGCTCTATGGAGCGCGAAAGCGATGCGGTTCTACATACCCATGCGGGACCGGAAATCGGCGTGGCTTCCACCAAAGCCTTCACCACACAATTGACCGTGCTTGCGTGTTTCGCCATTGCGTTGGCGAAAGCCAAAGGCACGATTGATGAGGAATGTGAGGCACGTTTGTGCAAAGCGATTGCGGAAGTGCCGGCGCGCTGCGCCGATGTGTTGAACCATGACGGCACATTGCGCGAGATCGCGCTTAAGGTCGCAGAAGCGCGCGATGTGTTGTATCTGGGCCGTGGCGCCAGCTTCCCGATTGCGATGGAAGGGGCGTTGAAGCTGAAAGAGATTTCCTACATCCACGCAGAAGGCTATGCGGCGGGGGAAATGAAGCACGGCCCGATCGCCTTGATTGACGAGTCTGTGCCGATCATTGTGATCGCACCGACGGATAGTAACTTTGAAAAAACCGCTTCAAACACCCAGGAGTCCGTGGCCCGTGGCGGTCGCGTTATCTTTATGGCCGATGAACATGGCGTCCAGAAAATGGCGGATCATGCGGTTGCAAGTGTGGTCATGCCACAGGTAGACCCGTTCGTCGCCCCGATCTTGTACTCTATCCCCGTACAATTGCTGGCCTATCATGTCGCTGTCCATAAAGGCACAGACGTAGACCAACCCCGCAACCTCGCGAAATCCGTGACTGTGGAGTAGGTCTGCCTCTTAGACAATCAATCCTGTAAATTGACAAAAAAGTATCATCCTAAACAAAAAAGTATCATACTTTCGGAAGTTCTGAGCTATACTGTATGAATTGGTATAGCTAGGTTCTTTCAAAATGAGACAAGCCTCTTCATTTCTTAGCCCACACCCACAAGAAACCAAAAAGTTTCTTGAACCTGCAATACTGAAACGATTGCAAAAAGAAAAACGTGGCCAAGGCTTCGGCAAAAATTATAAACCTTTTTTGACCGTCCGTGACGTTCCGAGTAAAGGGCGAGTACACCGTAGGCCTGCTCTAACTCATAATCGTGTAGTACATTTACTTTCAGATCTCGAACTCGCCGCATTTCTACTTTTTGATTGGCAATCCGTTGTAACCGATATAAGGGAACAGTTTCCACTCAATCCCGAATCTACAATAGATATTGCCAAACGACTGGGAATTAAACACCCAGCTTACAAAGGGGTGCTTCAGGTAATGAGCACTGATTTATTAGTAGACTTCGAGCAAAATGGTCAACATTCCAGCCAAGCCATATCCGTAAAATATGCCCAAGATCTAGATAATGCTCGTACAATAGAGAAACTTGAACTTGAGCGACGCTTTTGGGAAGGTGAAGGCATCGATTGGTTTGTGTTTACTGAACACGAAGTTCCAAAGACAACCATTAACAATATTCGCTGGCTAATTCCTCACATGCACAGCTATGACCTCAATGAGATGGAGAGAGTGCAGACCTTTGAAAGAATTGTTAAGCAACTAGATGCAGCCCCTGACGTTCAACTCCCAGAATTGTTAAGAGAGTTAGATAGATCACAAAACTCAAAAGCAGGGTTACACCTTCAATATTTCAGGCACTTGGCAGCACAAAATGCATTCCAATGGGATATACACAATCAACTACATACAAATTTGAAAGCCAAGGATATCAAAGCTTCTGAATATTGGTTAGCTAAGGATGTTGAATATGTTCATGCCTAACGATGTATATTTATGGGACGAAAAAAGAATTCGCATTCTTTGGAGTAATCAACAGGCCGTTTTTTGGATTGATATTGATGACCAACAGGCACTACCACAAGCTTCCGAGAAATCAGATTTTGAGCATTTTTTAGCCAGAGCAGATTTACAGACAATCACCGACCCCTATTTGAATATCAGCTTAGCTTCACCCAAAAAGGGGTCGAAAGCAGAAGCTGTCCAAAATAAAGCTTGGGCCTCAATAGAAAACACTGTGAAAACAGTGCCAGAAGTTTATCAACGTAAAACTCGCGGAAAACTTCTCAAGAAGGTAGTTGAAAATTCTGGTGCCACAAAACAAACAGTTTACAGGTGGCTCCGTCGCTATTGGCAGTTCGGCATGTGTAAAAATGCACTAAGTGGCCGATATGACCTTTGTGGAGGACCTGGAAAATCCAAAACATTCAGCGATAAACGAAATGGGCGAATACGTACTAGAAACCCAGGGTATGGCATTCCTATTACAGAAAAAATTAAATCTTTATTTCGTGTTGTCATTGAAAAATGCCTACTAAATGAAAGTGAATACGAATTCGATTATGCATACAACCAGTTACTCATTTCATATGGTATAAAACTCCCAGCTAATCCAGAAGACCTCCTAAACGTTCCGACAGAACGGCAATTTAAATATTTCTATCAAAAAGAATATACTTCAATTGAGGTCACCAAAAAAAGAGAAGGTGAAATCAATTACCTTAAAGATTTCAGCCCTAATTTAGGCACATCAACTGCCGAAGTACCTGGTCCAGGTTATCTTTATCAAATTGATGCTACAATTGCGGATGTCTATTTAGTTTCAGAGCAAGATCGCTCTGAAATTATTGGTCGCCCAACACTGTACTTTGTAGTCGATGTCTTTAGCCGAGCAATTGTTGGAATGTACATTGGGCTCGAAAATGCTTCATGGGTGAGCGCGATGGAAGCACTGGGAAATGCCATGACAAATAAGGTAGCCTATTGCGCTGAATATGACATTGACATCACATCTGATATGTGGCCGATGCAGGGATTACCTGAAAACATTATAGGTGACAAAGGAGAAATCCTGGGTCGCCATGTGGAAGTGTTAAGCAAAGCATTCAATGTCGAAATCCAAAACACTCCCGCATACCGAGCAGATTGGAAAGGCATAGTTGAAAGGTATTTCCGTACTGTTCAAACTAAAATGAAGCCATTTGTAGAGGGATACGTTACAAAAAATCCCATCGGTAAAAAACGCCATGGGGTTGATTATCGCCAGGACGGTATATTAACCCTTAAAGAATTCACTCAAATGATCATTAAAATTGTACTGCACTACAACAACGACCATGAGATAAGCACATATGATATAGATACAGGAATCCCTAAGAACCTACCATCAAACCCTTTGACATTGTGGAATTGGGGTATTGAATACCGAACAGGTCTACTTCGATGACCGGACCCACATCTTGTGAGGGTAAATCTCCTACCACACACCAATGCCACAATTACGGAGCACGGCTTAAAGCTTTTCGGCTGCTATTACAGTTGCAAACAAGCTTTGGACTGGGGTTGGTTTGAGGGGAATTATAGAGGCCCGAGAACAGTAACTGTCGCTTACGATTTATATAATACGAATACTATCTACCTAAGACCTTCAGATTCTTACTCAGAATTTATTCCCGCTAATTTAACTACGAGGAGCCGTGCCTACGAAAATATTAGCATGTGGGAACTTTGGAATTACCAAGACTTGCGAAAAGACATTGCAGCAACATCTAGACTTAAAAAGCGTGCAGGATCCGTAAATCTAGTCAATGATTTGCAACAAATCAAGGATACCTCAGCTCAACAACAGCCTGTGTATTCAAAGGTTGATAAAACTAACCGAACAAGAGGGATCTCAGACAACAAGCGCGATGAAAGGCAATACGAGCGAAGCAAAAAAATAGCAAAAAAACCAACTTTCCCTAAACGTCAGGAAGCTACCATTACTCCAATCCATAAGGAGCGATCAAAACCTAAGAGTTTCAAATTGCCGACACGCCTCAAAGATTTACTAAAAGAGGACGGTTCGAATGACTAACTCAAATGCCCCTCGTTTTCTAGAAGCGGAATATACAGACCAAGGGTTACCAGAATATAACGAAAACCCGCTTATTGCAGCGCTGCCTGCCATCATGAGCCCTGTTGATGTAGCCCAAACGCTCACTAAACGTCCTCAATTTCAGTCAGAAGAACTAAATTTGCCATGTCATATCCGTACACACTGAATAGCCCCTAGATTTCTAGACGCCTTGTACTCTCATTTTTTGCTGCTGTTCAAAATCATTAGGTGACAGCATTGCGTTTCTAGCATGTTTGCGTTTTGGGTTGTAGAACATTTCTATGTAATCAAAGATGTCCTGCCTTGCATCTTCTCTGGTTTTATAAACCTTGCGTCTGATGCGTTCACGTTTAAGCAGGTTGAAAAAGCTTTCAGCAACAGCATTATCATGGCAATTGCCACGACGGCTCATAGAATGTTCCAGATTATGTGA
This sequence comes from Terasakiella pusilla DSM 6293, assembly GCF_000688235.1. Taxonomy (GTDB): domain Bacteria; phylum Pseudomonadota; class Alphaproteobacteria; order Rhodospirillales; family Terasakiellaceae; genus Terasakiella; species Terasakiella pusilla. The sequence goes on along the minus strand of NZ_JHYO01000029.1, from coordinate 1,316 downwards.
TTTTAGAAACGATGCCCATTCAATGCTGGTAAACTGTGAGCCCTGATCAGAATGTATGACGACTTTTCTTGTCGGTTTTCGCCGCCGCAGGGCCATAAGCAAAGCTTGCAATACAAGTTCTGTAAATTGTCTGCTTTGCATAGACCAGCCCACGATTTTCCTTGAATAAAGATCGATCACAACAGCCAAATAGGAATAGCCTTCTGTCGTTTTAATATATGTAATGTCCGTTACCCAAAATCGATTGGGTTCCTGCACATCAAATTGCCGATCAAGTGTATTATCAACCACGACAGATGGCTTACCACCATATTGACCTGGCCGGCGTTTATATCCGATCTGGGCGGAGACCCCCGCCAGACGAGCCAAACGTGCGACACGGTTGGGACTGATCCGTTCACCCAATTCACAGAGGTCATCATGCAATTTGCGATAACCGTAGACCTTGCCGCTTTCTTCCCAGGCCTGTTTGATCAGTTCAGTTTGGCGTTGGTCTTCAAGGGCTCTTTTACTAAACCGGGTTTTTATCCAGGCATAAAATCCACTTGGATGGACCTGCAAGATGCGACACATGCTTCGGACCATAAAGTCACAACGATGCACCTTGATAAAGGCGTACTTCACTTGGCATCTTTTGCGAAGAACGCCGTGGCCTTTTTTAAAATGTCACGTTCCTCCGTGACACGGGCTAATTCCTTCTTCAATCGCCTGATCTCAGCAGATTGTTCAGTAAATTCTTGGGCGACAGCTAGCGGCTTAGAAAACCGTTTGCGCCATTGATAAAGAGAATGTGTGCTGACACCTAAACGTCTGGAAACTTCCGCAACTGAATAGCCCCGTTCCGTAACCTGCTTGACGGCATCAATTTTAAATTCATCTGTGAAATTGGGTTTAGACATTGAATAACTCCTTGCCTCATTTTGTAACTGACAAGGTGTCTAGAAATCTAGGGGCTATTCAAACCCCCTTAAACACCTGATGGCACTATCTTCGTTACTTCCAAAACGAGATATGAGTGAAATACTAAAGCAAGTAAAAGAATATCCTTGACGTGCCCCACTTTGGTGGTCCAACCGCTATGTTAGTTTCTGGCTATTATTGTCGTCCTGATGTGGCGACTGGAGCGTAGCGTAAGTCAGAACATCAGGACGAGGCAAGAGTGTTTTTGGTGCCGGAGGCTTGTAGCCCAGTGAACTGTGCGGACGAACTTCATTGTAAAACTGCCGCCAGCGTTCAATCAGAACCTTTGCCTCCTGCAAGGTATAGAATATTTCTCCGTTTAAAAGTTCATTGCGAAGCTTGCCGTTAAAGCTTTC
>NZ_JHYO01000028.1 GCF_000688235.1 Terasakiella pusilla DSM 6293 | reverse complement strand
GATGAAGATGGCGAGATCACGACAGCAACGGTGAACATCGATATCACCGATATCGACAACACCTTGCAGGATGACAGCCAGACCCTGGGCGAAGATAAGTCTGCAACCATCGACGTGCTGGATAATGACAGCATTGTGGATGGCGGGACGATCACAGGCCTGAGCCAGCCCGAGCATGGCACCGTGGTGCTGAACGACGATGGCACCGTGACCTATACGCCGGATGCAAACTACAACGGCACCGACAGCTTCACCTACACGGTGACGGACAACGATGGGGAAACTCAAACCGCGACCGTCAACCTGAGCGTTGATCCGGAGAATGATAAACCTGTTGCTGTTGACGACACCTTTAGTGGTCAGGAAGATCAGGCGATCACCTTTACGGTCAATGACCTGCTGGGGAATGACAGTGATGTGGATAATGACAGCCTGTCTATCGCACAAATCAACGGTGTAAATCTGGATAATATCCCAGAGGAAGGCATTGATCTGGGCAATGGGACGCTGACATTTGATGCGGAAAACGGGACCTTTACCTTTACGCCGGATCAAGACTGGAGTGGTAGTGAGAACCTGACCTACATCGTGACCGATGGAGAAGGTGGTGTTGCACAAGCGAATATCGCACTGAACGTGGATGGTGTGGCTGATACACCAAATCTGGCCGTATCTATCGTTGAATCTGACGAGGCCGGGACGTTTGATGTGAACGTGTCTGCGGCGATTACGGACATTGATAATTCGGAAAGCCTGACCATCACGATTGCCGATTTCCCGGAAGGCGCCGAGTTTAATTTGGGCAACGTGGTTGACGGTGTATTGGTGATCAGTGGGGACGATCTGGATCGTCTGGACGAACTGACCATGACTGTGGACGGGGAAGTCAGTGACTTTAACCTGACGGTGACAGCAACTGCGACAGAACCAAACGGTGATGAGGCGAGTACTACGCTGACAGCCAGCCCGGACTTTGATCCGTTGGCGCAGGATGATGACTTGAGCGGTCTGGAAGATCAGCCGATCACTTTCTCTGCTGCGGGTCTGTTGAGCAACGATAGTGACCTTGACGGGGATAGCCTTCACATTGTTGGCTTCGATCAACCGGAACATGGCGAAATCGTTGACAATGGCGATGGCACTTATACCTTTACACCGGATGCGAACTGGAACGGTGAAACCGACTTTACCTACACAATCAGCGACGGTAATGGCGGGACGGACAGCGCGACTGTCACCATTGATGTGACAGGTGTGAATGACGGGCCGGTCGCGCAGAACGACGAGGCCAGCACGCAAGAAGATAAATCTGTCAAAATTGATTTGCTGGATAACGACAGCGACCTGGATGGCGACAATCTGACGATTACGCAAATCGATGGTCAGGATATTGCGGTCGGGGAAACTGTGGATGTCGGCAACGGCAGCGTGACCTTGAATGCCGACGGGACAGTGACGTTTGCACCAGATGGTGATTATTCAGGTTCTGAAAGCTTCGAATATACGGTTTCCGATGGCACAAGCACACAGACCGCAACAGCGACTGTAGACATTGAAGCGGTCGCGGATGCGCCTGAGATCGGGATTGAGATTGGTGCAGGTACAGATGTTTCTGCTTCTCAAATTCCGCATGGGATTAGTCACGTAATTTATGAACTGGCGGATGGCACGACCGTCAAGATTGATGAATATCCGGGCGACAACAAAAACCCGGCGGATCCATCGCGTTGGATTGATGAAATTGAAGCGGAATATGGTCAGGCTGTTGAGGGCTACACCATTAAGGCTGGTCAAAATCATTATGATGAGTCTGGTAATCAGGTTGCTGATATTCCGAACCAAGCGGATGAAGAAACCACGGTTGGGGAATTGGGCGGCGACGGCGGTCCGATCACAGCGGGCGGCGGTTATACCGAATATCCGGTTGATATTACTGTCGGCCTGACGGATGAAGATGGTTCTGAAAGCTTGTCTTCTGTGACCTTGAGCGGTATTCCGGACGGGGCAACCCTGATCGTGAATGGCGTTGAAGTCGAGGTGACGGATGGGAGTGCCACTATTGCGTCCGATAATCTGGAGAATATGTCTATCCGCGTGCCGGACGGGCAAGGGTCCTTCAACCTGAGTGCTTCTGTCACATCCGTTGAAAGTTCCAATGACGACGAAGCGACATCCACCGCGTCTGCAAGTGTGGGTGGTTCTGACGTGAACGATGCACCGGATGCGCAGAGTGATGTCGCAAGTACGCAGGAAGATGCATCTGTTCAGATGGACCTGTTGGCGAATGACAGCGACCTGGATGGCGATACATTGACCATTACACAAATCGATGGTCAGGATATTGCGGTCGGGGAAACTGTGGATGTTGGCAACGGCAGCGTGACCTTGAATGCCGACGGGACAGTGACGTTTGCACCGGATGGTGATTATTCAGGTTCTGAAAGCTTTGAATATACGGTTTCCGATGGCACGACGACCCAGACCGCGACAGCCACTGTAAATGTGGAAGCGGTTGCGGATGCGCCGGATATTGATATGAGCCTTGGTGCAGGGACGGTTGTTGTCCTTGATGGGGATGCCGGTGAAACGGGCGAGATCAATCAGGATAATTACAACTCTACTGACAACGGCTTTAGCGTAACCGGTCGAACTGTTGATGGAAATGGTACTCTGTCTGAAGCGTCTGCGGACAATGTTAGCCCGCATCGTGACGGGTTTGGCGTGAACGGCAGCAGCACAGGACCAAGCGAGCATATTGGGGAGCGCGAAGGCGTTTCTGAAGAGCTGATCGTCACATTTGATGAAGATGTGTCTTCTGCTTCTATCGAAGTGAGCCGTCTATTCCCGAATGAAGGTGGGGCTGGCGCGCATGAGCAAGGTCAGTATGACATTTATCGTGATGGCGTGAAGGTTGGCTCCGGCACCTTTACGGCGGAAAGTTCAACGGGTCGTCTGGAACTGAATATTGAAAGCAGTGATGGCGGCGGGTTTGATCAGATTGTGTTTACAGCATCTGACACCCTGTCTGACGGCAGCTCGAATACGGAACATTCCGATTATTTGATCACGTCTATCGAGTACGAGACAGTGGGGGATGCGGGCGAAACCGTTATCGACTTCCCGCTGGATCTGAGCGTTGCTGAAACCGATGTGGATGGGTCTGAAACCTTGTCTGACGTGACCTTGACGGGTCTGCCGGATGGTGCCGTCATCCTTGTGGATGGGGAAGAAGTCTCTGTCACAGACGGGTCTGTCACGCTGGACAGCACAAATCTGGATAACGTTGTGATCCGTGTGCCGGAAGGCAGCGAAGACTTTAACCTGACGGCTTCTGTGACCTCAACAGAACCGAATGGCGATAGCAAAACTTCGCAGACTTCCATTGCGGTGGATGTACCGGACGTCAATGAGGCCCCGGAAGCCGCAAATGATCTGGCTGGGACCAACGAAGATACATCTGTTGTGATGGACCTGTTGGGCAACGACACGGACTTGAACGGCGATACATTGACCATCACGCAAATTGACGGTCAGGACATTGCGGTTGGTGAGACTGTGGATGTGGGCAACGGCACGGTGACCTTGAATGAAGACGGCACTGTCACCTTTGCACCGGACGGGGATTATTCTGGCTCTGAAAGCTTTGAATATACCGTTACAGACGGCACGGAAACCACAACAGCGACCGCTACTGTCAATGTGGAAGCGGTTGCGGATGCGCCGGATATCACCATGAGCCTTGGCGCGTCAAGCGTTGTGGAAACAGCAGGTGATCCGGTTGATGTGACCATTGGGTCTGACAACTATATGGACGGCGATAGCGGCTTTACGGTCACAGGTCGTTCGATTGTAAATGGCGAATTAACAGAAGCATCTGTCGATAATATCGGCGTGAAAACCAATTACCCGCAAGGCTTCGGCGTGTCGGGTGCCTCTTCCGGTGATCAGGTGGAAATCGGTCATGACAACACAAGTGGTCTGTCTGAACAATTGATCATTGATTTTGATAATGATGTGTCCTCTGTTGATGTTTCCTTCTCTTGGAAACATAGCGGTGAAGATGCAACCTTCGAGCTTTATAAAGATGGCGTGAAGGTTGGTGAAGGCACAGTTGTTGGCGGGAGCGACGGTATTGATCCGGCGGTCACCCTGTCTGCTGAAAACGGGTCCGACTTTGACCAGATCATCTTTAGCGCACCGGGTAATGGCGATGACTATCTGATTAACTCCATTGAGTTTGAAAGTGCGACAGAAGGCGAAACATTTATCGACTTCCCGCTGGATCTGAACGTTGCGGAAACCGATGTGGATGGGTCTGAAACCCTGTCTGACGTGACCCTGACGGGGCTGCCGGATGGTGCCGTCATCCTTGTGGATGGGGAAGAAATTTCTGTCACAGACGGGTCTGTCACGCTGGACAGCACAAATCTGGATGACGTTGTAATCCGTGTGCCGGAAGGCAGCGAAGACTTTAACCTGACGGCTTCTGTGACCTCAACAGAACCGAATGGCGATAGCAAAACTTCGCAAACCTCTATCGCGGTGGATGTACCGGACGTCAATGACGCACCGGAAGCCACAAATGATCTGGCTGCAACCAGCGAAGATACGTCCGTTGTTATTGATCTGTTGGACAACGATACGGACCTTGATGGGGATGCCCTAAGCATTACGCAAATCGATGGTCAGGACATCGCGGTTGGTGAGACTGTGGATGTGGGCAATGGCACGGTGACCTTGAATGAAGACGGCACAGTGACCTTTGCACCGGATGGGGATTATTCTGGCTCTGAAACGTTTGAATATACCGTGACCGATGGCACAGAAACCACAACAGCGACAGCGACGGTTGATATCGAAGCGGTTGCGGATGCACCGGATATCGAGATGTCTTTGGGGCAGCCAACACAGGTGAGTGTTGATGGCGGGCCGGGTGAAACCACAACCCTGTTTAACACATCATTTAGTGGCTATGATGGTGGGTTCTATGGCGGTCAGGTTGATGGCTGGAACACCTCTTCTGATGCGATCGAAGTTTGGGAAAATGGTTATGGTCAATCCGGTGATGGTTCTTATATCGAATTGAACGATGATCTGAACGATCACTTTGATGACGCCACAAGCATCAACCGGACAATTGATACTGAAGAGGGAGCGACTTACAGCTTCAACTTTGACTACTCAGGCCGTCCGGGCTTCGATGAAAATGTCAATGCGATTGAAATCCGTGTGAACGGTCAAACCGTTGCGGAATTTAGCCATGACAATGAAAATGGCTATAACAACAACTGGCAGGATGGTTCCTTCGAATTTACAGGCAATGGCGAGCCGATGAATGTCGAGTTTGTCTTCGTCGGTGATGCGCAAGATCAAGGCCGTGGCATGTATATCGATAATATCGAAGCCACGCAGACTATGCCGGATGTGGATGATGTTTATTTCGACTTCCCGCTGGATCTGAATGTTGCTGAAACCGATGTGGATGGGTCTGAAACCCTGTCTGACGTGACCTTGACGGGTCTGCCGGATGGTGCCGTTATCCTTGTGGATGGGGAAGAAATTTCTGTCACAGACGGGTCTGTCACGCTGGACAGCACAAACCTGGATGACGTTGTAATCCGTGTGCCGGAAGGCAGCGAAGACTTTAACCTGAGGGCTTCTGTGACCTCAACAGAACCGAATGGCGATAGCAAAACTTCGCAAACCTCTATCGCGGTGGATGTACCGGACGTCAATGATGCACCGGAAGCCACAAATGATCTGGCTGCCACAAACGAAGACTCATCTGTTGTGATGGACCTGTTGGGCAACGACACGGACTTGAACGGCGATACATTGACCATCACGCAAATTGACGGTCAGGACATCGCGGTTGGTGAGACTGTAGATGTGGGCAACGGCACGGTGACCTTGAATGAAAACGGCACTGTCACCTTTGCACCGGACGGGGATTATTCTGGCTCTGAAAGCTTTGAATATACCGTTACAGATGGTACGGAAACCGCAACAGCGACGGCCACTGTAAATGTGGAAGCGGTTGCGGATGCGCCGGCGTTGAACTTCTCCCTCGGGACACCTGAAACGGTGAACGTGGAAGGCGAAAGCCAAACCGGCAGCATCAATGTTCATAACTATGACAGTACTGATGGTGTGAGTGTCACTGGCTACGACTGGAACTGGGTCGAAGGTGGCGATAGTTCCGGCGGCGCATATGGCAGCGGATCACATGGTGGATCAAGTGGCGGGTCACACGGCGGTTCCAGTGGCGGTGCCTACGGCGACTCCAGTGGTGGTCACTGGGTTGAAGTGGAAAACGCCAAAAACGTTGCGGAAACAGGCGGTGGCATCGGTGTCGATGGGCATGGCGGTGATGACAATATCAATGATGGGGAGAAACTGATCTTCTCCTTCGATGATGATATGTCTTCTGTCGAAGTGATCTTTGACTCCTTTAGCTACAACGAGCATGCGTCTTACGAGCTGTATCAAGATGGTCAGCTTGTCGGATCTGGAACATTTGACGGCAATGACCGTTGGGATGATACTTTCACCTTTACAGCAACAGATGGTCAGTCTTTCGATCAGTTTGTTGTGGTCGGGGAAGGATGTTCCGACTTCCATATCGAAAACCTGACCTACACAACGGCTGTTGGGGAAGACACACCTTATGTGGAATATCCGATCAACTTGAGTGCAACAGAAACTGACGTGGACGGGTCTGAAACCCTGTCCGGCGTGACCTTGTCGGGCTTGCCGGCTGGCGCTGTTCTGTTGGTGGATGGCGAGGAAGTCGAGGTAACAGACGGGTCGGTTACGATCTCGTTGGATAATATCGATGACGTGAAAATCCGTGTACCGGAAGGCAGCGAAGACTTTAATCTGAGCGCGGCTGTGACCTCGACAGATGGTAGCGACACTGCGACCACGACGCAAAGTGTCACGGTCAGTCTGCCGGATACAAACGATGCGCCAGTGGCCACAGATGACGATCTGGTCGCAACCGAAGATCAGGCCGAAACGTTTGATTTGATTGCCAATGATACGGATGGGGATGGCGATAGCCTGACGATTACCCAAATCGGTGGTCATGATGTTGCAATTGGTGACACGGTTGATGTCGGCAACGGCACTGTGACCTTGAATGCGGATGGCTCAATCAACTTTATGCCGGATGCCAACTTCTCCGGGGAAGTCTCGTTTGATTACACCGTGAGTGACGGTAATGGCGCCACGGATACGGGCACAGCTTCTATCGATGTGGCTGGTGTGGCTGACGGGGCACAAGTTGATGTCAGCATCGGTAGCGGCAGCATTGTGGGTGCAAGCTCACCAGCGGTCGAATATCCGGTCGAGTTTGCCGTGACCATGGGTGATAGCAGCGAAAGTCTGGCGGATGATAGTCTCAGTGTTGACTTGTCGTCCGTACCGGCTGGCTCGGTTCTGGTGATTGGTGATGCGACAGTAACGGTTGGCTCGAACGGCGTTGTGACGGTGACAGGCGGTGACGATGTCAGCGTCGACGGTACCACGCTCCATATCCCAAGCGAGACATTGGGCGAGGGCATGAGCGTCACAGGCACTTTGACCGTCCCAAGTGATGCCCGCGGCAACCATGGTGTGTTTGATCTGACGGCAAGTGCGCAAACTGTTGATGGGAGTGATGTCAGTGATGCTGCATCAGATACCGAACAGGTGGGTACAGGCTCCGATATCGGTGGCTCATCTGATGCGGTCGTTGAAAATGTCCCCCATGAATATACGGAGTTTGACGAAGCCGTTGATGAACTTGGCAGCCACCAAACCGTTCAGGGGACTGGCGGCAACGATAGGCTGACAGCACACGATCAGGACTGGGCGACAAGTGGTCGTGAAGTCTATGAAGGCGGCGCTGGTAATGATGTTGTGGGTGAAAGCAACAACAACTGGGGTGAGGACGTCATGGCTGGCGGGTCCGGCAATGATACCCTGTATGGCGGTGCTCAAGACGACATCATTTATGGTGATAGCGGCAACAATCTGGACTCGATCCCGGATAACAACCCGGACAACGGCAACGATACACTGATTGGTGACTCAGGCAACGATACCCTTTATGGGGAAGGTGGCGATGATGTGCTGATCGGTGGGGCCAACGATGACTTCTTGGTCGGTGGTTCTGGTGACGACATTCTGGATGGTGGGGCCAACGACGATCTGCTGCATGGCGGATCCGGTGACGACACCCTGTATGGCGGCAGCAACAATGACACCCTGTACGGCGGGTCTGGTGATGACACGATGTATGGCGGGACCAATGACGATACAATGTTCGGCAACAGCGGCGATGATGTGATCTATGGTGAAGGAAACAACGACACCATTGATGGTGGCGCTGGTGACGATACATTGGATGGTGGTGCTGGTAGCGATATCATCGAAGGTGGCGCTGGTGATGATGTGATCATCGGTGGTTCTGGTTGGGGCAACGATACGATGTCCGGTGGGGCTGGTGATGACTTGTTTATCTTTGACAAGGCAAACCATGACAGCGTCAACGGGCAGGATTGGGTTGATGGTGGCGCAGGCTACGATACAATCCAGTTGAACGGCTCTGAAGGATGGACGTTGACCATTACCAACGACGATGGCTCTCAAGATGTGGTGACGTCTGAATCAGCACAAATTGACGAGTACACCGACTCCTCCGGTTTGACGGGTCAGATCGATTTCGACGATGGCTCAACGGTCATTTTCGAAGGTGTCGAAAAAGTCGAGTGGTAAGCACTCAGTGCTTAAAGAAAAAGAAAAGGTCGCCGGTGAAAATCGGCGGCCTTTTTGATTGCCCGAAAGGTGTAAATTTGGTCTTCTATCCATCATGAGAAAAATGCCCGTTGCCGAGTATGAAAAGATTGGAAAGTTTGAGGTCAAGCGTCTGGTACGCTCGACCGGGAGTTCCGATCTTTATGAATGTTTTGATCCTGATCTGGAAACACGCGTTGCCATTAAGGTGTTTAACCCTAAAAAGAGACTTTTGGACGCATTGCCCTATGATCTGGACAATTGGCGGACCCGATTTATGCGCGAGGTCCGTATTTTGGCGCAGATTGATCACCCCCATGTGATTGCGGTACGCGAGTTGTCGTCAATTGAGGGACGACCTTTTTATGTCATGCCGTTTGTCGAGACCTGTTTGTTGTACGAGATCGGGACTGATCCCGGTGTGGAGGGATATGCCCCCGAACTGAGGACTGCGCCAAAGGCGACAAGGATCGGTGTTGCGCGTTCTGTTGAGTTGATGGTTCAACTGGCCAGTGCCTTAAGTGCGTTCCATGGGCGGGGTATGGTGCACCGCGACATAAAACCGGGCAACGTGCTCTTGACAAGACTGCATAGCGGCTTAGTTAAATTGTGTGATCCGGGCTTGATGAAGGCACCGGAAAGTGAAGAATCGATGTCTGGATATTGGGTCGGAACACGAGAATATCTCGCACCGGAACAAAGACGTAATGCAGCCGAGGTGGATGCGCGCGCGGATGTGTTTGCCTTGGGTGTTTTGGGGTATCGCATGATGACGGGGGACCTTCCTTCCGGTGTGCTAAGTGGCCCGCAGGAAGAGGCGGACGGTGTGCCGGATGAGCTGAACGACCTGATCATGCGCATGATGTCGCGCAAACTCAAGCGTCGACCTGCCCACGCGTTGGATGTTCTCAAGGAACTGGGACCGATCCGGGCAAAACTCAATAGAAACAGGGGAGCATAATGGCTGACTTACTGGAAAAGATTAAAAACTGGAAATTTCCGTGGAAAGAAATCGCCATGGGGGGAGAAGACGATAATCTGACTCAGTTGGCGCCCGACCTGCCCGACTCGCAGCAGGCTTTAGTGCGCAAACAGATGCAAACCTGTCTGGAGGCCAAGGGCGGCGAAGTGTCGGCACGCTCGCGTGCTGCTCAACTGGGCCAAGCCTATTTGAATTTGAATGAAACGGGCCGTATCCGGTTTTTGAATATCCTGATTGATGATTTTGCTACCGATCAAACCCGTGTGGATGAAGCGCTGAAAGCCTATCAGTCTGCACAGGATGCCGAAACGCGTCAGACGGGCGAGAATGAATTAAGACGGGCGTTGGAACCTGCGCGCATGAAGCTGTTGCGTCAGTTTAACGCCTTGCCGCAAGGGGTGAAGTTTCTGGTGGACCTGCGCGCTGATGTGATGAAAATGTCGAAAAAGGACAGTCGCCTAAAAGTACTGGAACGCGATTTGAAGGATTTGCTGATCTCGTGGTTTGATGTCGGCTTTCTGGAACTGCGTCGTTTGACATGGTCGTCCCCTGCCTCTGTTTTGGAGAAAATCACAGAATATGAGGCGGTCCATTCCATTACAAGCTGGAATGATCTGAAGAACAGACTTGCGCGCGATCGTCGCCTGTTTGCCTTTTTTCATCCCAATATGCCGGACGAGCCGTTGATCTTTGTGGAAGTCGCTTTGGTTAATGGCATGTCGGATAATGTTCAGGAATTGCTCGACGAGGATGCGCCTTTGCTTGATCCAGAGGAGGCGGATACGGCGATTTTTTATTCTATTTCCAACGCGCAAGCGGGCTTGGCGGGGATTAGTTTTGGTAACTTTTTGATCAAGAAAGTAGTGGCCCATATCTCCAAGGATATGCCGAACCTTAAAAACTTTGCGACCCTGTCGCCGATCCCTGGCTTTACCAAATGGCTGGATCAAACTTTGTCAGAAGGGGATAGCACGCTGTTGAACCCGAAAGAACGCAACGCCCTGAAAAAAGCCAGTGGTCAAAAAGGGCCGAAAGGCGGCTTGAAACATCTGTTGGAGACGGCCTCTTGGAAAGACGACCCACAAGCCGCAGATGCCTTGAAGGAACCATTGATGCGTCTGTGCGCGCGCTATCTCATGGATGCCAAACGCAAAGGGACGCGCCCGCTTGATCCCGTTGCCCATTTTCACCTCAGTAATGGGGCCCGGATGGAACGGATCAACTGGATGGGGGATATCTCGAAAAAAGGGATGGCACAATCTGCTGGTATGATGATCAATTATCTTTATAAGCTTAAAGATATTGAAAAAAATCATGAGCTTTATAGTCTGGATGGCAAAATTTCAGCGTCATCGCAGGTGAAAGCTCTCAAGAAAGGATAAGTCTGTGAGCCCTGCTGCTAAACTGCGTGCCCTGTTGCAAAGTGACGAATTTTTGAGAATGCCCTGTTGTTTTGACGGGATGAGTGCAAAGTTGGTGGAACGTGCAGGCTACCCCTTGACGTTTATGAGTGGTTTTTCCGTTTCGGCTGCGCGGGGCGGTATGCCGGATACGGGCCTGCTGTCTTATGGCGAGATGGTGGATCAAGGGCGTTCCATTTGTCAGGCGACCAACTTGCCGGTCATCGGCGATGGCGACACAGGCTATGGCAATGCGTTGAACGTGAAACGCACGGTTCAGGGCTATGCGCAAGCCGGTTTTGCGGGCATCATGATCGAAGATCAGATTTCCCCGAAACGCTGTGGACATACCAAAGGCAAGTCAACGGTAGAGTTTGATGAAGCCTGCATGCGTATTCAGGCCGCCGTCGATGCCCGTAAGGAAGGGGCGGATATTTTGATTATGGCCCGCACGGACGCGCGTGAAGCGAGAGGGATGGACGAAGCCCTTAAACGGATGCGTGCCTTTGAAGAGATCGGCGCAGATATCCTGTTTTTGGAAGCCCCGCAATCGCGTGAAGAAATGCAGCTGTTCTGTGATGAGATCCGTGGGCCGAAAATGGCAAACTTGGTGGAACAGGGGAAAACACCTGTTCTACCGCCGGAAGAACTCCAAGCTATGGGCTTTAAGATCGCGGCTTACCCCTTGACGCTGATGCTTTCTGCCATGAAAGCGATGGAGCAGGCGCTGGAAGATTTAAAAAGCAATCGTCATCCAGAAAATCTGGCGAGTTTTGAACATCTGCAAGACGTGATCGGTTTCCCCGACTATTACGCGGCGGAAGAAAAATACAAAGTGTCTTAAAAAGAAAAAAGGCCCGATCCTACATCAGATCGGGCCTTTTGTTATAAAGGGTTAGCCGTGATTGGCTTTTTCCCGCATGTCGTTGAGCAGGCTCTGCATGGTGGTATCCAGTTCCTGCGCAGAATGGGTGAGGCTGGCGCTGGCGTCTTTGACCTCGTTTGCGGAGGTCATCGTCAGGTGGGCATCTTCGGAGACAGCGGCAATATGATTGGAAATTTCTTGTGTGCCGCGCGCAGCTTCCTGCACGTTCCGGCTAATTTCCTGAATGGCCGCATGTTGTTCTTCCACCGCGGCAGCGATGGCGCCGGAGGCATCGTGAACATCGTTGATGGTACTTGAAATTCCCTTAATCGCCTCAACCGCACGATCGGTTTCATTTTGGATTGTGGCAATCTGTTGGGAAACTTCGTCGGTCGCTTTGGCGGTTTGGTTGGCAAGGTTTTTGACTTCGCTTGCGACAACCGCAAAGCCTTTGCCCGCTTCGCCAGCACGTGCGGCCTCAATGGTGGCGTTGAGGGCTAGCAGGTTGGTCTGTTCCGCAATATTCTGGATCATATTGACGACTTCACCAATTTTAGCAGCAGCCCCACTCAGCCCCTGAATAACAATATTGGTTTGATCGGCTTCGCTGGCTGCGGCCTGAACGGTTTGGTTGGTGTGTTCGACCTGACGGCCAATTTCACTACTGGAGGCATTTAGTTCTTCGGCGGCGGCTGCAACAGTTTGGACGTTGGCGGAAGTTTGTTCGGAGATGCTGGAAACCTCTGTACTTTGCTGGTTCGTCTTATCGGCGTTTTCATACATATGAACGGCAGAGGTGCCCACGCTTTGAACGGTGCCCGCCATATTGTCGATAACGCCGCGCATCCGGGTTTGCAGTTCGTCGGCAAGGGTCAGCAGGCTGGATTTACGCTCTTGTGCTTGGCGTTGCCGGCTGTCTTCCTGCTCCACGCGCATACGATCATTTTCTTGGGCGTTTTGTTTGAAGACCTCAACGGCTTTGGCCATGTCACCAATTTCATCAACACGGGATTGTCCGGTAATTTCGATGGTGTTGTCTCCACTGGCGAGAACGCTCATTTGGCCTGCCAGTGACGTAAGACCATTGGACAGGCTTTTGGCGACCATCCATGAGATGGCACCCGCAACGACGAGTGTTACGATAACGATACTGGCAAAGACTTTGAACTCTGCCCAAAATGCGGTATCTACGTCATCAATGTAGAGCCCGGTGCCGATGATCCAGCCCCATTCTTTAGAAAGTTTGACGTAAGAGATTTTTTCGACCGGTTCTTCAAAGCCTGCTTTGGGCCAAAAGTAGTTTACAAAACCACCTTCTGGATTGGCTTTTACGATAGTTGTAAACTCGGCAAAGAATTTTTTACCGGTTTTGTCTTCCAGTGTACTGAGGTTTTTACCTTCAAGTTTCGTGCTGATCGGGTGCATCAGCATGATCTGGTTGAGATCGTTAATCCAGAAGTATTCCGTCTTATCATAGCGAATACTGCGGATAGTTTCTTTTGCCAATGTCTTGGCTTCTTCTTCCGGTAGGGTTCCTACTTTTGCAAGTTCTGAATAATGCTCAACAATGCTATAGGCGGTTTCTACAAGAGTTCGGACTTTATCTTGTCTGTCTTGCAGAAGGGTGCGGTTGAATGTCTGAGCGCTGATGGCAGCAACGGCAATTAAGGCGATGCTGAAAATAATTGCAGGCAACCAAATTTTGGATGCAACTTTTAATTTATCGACAACCATTTTCCTGATCCTTAATTAAATTGAAGAATAGTTTGTTTTTTACTTAAAGCGTCTAATACTTTGAAATTATTAAAGTCTAGCATTCTTATCGGAAGGGATACCATGTCATTATATTTCAAAATATTGCACAAAATGTCATAAATTTTATGTGAAATTTTATTTATTATTTTCAATGCCTTATATCTCTTTTTAGACCTTTACTATTAAACAGTAATATTTTGTATTTCTGCCTAGGGAAAGATACGTACCTCCATTAGTTTTTTAAATCAAGTGAATAACCATAAAAAATTGTTATTTCACTCGTATGAGTAGATTGAAAAGCGGAGTCGTACAGCTATGCGCCCCTTAAAAAAGGGGGGCAGGGAGGGGCAAGGGGAGGATTAGACGAACATCTTTTGCTTTTGGGTTTGCGCAAATGTGTTGAACTCTTCAATGCGCAAGGGGCGGCTGAAGTAATAGCCTTGTCCTAACAGGCAGCCTTTTTCCAGCAGGAAATTGCTTTGTTCGATGGTTTCAATCCCTTCGCCGACAACTTCCAGTCCGAGGCTCTCTGCCATATGGAGGATGGCTGTGACCATGGCGGCGTCTTCTGGATTGGTGGTGACGTCGCGCACGAACATACGGTCCACCTTCAGGGTGTCGAGGGGGAAGCTTTTTAGGTAGTTCAGGCTGGAATAGCCTGTGCCGAAATCATCAATAGACAGGCGCACGCCCATGGCTTTCAGTTCGTGCAGCATCTTGAGAGCCTCATCCAAATTCTCCATCATCAATGTTTCGGTGATCTCGAGGGAGAGTTGATTGGGGTCAAAGCCCGTCCGGTCCAACACGTTCTGGACGATCTGGGGCAAGTCGTCTTCCTGAAACTGTCGGCTGGAGAGGTTGATACTGACGCGGAACGGGTCTTGCGTTTGCTGGGTCCAGTTTTGAATTTCGCGGCA
The DNA here is from genome assembly GCF_000688235.1 of Terasakiella pusilla DSM 6293. Lineage (GTDB taxonomy): Bacteria > Pseudomonadota > Alphaproteobacteria > Rhodospirillales > Terasakiellaceae > Terasakiella > Terasakiella pusilla. The sequence goes on along the minus strand of NZ_JHYO01000028.1, from coordinate 36,077 downwards.
GGCGGTTTCTAATACCCATTCCCCGATAGGTAGGATTAGATTGTTGCGTTCTGCCAGATGGATGAACTGATCGGGGGACACAAGCCCGCGCTCGGCACTGTGCCAGCGGATCAGGGCTTCGGCGCTTTTCATCAGTCCGGTCTTCATATCCACGATGGGTTGATAGACCAGATGGAATTCGTCAAAGGTACGCACGGCGCGCCGCAAATCGCGTTCAAGCGCACGTTTGGCCTGCGCTTTGGCATCGAGATCAGGGGTGAAGAAATGGAACGTGTTGCGTCCGTTTTCTTTGGCTTTATGCATGGCACTGTCGGCATTGCGTAGCAGTGTTTCGACGTCATCGCCATCGCCGGGCCATGTGCAGATGCCAATGGAGCAGGAGACAAAAATTTCTTCATCTTCAATCTCGAACGGGCGTTCCAGCGCTTCTAGAATATCATGGGCAATGACAACAAGGTCTTCGGAGCTTTTGATGTCGGGCAGGACGGCGGTGAACTGATCCCCGCTAAAGCGGGCAATGGTCCCCTGTTCGGGGATGGTCCGTTCAAACCGTAGGGCGGCCTCTTGCAATAGTTTGTCACCGATGGTGTAGCCCATGGTATCGTTGATGACCTTAAACCCATCCAGTCCGATAAACAGCAGGGCCGTCTGTGTGCCTTCCTGACCGGACACATAAAGCGCACTGATAAAGTGATTGAGAAACAGGTTCCAGTTGGGCAGATCCGTGATCAGGTCGTAATTACTACGATGCTGAAGCTGTTCTTCGGTTTCTTTTTGATGGGTGACATCATGGAAGAAGAAGACATATTTGGCCTGGGTTAAATCTTCTGTATCCAGACTTTGAATATGGACCTGTACACGATAGACGTGACCGGTTTTGCTTTCCTGCCACAGCAGTCCTTCCCAATGACCTTCTTGTTCCAGGCTGGTTTGAACAGGGGGCCAAAGCTCCTGACGTTTGTGATGGGCGATCATTCCGTTGATGGGAAAATAGATCACCTCGTCGTCATTATACTTGGTCAGCTCACAAAAGGCCGGATTGACATTGAGGATCTGAAAGTTTGCGTTAATGAGGGCAATCGGTTGAGTTGCGGACTGAAAGACAGAAGAGAGCATACGATAGCGTGACAGTTCCCGACGTTGGGCGACCATCTGGCCTTTTAGGGCCGCGAGCTCTTTTCGGAGGTTTGCTACTTCATCATTCATGCGCGAGATCAAGTCCGTTTGGTATGCTGTGGTTGATAGCATAAAGGGCTTGTCATGCTCTGCATAGATAAAAAATGTGCGCAGGAGCATAATAATCCTGCGCACATTTTATCTTATAGGCGAGTGTATTCTAGGACAGGGCTGCACATGCACGTTGAATGCGTTTGCAGGCCTCTGTCAGGGCCGCATTGCTTGTCGCGTAGGAGACACGGAAGTGCGGTGACAGGCCAAAGGCTTCCCCATGAACGGCGGCAACCCCTTCTGTTTCCAGCAGGTAGGTGACGAAATCTTCGTCATTTTCAATTACCTTGCCGTCCGGTGTCTTTTTGCCGATCACGCCTGCGCAGCTTGGGTAGACGTAAAATGCGCCTTCAGGTGTTTTACAGTCCAGACCTTCGGCTTCGTTCAGCATTTTAACAACCAGATCACGGCGCCCTTTAAAGACTTCGTTATGTTTGGCAACAAAGTCATGCGGGCCGTTCAGGGCTTCAACCGCTGCCGCTTGCGCAATCGAGCAAGTGTGAGTTGTGCTTTGAGACTGGATCTTGTTCATCGCTTTGATCAAGTCAAGCGGACCAGCCGCATAGCCGACACGCCAGCCTGTCATGCAATAAGCCTTGGACACACCGTTCAAGGTCAGGGTACGGTCAAACAGTTTCGGTTCAACCTGCGCCGGTGTGACGAACTTGAAATCATCATAGGTGATGAGTTCGTACATATCGTCGGTCATGATATGGACGTGTGGGTACTTTAACAACACATCGGTTAGGGCTTTCATCTCGTCATGAGAATAAGCCGCGCCTGTCGGGTTGGAAGGGGAGTTCAGAACCACCCATTTTGTTTTGTCGCTAATCGCCGCTTCCAGATCAGCAGCTTGCAGCTTGAAGTTATGTTCTGCTGTGCACGCAACGGTGACAGGCACGCCCCCTGCTAACAGGGTAATATCCGGATAAGACACCCAGTACGGGGCAGGGATGATCACTTCATCGCCATCGTTGAGGGTCGCCATCAGGGCGTTATAGATGGTTTGCTTACCGCCGCAACCGACCGTGATCTGGTCAGGTGTGTAGGTCAGGTCGTTGTCGCGTTTCAGCTTGTCGCAAATGGCTTTGCGCAGTTCCGGTGTACCGGCAACTGCCGTGTAACGCGTCTTGCCTTCATTCATTGCTTTGATTGCCGCATCAATGATGTGTTGCGGTGTATCAAAATCGGGCTCGCCAGCGCCAAGGCCAATGACGTCACGACCGGCAGCTTTCAATTCAGCAGCTTTGGTAGAAACGGCGATGGTCGGTGAAGGTTTGATGCGAGACAATTTGTCAGCAAGAAAAGACATAGTGCTACAGACCTTTTCGAATAGGTGAGTGTAAAAAAACGAAGGCTATCCCTTCAAAACAGGTCGACCCTACGCCTGCCCGAAATGGGACGCAAGACCAAATGGACAGTTTTGTGACAAAAAGATCAATTATTTCAAAGGGACTTGGCGGCAGAAAAAAAGGCACCCCGCAGGATGCCTTTTGTCGCTTTTTAATCTTCGACGTCCAGTTCTTCATCCGTGGTCCGAATAATGCGCGGATCCCATTGAAGAAGTTCGTCTTTTTTGCCCTCATACTCGACTTTACTGAGGTAATATCGAATGGCGTTGATACGGGCGCGTTTCTTATCATCGGATTTAACGATGGTCCAAGGGGCTTCTTTTGTATCGGTGTAGAAGAAGACATCTTCTTTTGCTTTGGTGTAATCGGCCCATTTATTTTGCGATTCTTTATCCACCGGGGACAGTTTCCACTGTTTTAACGGATCATCCGCACGGCTGGCAAAACGGCGCGCCTGTTCTTCTTTACTGACTGAAAAATAGAATTTGAACATCTTCAGGCCGGAGCGATAGAGCATACGTTCAAACTCAGGGACGGAGCGCAGGAACTCTTTGACCTCTTCCGGCTCGCAAAAGCCCATGACCCGTTCCACCATACCGCGGTTGTACCACGACCGGTCAAACAGCACGATTTCACCGCCCGCGGGCAGGTGGTTTACGTAGCGTTGGAAGTACCATTGGGTACGTTCCCGGTCCGTTGGTTTTTCAAGGGCGATGACACGGCATCCCCGTGGGTTGAGGTGTTCGATAAAGCGCTTGATGGTGCCGCCTTTGCCTGCGGCGTCGCGTCCTTCAAAAATGGACAGGATTTTTTGCCCGCTTTCTTTGACGGAGTTTTGCATTTTCAGCAGCTCGACATGCAGCGGGGCGATGATTTCCAGATAGTCCGCGGTTTTGAGTTTGCCAACAGGGGCATCAAGTCCATCGAGCTGGTCAATGGGAATGCCACCGATCAGACCGTTGCCCATCTTGTTCAGGACGGCTTTCGCGTTTTTCTTTCCCTTGAACTTTTCTGCATCCCGTCCGGCGGGTTTGATTTTTTCAAGGTCATCGGTTGCGATCATCTCTTGTTCGATCAGCTCATCATCAAGGGTTTCCGCATCCAGTTGAACAATCTCGGCTGTTGTTTGCTCAAGTGTTGTTTTTTCTTTTTTTACGCTCATATAGCTCTCCGATGATGATATGTTGGTATTATCTGAATGTAGCAGGTTTATGATTGTTTTGTATGATATATGTCAAAAAGTCACTTTAAAAGCCACTGGTCAAAACAAGTGCAGTTGACTATATCTGGAAACATGGAAAATGTACCGATATTCACACCCGTTAAACGACCGATCCCGCGGGGCGGGAAGCCGTTTAAGCTCGTCAGCGATTTTAAACCCAGCGGGGACCAACCCGATGCCATCGCCGATTTGGTCAAAGGCATTGAAGAAGGCGAACGTGATCAGGTGTTGCTGGGCGTAACCGGGTCGGGGAAGACCTTTACCGTCGCCCATGTGATTGAACAGATGCAACGTCCGGCCATTGTTCTTGCCCCCAACAAAACATTGGCGGCCCAGCTTTATAGCGAGATGAAACATTTTTTCCCCGACAACCACGTGGAATATTTTGTTTCCTTCTATGACTATTACCAGCCGGAAGCTTATGTCCCGAAGACGGACACCTATATCGAAAAAGACAGTTCCATCAACGAACAGATCGACCGCATGCGTCATTCCGCGACACGGTCCTTGCTGGAATATCGCGACACCATCATCGTGGCTTCCGTGTCCTGTATCTACGGCATCGGTGCGGTGGAAACTTATGCGGAAATGACGCTGGGTGTGGAAGCTGGTGAAGAATATGACGTGCGCGACATGATGAAAGCGCTGGTCGAGCTGCAATATCAACGCAACGACAACAATTTCCATCGCGGCACCTTTCGGGTGCGCGGGGATATTGTGGAAGTTTTCCCGTCCCACTTTGAAGATCGCGCGTGGCGCCTGTCTTTCTTTGGGGAGGAGTTGGAGGAAATCTGGGAATTTGATCCGCTGACGGGGGAGAAAATCACCACGTTGGATCGCATCACCATTTATCCCAACAGTCACTATGTGACCCCGCGCCCGACCTTGATGCAGGCTTCCAAAAAAATTAAGGAAGAGATGAAAGAGCGCGTGGCGTGGTTTCAGGAAAATGGCAAATTGCTGGAAGCCCAACGTATCCAGGAACGCACGACCTTTGATCTGGAGATGATTGAAACCACGGGCTTCTGTTCGGGGATTGAAAACTATTCGCGCTATCTAACCGACCGCGCACCGGGCCAGCCGCCCCCCACCTTGTTTGAATATCTGCCCGATGATGCGTTGTTATTTGTGGACGAAAGCCATGTGGGCGTGTCGCAAATCGGCGGCATGTATCGGGGGGACTATAATCGCAAAAGCACACTGGCATCGTATGGCTTCCGCTTGCCGTCTTGCGTGGATAACCGCCCTTTGAAGTTTGAAGAATGGGATCAGATGCGCCCGCAAACGGTCTATGTGTCGGCCACACCCGGGGATTGGGAACTGGAACGCACGGGCGGTGTCTTTGCCGAACAGGTGATCCGCCCGACAGGTCTGATTGATCCGATCACCATTGTGCGTCCGGTGGAGACTCAGGTGGATGACCTGCTGGATGAATGTAAGCAGACGGCAGCCAAAGGCGAACGTGTGCTTGTCACCACCCTGACAAAACGCATGGCGGAAGACCTGACGGAATATTTCCATGAACAGGGGATTCGGGTGCGTTACATGCATAGTGACATTGAGACGCTGGAACGGATCGAGATTATCCGCGATCTGCGCCTTGGGGCGTTTGACGTGCTGGTCGGTATCAACTTGCTGCGAGAAGGGCTGGATATCCCGGAATGTTCGCTGGTTGCGATTTTGGATGCGGATAAAGAAGGGTTCTTGCGCTCCAAACGATCCTTGATCCAGACCATCGGGCGCGCGGCGCGTCATATTAGTGGGCGGGTGATCCTCTATGCCGACAAGATGACCGACAGTCTGGATTATGCGATTGGGGAAACCAACCGCAGACGCGCCAAGCAGCAGGCCTATAACGAAGCCCATGGCATTACGCCGCAGACGGTCAAGTCCAACATCTCCAACGTATTGGATGATGTATCGCAAAATGACTATATGACGGTGGATACAGGGGCGGCTGGTGACAAGCATCTGGTCGGTAAAGACCTGAAGACCGTGCTGGCCGATATGGATAAACGTATGAAAGAGGCCGCCGCCAACCTTGAGTTTGAGGAAGCGGCCCGCCTGCGCGATGAAATCCGCCGTCTGGAGGCATCCGAGTTGGGCCTGGATCGCGCCGGGGTGGCGAAGGGTGCTGCCCAAAAAGCAGGGGCCGGTAAAAAGACGAAGAAACGTCGCGGCCCCTGAGTTTTGGGGGCGTAATCTTAGAAACCGAGATCACTCAGGCTGGGGTGATCATCGGGGCGGCGACCGATGGGCCAAAGGAATTTGCGCTCGCTTTCCTCAATGGGATGTTCATTGATGCTGGCGACGCGCCATTCCATCAGGCCGTTTTCATCAAATTGCCAATTTTCGTTGCCATAGGCACGGAACCATTGATTGCTGTCGTTGCGATATTCATAGGCAAAGCGCACAGCAATGCGGTTGTCTGTATAAGCCCATAGTTCCTTAACCAGACGATAGTCCAGTTCCTTGTTCCATTTGCGTGTAAGCAGGGCTTGGATATCTGCGCGACCTTGCACAAATTCCGCACGGTTGCGCCAACGGCTGTCTACCGTGTAGGCGAGGGATGCTTTTTCTGGATCGCGGGTGTTCCAGCCATCTTCGGCAAGGCGGACTTTTTCGATGGCGCTGGCTTCGTTAAATGGGGGAAGGGGTGGTCGTGACATAGGATTAAACCTTTCTATTTCGCTTTCTCTAGCGGCGTTTGTGTAAGTGTGATGTTGGGGTTGATGAGGATGCGTTTGAGGTCCAGTTGGATGGTGCGGTTTTCCGCTTCCCATAAAATGCTGGCCCACGCGGTGATTTGGATCAGGCGGTTTTTGGTAAAATCCAGAAACAGCAAGCCGACACGGCGATCTGATTGGATGTTGCCTAAGGTGTTAAAAAAGTTATTGCCGGGAAAATCTTCAAAGGTCAGGGTCTGTGGATTTACCACCGTGACAAACCCCGGCGGTCCGCCGCGATGGGAGATATCAAGCCCGTTTTCGTGTCGGATATCCATGTCTTGAGATCGTGACGCAATAAAGAAAACATCTGCTTGGGTGATGAGGGCTTGGAGGTCTGATGGTAAATGATCCCGTTCCTCTATCGGCTGTGTAGGACGGGCCGGTGGGGTAATCTCCAGCTGGCGACGCTGGATATATTTGGGGCAATTGCCAAAGCTTTGTTCTGCATCAATTGTGATCCTGTTATCCGTCTTGTCGCTGATCAATCCGTTGAGGCGGTTGCGTCTGCGGGTGGCAAGGTCGATGCCCAAAAGGGCGATTTTGCGACCTGTTTTTAACTGTCCGTCCAGTGCATCGCCATGGGGTAAGGGGGCATGGATCTCTATCCCTCTATCGCTTGGCGAGGTGATGAAACCGGGCTTTCCAAGGAAAAGACTGGCCCAAGGCGCGCCCGTTTTATCTAATGCGGCGACGTAGATATGGCCTAGATTGGCATAAAAGTCGCGGTGCTGATCCGGCAGAAATCGCCGGATGAAGCGCGCACCGATCTGAGCAACCCTTTCGCGAACACCAAGGCGCGACTGGATGGTTTTTTCCCCGTCATGGAACGGCGGCGGGGCCAGTGACTGTTTTGAAAGCCCGTTCATGAGTCACACTTTCGTTGATTGCATGGGGATGAAACGTGGCAGGGCTTCAATCTTCGCCAACCAGTTTTTGAGTGAGCTATAGGCGCTTAGGTCCACCCCACCTTCCGGAGCATGGGCGATGTAGCTATAGCAGGCAATATCCGCCAAGGTCGGCCGTTCTGCGCAAAGGAAGGCTTTGTCTTGCAGGTAATCGTCCATGATCGCCAATGTCGTGTGGGCACTTTCGATGGCTTTATCGGGATCGTAAGGGGCGTTGAAAAGCTTTACCAATCGGGCAACACACGGCCCGTTAAAGATCGGGCCCGCCGCGACACTTAACCATTGCTGGACTTTGGCAGCTGCCAGCGGGTCTTTGGGCAGCCAGATGTTTTCGGTGTCATAGGTGCCAGCCAGATAGATCAGGATGGCATTGGAGTCCCAAAGGACGGTGCCATTGTCATCCAATAACGGGACCTGACCAAAGGGGTGCTTTGCAAGATAGTCGGGTGTTTTGTGAGCACGATTGGCGGCATCGACCACGATCTCTTCATAAGGGAGGTCGAGCAGAGACAGCATCAGACGGACGCGGTGTGTGTGACCGGACAGGGCCAGACCGTAAAGTTTGATTGGCGCTGCGTTGGCAGGGAAAAGGGCGTTTGTCATGGCGTGTTTGGCTCCGTTTGTTTGGGAGGAAGAACATGCCTGACGTTTTATATTTTTATATTAAATAAGATAATCTGTTAGTTTTGAAAATAATTATTCCATTTTTTGGAATTAATAATCGAAGCCGCATTGGGCCGCGACCGTACGTAATCTCGCTTTGAGGCGAGGCGCGGCAAAATCAATAAAGGTGCGCAGTTTTAAGGGGACAAGGCGGCGCTGGGTGTAGATAAAATGCACGGGGATCAGTGGTGTTTCTTCGTCAGTCAGCACGCGGATTAGCTTGCCGTCTGCGATTTGTTGCGCGGCTTGGTAGGAGAGAACACGGGTGAGGCCCGCTTCATCGATGCAGCAATCCACAGCAGATTCGGCGGAATTGAGGGTCAGGCGGGGCAGGATCGGACAGGTTTTGGGCTTATTGTCCGTGATAAACGTCCATTCCGGCCTCAGGTCAATGGGACCAAAGGAGATAAGGTCGAAACGATCAAGGTTGTCTAATGTCGGGGGCAGGCCCACTTTTTCAATATAGCTGGGACTGGCGCAATGGATAAACTGTACATGGCCTAAGGGTTTAATCATCATGGTACTGTCATGCAACGGGCTGATCCGTAAGCCCAGATCAATTTCCTCATCCAACAGATGCAGGACGTGATCGGAGAGCAGCAGGCGGATATTGACCTCTGGATAGGCCTTGAGGAATTCACGCACGATCGGGACAATGTGCAACCGCCCAAAGGCAGTGGGGGCGGTGAGGGTCATGGTGCCGACAGGTTCCACATATTCGCTGGAGGCTTGGCGTTCGGCCTCCTGTACATCATTGAGGATGCGCCTTGCGGCTTCTAGGTAGCGCGCACCGCTTTCTGTCAGGGTGATTTTGCGGGTGGTGCGGGTCAAAAGCTGCGCGCCCAGATGATCTTCCAGTTCGGCAATTTTGCGGCTGACGGTGGGCAGCGGCATATTGAGCTTACGGGAAGCTTGCGAAAAACTGCCGGTATCAACCACATGGGTAAAGACCAGCATTGCAGACAGTTGATCCATAATCATTCCATAAAAAGAAACAGCGCAGACTAATTATCTGCGCTGTTCTCGAAAAATGGAAGAATTATCCGTTTGTAATCTCGATCAATTCCATCCGATAGCCAATACCGGGTTCGGTGACGATATAGGTGGGATCGTCTGCATCCGGTTCGATCTTATCGCGCAGCTGGCTGATATAGACGCGTAGATACTGGATATCATCGCCATGGGCCGGACCCCAGACGTCCTTTAACAGTTGTTTGTGCGTGACCATCTTGCCGCGGTTGGTCATGAGGTAGCGCAGCAGGTCATATTCTTTGGGGGTAAAGGAGGTGCTTTTGCCTTTGACAAAGACTTCATGGCGCATCAGGTCCATCTTGATGGTGCCATTTTCAATGATCGGATCGCCCGCTTCTTGCGTTACGGATTTGCGCAAGTTCGCCATGATGCGGGCCATCAAGACATCCGGGTTAAAGGGTTTGGTGACATAATCATCCGCGCCGCGCCCCAAGGCATCGACAACTTCGCTGTCGCTATCGCGCACAGAACAGACAATGATCGGCACCTGTGACCATTCGCGGATATTGTCGATGACTTCCTTGCCATCCATATCGGGCAGGCCAAGATCCAGAATGACCAGATCAGGCTTGATGGAAATGGACATGCGCACGGCTTGCGCGCCATTTTCACATTCTTCGACCTTAAATCCTTCATCCAGCAGAATGATCTTGAGCAATTTGCGGATTTGCGGCTCATCATCGACGACCAGAACGGTATTCTTTTTATTCACGATAGGCTCGGACATTGCCACCTCTATGGTTACTAGAATGTATCTAGCGAGAAATATAGCGACCAATAAAATAAGAAAGCCATAAGGAAATGCAGTGAGATATCGAATTTTCGATATTTGTTTATGCAATTTTTATGGTGTGGCCCGTGCGTCGAATAGTTTCCTAAGTCAGAAAGGGCGATAGTAGGAAGCAGATATTAAATGAAAAGAAAGGAGTTAATCATGCTCGGTTGGGCTATTACATTTTTCTTGTTGGCGGTCGTAACCGGTCTGTTAGGTTTTGGCGGTCTTGCTGGGACATTTGCATGGGCGGCGGAGCTTCTGTTCTTTGCCTTTGTCATCTTGTTTGTTCTCTCTCTCGTGAGCAATCTGTTGACCGGCAGAAGATCTAACCCACCACTGTAAAGCGGGGATGCGTTAACAGCGCACCTTAATTTTTATACATAACAAAAAAGCCAGAGGCATTATGGGCCTGCTGGCTTTTTTGTTGAGCGGTTCACTGCGGTTAGTTGATTTTCTGGTCCAGTATATCCAACAGGTCTTCCACCATAAAAGGTTTGGTCAAATACGCATCCGCGCCTTTTTCATAGGCAGCGTTGATGGTGTCTTTTTCTTTGCGAACGGTCAGGATCACGACAGGTGGTTTGTTGTCTGCTTGTGTTTCTTTCAGTTCCGGCAGAAGGTCCAGTCCGTCTTTATCTGGTAGCCCAAGGTCCAGAATAATCAGATCAGGCGACAATTCTTTACAGAGTTTCAGCCCTTCTTCTGCGGTTGAGGCAGCATGGAAATCTGCGCCTTCATCATGCAGGGAAACCCGCAAAAAGGTCAGGATAGAAGGGGCGTCATCTATGGCCAGAATAGTGCGTCCTTCTAAATTCATTTTATCTTCTCCTCTTTCTTGGTGCGTACGTTCGGGAAAAACAGGGTAAATTCTGCGCCACCAGCTTCGTGGTTTCTTAAATGGATTTTACCATTTTGTTTTTCAATAATTGCTTTGGCAATGGCAAGACCTAACCCTGTTCCTGCAACTTTGGTGTCGGTTTGTTTTAACCGTTCGTATTTGTCGAAAACGGATTGGCGGTTTTCTTCTGGGATGCCGGGCCCTTGATCTTGAATAATATAGCTGAAACCTTTGTTTTCTGCACGGATAATTGCTTTAATGACCGTGCCTGTCGGTGAATATTTTGCCGCATTATCCAGGATGTTTTGCAAGACTTGCTCGGTCATCATCAGGTCAATTTCGATTTCCACGTCGTGATCGGGGCGGATAATTTGCAAGTCATGTTCAGATAAGCGGTTTTTCAGGCGTTTGGCGACACTCTTAAGCGGCTCCATTGGATCGATCCATTCCGCTTGAAAGGTAATATCCCCACTTTCAATGCGCGTCATATCCAGAATATTGGAGATAAAGCTATCCAGTCGCTGTGCCTCAGACAAGGCTGTGTCGGTCAACTCGTCTGCGATTTCAGGGACAAGGCGGTCGCTTTTTCTCATACGTTTGTAGACACTTAGGCTGCCAATGATGGAGGCAAGCGGGGTCTTGAGGTCATGGGAAACACTGGAGAGAAGCATGGCGCGCAATTTCTCGCGTTCTTCGCGCATTTGACTTTCCGACATCATATGCGCCAGTTCCAGCCGTTCCAGAATACTGGCGGCTTGATCGGCAAGCGCGGTCAGGAGCCGCCCAAAGGAGGCATCCAAGCGAATGTTTGCGGGCACTTTCAACCCGATAACGCCGATTTCCCCGCTGGGAACCAACAGGGGTTCAAAACGCCAGTTCGTCTTGCGCGAAAAAAGTGTCCCAAGGCCGGTGGTACGGACCTGATCCCAGCATGTCTCCAGCGAATTGCGATCTGCGTCATTGAAGTCGACTTGTTGGGGATGGACCAGTTCAATGGCGTTGGGATTGACGGCAGGGGGCATAAAAAAGGCAACTTCCATTTCCAGGAGTTCGGTCAATTCTTCATGCAGGATTTTAAGTGCTTCATTTCGTTCTGTTGCAGCACTGGCAAGGCGATGGATTTTATAGAGTGCCTGAGATCGCTTTTCTTTTTTGACCAAAGACAGGTGACTGGCCCGGTTATATCCCCCAAGGAAGGAGATGAAGAGGGACGCCCCCAGAAAGATGGTCAGATTCAGGCTATCGCCGGTGTGAAGCAGGGCAAATTTCTCGAACGGCTTGGTGTAAAAATAATTAATGGTGGAAAAACCGGCAATCCCTGACACAAGGCCTGCAATCATCCCGTATCTTAGGGCTGAAATCACGGTCGCGAGCAAAAAGAACGCGGCGATATTATGGGAATTGATCTTCCATTCTATCTGCGGGATGTTGCTGCGCAAGAGTTCTGAAGCCCCATAGGCCAGAAGGACGCTAAAGAGCGCAAAGGCGATTTTATAGAGACTGAAATCTGGGCGCGGCAATCTGTCAAACCAGCCAGATTTATACCCCTGACTGGCAAGGGGGATCACTTGAATTTGAGTTGGAAGGTTTCGCAATTGACGCACCAGTTTGCGTGCGAGGGAGGTGCGAAACTGATCAAAAACGCCCTCACGACTGCTTTCGCCCACAATCAGATGGGTGACGGGTGTCTCGGTTTGAAAAGAATCTTGAACGAAACGGTGGATGCCCTTGATGACGTCGGTATCTTCGATGTGATAGATGACGGCGCCCAAGGCTTCCGCATGGGTGAGGAACCGTAAAATTCGTGCCCGTTCTTCTTTATTGGCGCGGTAGTGGTTCGGGGTTTCCACATATAAAACCGACCAAGGGAGTTCCTGTTCCTCTGCGCTGCTTTGGGCGGCGCGCAGCAGGATATTGGTCTTGGTATGTGCATCGATGCAGACTGTGATCTGGGAATGACCCGACATATCGTAAAAAAACCTCTCGCCATCTGTTCTTTAAAAACATAACGACGATTGTATAAAATCTCCATAAGGAATCTATTTTTCACAATAAGATAGCAAAAAAACAGCGATCCGGTTGGGGAGACCGGATCGCTGCAGGTGTGTGGGAGAACACGAGGCAACAGTTCTGTAAACTCACTCTAGAGGAGGGCACTCTTTAGAGAGCTTGGTGCTAGTTTGTTGACTCGGTGATGGCGTCGCCCACATCATCGGCGGCTTGTTCAAGGGCTTCGCCGGCGCTTTCTAAGGGTGTTTCGTTCGCTTCGTGAATGACAACCCCGCCAATGATCAGGACGCCTACAAGGATCAGGCCTAACAGAATAGTATTGTTCATCATCTTTCTCCTTCATTCGTTCAAATAGATCGGCGGTGGTTGACTTTGTGATCAACACAGTCTTAATCCTATTTGAATGTGCTTCAGGATGCAGTACGGTGCAGGGGCGCATTTGATAAAAAAAGCATAAAGACAAGATAAGGCCCAAGGCATGATCCGCATCACCGATACGATTTCGCTGGAAGAAGATGAGATAGAGGAAAAATTCATCCGCAGCCCCGGCGCGGGCGGGCAGAAGGTGAATAAGACGGAGACGGCGGTGCAGTTGCGCTTTAACGCCCGTCAGTGCCCCAGCCTGAACCATGCAATTTTTTTGCGGCTGCAAAAGGTGGCGGGGCGGCGCATGACACAGGACGGGGTGATTGTGCTCACGGCCCATAGTTTTCGCACACAAGAACAAAACCGTAAAGACGCGCTGGATCGTTTGGTCGAGATGCTGCAAAAAGCCGCCGTTGCGCCGAAGAAGCGTCGCAAGACGAAACCCTCCCTCGCTGCCAAGCGCAAACGGGTGGAAAGTAAGGTAAAGCGTGGGGATGTTAAAAAGACTCGCGCGAAGGTTCGTATCGACTTTTAATTGTGAACGGCCTGTGGCTTTCTTCTTGGTTTATTAGAAAAAAATGGTACGCTTTCCCCCATCTGAACAGAATGGGAGACGAAAATGGACGTACAGGCGTTGATTGCGTTGGTTCTGGCCACAGCTGTATTGGGGCTGGTGCCGGGTCCGGTTGTTGCGGCTTTGGTGGGACGGGCTTTATATAGCGGTGTGCGCTCGACCTTTGGGTTTTTGGCAGGGGTCTTTGTTGGGGATCTGGCGTGGTTGTTAGCTGCCGTCTCCGGCCTTGGTTATGTGGCGGCGACATATTCGACTGTTTTTCTGGTGATCAAATATGTCGGGGCGGCTTATCTGATTTATCTGGGGATTGGGGCGATCCGTCATGCCATGGCGCAAAATCAAGAAATTCACATTCCTAAATCCTCCCGCAAAGGCGCCGGGTTTATGTCAGGCCTGTTGGTGACCTTGGGCAATCCGAAGCTGGTGGCTTTTTATGTCGGTTTTCTGCCGACCTTTATTGATGTGCAGGCTCTCAGTTTTACCGACACATTTTTGGCGGCGTTTTTGGTGCCGACCACTTTTGCGCTGATGAATTTTGGCTGGGCGTTGAGCGCAGCAAAGGCCAAGACCCTGTTTAAGTCAGCCATGCCGTTGAAGGTTTTGAATACCCTGTCCGGCGGTTTGCTGGTGGGGGCCGGTGTTGCCATGGCGGTGGAAGACCAATAAGAAAAAAGGCTGACGATCCTTTCTAGGACATCAGCCTTTTTTCTTCAGATTAGCTTTCCCGCATTTTTAGCAGGACATTGTCCACTTGGGTGTCGAGCCTGTCAGCTTGTTGTTGCAGCGCTTCTGAGGCTTGCAGGACTCTTTGGGCGCGGTCAATGTTTGTACGGCTGCCCTCCTGAACAGAATTGACGGTGTTGGCGACATGCGTCACATCATCGGCGGTTTGTGTTGCGTTGCGGGCGATATTTTCTGTCGCCGCACGCTGTTGTTCAATGGCGGCGGAGATGGTGGTCGCGGTTTCCTGCACCCGTGTAATGGAACTGTGAATTTCCGTTATACCGCGCACGGTTTCATCTGTTGCGCCCACAACGGCGTTGATCTGTTGTTCAATCTGTTCGGTAGCATGGGCGGTCTGGCTGGCAAGGTTTTTCACTTCACTTGCGACAACGGCGAACCCTTTGCCTGCCTCACCGGCACGCGCGGCTTCAATGGTGGCGTTGAGTGCGAGGAGGTTGGTTTGGTTGGCGATGTTTGAAATCAGGTTGACGACCTCGGAAATTTCGTTCACCCGGCTGGAGAGGCTGCGCACGTTCTGGGTCGAGTTTGTGCTGAGGTCGGCTGCGTCGGAGGAAATCGCGCTCGATTCATTCACCTGATGAGAGATCTCGGAGATGGAGGCGGAAAGTTCGGTGGATGCTGCCGCCACCACATCGACCTGTTGTGCAATGGTGTTGGAGGCGGCAGAGGCTTGAGCCGCATTTTCACCGACCTGTGTGGCGGCCTCTGACATGCCGCTTGCCAGTTCCTGCAATTCGTTGGAGGCTGATTTTACCGCATGGATAATGGCGCCAACTTCCTTTTCAAAGGTGCGGGCCACATTCTGGCGATCAATTTGACGCTGTTGTCTTTGGTCTGCTTCTTGTTTCTGCTGGCGTGCACCGGCTTCTTGTACTTGCTTTTCGGCCTTTTCTGCATTGTCTTTGGCAATCTGTGCAGCCTGAAGGGCGGAGGTCAGTTTCATCGTCGCGATAACAAGAACGATGGTCTCAAGGATTACGATGACGGCATGAAGCAACACACGCACGATGCTGGCACCTTCGGGGAAGACCCAATAGGGCAAGGTCAGATTGAGAACAAGGTGATGTGCGGCGATGACGGCGGTTGCGACGATAAAGGCTTTCCAGTTGGAAAAACCCAGAAGCATGGCGAGACCGGCAAAGAAGTACATATGAATATCGATCTGCCAAGGATGCCCGCGAAACGCATAGACCATAACAGCGATAATCAGCATAAAGGCGACCGAGGAACTGAAGATAGTATACTGGCTGTCCGCACCCTTGACCCATTTCATAATCAGCGGGATGGCGCTAAAAAGGGTCGTCAGGATTAAAGCGGGCAGAATATCATTGCCCGTAACAAGTCCACTGACCCACACCAGCGGGATATGCAGGAAAAGATACGGGATAAGATACTTTGCCGTACTGACCTGTAGGGATTGAATATCGTTCATGGCTGGTTCCTCGTTATTGGAGTACGTTGCAGGATCCCGCGGCAAGCGGGTCCAGGATACCGATTGCGCCGGTTATATTTTTGATGTCGTCGAGAGAGAGGCTGTTAAACTGTGCGACGATGACATTTTCTGTTGCACCATATCGGATTAACGTACCTTCTGCCTGCGCGATTGCCGCGAAGCTCTGTTCTCTTTCAAACCAAGAGGGAAAGATCAAAGCGATGGGCTTCTGGCTGTCATTTGCTTTGGTCGCCACCCAGGCAAGGGCGAGAAGACCCAGCAAGCCAAAGATAAGGGCAGCAGCGATTGCTCTGCTTTCTTCGCTGACAAACATATCGAGGTACATGTCCTAATTGGAAAGAGGGACTTCATTATAGTCTGAATGACTAATTTACAATAGTGCTTACGTATGAGACGGACATTTTGGATCAGATGGGTAGGGGCTTAAGTACTATTCTTTGGTCGTAGCCGCGTTGACATGATCATAGAGTTTGACCATACGATCGAGGAAAATGGTTTTGGCAACCATGGCTACGATCATGCCCGCGAGGGTGACGATCAGGTTGAATTGCCACAGTCCATACATCATGGCGATTACGCCGACGACGGACAGGGCCGTCCAGTTGTGCACGCCTTGTAGAAGGGATTTAGGCAAAACCAGTTGAGCCCGGTTGAGAAACAGTTGCTCGCCCATCACCCCCCGCGAGGCCCAACTATCAAGTGATTTGGGGGCGGGGAACAGGCGTGGGTTCAGCCAGATCCACAAAAAAGTGGCAAGCAGGGGATAAAGGGCATCCCATCCCAGCCAATAGCGGCTCCAGACAGAGAGCGCGAGAAACGGCAGGGCTGTGTAGCGGGTATAGACGCTTAGGGGGTTGGCATGGCGTTTCCAGGCACCCTCATTCATCTGCATCAGCTGTTCTGACAGTTTATACATGTCACTTCGTCTCGTTTAGGCTATCCAGACCAAGCTCCTTGCGTTGGGCTTTGGTGAGTTTTGCGACGATGATTTGGTAGGATTGTTGAATATAGTCTTTTAAGTCCTCATCACTGATCGCGTCCGGTTCTTTGGTCTGGATCCAGTTTCCCCGTGCCAGATAGGGGGCAGGGTGAAAGCTGTCAAGTTCTTGCAAAATGTCATAGAGGGACGGACTGCATTTAAAACTGACCTGAACGTTGTCCGCGGCGGCGGTGGTGGCGGGCGCAATAGCAAAGACCTTGCCGCCCACCTTCCAGACGCTGGCATCTCCCCATTGTACAATGTGGGTGGTGGCTTTTAAGTGGCTGCAATATACATCAAATTCATCACGGGTCATGGAAAGAGAAGCTCCTTCATTTCTTCGGTCGCTGCGGTGAAGCTTTCATGGAAACCGTCCGGGGCGTTGAGGACGGCAAGGCCGGTGCCGTACATACCGCGCGCGCGCTCAGGCCCGATCAGTTCGTAGAACACGGCATCTTTGAGGTCTGCCTTGAGTGTTTCGTGACGGCCTTCGGGTAACATCGGGTACCAGACCATGATGACACCGGCTTTCCAACGTTTATGAACGTTGTTGGTCAGGCGGGCGATGGTGGAATAGTCGTCTTTAATCTCATAGGAGGGATCAATCAGCAGCGCCCCGTCCGACTGACGCGCGGGCAGGAAATCAATGAGGAACTGCTGCGCATCTTTATTGACCAGACGGAAGCGTTGATCTTCTGATAAGTGGCTTTGAAGAACCTCAAATTCTGCGGGGTGAAGTTCAAAACACACTGCGCGCTGATTGGGCTGCATGAGTTGTTTTACAAGAGCCGGGGAGCCGGGATAGGTCTGGGGGGTATGATTTTCCTGAAAGGCCTCAAGGGTCGCGAGATAGCGTTTCAGTAAATCGTTTTTGACGGCTTGGTTGTGGATTTTACCGATGCCGTCTTTCCATTCGCCGGTCTTTTGCGCTTGCTCGTCACTTAGGTCGTAGAGGGCACGTCCGCTATGGCTATCAAGAAAGGTCACGACCTTTTTATGATCCTTGAAATGATCAATAATAGAGCAAAGAGCCGTGTGTTTATGAACGTCGGCGAAGTTGCCGGCGTGGTATCCGTGTTGATAGCTTAGCATAAGGGTCAACTTTATTTTGATGGATGGAGGATACCGTCTACTTCACGGGTCATCTTTTGTAAATGATTAAGCCGCCCGATGCTTTCGCAGTTGAGGTCGTTGCGCAGGCTTTCTAGGTCATCAAGGTGCTTTTTGACAGCGCGCAGGCGGTTGCTGGCGGCGGATTTCTTATCTTTTTTAAGATCATCAAGCGCAAGATGAAGCTTGGCGCGATAGCTGACGAAATCTTTATATTCAATAGACTTGGACATCAGAGCCTCCCTTAAAAAATGCATTGGGATAGGCTATGACTGTTCATGGGATGTGTCAAAGAAAAAGGGCGCATGGAAAAAACCACACGCCCTTTTCGATCTTGTCTCTATGACGCTTACTTAAGCATCACAAGCCGCAACCATAGCTTCCGCAGCGCGTAATTCACGCTCGGCTGCTTGTTTGGCAACGTCGCTTTCCGCAGCATTCAGCGCATCAGTCGCTTTTTGCAAACGGGCTTCGGCGTTGTCGCGGTCGAGTTCGTCAACCGCGATTGCTTCTTCAGCGAGAACGGCACAGCGTTCTTCAGAAACTTCAGCAAAACCGCCGACGACAAAAATGCTTTTGACAACTTTGTCGTTCTCATAGATGTCGATAATGCCGGGACGTACTGTCGTCAGCATCGGCGTGTGTCCGGGCAGAACACCGAAGTCACCTTCGCCACCCGGAACCACAACCATTTCGACTTCTTCTGACAGAAGCAGCTTGGCCGGGGAAACGAGTTCGAACAGAACTGTATCACTCATAGTGTTGTCTCCTGGCTAGTTGTTACTGTCAAATTAAGCGGCTTCAGCAGCCATTTTCTTAGCTTTTTCCAGAGCTTCGTCGATGCCGCCAACCATGTAGAAAGCAGCTTCCGGCAGGTGATCGTATTCACCAGCCACGATGCCTGTAAAGGCTTTGATTGTGTCTTCAAGTTTCACGTATTTACCCGGTGAACCTGTGAATACTTCCGCAACGTGGAACGGCTGAGAAAGGAAACGCTGGATCTTACGAGCACGTGCCACAACCATTTTGTCTTCTTCAGACAGTTCGTCCATACCAAGGATGGCGATGATGTCTTGCAAAGATTTGTATGTTTGCAGAATACGCTGAACTTCACGAGCAACTTTGTAGTGCTCTTCACCAACAACGCGCGGCTCAAGTACACGGGAAGTGGAATCCAGCGGATCCACGGCCGGGTAAATGCCAAGCTCGGCGATAGAACGGTTAAGAACTGTTGTCGCATCCAAGTGGGAGAATGACGTTGCCGGAGCCGGGTCAGTCAAGTCATCCGCAGGAACGTAAATAGCTTGTACAGATGTAATGGAACCTTTTTTCGTAGAGGTAATACGCTCCTGAAGGTTACCCATTTCTGTTGCAAGTGTCGGCTGATAACCTACCGCAGAAGGAATACGACCCAATAGGGCGGACACTTCTGAACCCGCTTGTGTAAAGCGGAAGATGTTATCAACGAAGAACAGAACGTCTTGGCCTTCTTCATCACGGAAATATTCCGCCATCGTCAGACCAGTCAGGGCCACACGTGCACGCGCTCCCGGTGGTTCGTTCATCTGACCGTATACAAGCGCCGCTTTAGACTCATCAGAGTCAAGCTTGATAACGCCGGATTCGATCATCTCGTGGTAAAGGTCGTTCCCTTCACGTGTACGCTCACCAACACCCGCGAATACGGAGAAACCACCGTGACCTTTCGCAATGTTGTTGATCAATTCCATGATAAGAACGGTTTTACCTACACCTGCACCACCGAACAGACCAATTTTACCACCCTTCGCATACGGTGCGAGAAGGTCGATAACTTTAATGCCTGTTTCGAGAATTTCAGAATCTGTAGACTGGTCAATGAATGCCGGTGCTTCACGGTGAATCGGCAGAACACCTTTGGATGTTTTCAATTCGCCACGTTCGTCGATGGCTTCACCGATTACGTTTACGATACGACCAAGTGTTTCCGGGCCAACCGGAATAGAAATCGGTGCACCTGTGTCCACAACTTCCTGACCACGAACGAGGCCGTCAGTTGTGTCCATCGCGATACAACGAACTGTATTTTCCCCCAAGTGCTGGGAAACTTCCAGCACCAGACGTTTGCCCTGGTTTTGTAGTTCCAGAGCGGACAAGATTTCAGGAAGGGTATCGTCGAACTTTACGTCCACGACCGCACCCAGTACCTGAGTTACCTTACCAACATTTTTGCTCATCGCAAAAAACTCCTACTTCGCAATAAATTGCGTCTAACGGTTACAGCGCTTCTGCGCCGGAAATGATTTCGATCAGTTCATTTGTAATAGCGGCCTGACGGGCGCGGTTGTAAGTCAGCGTCAGATTGTTAATCATGTCGCCAGCGTTACGTGTCGCGTTATCCATAGCTGCCATACGAGCGCCCTGTTCGGAAGCAAAGCTTTCCAACATGGCACGGAAGATCTGTACCGAAAGGTTCCGCGGTAACAGGTCTTCCAGGATTTCTTCTTCAGAAGGCTCGTACTCGTACAAAGCTTTCAGTTCATCATCCTGGGCTTCCTTGGCTGTATCCTCGATTTGAGCAACAGCAAAGGGAATAACCTGAAGCGGCGTTACTTCCTGTGTAATGGCGGATATAAACTTGTTGTATATCACCGTACAAACGTCAAACTCACCTTCTTCATACATCGTACGGATGCGAAGGGCGAGGTTGTTTGCGTCGTTGTACTGCGCACCGTTCTTGGTCAGGTCTTCTACGGTATCAAGGATAGCATCCCCGAAATCGCGTCTAACCTGATCACGACCTTTGCGCCCCAGACACAAGACTTTTACGGATTTACCGGCTGCACGCAGCTCGGTAATTTTGTTCCGGGCAAATCGACCAATATTTGCGTTGAAACCACCACACAAGCCACGGTCAGAAGACACCAGCACGATAAGGTGCTTTTCGTCTTTGCCGTTACCAGCCAGTAGTTCCGGTGCGCCGTCAACGCCATCGAAGCTTTTTGCCAAAGCCGCGACCATTGTTTCCATGCGCTCCGCATAGGGGCGGGCGGACTCCGCAGACAGTTGTGCCTTACGGAGTTTCGCTGCCGCCACCATTTTCATGGCCGAAGTGATCTTCTGTGTCGATTTGACACTGTCGATCCTGATTTTTAGGTCCTTGAGGTTGGGCATATGCCTATATCCTCTTCTTCAACGATGAAAACGATTAAGCGAAAGACTTGGTGAAGTCGTCTAGGTACTTCTTCAGTTTTTCGGTGGTCTCATCGCTGAGGGCCTTCTCGCCACGGATTGTGGAAAGAATTTCAGCACCGTTCGCGCGAATGTCATTCAGCATGGAAGCTTCGTAACGGTTTACGTCGCCAGCAGGGATGCCATCGAGATAACCGTTCACACCTGAGAAGATGGAAACGACTTGCTCTTCAACCGGAAGCGGGGAGAACTGAGGCTGTTTCAGCAGCTCAGTCAGACGCTCACCACGTGCCAACAGCTTTTGCGTAGACGCATCAAGGTCAGATGCGAACTGAGCAAAGGCAGCCATTTCACGATACTGAGCCAGTTCCAACTTAACGGAACCCGCAACCTGTTTCATGGCTTTGATCTGTGCGGCAGAACCTACACGAGATACAGACAGACCAACGTTTACAGCAGGACGGATACCTTTGTAGAACAGTTCAGTTTCCAAGAAGATCTGACCGTCAGTAATGGAGATCACGTTTGTCGGAATAAACGCAGAAACGTCACCGCCTTGTGTTTCAATAACAGGCAAAGCTGTCAAAGAACCAGCGCCACGCTCGTCAGACATTTTCGCCGCACGTTCCAGCAGACGGGAGTGCAGATAGAAAACGTCACCAGGATATGCTTCACGACCTGGTGGACGACGCAGAAGCAGAGACATCTGACGGTAAGCAACGGCCTGTTTGGACAGGTCATCATAACAGATCAATGCGTGCATGCCGTTGTCACGGAAGTACTCACCCATTGCCGCACCACAGTAAGGTGCAAGGAACTGCATCGGAGCCGGTTCAGAAGCTGTCGCAGCAACAACGATGGAATATTCCAGAGCGTTGTTCTCTTCGAGAACTTTAACCAACTGAGCAACCGTAGAACGCTTCTGACCAACCGCAACATAGACGCAGTAAAGTTTTTCACTTTCGTCTTTGGCGTTGTCGTTTACGTTTTTCTGGTTCAAAATCGTATCCAGAAGGATCGCCGTTTTACCTGTTTGACGGTCACCAATAACCAACTCACGCTGGCCACGACCAACCGGGATCAAGCTATCAACAGCTTTCAAGCCAGTTTGTACTGGTTCGTGAACGGATTTACGCGGGATGATGCCCGGTGCTTTCACTTCCATCAACTGGTTTGTAACGTCTGTCAGCGCGCCTTTGCCGTCGATCGGGTTACCCAGACCGTCAACAACGCGACCCAACAGGCCTCTACCAACCGGCACTTCTACGATGGCGCCAGTACGTTTGACTGTATCGCCTTCTTTGATGCGACGGTCGTCACCGAAAATAACGATACCGACGTTGTCGGTTTCCAAGTTCAGTGCCATACCTTTCAAGCCGCCAGGGAATTCAACCATTTCCCCTGCTTGAACGTTATCCAAACCATGTACGCGAGCGATACCATCACCCACAGACAATACTTGACCGACTTCGGCTACATCAGCCTCAGTCCCGAAATTAGCGATCTGATCTTTGAGGATCGCAGAAATTTCCGCGGCGCGGATTTCCATCACCCAACCCCTTTCATGGCGAGTTGAAGATGTTGCAGTTTGGTCCGCAGGGTACTATCCACCATGCGTGAGCCAACCTTGACGACTAAACCGCCAAGTACTGCAGGGTCCACCTTCTGTTCAACAGCGACATCACTGCCAATTGCTTCTTTTAAAGAAGCGGTCAACGAATCAACTTGCTTTTGCGTCAGCGCTTTAGCCGAAGTTACCTCTGCGGAAACTTCGCCTTTGTGCTTGGCAAGAAGCGCTTGGAATGCATTGATCATGCCTTCCAGTTCAAAGAGGCGGCGGTTTTGTGCCACCACTGAGATAAAGCGTTTCGTGAGATCTGAAATTTTTGCAGCGTCCATAACAGCAGTCATGGCGCGGCCTTGTTCTACGCGTGCGATCACAGGACTACGAACAAGTTTGGAGAGATCTTGACTTTCGCCCAGCATTACACTGAGGTCAGAAAGATCCTGAGCCACTTGATCAACCGCATCGTTTTCTAACGCCAATTCGAAAATAGCGTTCGCATAACGACCGGCAAGTCCGCTTGCACCTTGTGCTTTAGAAGCCACCTGGGACAGCCCTCGACATCTGGTCCACCCGAAGGGACATGCGGATGCACGTCCCCAAACGACAATTCACTCATTTGATTGCCGAAAACAGCAAGCTCACGAGTTGCGCTGTCATAGCATAGCCTGACCCGTTGATGCAAGCCACCATGTCGCAGTTGCGCAAATCTAGTGAAACCATAGGAAAATAAGGCTGTTTAAGGGCTGTGGTCATACCAAAACAAAGGGGCTAAGCCCTCTTTTTACGAGAGAATCGGGGTAAATTTTTCGAAGGAATGTTGTACGCGAATCGCGGTGTTCAATTACCGTATTGCCCTAAAGGAAGCTGTAAGGGTCGATATCCACTTGAACGCGCACGTTCGACGCAACATTTGTTCGTTCCAACCAGTCTTTGACGATGGCCTGTATGGGCATCTTTTTATCGGTTTTTAACAGCAATCGACGACGATGGCGTCCGCGGATCATGGACAACGGTGCCGGGGCCGGTCCTAAAGCCAGAATTCCCTTACCGTGGGGGGCATTGCGCCCCAAGGCGTTTGCGGCGTCATCGACCAGCACTTCGTCTTCACCGGACACAATCAGGGCAGCCAAACGCCCAAAAGGTGGCATGCCTGCGCCTTTGCGCGCTTCGGCTTCGGTTTGCAGGAAGCGATCGCGTAGACCTGATTTTAACGCCTTCATCACCGGATGGTCCGGCATGAAGGTCTGCAACATCACGGTGCCGGGCTTATCGCCTCGTCCTGCACGGCCCGCCACCTGATAGAGCAACTGATAGGTTCGCTCCGAGGCACGCAAGTCACCTCCGGATAGGCCAAGGTCGGCATCGACCACGCCGACCAGCGTCAGCATGGGGAAGTGATACCCCTTGGCAACCATCTGGGTGCCGATCAGGATATCCACTTCATGATCTTCGATCTTCCTGACCATTTCGGCGGCTTGTGCGGGGCCGGTGACCGTGTCACTGGCGGCGACCACATAGCGCATTTCGGGGAAAGTCAGGGCGACTTCTTCGGCCAGACGTTCAACGCCGGGGCCACAGGCGGCAAAACTGTCTTCTGACTCACAGTTCGGACAGGTCTTAAGGGGGCGGGTGAAATAGCCGCAATGGTGGCATTGCAGTTTGCCTTTTTTACGATGTTCCACCAGCCAGCTTGTACAGTTGGGGCATTGCAGGCGGTGCCCACAGGAGCGACAAAGGGTCAAGGGCGCATAGCCCCGACGGTTGAGGTACAGCATCACCTGTTCACCGCGGGCCACGGTTTCTTTAATCGCATTGACCAGGCCGGGGGAAAGCCATTTTTGGCGTTCCGGTTTATCAAGGCGCAAATCAATGGTTTCCACGATGGGGAGAGGGACGTTGGCGTGACGGGCCGGCATGTGCAGATTGCCGTAGCGTCCTTCCCAACTATTGATCGCGGTTTCCAAAGAGGGGGTGGCGGACGCCAGCACAACGGGGCAATGGCCCATCTGTCCGCGCACGACCGCCATGTCACGTCCATTATAAATGACGCCTTCTTCCTGCTTGAAAGACGCGTCATGTTCCTCATCCACAATAATCAGACCCAAGTCCTTGTAGGGTAGAAACAGGGCGGAACGTGCCCCGACCACGACTTTCACTTGCCCGCGAATGATCGCGCGCCAGGTCTGTTTGCGTTTGGCGGCCCCGATGTCGGAATGCCAGACGGCCGGTTCCACACCAAAGCGCTTTTTAAACCGTGACAGCCATTGGGAGGATAAGGCGATCTCCGGCAGCAGGACAAGGCTTTGTTTATTCAGCGAAAGCGCTTTGGCGATGGCTTCGAAATAGACTTCGGTTTTCCCAGAGCCCGGCACGCCGTCCAGCAGGGTGACGCTAAAGGACGCGCTCTCGGTTTTTTCAACCAGATCATCGGCAGCGTTTTGTTGTTGGTCGGCGAGCGCGAAGCCGGATTTTTGGAAGTCAGGCTCGGCAAAAGGGCTGGCGTCATGGACGTGGACGACCTCAAGGGCGCGTGCCTCAGCAAGGCCTTTGACAACGGAGGTTCCCACGCCAGCTTCACGCGCAATATCCGTGGCCCCAAGCGGCGGCATGCCGTCCATAAATTCAAGGACACGTTGGCGGGCCTTGGTCATTTTCAGATCATTCGGTGCCGTACTCTTTATATAGGCGACTTTGGGGGCAGGGTCCTTGAGGGCACCGGGGACACTCATGACCATCTTGAGGATCAGGCCTTGGGGTTGCAGCGTATATTTGGCAACCCAGTCAACGAATTTGCGTGACGGTTCAGGCAGGGGCGGTTGATCCAGTTTTTCAAGGACGGGCTTGAGTTTGGAAAAGGGCAGGTCCGGATTTTCGGGCGTCAGGGACCAGACAACGCCGATCCGTTCGCGCGGGCCAAGGGGAACATTGACGAAATCGCCTTCGTTCAGCACCATTCCCGGTGGGCAGGCATAGTCATACACCCCGCTTAACGGCAGGGGGAGAAGGACGCTGATGCGTTTTTCCTGATCGGCAAAAAGGGACAAGGGAACCTGCGATAAATTCTGTTTGATTTCTTCCCCTCGTCTTGAGAAGAATGACGTATATATAAATAAGTCATAACCGGAACCGCGCAAATGTTAAAGAGGGGAATTTTTTAGATTTAGAGGGCCTTTTTTGATTTTCTGTCATAAAGTCTTTACCCAAGCGCGATAAAACGGCAAACAGGTATAAACAGGATAATGGAAGGGAACTCAAATGAAGTTTTTCGTCGATACTGCAGATGTGACAGAAATTAAAGAACTTGCCGATGTCGGCCTTCTGGATGGGGTGACAACAAACCCGTCTCTGATCGCAAAGTCCGGTCGTCCCTTCTTGGAAGTGGTCGCGGAGATTTGCAAAATCGTGGACGGTCCGGTCAGTGCCGAAGTCACCGCGCCGGATTTTGAAACCATGATGAAAGAAGCTGCGGTCTTGCGTAAAATCGCAGATAACGTGGCGATTAAAGTGCCGATGACCCGCGACGGCATCAAAACCTGTAAGCATTTGGCGGACGATGGTTGTCAGGTCAATGTGACGCTGGTGTTCTCGGCTGCTCAAGCGTTGTTGGCGGCAAAAGCGGGTGCGGCGTTTGTGTCCCCGTTTATTGGTCGTCTGGACGATCTGGGCCAAGATGGCATGAGCTTGATTGAAGATATCGTTGAGATTTACGCCAACTACCCTGATCTGCAAACCGAAGTGCTGGCAGCGTCCATCCGTGGGCCGCTGCATGTGGTGCAGGCTGCGCAAGCGAGTGCTGATGTGGCAACTGTTCCGGCAAAGGCGCTGTGGCAGCTGTTTAATCATCCGTTGACAGACAAGGGTTTGGCAGCGTTTGAGGCCGATTGGGCGAAAACCGGGCAAAGCATCCTGTAATCTGCTACACTTACGATTAAGACGACGACGAAAGACAAAGGGTTCAGGCATGACCTCAGAATCGGATATTAAATTTTCACCGGATATGGATGTTCAGTCGGTGAAGGCCTACTTGCAAAAAAATCCAGATTTTTTTGTGCACCATCCGTCTTTGCTGGAAGTGCTTGAACTACCCAAGCGCTATAGCGGGGATCATGTTGTGGATTTGCAGCATGAAGCCCTAAGGCGCCTGCGTGCCAAGCAGGATGTCTTGGTCGATAATTCCCGATCCAATATGTCCGTCCAACTGGCCACCCACGAAGCGGTGCTGGCGATGATGGAAGCGCGCACTTTGGATGAATTTATCGGCATCATTCAGGATGAAGTGCCGATCCTGCTGGATATCGACATGGCCTGCGTTGCCCTTGAAGGCGCGGTGGAGGCCATCGACATTTCCGCAGATGGGATGCCGGTCTTACTGCCGAGTGGGGAAATTCAAAAACGCTTGGGGGATGATGACGTGCAACTGATCGCAGATGTGGCCCCCGGTGATGACCTGTTTGGGGCGGCGCGTGATCTGGTGCAGTCCGTTGCGATTGCGCGGCTCTATCCAAGTGAAGCGATGCCTGCGGGTCTGTTGATCCTCGGCTCGCGTGATGCCAACACCTTCCATCCCCAGCAAGGGACCGAACTGATCACCTTTATGGCACGGGTTGCGGAAATTCTGGTCGAAAAATGGCTGGAACAGGAAGAAACGAGCGCGTGACATGGCGGTCTCCTCTGATGGCCTAGATCGCATTACGTTTGAGTGCGAACCGGCCTTGAAAGAGGCCATTGTCAACTGGCGACGCTGGCTGGAAAGTGAGCGTCGTGCCTCCAAGCATACGCTTGATGCGTATTTGCGCGATCTCTCTGCCTTTTTTAGCTTTAGTCAAAACCTGTTGGGCTATCCCGCGGGTGTGGAAGATTTAAAAGGATTCACCACCGCTGATTTTCGCGGTTTTTTGGCGGATCGCACAGAAGCCGGGATCGCGCGCAGTTCCATCAATCGGCAAATGTCGACCTTGCGCAATTTCTTTAAATATCTGGATCGTCAGGGGCTGGTGCAAAATCCGGCCTTGGCGGCTGTGCGCACCCCACGGCAAAAACAGTCTGTCCCCAAAGCCCTAAGCCAGCAGGAAGCCGTGGTTTCCCTGCAAGCGATTGAAGCCTTGAGTGACGGGAGCTGGCATGAAAGCCGGGGCATGGGCTGGGTTGCGAAACGCGACGCGGCGGTACTGACCCTGTTATATGGCTGCGGCTTGCGGATTGGGGAGGCGTTAAGCCTGCAACAGCGCGATGCACCCACCGAAGATGTGATGCGGGTGGTCGGTAAGGGCCGCAAGGAACGGATGGTGCCTGTCCTGCCTTTAGTGATTGAAGCGATCAAATCCTATCAGGAAGCCTGTCCGTTTAAGCTGAATAAGACCGACCCGTTATTTGTCGGGGCGCGCGGTAAAGCCCTTGATCCCGGTGTGATCCAGCGGCAAATTCGCAAATTGCGCCCCTTGTTAAACCTGCCGGAAAATGCGACGCCGCACGCGCTGCGCCACAGTTTCGCAACACACCTGTTGGCAGGCGGCGGGGATTTGCGCACCATTCAGGAATTGTTGGGCCATGCCTCGCTTTCCACGACCCAACGTTACACCGCCGTGGATGCAGAAAAAATCAGCACGGAATATAACAAGGCCCATCCAAGGGCCTGATGTAGGATTAGTCGTCTTTTTTCAAGTCTTCGTTGGTTTGATCCCCAAAGAAGAATTGCTTGCCGAAGATCAGCATGACAAAAACGGCGACCAGTTCAGCCGCAAAAGACATCAACAAGTCTTGAGTCAGTAAGAAGGTGACCAGAAAGACAGCGGCCATAATGACCCAGGCAAGATATCGCATTGTTGAAGCTCCCTTATATTTCTTTTCCCGAAGGTTTGTACCTTAATCAGCGGTGACTTGAAAGACCGTCATTTCCCCCTTGAAGAAGGTCGCCCCGCTTAACACGCCAAAGACACAAGCACCGGTGTCCAGCCCGATGCGATGGGGGGCAAGCGTGGGGCCGGGCAAGACCGTATGGCCGTGGACGATGAAACAGTTGTCTGGATATGTGCCGTCATGATCCAAGAACCCTTCACGGATCCATGCCCAATGATCCGGCGCGTTGGACAGTTTGTCTTTGGCGAAATTTTCCTCAAGGGAAAGGGTCGGGTCGACCCCGGTATGAACACACAGGATATTGCCGCTTTTGTAATGGCTGGGCATGGCGTTTAAAACGGCGATGCGATCTTGGCCTAAGGCCTTTTCAAAGGCGCGGCGATGATCTGGTACGTCGGTGTCGGCAAGGGGCGGGAGTTTGATTTGCAGGTTTTCAAGGGTGTTTTGTCCACCGTTGCCGCGCCATAAGGCCCAGTGATGGCGGTAATCATCGTCAGGAGCATGAAGCACACGGAGCAACAATTGCTCATGATTCCCCAGAATGGGGATGACCCGCCAGTCTTCAATCCCTTCGCGGATCAGATCGATAATCTCAATCGCTGCATCGCCGCGGTCAATAAGGTCGCCCAGCAAGACAAAGACGATCTCTTTCGCGGATTTGGGTAGGGTCTTTTTGGCGGTGGCGATGATTTTTTGCAACATGCCAAAATGCCCATGCACATCACCAATGGCAACCAGTGCCACGCCATCTTCGGGACAGCCAAGAACAGGGACAGGGGTGCGTATAATATCCATGACTTGCGGCCTTTTTAAAAGTCAGCTTGCTGAGCGCGGACTTCGACAATTTTCTGACAGGCTGTAATCGCATCGCCAAGGGTATGAATACCGCGTGCTTTCAACATGGGGATCATGCGTTGGAAGATGCCTGCGGTGACAAGCGCATCACCAATGGCGGTGTGGCGTCCCTCGATCTCAATGCCAAAGCGTTTGGCGATATCGTTCAAGCCATGGGCCGTTGTGTGATCATGAAGGAAGACGGACAAAAGCAGTGTATCCAGCACCGGATGATCAAAGCGCACGGCACAATCATCCTCTTTCATTTTCAGGAACTTCATGTCAAAGGCGGCATTATGCGCGACCAGTACGGATTCTTTTGCAAAGTCATGAAATTGCGGCAGGACGATCTGGGCTGGTGGCTTGTCCTTGACCATTTCATCGGTGATCCCGTGAAACTTGATGGAGCTTTTGGGGATGCTGCGTTTCGGGTTGACGATACGGGCAAACGATTCACCCGTCAAAATTCGCCCCTTTAGGACACGCACGCCCGCAATGGCGATGATCTCGTCCCCCGCCGACGGTTTCAGGCCCGTTGTCTCCGTATCAAAGACCACAAAGGGGAGGTCGGATAGGGGGCGGTCGGCAAGTTCAGCGAACTGTTCGTTGGGATTGCTGAGCAGGTTGAAATCATAAAATTCCGGTCTGGACGGCAATTGCTCGCTGGTGTGATCGGCGGTGGGGCGATGAGACGCCAGCATAGGCAAGCGCAGGCGGGAGTGTTGATGGTCAAGCTGTTCGCTCCAGATCTCGCAGCGATGATGTTCAAAGATATCGCGCAAAGACATGCCGCCAATGGAATCGGTGAGGGGGACATTGAGCCAACTATCGATCTTGCTGGAGGAAAGGGGCTGGCCTTCCCATATAAGGTCAATATGGACCTTGCCGTTTTGATGACTGGCTTGGATATCAAACTTTGTGACCCCGTTTGCGTCATGGATGCGGTGCAACAGTTGATCCAGCGCCAACAACAGGGAATGGCTATCCCCATGCAGCCATGTCGGGATACCTGTCATGACAACAGTAAATTTGTCCTGATCTTGCAGTTTCAGGGTCACGAGAGAGAGGAGGTTGGCTGAATAAATATCCGCCATGGGCCAATGGGTCGTGGCAAGGCCGTGATATTCTTGGGCCAGTTCGTCGAGTTTTTTCGACAGCTTGTGGCTTTCGGCGACGAGGACGGATTGGAAGCGATCACGCATATCTGGATCAATATTATCTGCATTTTCCAGCATTTCCGATGCCGCACGCAGGTTGGCGACTGGTTGGCGCAATCCTTCCGTGGCCTCACGCAACAAATGGTCACGCTTGCCCAGAGCGTTGAGTTCCTCCGTCGCATCTTCAAAGGTGAGGATGTAGCTTTCCGGTGTGCGCTCAATCTCATTGAGCACAATGGTCATGCGCGCTTCCAAGGTGTAGCGCCCATCAAGGGTGGCGCAGACGAAAGAGGTGCTCATGCCGTCCGGGTGATCCTGAAAGCGATCTTCCGCCAAGCGATTGCGCAGCCGGCGCAGGGAATGCAGGATCGGGGGGCTGTCAATCACGCGAAACAGGGACCGCATCAAGCCGATATCACCACTGACATGCAGCAGGGACAAAGCCTTTTGGTTATAAAGCAGCACCTGATTGTTGAGGTTGCAAATAATGACTCCTTGATGCAGGTCCTTGAGGACGGCTTCGAGGGTCTTTTTTTGTTCCTGCGTTTCTAATGTGGCGGCATTGATGGCTTGGGTTACTTCAATGCGCTGGCGACGATACTGGCGGGCAAGGTCGTGGACAGTTTCCGGCAGGTGGGCAAGATATTTGCCGCTATCCAGTTCGACCTTATGGCTGGCGTTACCGTGCAGGATGGTCTGGATATCGCGGATGAGCCCTTGGATGGGACTGGCGACATTGATGTCAAACAACAGGGCAATGGCAACAATGCAGCCGATCAGGGCTGCGGAGGTCGCCGCCCCAAACAGAAACAGGCTGCTTGCCGGATCATTGTGCGCCAGAATATGCCCATAAGCGAGAAAGAACCCGCCTGCGATGATAAGGGGGACGCAGAGCCCTAGAAAGAGAAAGAACAGAAACGTTCTAAGACGCAGGCTGAGTTTTGAAATGCGTTTCAGCATGGAGAGTTATAGATCACCCAATAGTTCTTTGACCCGCTTGGTCAGCTCGCTTGTGGAAAAGGGCTTTGTGACATAGTCATTCGCCCCCAGGGCCAGACCTTTTTCTTTTTCTACTTCACGGCCTTTGGCGGTCAGCATGATGATGGGAATGCTGGCCCATTCTTCCGAGCGGCGTAGGGTCTGACAGACATCATACCCATCGCGCCCGGGGATCATGAGATCCAGCAGGATCAGGTCCGGTGTTTTTTCCACCACCGCTTCTAAAGCAGCGTTGCCATCGCGGGCAACGCGGACCTCATAGCCGGCTTGTGACATCAAAAATTCAAGCGAAAGAACGATATTTGGTTCGTCGTCGACGACCAAGACGGATTTTGTCATGATCTTGTGGAGCCTCCTGAGCCTGTAACATTATTTTTTATCTTCCTTTTTCCTTATACTATTATTATTCGGGGCTACTGGCAATAGAGACAGCTTTATTGCAATACGGCTTTTAATAGGCGTTTGGCGTAATTGACCTCGCGCCAAACTTCGGTGGGGTTGGCGGCAGGCGGGATTTGGCCGACATAGGCATCGGAGGTGCCGAACTTGGCGTAGTTGATGGCGACGAGATCCGCCATCGCAACCCCTGCTAAACGATAGACCTCGGCCGGGGTGATAACATTGCCACGCGCCTTGACGTTGGCAACGCCGTTTACAGCGGTAAGCTGATGTTTTTCAACATAGGCGTTCATCTCAATAATCAAGAGATTCACTTCGGTAAAGACATGGACAGGACGCTTGACGCTGACCGGAGAGGAGAGCTGGTGGGGGACGGATTTACACGGACCGTTATCACAAAGCCGTTTGACCAGTTCGCTCATCAGGCGGGCGCGATGTAAGACCGTGTTGGGTTGAATAGAGGGACTGCCCAGTTCGGATAAAAGAAGCTCTATCCGGTCCAAGGAAGTTAGGGGATTAAAGGTGTGTTTTCTGTTTTCTGCGACCGTTTTACGGTTGAGGTCTTTACTGCTGGGATCAATCATTCGGGTGTCGAGGGCGAACTTTTCAAACTTATCGTGCAGGGCGATCAGTGCGGCGGTTACATCCTGTTTGGTGTAGGGCCTGATCTCCAGTGGTTTCAGATCACCTGTATTGATCCCGATCATGCGTAAAAAAGCATCAACCTGAAAGTCTACGTCTCGGGTGCGCTGATAAAAGTGCCGATCCTGTAAGTGATTGTAGCAGGTCGAGCAGGCTTCGATGTTAATTGTATCGTCCGCGTACATCTTGCGCATAGCGGTGATCAGGTGACGGGTCAGCCTTTCGCTATAGGTAGAAAATTCGGTGTTGTAGGCTTGGGACGGAGGCGCACTGAAGGAACAGAAGAATACCATCAGGGTACAGAAAACTCGTTTAAAATTCAGCACTGCGCAGATCACCTTTCAGCTCTATTCGGTTTTGTGGAAAAAAGTGACGGATGTACACTCATGTTTCTAGATAATTGCTGTCAGGTTGATCTACAAGGCCCAAAGCTTGCTTTTGTTTAAAGGGTGTTAATTGCAAAAAGATATGTTAAAAGGTTGGAAATTTTAGGCGGCAGTTGTCCTGTCGCTCTATGAGCAGGTTTCAATTTAAAAGGATTTCATTAAATGGCCTCATATCAGTACGTATATGTCATGAAAGACCTCTCCAAGGTCTATCCCGGTGGCAAGAAGGTTGTCGAGAATGTCTATCTCTCGTTCCTGCCGGGCGCGAAGATCGGCGTTTTGGGGCACAACGGGACAGGTAAATCCACCTTGATGAAAATCATGGCGGGTCTGGACGAGGATTATAACGGTGAAGCTTGGGCCGCTGACGGCGCCAAAGTGGGCTACCTCCCGCAGGAGCCGCAACTGGATGAAAGCAAAACCGTTGCCGAAAACGTCATTGAAGCGCTGGGCGATACCAAGCGCGATCTGGACCGTTTTAACGAAATCAGCAACAAGTTCATGGAACCCATGGACGATGACGAAATGAACGCGTTGTTGGCAGAACAGGGCGAGTTGCAGGAAAAGATCGACGCTGCAAACGGTTGGGAGATCGAGCGCACGATCGAGATCGCGATGGACGCACTGCGTTGCCCACCGGGTGACTGGGCGGTTGATAAGCTGTCCGGTGGTGAGAAACGCCGTGTCGCACTGTGTAAGCTTTTGCTGGAAAAACCAGACCTGCTGCTGCTTGACGAACCGACCAACCATTTGGATGCGGAATCTGTTGCATGGCTGGAACGCTTCCTTGAAGATTATCCGGGGACTGTTGTAGCCGTTACCCACGACCGTTACTTCCTTGATAACGTTGCGGGCTGGATCCTTGAATTGGATCGCGGTAAAGCTATCCCTTACGAAGGCAACTATTCTCAGTGGCTGGAACAGAAGCAGAAGCGTCTGGAACAGGAATCCAAAGAAGAAGCCAACCGTCAGAAGACCCTTGCCCACGAGATGGAGTGGATCAAGCAGTCCCCGAAAGCGCGTCAGGCCAAGCAGAAAGCCCGTATCAATTCTTACGAAGAGCTGCTTAATCAGGATATCAAACAGCAGATCTCCAACGCACAGATCGTTATCCCGCCGGGGCCGCGTCTGGGGAATGTGGTTATCAAAGCTGAAGGCGTCTCCAAAGGCTTTGAAGACAAGCTGTTGTATGAAAACCTTGAATTCAACCTGCCTGCGGGTGGTGTTGTCGGGATCATCGGCCCGAACGGCGCGGGTAAGACAACCCTGTTCCGTATGATCACAGGTCAGGAAGAACCGGATAGCGGGACATTCACCGTCGGTGAAACCGTTAAGCTGGGCTACATTGACCAAAGCCGTGACAGCTTGGACGACAATAAGACTGTGTGGGATGAAATCTCTGACGGTCTGGACATGATTGCACTTGGTAATGGCGAAATCCAAAGCCGTGCCTATGTATCTCGCTTCAACTTCAAAGGCGGTGATCAGCAGAAGAATGTGGGTCAACTGTCTGGGGGGGAACGTAACCGTGTTCACCTCGCCAAAATGTTGAAAGAAGAAGCAAACGTTCTGCTGCTTGACGAACCGACAAACGATCTGGACGTGGATACATTGCGCGCGCTGGAAGAAGCGATCGAGAACTTCGCCGGCTGTGCTGTGGTGATCTCACACGATCGCTGGTTCCTTGACCGTATCGCAACACACATCCTCGCGTTCGAAGGCAACTCCGAAGTCGTCTGGTTCGAAGGGAACTACGAAGATTACGAAGCTGACCGTAAACGTCGCTTGGGTGCCGATGCAGACCAACCGCACCGCATCAAGTTCAAGCCGTTGACTCGTAACTAAGTCATCTTGATGACGGACAGACAAAAAGGCGGCCTTAAGGGTCGCCTTTTTTATTGAGATATAGGGTGGCTGATAAGCCTTGGTATAAGAAAAGGGAGAGTGATTATGACTATCTCGAAAAGTGTTAAAGAAATTACATCGGCAAACCGCCAGGCATGGGAGGAGGTTGCACCTATCCATGGTAAGGAAAATCAGGCGACCTTGTTAGAAGAGGTGCGTCAGGCCGGTTATTCATGCCTCATTGATGTTGAAAAAGAACGACTTGAGGCGCTGAATGTGGTGGGCAAGGATGTTGCTCAGGTTTGCTGCAACAATGGCCGTGAGTTAATTTCTGTAAAGAATATGGGGGCTGGGCGCTGTGTTGGGTTTGATGGCGCGCAAGGCTTTATAAATCAAGGAAATGAGCTTGCCCAAGCCGCAGGTTTGGATGTGGAATTTGTTTGCACGGACATTTATGAAATTGATGAAAAATATACCCGCAAGTTTGACATTGTAACGATTACAAATGGTGTGATTTCATGGATGCCGGATCTTGAGATGTTTTTCAAGGTTGTGGCAAGGCTGTTAAAACCCGGCGGATGTCTATTTATGTTTGAACAACATCCCCTCCTGAATATGGTTCAACCCGACGAGGGAAATAAACCAATCGTGTGGGAGTTGTCTTATTTTGATAAAGACCCCTATGTGGAAACTGAAGGGTTGGACTATTATCGTGGGGAGAAATATGAAGCCAAACCTGCGACAACTTTTTCGTATACCCTGAGCGATATTTTGATGGCAGGGATCAACAACGGGCTGGACCTTGAATTTATTGAGGAGCTTCCGTTGCATGTGTCAAACATATGGAAAAATGTCGAAGAGTCTGGATTTGGTTTTCCGATGAGTTTTACCTTGGTCATGCGAAAAAAGGCACCTTAAATGAGGTGCCTCAGATCTCTGACAAACCCCGTCAATTTTGGCGGGGTTTGTTATTTTCTATAAGGTTGTGTTTTTTTGTTCTGTTGGACATTTCTTTAAGCAGGTTGCTCCACTGCTTCATTTTCAGGCATATGTGGGCGTTCCAGTGGGTAAATATCGCCATAAAAACCTGAGACGGGCTAAGATGAGGGCGATTTTCTTGATGTTTTGGGCGGTGGCTGCCATCAAGCATTGCTCTTTCACTTTAGTCAGGCCTCTCAGACGGGCATAGCGGTGCCCATGTAGTTGTTTGGCATCAGCAAAACTGCGTTCCACAGTTTCCTT
>NZ_JHYO01000027.1 GCF_000688235.1 Terasakiella pusilla DSM 6293 | reverse complement strand
CAATTGCCACGGCGGCTCATAGAATGTTCTAAATTGTGTGCTTTTAGAAATGATGCCCATTCAATGCTGGTAAACTGTGAACCTTGATCTGAATGTATGACAACTTTATCCGCAGGTTTTCGCCGCCACACAGCCATCAATAATGCCTGCAAAACAAGTTCTGTTGGTTGCCTGCTTTGCATAGACCAACCGACAACTTTTCTTGAATAAAGATCAATAACGACAGCGAGATAAGAATACCCCTCTGTCGTCTTAATATACGTAATGTCCGTTACCCAAAATCGATTGGGTTCCTGCACATCAAATTGGCGATCAAGTGTATTGTCAACCACGACAGATGGCTTGCCACCACATTGACCTGGCCGACGTTTATAACCAATCTGGGCGGATATCCCAGCCATACGGGCCAGACGAGCAACACGATTGGGACTTATGCATTCGCCCAGATCACACAGGTCATCATGTAATTTACGATAGCCGTAAACTTTGCCACTTTCTTCCCAAGCTTGCTTGAGTAATGCCGTTTGGCGTTGATCTTCAAGGGCTCTTTTGCTCAGTGGTGATCTTAACCACGCATAAAACCCGCTTGGGTGGACATGCAACATTCGGCACATGCTTCGAACCATAAAATCGCAGCTATGAACCTTGATAAAGGCGTACTTCACTTGGCATCTTTTGCGAAGAACGCCGTGGCCTTTTTTAAAATGTCACGTTCCTCAGTAACGCGAGCCAATTCTTTCTTTAGGCGGCTAATCTCAAGGGATTGATCTACAACTTCTTTGATGACAGGGGGGGATTTGGAAAAACGCTTACGCCACTGATAGAGCGAGTGCGTACTGACACCTAAGCGCTTAGAAACTTCCGCAACTGAATAGCCACGTTCTGTAATCTGCTTTACAGCGTCAATTTTAAAGTCATCGGTGAAATGGGATTTAGACATTAATAAACTCCTTGCCTCATTTTGTAACCGACAAGGTGTCTAGAAATCTAGGGGCTATTCATGTTTTCTAGTTTCATATCCCCCCCACCACAAACACGACTTTAGCAGGTGTGATATTACTAGTATCACCTCTCAATGGAAACACCTTAAAGAAGAAAATGAAAATACTATTTCCTCCTTAATAAACAGAATGGCATTACCCCTATTTTCAAGGAGCTACAGAAATAGACCGTTATGCAGCGATTTGTTTTGCTTGCTGCAATTTTGTTTTGGCGTTATAACGCCGTTAGCCATATTGCCCTATCAAATGTCAACTGACGCCAAAAGCTCCTCGAGAAATTCTTTCTTGATAACCATCTTCTGACACCTCCAAATTGGAGTTTACAGGATGGCCACTTACACAGGAAACCGGACAGGCTCGGTTAAAACTCAAACCCCTTAGTAATGATCAGCTCCAGCTTCGCACTAATCCGCGATAACGCCTCTCTTCGTTCATCCAAATAGTCATAGCGATCATAAATACCCTCAACCCCTTTTAATTTATGGTTCAGGCAGCGTTCGGCGATGTGACCGGGGATGCCTTCGCTTGCGAGTAAGCTGCGGAAGGTCCGTCGTAGATCGTGGACGGTGAAATGATCGACGGACAGCTTACCTTCTTTGAACAGCTTTTGAATGGCGGCATTGAGGGTGTCGTGGCTGATGTGTTGTGCGCTTTTGGTTGTTCTGCGGTTGGGGAAGACATATTCAGAACCGAAAGAACGGACCTTTAATTCTTCAAGCCACTGAACCACAGGGTCAGCCAGCGGAATGGTGATCGCTGCTTCTGTTTTGCTGCGCGCTTCCGGGATTTTCCAAAGCTTGTTCTGAAAGTCGAATTCATCCCATTTGGCGGCAATGAGTTCGCCTTTACGCACACCAAGGCAAAGCAACAGTGCAGTTGCCAGATAGTTTTCACGGGTGAACTGCACAGAGTTTTCGCGAAATGTGGTGAAAACGGATTTGAGTTCATTCAGAGTGAGGGCACGACTACGGCTTTTTTCAAACCCACCTGCATCATTGACGCTGAAAGGCTCCGCAGGGTTATGGGTGAGCAGGTCAAGTTTAATGCCGTGGCGGAAAAGCTGTTTACAATACATCAGGGCATCGTTCGCAATACTTGGTCTGTCACTTTTGGCAATTTTATTGAGAACGGCGCGAATATCGCGGGGCGTCACTTGGTTTAGGGAGAGACTGCCGATCAGAGGCTTAACCTCCTTGTGATACACTCTCTCTGGGATTTTAGGGTGTTTTAAGCGTCTTGCGCAATCTTCCAGCCAATCTTTCGCCAGATCATCCACCGTATTGAACGTACCGATTTCAGCCCGATGGCGTTCAGCTAAGGGGTCAACATCGTTTTTGCAATCTTCTTTGATCTGTGCGGCACGGGCATAGGCGTCTGCTAGCGACATTGTGGGGTAATTGCCAAGGGTCATCTCTCGGCGTTTACCAAAGACGGTGTAGCGAACGATCCAGCTTGAGGTGCCGACACTGCTGATACGAAAGTAGAGACCTGCCCCCGCAGCATGCCTTCCGGGCTTTCCAGACTTTGAAAGAGATTTGATTTTCGCTGCTGTGATCTGCATCGCCATGACAACACCTATTCAAAATTGGTGACAAGAATAGATATTATAAGGACGATACGATATTTTGTCACCGATCTTGTCACCACTTTATCGAAACATGGTGACAAACGATGAAACAGAATGAACAGGTGAAATTTAGTTAAATCGTTGTTTTATATATACTTATAAAACTTCGTGACCCACCATGAACGATCACTCTATATTCTGCACCTGCTCTCTAAACTGTTCGATGACCGCTTTCAGATCCAAGCCGATGCGGGTGAGGTCTACGTCTTGGGCTTTAGAGCAGAGTGTGTTGGCTTCGCGGTTGAATTCTTGACAGAGGAAATCGAGTTTGCGGCCGCACGGGCTGCCTTTAGCAAGCAAATCGCGCGCGCCATCGATATGGGCGCGCAGGCGGTCGAGTTCTTCGCGCACATCAGCTTTGGTCATCAGAACCGCGGCTTCTTGGGCGATGCGTTCTTCATCCAGTTCCGGCAAGTCTGCCATGACGTCTTTGAGTTGGCGTACCAAACGCGCTTTAATCGCGGCGGGTTGGGCGGCGGCGCAGGCTTCCACCTTGGTGCATAAGTCTGCAATCTCACTTAAGTGTGTATCCAACACTTCTTGCATGCGCGCCCCTTCACTGCCGCGATGTTCCAACAAGCTTTGCAGCGCATTTTCTAACGAGGACAGGATCACTTTTAAGACATCGGCGCGTTCTTCTTCGCTCTCGCTTTCCTCAATCGGTTCGATCACACCGCGCAGGCCCATCAGGCCATCAACGGAAGGCGCAGATACTGTTGGGATATCTTTCTGAATGTCCTGCATCACCCCGACCAGTTGCTTTAACAGTTCATGGTTGACGCGATAGCCCGCCTGTTCCTGATTATGGCTGACATTTAAGCTCACCGACATATTGCCGCGCGTGAAAAGTTTGCCAAACGCATTGCGCACCGGCAGGTCCAAGGCATCAAAGCCGGACGGCAGGCGCATGCGGATGTCCAATCCTTTGCCATTTACGCTGCGGACTTCCCATGTCCAACTATAATTCCCATACTGTCCGCTGGTGCGGGCAAATCCGGTCATTGAATGGATGGACATGTGCTTAATGCTCCTGTGTGGAAGATAAGATTTGACTTTGCTTATACCTTTCTTGCTAAGCTGTTGTCCATGAAACATATCCTGATTACCGGCGCTTCAAGCGGAATTGGTCATGCCCTCGCCCTTGAATATGCAGAACCGGACACAAAGCTCTCCCTGACCGGGCGCAACAAAGACCGATTGGACGAGATCGCAACCCTCTGTCGCGCCAAAGGGGCACTGGTTGAAACCAAACTCATCGATGTCATGGACCGTGCCGCCATGACAGACTGGTTACTGGCCATTGATGGCGCGGAGCCGCTGGACCTTGTCATCTCCAACGCCGGAATTTCCGGAGGCTCAAACGGAGTGGAAAACTGGGAAGAAAGCACCCGCGATATCTTCGCAGTCAATCTAGCTGGCACCCTCAA
Source organism: Terasakiella pusilla DSM 6293 (assembly GCF_000688235.1). Classification (GTDB taxonomy): domain Bacteria; phylum Pseudomonadota; class Alphaproteobacteria; order Rhodospirillales; family Terasakiellaceae; genus Terasakiella; species Terasakiella pusilla. The sequence goes on along the minus strand of NZ_JHYO01000027.1, from coordinate 49,702 downwards.
TACCATTTTGCCGCTCATCCCGATCATGATCAATCGCAATCAGGGGCAAATCGCGCTCATGAGTTCGTTGGCCGGCTTTCGGGGGCTTGGCAGCTCCCCGGCTTATAGTGCCAGTAAAGTTGCGGTCAAAGCCTATGGGGAGGCCCTGCGCCTGCGCTATCAGGAGACAGGGCTAAAGGTAAATGTCATCTGTCCGGGCTTTGTGGAAAGCCGCATAACAGAAAAAAACAATTTTAAGATGCCTTTTTTGATGAAAGGTGATAAGGCTGCGCGTATAATTAGAAAAGGTATCGCCCAAAACAAGGCGATTATCGCTTTTCCCTTCCCTATGGCGACTGCTGTCCGACTGTTTAGTCTGATGCCCTTGGGATTGGTTCAGCTATTGTCCAAATATTTACCGTCTAAAGAATAGCCATGCCCTTTGATGCCCAAATAAAACGCGAAAATGAAACAGACCAGAAAAATGGCAACCATTCTCTGTTCTGTAAGACCTGTCAGTGCAAAATCACCCACCCCAATCAGCAGATTAGTATGCGTGGCGACCATGAGCATACGGTCTTTAACCGGGCGGGCGAGTTGTTTACCATTGGGTGCTTTAAAACGGCATCCGGCTGTATCGAGACGGGTCGCGCCAGCAGTGAATTTTCGTGGTTTCCGGGCTACAGTTGGAAAATCGCGCGGTGTACAAATTGCGGCATCCAGATGGGCTGGCATTTTGCGGGTGATGGCCCGATCAACAGCTTTTACGGATTAATCCTCAACCGATTGACCGACAGCCGCTGACCTGTCTGTGCTTTTTCCTTTTCCGGCAACACATCCAGACTGGGCCATAGCCCTGTAGATAGCGCCTGGGCGTACCCTTGCGCCAACCCTTGATCACGCATCTTGTCAGCGGCTTTTGCATACTCGTACTCAAGCTGATGAAAGCTCACGTCCAGCCCCTGTTCATCCGGGGTCAGGATCGCATACCATGTGCGCGGTTGCCCGTCATTGGCGGGCATGCCGATAACACCGGCATTGATCCAATATTGACCGTTCGCTTGATGCACAAAGGGCACCCCGCAATGTCCGGCGAGGATAACATCCACATCCGCGTTATAAAGCTCCTCCTCAATCTCTTGCTTTTGGGAGGCAAAGAGAAACCGATTGATCCGATCCACCCCGCCATGAATGGCCCGCAGCTTAAACGGTGTGTAACGCACCTCAATCAAGCGCGGGAGCTGGCGCATCCAGACCCGGTCGTCTTCGGTTAACTGAGCTTGGGCATGAGTAAACCATTGCTTGGATAGCAGGTCACACGTCGTCCCTTCTTCAAACCCGCAGCCACAGTCGTCTGCCCCAAGGCCCAGACTTTCCTCACAGTTGCCCATCACCACGGGGACCCCCCAGTCGCGAATTTCATCCACACAGGCTTTCGCATCGGCGCAATAGGCCACCACATCTCCGGTACAGAGGCAATGATCCGGCGCAATGCCGCGCACCGCCGCCATATCGCGCAGGGCTTTTAAGGCTTCAAGGTTGGAATAGGGACCGCCGAAGACCAGCAGCGGCCCTTTGAGTCTAAGGATCATGCGTTACCTGCTTTTACCCGTTGGAGGGAGCCAAGCGCAAAGCTTGTCATAGCCACCCCGAGAACGCAAAGGCAGATCATCAGAAGCTTGGCATATTTATGCTCCAAGCCCAGCAAAGGTGTGATCAGCGACAGATGACCGCCTGCCTCCATCATATAAAGCGCGCCACCGGCAAGGGCGGTAAAGAAGCTGAGGACATAGGCCCATAAGGCCGTTTCACGCTTCCACATAATGTTGAAGAAGATCACCGGCGTTAAGAACATAGAGGCCGTGCCGCTGACCGCAACAGCCGCAAACAGATCTTTCTGCCCCAAAAACAGGAAGAACAGACCGCCTAATAAAAACAGCGCCATTACGATGCGCCCGTTGCGCACGGTCTTGTCCATAAAGCCCATCTGATCGACAACCAGTTTGGAGGAACTGGAGAACGTCGAGTCGAGCGTGGAAACCGCCGAGACAATCAAAGCGACATTAAAAATAATCATCGCAGGTTCCCCCAACAATCGGGTCAGGGCGACGACCATGGCTTCACCACTTTCTTTGTTCAATCCCGCAAAGATACCCAACAGGCCAAACAGGATAATCGCAACAACCGAAATCGCACAGGCGTATTGGAAGCTTTTGCGTGTGGTCACCCGATCTGCCAAGAAACCACGATCCATCATCACCGGATCGTGCATGGGATAGCTCCAGACCTGCAACAAGGCCACCGCCAGCAAAATCCAGCCGGGTGCGGAAAAGTCTGGGCTGGAGGATAAGATCGCCCCCACATCAAACGTGCTTTCCACACTCATCACCCCGACCAGAACAATCAAGCTCGCGATCAACAAAAGCGTTTGAAAAACATCGGTACGCAAGGAGGCCCGCAAGCCGCCCATCATGGAATATACCAAGGTCAGCACAGCAAGCGCGATGATGGACAGCGTATAGCCCGTACTGCCCGCCACGCCAAAAATGATGCCGATCACCAAGAGGTTGGCAAAGACCTCGCTCAGCAGGCGCACGCCGACCAGAATGTTATAGCTCAGAGTCCCCACGCGCCCGTACCGGTCAAACAAACAGGCCTGAATGCTATCGTAGCCATGTTCAAAGCGCACCCGATCAACGATGTAGCCGCCCGTTAAAAAGCTCAGATAATAGGCCGCATAGGCCAAGGTGCCCGCGATCCCATAGTAAAAACCGAGGATCGCCGCATTCATCAGTGAACGGGCAAAAATCCACGTGGTCACCTGGGACAACGTCAGGGTCCACAAGCCTGGAGCCTGGCCAAACTCATCAAAGCCTTTAAAAAAGCCATCGGTTGTTTTCACCCGTGGTGACAGGATAAAACTGATCACCGCCATCGCAACGACTAACGCTATTAATACGGTTTCTGACATAGGACCCTCTTGTAGATGTATCTGCGCTCAGCTTATCTATCAGCGTGATCAAAAACCAATCACAAGCCCGTGAACAAAAAAGGGAGACGCTGATGCCTCTCCCTTAAATCTGTTTGCCCCTACTTGCGCGACCGTTCGATCCGCCGCCATTTTGCGACATTGCGATTATGTTCCTGCAAACTATTGGCAAAGGCGTGCCCGCCCGTACCGTCTGCTACAAAATAGAGCGCCTTGGTTTCCAGCGGGTTCAAAACCGCCTCAATCGAGGCGCGGCCTGGATTACTGATCGGGGTCGGGGGCAAACCGTAGATCGTGTAGGTGTTATAGGCTGTGGGGGTTTTTAAATCCTTTTTTGATAAAGGGCGGCCCAAGTCCGATTGCCCCAAGGTAATCCCATACGCCACCGTCGGGTCAGTCTGCAACCGCATGCGTTTGTTCAACCGATTGATAAAGACCCCTGCCACCATGCCGCGCTCTGAACTGATCGCCGTTTCTTTTTCAACAATAGAGGCCAAGATCAAGGCCTCCTGCTTTGTTGCTAACGGTAATCCCTCTTTGCGGTTTGACCATAACGCATCCAGCGTCGCCTGCATGGCATCCTGCATATGGTCCAATATATCGGCACGCTTGGCCCCACGGGCATACGTATAGGTTTCCGGCAGCAAGCTGCCTTCTGGCGGGATGTTCGTAATCACCCCGTCCAGACCGTCATGGGCATTCAACAAAGCCACGATCTCAGCCGAGGTGAGGCCTTCCGGCAAGGTGATACGGTGAAGCACCGTCTTACCTTCTTCCAGAATATGGGCGGCTTGCTCTGGTGTAACTTGGGCCGGGAACAGAAATTCACCCGCCTTCAAACGTTTATCCAGCTTGGCAACCCGCAAGGCAAGGCGAAAGGCCAAGGGGTTCTCAATCACCCCTTCCCCATGCAAGAGGTTGGCAATCTTGGCAACGCCACTCCCTTGCGGAATGACCACCACTTTATCTTCCTGCAACACCCACGACTGGGTGAAGTTTTTCTTCAACCAATACGCCCCGCCGCCTGCGGCAAGACCTATGATAACCAGAAACCCCACAAGAAAAGCCGAAACCTTCTTAATCGAAGATTTCGGCTTTTTTGTCTGTTTCTGTTTCTTAGGAGCTTCTTCAGCTTCAGACATGAAACATCCTTAGTCCACGGACTTGAACACCAATGAAGCGTTTGTGCCACCAAACCCGAAGGAGTTGGACAACGCAATATTAACTTTGCGCTCTTTTGCCTGCAGCGGCGCCAGATCCATGTCACAGCCCTCAGACGGGTTGTTCAGGTTCAGGGTTGGCGGCACGACATTGTCGCGGATGGACAGCAGAGAGAAAATGGCTTCAACCGCACCGGCTGCACCCAACAGGTGACCGATGGCAGATTTCGTCGAAGACATTGTCGGATTCTTGTAGTGAGCGCCCAACATACGCTTAACCGCACCATGCTCAATCTCGTCACCCAACGGTGTGGATGTGCCGTGTGCGTTGATGTAGTCGATATCTTCCGGATTGATGCCCGCGCGTTTGATAGAGGCCTGCATCGCACGGAAACCACCGTTCCCGTCAGACGCTGGTGCGGTGATGTGATACGCATCGCCAGACATGCCGTAGCCAATGACTTCGCCATAGATCTTGGCACCACGGGCTTTCGCACGCTCATATTCTTCCAAAACAACAACGCCAGCACCTTCGCCCATGACAAAACCGTCACGACCTTCGTCCCACGGACGAGACCCCGCAGTCGGATCATCATTGTAAGATGTAGAGAGCGCTTTTGCCTGCGCAAAACCAGCCATGCCCAAACGGCAACAGGCAGCTTCTGCCCCACCGGCAACCATTACGTCCGCGTCATCCAAGGCGATGATACGTGCCGCATCACCGATCGCATGCGCCCCTGTTGCACAGGCCGTCACAACTGCGTGGTTCGGACCTTTAAAACCGTACTTGATGGACACATGACCAGACACAAGATTGATCAAACTTGCCGGAATAAAGAACGGTGATAAACGACGAACACTGTTGGTTTCGACCGTCACTGCGCCTTTAGAAATTTCAGGCAGACCACCGATACCAGAACCGATCATGACACCTGTGCGACACAATGTTTCTTCATCGTCAGATTGAACACCCGCATCTTCAACAGCTTCAATTGCGGCTGCCAGACCATAGACAATAAAGTCGTCCATGCGACGTCGTTCTTTCGGCGTTACATAATCGTCGAAATTAAACAGACCTGCGCCTTCACCGAGTGGTACTTGACCGGCAATTTTGGCTGGAATGTCGGAAACATCGAAAGATTCGATGGCATTAATACCTGATTCGGCATTCAAAAGTTTTTCCCAAGTCGGTTTAACACCATTTGCCAATGGTGACACCATACCCAGGCCTGTAATGACAACACGTCTCATGTCAGATCATAATCCCTAACGTCTGGATTGATAGGCTTATAAACAAGAATGAGCGCAAACCGAACAACGGCCGACGCTCACATCTCGTTTTAACGCACTTGAAGGAATTAGCCGTTTGCTTCGATGAAGTCGATGGCGTCCTTAACAGTCAAGATTTTTTCAGCAGCATCGTCCGGAATTTCACAACCGAATTCTTCTTCGAACGCCATTACCAGCTCAACAGTGTCCAAGCTGTCAGCGCCCAGATCGTCGATGAAAGAAGCGTTTTCAGTTACTTTAGCTTCTTCAACGCCGAGGTGTTCAACTACGATTTTCTTTACGCGCTCTGCGACATCGCTCATCTTAATAATTCCCTTAACGGTATTGGTACTAGGTCCGGCCCTTTGCCCGACCTCTCTATAAAACTGTTCCCCGACTCCTTAAAAGAGTCAGGATTGTGGTTTCGTAGCACACTTTTTAAGCAGGTGAAAGCCCTAATTGAGAGGCTTTCGACCCATTTAAATCATCGCCATGCCACCGTTGATATGCAAGGTCTGACCTGTAACATATTGCGCTTCATTACTTGCCAGATACACAACACCGGATGCAATCTCGTCCGCTTGGCCCATACGCCCTGCCGGAATCATGCCCAACATGGCTTCTTTAACACCATCAGACAGCTCGTCCGTCATGGCTGTTGCGATATAGCCCGGTGCCACACAATTAACGGTTACACCACGGGACGCCACTTCTGCCGCCAATGATTTGGAATAGCCAATCATGCCCGCTTTAGACGCTGCATAGTTTGCCTGACCTGCATTCCCCGTTACCCCAACGATGGAGGTAATGCCGATGATACGGCCCCAACGTTTTTTCATCATGCCGCGCAAAACCGCCTTGGACAGTTTAAAAGCGGCTGTAAGGTTAACGTTAAGCACAGAATCCCAATCTTCGTCTTTCAGACGCATCGCAAGGTTATCACGTGTCAGACCTGCGTTATTAACCAGAATGTCCAGCGATCCCATAGCTTCTTCAGCTTGTTTCGGCAAAGCCGCCAAGGCTTCGTCATCAGACAGGTTGCACGGCAGAATATGCACACGCTCGCCACCGATTTCTGCCGCTACTTTTTCCAACGCTTCAACGCGTGTGCCGGTCAGGCCAACGGTTGCGCCTTGGGCATGCAGTGCTTTTGCAATCTCGGCACCAATACCGCCGGATGCACCTGTCACCAATGCGCACTTACCTGTTAAATCAAACATATCTATTCACCCTATTCTTTATAATTACAGAGACGCCAAGAAAGACTCGATATCCGCCGGACCGTTCACCGCAACCCCTGTCAGGGAACGATCAATACGACGCGCCAGACCGGACAGGACTTTCCCTGTCCCCAATTCGACCAATTGCTCAACACCTTGGTCTTTCATGTAAAGGACACCTTCGCGCCAACGAACGGAACCACAGACCTGCTCGACCAGCAGTTTGCGGATTTCTTCCGGGTCCGTCACTTGTTCCGCCGCCACGTTTGCTACAACCGGCACGCTTGGCGCGTTGATGATGACATCCGCCAAAGCTTCCGCCATCGCATCTGCGGCAGGCTGCATCAAGGCACAATGGAACGGTGCTGAAACAGGCAACAGAACGGAGCGTTTCGCGCCCTTTTCTTTGGCAATTTCAATGGCACGATCAATCGCAGCCTTAGCACCGGACAAAACCACTTGGCCCGGTGCGTTGTCGTTTGCTGCTGTACAGACTTCACCTTGCGCCGCTTCTTCAGCAACCGCTTGCGCATCTTCCAAAGAAAGACCGAGGCAAGCTGCCATCGCGCCTTCACCAACCGGCACAGCCGCTTGCATGGCTTTACCACGTACTTTCAGCAAACGTGCCGTATCCGCGATAGAGAAAGCGCCCATTGCTGCCAGCGCCGAATATTCACCCAAAGAGTGACCGGCGACCATGGCGCAGTGGTCTGCCAGATTGATATTGCCTTCTTTTTCCAGAACGCGAGACACGGCAAGGGACACCGCCATCAAGGCCGGTTGCGCATTTTCGGTCAGGACCAACTGATCGTCCGGGCCTTCGAACATGATTTTTGACAGGTTCTGGGACAGAGCCTCATCAACTTCTTCAAAAACTTCACGTGCGACCGAGAATGCTTCAGCCAAATCTTTACCCATGCCAACAGCTTGAGAACCTTGACCGGGAAATACAAATGCGCGGGTCATATATGAAACGCCTTCTAGAATGCAAATACAAATTGTTTGGACCAACAAATAAAGCCTTGCCGCTATCTGTCAAGCAACAACACACGATATGACGACTTTTTTGCCCTTCTTTTACATTTTTATGGACAGCCGTTCCAAGCGCAAGCGATGACGCTCATCTGTCAGACGGTAAACGCCCAGAATAACCGCGCTGACCGTGCCAATCGCCGTGCCCCCTGCGATGAGAAACATAATCAGGGCTTGGTATTTTGCCGCCTCGATCGGGTCGGCCCCGGCCATCAACTGTCCGGTCATCATACCGGGTATAAACACAAGGCCCGCCGCCGACATGGAATTAACGATTCCGATCAAGCCCGTATGGAGGGATTGGCGAATGACCGCCTGGCAGGCTTGGGTGCGGGTATGCCCCAAGGCAAGGCGAGCTTCAATCGCATCGCTATTTTGTTTCAGGGCATTTGCCAAGGTGGACAGGCCAATGCTGATCCCCGTCATGGTATTGCCCAGCACCATCCCCAGCAACGGTATGGTGTAGCGCGCATCATACCAAGGGTCCGGCTTTAACTGCACAAACAGGGAAAAAACGGTAACAATCCCTGCCGCCATACAGATACTACCCGTTGCGATCCCATAGCCCCACCAGCCTTCCATGGGGCGGGTCTGTCGGGCCACCACTTCATAGCCGGCAAATGCAACCATGACCAACACAGCCAAAAGCGTCCAAAGCGGCATATCGGCGGCAAACAAAAACCGCAACACATAGGCCATCAGACTAAGCTGAACGGCCATACGCACGCCAGCGATCAACAGACTAAAGGGGGAGCCTGCTTTATATATAAGTGTCACTGCCCCATGCACCAGCAACAACAGGCTGCCGAGCGCCAATTCCATATAGCCGATCTCGATCACGACCGTACCTCCGACACGCGACGGTTATAGATTTGCCACTGCCGTTTGGCAAAACGATCCACCTGACGCTCATCATGGCTCACAAACAAAACCGCAACCAGTCCGGCCTTTAAATAGCTGGACAACACCTCTTCCACCATGATCTGGTGGGCCTGATCCAGCGCGGCGGTTGGCTCGTCCAAGAGCAGATATCGCACACGGCCTTCCGTCACATCTTCCAGCGCCCGGATCAAGGCAAGCCGTTGCGACTCACCTGTTGAAAGCCGTGCCACCGGCGCATCAATCAATTTTTCATCCAGATCAAACAGGGGCAGAATATCGCGCAACCAATCCAGATCGTTAAAATGATCCACCACGCGATCTTCCCACCATGCGGGTTTAGCACCAACGAAGGTGATTTGTCGCCGCCAGTCCGGTGCCGCCATGTCATTACGCTCACACCCGTCCAGCACCAAACGCCCCTGATTGGGCAGTAAATCCGCAAGGGCTTTCAAAAATAAGGATTTGCCCATCCCTGATGCGGCAGTCAGAGATACACAGTCGCCCGCTTGCAGGCATAAGCCCTGTGCAGAAATCCCTTTGACCTCCAGATTTTCAATCATCAGCATCGTATCTTCCTGCCTTCGCAAAGACTTGCATTTATCCTATCACATGAATACTTTAGTATTAGTACATATATTTTTAAATAAGTAAGCAAAATCAACTGGAGAGCGCTATGAAATTCTTACCCCTGTCAGCACTGCTTGGGGCAGCCGTTTTGGTATCAGCCTGTCAAACAACCGTCAGCTCACCAAGCGTCAAAGTCAAAAGCCCGTCTGGTGTAGAGATTGAAGTGAAAGATTCCGACAAATCCGGCGATGGCAAATTCTGTCCACCGGGACAGGCGAAAAAAGGCAACTGCTAATCAGCCCCCTTCCTTTCTACCTGCCCAACGGCAAACTTGAGGTTTCTTTCACCTCATTGACGGAAATCTGGGACTGGATCGCATTCACACCGGGGATAAGACGCAAAGCATTTATCCGTTCGCCAAATTCATCAAGGTCGGACGCAACCATTTGCACTAAATAATCCACACTCCCCGTGATGCAGTGACACATAACGATCCAGTCCAATTCCTGCATTTTTTTTTCAAATTCCATGGTCGGGTCCATATTGTGCGTTTGAAATGTGACATTCACAAACGCCACCACCCCAAACCCGAGCTTGCGCCGATCCAAGACCGCCCGATAGCTCGAAATCAGCCCATTTTCTTCCAGCCGCTTCCAACGCCGCCAGCACGGTGTCTCACTCAGGTTCACCGCTTGAGCAAGCTTGGTATTACTGATCCGGGAATCTTCCTGCAAGATGCGCAGGATCTTCAGATCGACCTCATCCAGCTCTATAGGGGTTTCTTTTTCTTTATGTATCATTTTTAGAGACTTCTTTCAAAAATCCTAAAATATAGGGCAATATAAAAAGGATATTCCTGCTTATAGAAAATAAAATCAATATCTCTTTTGATTTTACAGGAAGACAGATCATGGAACTCCTTCACGGCCTGCTGGTTATCACGACCCTCCATGTGTTTGCCATTGTCTCGCCCGGGCCCGAATTTTTACTCATCTCACGCCAGACGTTGGAACACGGCAAAAAGATCGGGCTTTTTTGTGTTCTCGGCAGCTTGCTCGGCAGCATTATCCATATCGGCTATTCCTCGTTCGGATTGGCACAAGTCCTCTCCCAATCAAAAAACGCCCTCCTGTTCATCCAACTGGCAGGCGGGGGCTACCTGATCTATCTAGGCCTTGGCGCCATGCGTGCACGCCCCAAACAATGCACAGATTCCCAACTCCCCTTGCTTTTAGAGAACTCACGTAAATCCCTGAGAAAAGGTTTTCTGTGCAACCTGCTTAACCCAAAGGCTATTCTGTATTATCCAGCCGTCTTCACCTTTGTTCTATCAAGCGATATTTCCAACGGGGAGATCACCATCTATGGCTTATGGATGATGTCCATCCATGCTCTCTGGTTCACCTTTGTCGTGCTGATCCTGTCCAAACCACGTATCAACCAGCTGTATGGACAATATAGCCATTGGATCGACCGTATTTTAGGCGTCGCCATGGTCCTTTTAGGGCTAAAAGTGATCTTCCTTTAAACATTAGGGACTTGCGATATATCAATGCAAGCCTTATGGATGACTGTCATCTTTTGACTTTAAAACCTTATAAAAAACAGAACAGGAAACCTCATGTCACAGATTGCCTTTCAAGATGCCTACCCCGACGATTTCAGCCATTGTTATGGCTGCGGAAAAAACAACCCGATGGGCCATCAACTAAAAAGCTATTGGGAGGGGGAGGAAACGGTTGCGACCTTCACACCAAACGAAGAACACACAGCGCTGCCCGGCTTCGTCTATGGGGGCTTGCTTGCCTCTCTGATTGACTGTCACGGCACAGGTTCAGCCTCTGCTGCGGCTTACAAGGCTGAAGGTCGTCCCTTGGGGAGCGAGCCTGCGTTACGTTTTGTCACAGGTAATCTCAATGTTGATTTTCTCGCGCCCACACCTTTAGGCGTCCCCCTCCAGCTAAGAGGGACGATCCGAGAAGTCAAAGAAAAGAAAGTGATTGTGGATATTACCATCTACGCGAACGACAAAGCCTGTGTCAAAGGCTCTGTCATCGCTGTAAAAATGCCGGCCTCAATGTTGCCGAGCGCCTAACGAAGGCAAAAGGCGTTAGACGACTTTACGTGCCATTTCCATAAAGCGTTCGACGCCTTTTTCCAACTCTGCCGCTTTCGCACCCAAGTCAGCGGCGACCTCTTCCACCTGTTGTGAAGCTGCTTTTGTCTGCTGGGCCCCTGCTGACACATCATTGATATTGTAGGTCACTTCCTTAGTGGCTTCCGATGCCTCAATAATATTGCGTGCAATTTCACCGGTCGCGGCGGTCTGTTCTTCCACAGCGGAAGAGACCGAGGCATTGGCAGAGGTCACATAGTCAATTTCCTTGCCGATTTGCGTAAAGCCGTTGCGCGTGATTTCCGTCGCCGACTGAATTTCTTTTACTTGCAAGGCAATTGTATCTGTGGCCTTCACGGTCTGATTTGCCAACTCTTTGACTTCAGTCGCAACAACCGCAAAACCTTTACCGGCTTCGCCTGCGCGCGCGGCCTCGATGGTCGCGTTCAAGGCCAGCATGTTTGTTTGGTCCGAAATTTCGTTGATCAATCCGACCACATGACCAATTTCTTCCGTCAAGCCCATCAAACGGGCCACATGCCCGCTCATCTCATCCGAACTTTCCTTGGTCTTTGACATGGATTGCGCGGTTGAGGACACTTGCGCGCTGATCTCATTAATCGATGCGGACAATTGTTCAGATGCCGACGAGACGGTTTGCACGTTCACGCTGGCTTCTTCAGATGCAGCGGCGACCGTCATCGCTTTCTCCGACGTTTCCGTCGCAATCCGCCCCATGCCACGGGCAAAATCCTGTAATTGCTGGGAAATATTGGCAACCGCACCAACGATGGTATTCAGATCACCTTCAAAATCGTCCAGCACTTCCTTAAAGCTGACGACTTTACCCGCCATCGTATCAACCGCCCTGTTCACCTTTTCGCTGGCTGTCTTATAGTTACCCAACATGCCATCCATCACGATCTTGCGCCAATATTCGTTATTCGCCACATGTTCCGTACAGGCTGCTGCTTCGCGCAGGTAAGCGTCATTTCGATCAATAACATCGTTGATAAGAGTGAGAAGTCGATCCAGATCCGACCCATTTCGAATATCGGAAATTCGAACCTCGAAATCTCCCTTCAAAACCTGTTCTAGCTCCACAATTGCATTCTTGATTTGCTGTGATTGACCGAACATCGCTATTCTCCCAAAGTCATGATGAAATGATTGTACTTCTTCCCACTCGCGCGGATAACTTCCTCAAGTCTTTGAGAGGACTTTTCCAGCCCTTCCTTTTTTGTTGGCGCATTGCGCTCAATTTCCAGCAACTCTTTGTAGAGGGGGCGAATAACCCCATCCAAGACGTCCCGATTCGGAACCCTTCGGTTGCTATGATAGCCCACAATATTTCCAGATGTATCAAAACTGGGGGTCACATGGGCCAAAACCCAGTATTCATTCCCCTTTGATGACCGATTGACCACATAAGCAAAAATCTCTTTTCCACTGCTAATCATACTCCAGAGCAGTTGAAAAATACATTTTGGCATATGGGGGTGACGAATGAAGTTATGGGGCTTGCCCAGCGCCTCACTTCTTTTAATCTCCGCCATTTTTGCGAACGTCTCGTTCGCATAGGTGATAATGCCCTTCAGATCTGTCTTGGAAACAATAACCTCATCAGACGTAAAAAACAATTCCTTCCCCGTAATGACCGAACCCGCTTCTGTCATTCCATCCTCCACACTTTCTACCAATACGATCACACTCATAAACGCTTACCCCTCGCAAAGCGTGACCTTTTACTTCAATCGTCTCGTATCTTACAGTAATCTAAATCAACCTGCAATTTAAACCATCTAAAGAATATTAATTATAGGTAATTACCCTTATTCATCTTTCAAGATGAAAAACGCATTAAATATGAATTAAATAAAATTTTACAAAAAAACCTTTTAATCAAACAACTTCATCGCCTTATGGTGGCGCGAGCTGGGTTTTGTGACAATTTGATGAACCTGTCCAGCTTTATTTAATCTCCTTGCATTTGCGCAAAATAAATGTATATTCCCGCCTTTCGAACTGCCTCCTTGCCGGGTCCGCTTAGGACTTGGCTATGCCACAAGGGATGATCGTGGTGATCCATCTCAAAGGCTGAGACAATCCATAGGGAGTTAAAACTATGGCGTTATACGAAAGCGTATTTATTGCGCGTCAAGACGCTTCAGCTGCCCAAGTTGAGGGTTTGCAAGACACACTCGCTACTCTAATTGAAGAGAACGGCGGGAAAGTCACGAAGCGTGAATATTGGGGCCTGCGGAACATTGCTTATCGCATGAAGAAAAACCGCAAAGGTCACTACGTACTGTTCAACATCGATGCACCGGCTGCTGCCTTGAACGAATTTGATCGTCAGCTTCGTCTGAACGAAGACGTTCTGCGTCACCTCGTTATCCGCGTTGAAGAACACGACGAAGAGCCGTCAATCATGATGCAAAAAGGTCGCGATCGCGATGACCGTCCGCGTCGTGGTGGTGATCGCCCTCAGCGTGATGATCGTCCGCAACGTGATTTCAAAAAAGGGGGAGATGAATAATGGCTGGTCGTCGTCCGTTTTTCCGTCGCCGCAAATCCTGCCCGTTCACGGGTGAAGGTGCGCCGAAGATTGACTATAAAGATGTGAAGCTGCTGTCACGCTACACATCAGAACGCGGTAAAATCGTTCCGAGCCGTATTACTGCTGTTTCTGCAAAGAAACAACGTGAACTGTCCCGTGCGATCAAACGCGCCCGTTTCCTGGGCCTGATGCCGTACGTCAGCAGCAACTAAGTTTGACTTGGTTTATGGGGGTTTCCCCATGAATAAGGAGCGTCAAAGATGCAACTCGGTGAAGGTGATAACCTCTCTTTAAATATGAAGGTCATTCTCTTCGCCGTGGGAAGCGGTGCCTTAAGTGCCCTGTTGGCTTTATCGCTGATTACAGGGTCCGGTCTGGCTCTCCTTCTCGCATACTTGGCTCCCTTCCCGTTATTTTTGACGGGATTGGGTAACGGAGGCAAACCGGCAGCCATTGCCGGTTTTGCAGGAATTGTATTTGCCACATTGATCGGTGGTCCCTACGCGGGCTCGATCTTTGCGATTATGAATGCCTTTCCCTGCTGGCTGTTTGTTCGGCTGGTTCTCACGTCCCGCACCCGAAACGGTGTTGAAGAATGGTTTCCGATCGGAAGCGCTCTTGTGACACTGTCGGGATACGGTAGCGCTCTGTTCGTTCTTGCTTTGGCATTTTTGCCAGTGGGGACGGACGGAATTGCACAGATGGTCAAAGATTTCCTGACTTTGGTGCTCAATACCGTCGCAGCTTCGCTTGATGCGGAGCAAAAAGAAGGGTTCGTCACTCAGATGGCACACTTCTTCCCCGCGATGGTCCTGATCTCCTGGAAATTAATGACCGTCATCAACGCAATACTGGCACAAGGTGTTTTGTCCAAATCGAACAAAGCGCTGCGTCCCTCTCCGGTTTACGGCGAGTTGACTTTGCCGGATTTTGCGTCCTGGGCCTTTATCGGCTGTGCAGCCTTGACGGTATTGACAAGCGGAGACATCGCGTATGTCTTTCGCAACATAACCGTCGTCATGGCAATACCGTTTCTGGCGTTGGGCCTGACTGTGGTCCATCAGCTTGTGCGACTGACACGTTTTGCCGGGGCATTGTTGTCTGCTTTTTATTTGCTGTTACTATTATCCATATGGGTCGCAATACCTGTTATTGGATTAGGATTAATTGAACAATGGATCGGTTTGCGTAAGAAATTCTTGCGCTAACACCATCACAGGAGAAGACTAATGCAAGTTATCCTGCTTGAACGCGTGGAAAAACTGGGCCAGATGGGTGACCTCGTCAACGTCAAGCCTGGCTACGCTCGTAACTATCTGCTGCCGCAGAAAAAAGCGATGCGTGCTTCCTCTGAGAACGTAAAGTTCTTTGAAGCACAAAAAGCTCAACTCGAAGCCGCTAACCTGAAAGCCAAAGACGAAGCTGCCGCTGTTGCAGCTAAGATGGAAGGCCTGAAGGTTGCCATCATCCGTCAGGCTGGTGACATGGGTCAGCTTTACGGGTCTGTATCTACACGCGATATCGCTGATGCAGCTACTAAAGCCGGTTTCACAATCTCTCGTCAGCAAGTTAACCTTGACCGTGCACTGAAAAACATCGGTTTGCACGACGTCTCTGTTAAACTTCACCCAGAAGTAATTGTAACAATCGTTGCAAACATCGCTCGTACTGAAGAAGAAGCTGAGATCCAGGCTCAAACCGGGTCTGCTATGGTTGCTTCTGACGAAGAAGACGATCTGGTTGAAGAAGTTGCTGAAGACGCTGCTGAAGAAGTAGCGGTAGAAGAAGTGACTGAAGAAGAAGTTTCTGAATAAGATCTTCCCTTCTTACCGATAAAAAAGGCACATCCGTAACCATGTGGATGTGCCTTTTTTTTATGAGCGGACCAGTCTGTCAATTTAGGTAGAATGTGCCCTCAGACCTGTGCACTGCGACGGCGTTTTGAAAGCCATAGCGCCACAATCGTTAGGTTCGCAATCAAGCTCAGACCGAACAAAGCACGCGGCCACACGCCGATTTCCGATCGCGCCGGTGCAGGCGCGACCGTTACCGTCTGCTGGTCGCTGATCTGGAGAGGGACCCGCATCACGTGCCCCTGTCCATCATTGACCGAAACAACCCACTCTCCGGCCGGTTTCAGGTTGTGACCAGCCAGCGCGAAACGCCCCCGGCGATCCGTGCGCGCTGATTGAAAAGTGCGATTATCCGGATCGCTCACCTTGACCGTTGCAAAGGCCATTTGTGTGCCGTCAGAATATTCAAAGGCGAGCACAATTACCCCATCCGGGCCATCCTGTGTCCAGTTGACACCGTGAGCATGCGCCGTCGAAACAACGCCTCCCCACAAAATCCCAAGCACCCCTAACAGGCGCAAACACGCGCTGTAGTGGCTCATTTTTCAACGTTGAACGACAGGATGGAGCGCAGCACGTCACGATCAACGCCGTCCACTTTGCTCTGAGGGTTATGTTCAACGCGCACAAACCAAAGGCCCGGTGCCGAAATACGGACTTTCGCCATGCCCTGTGCACTTTCATCACCATAGGTTTCCGTCGCATACGCATAACTGCTCGGCGTGTCGGTAAACCCTGCGTAAGTCGCAAGAACCTGCGTCGCAATCGGACGTCCCTCATGCAACACCTGAACGCGCAGGTCTTCCCCCACCCGAATATCGGACGGCGAGTCCAGTGGCACGATTTCCAAAGTATGGTTCAGGGGTTTGTCGAACGACGCCCCTTGCGTCGAGGTGCCAACAAAATGTTTGACGAATTTTTCATAGCGATTGGCAAAAACTGCATCAGGATAATCCGCGCGCGTCCCTTCTTTCATCCCTTCCGGTGTGTTGGACCAGATCTGCCCCAATCGGTGAGCAACCAGCCAGCCCCAAGACTCAGGGGCGTCCACCTTCCCCTTCAGGCTGAGACCGTCAAGCGCAAGCGCGATATCTTTCCGTTGATCTGCACCTGTCAACAAATAGGTGTCAACATTGGCAGGGGTCTCCGCTTCCTCCGGCTTCGCATATACATGGGTCGATTCAACAGAAAAAGCGAGTGTGCCGTTTTCAACCTTTTCAGGGACGATCACAACCTCATGAGCAGACGCCGAAGTGGCCCCCGCAAAGGCAGCGACAACGCCCAGCATCAGCGAGAGAGATTTAAGGTGGCGGGAAAATTTCATTTTTATCAATTCCTTATCCGATTGAGAGATGTTTACTTTTCATACTTAAAAGAAAGTATTACGAATTTTAAAAACATCATACTTTTTTAAAAAAGGAAGACAAGCCCAAAATGACACCCTGATTTCAATTATCCAGACTTCTGCACATTCAATGGATTTCAGTCTTGCAACGCTCCCCGGAGTGTCAGAAAATTTGACGCTTTTGGGAGGCCTCATCTCCAATTCTATTCAAAAGCACACTCGGCTATGGCTTTATACTCTTATTACGAGATATTAGAGGTTAATTATCTAAATTTTAAATTTAAAAAAACTTGCCTTTATTTGATTAAACCATACCATTACCCCAATAAGAATAATAAAGCTTCCCACCGAGAAGCAAAAAACAATTGAAGGGGAAAGGGGACTGATATGACAGAGCACTCCCGTCAAAAATTCAAGGTGACACGTCGTCATGTGATTGGTGGTTTAGCTTCAATACCGTTTGCGGCATCGTTTACACCCACTTTCGCATTGGCGGATGCACCGGAAATCAACAAATTCATCTACGCCTCTTCCATCTTGTGTGGCATCAAGTTGGATAAAAGCTTCATCGCTTTGGCACATCAGATTTGGGGCGCGCTTACGTTAGGCGCAACCGACAAAGAAAAACGTAGCTGGCGACGGATGATCAACCAGATCAGCACGTTACCCGCAAACGCCAATTCGCAAAAAATCAACAAGGCTTTACGCATGGCTGGCCGCGGCGCAAAAGAACAAGCCCGCCTGCTGGCAAAAGTCTGGTACACCGGCCGGATCAAACGCAAAATCGGCCCCAAACAGTCAACCTTTGAAGTGATAAACTATGACGACGCCCTTGTCTGGCTCGCTTGCGATTTCACCAAACCACCTGTGACCTGTGGCGGTCACTTTGGCTATTGGCAGCATCCATTCACGGGGAAGGTCTGATTATGTTTTACGATAAAGACACATATACCGAAACGCATACAAAAGAAATTGAAGCCGATGTGGTCATCATCGGTGCGGGCCTGTTCGGTGGATTGATGGCCTATGAACTTTCCAAAGCAGGCTTCAGCGTCGCCATGCTCGATTCCGGTTCCGTCGTGGACCGTGCGGAATCGATCCGTCGTTTCAAGGCCAGCCCGCTGAAAAACGGCAACTCCGCCTACAAGCATGAGCCCTATGCCCCGATCCCGCCGGAAACCGATCCGTTTGAATATTACATTCAAGACGGCGAAGGCATCACGGACCCGCTAAAACGCGTTGAGTTTGGCGCGTTATACCTGCGCAATGTGGGGGGTACATCCTGGCACTTTACCGGTCATGCCGAACGCATGTACCCCGAAGATTTCCGCCTGAAAACCGCCTATGGACGCGGGGAAGATTGGCCGATTTCTTACTCTATGCTGGAACCTTACTATGCCAAGGTGGAGCAAGAATGGGGCGTCTCCGGAAATGATACGGTCGTTGCCCCGACCAAACACCCCTACCCGCTGCCCTATACGCCGCTGACCTATCTGGACCAACAGGTCAATGTCGCCGCCGAAAAACTGGGCGATTCCATTGGCCCGATGCCGCACTGTCGCAATGCGGTGCCCTATGATGGGCGTCCGCAATGCTGTGGCAACGCAAGCTGTCGCTTCATCTGTCCGGTTGGGGCAAAATATGATGGCAGCGTGCATGTATTTAAAGCCGTGGATGAAGGCGCAGACCTTTATTCCAGCCATGTGGTCCGTCATATCGAAGTCAATGCCGACCAAAAGATCGACCATATCCAGTTTAGAAACTATACCGACCCCGACAATCCGGTTGACGGGATCGCACGGGGCAAGACGTATATCCTTGCCGCCCACGGGATCGAAAGTGCGCGCCTGCTGCTCATGTCCAAAAATGACAATGTGCCCAATGGTGTCGCCAACTCCAGTGATCAGGTTGGGCGTAACCTCATGAGCATGGTGGGCATGAACATGGGCGGCTATGCGCCGATGCCAGTCTACCCTTATCGGGGTCCAGTCAACGCCACCGGATCTTTCTGGCAATTGCGTAACGGCGATTTCCGTAAAGATTTTGCCGGAATTGCAACCATCATTATCAATGGCGGTTTCGACCCGACCAACGGCCCACTGGACGAAGCCGACACTGCGGTGGATAAAGACGATCTCTTTGGCCCGGAACTGCGCGATCGCGTCCATACCAACACAGCCGCGCAAGTTTACTTCGACAACTCTGTGGAAGTTCTGCCTAATCCTGAAAACCGGGTGACCGTGGATTACGATCATCTGGATGCGACGGGCCTGCCGCGTCCCAAGATCGACTATAAGATCGACGATTACACCCTTGAAGGCGTCTATGTCTCGTGGAAGCGGGGCTGGGATGTCCTGCATGCCATGGATGCGCGACAGGATAAACCCAACGGCAAAAAATTGCCCAAGCCAACCCGTAAATACTTTAACGAACTGGTCAAAAAAGACGGCATTAAAAGTGGTGCCGCTATGATCGCTGGGACAACCCGTATGGGTCTGGACCCTGCCTCTTCCGTTGTCGACACCTACTGTCGCAGTCACGACCATGACAACCTGTTCATTGTCGGGACCGGCTGTTACGTCACCAGCGGGTCGGTTTCACCTTCTCTGACGGCTGCGGCCATCAGTGTGCGTGCCGCCGAATTTATTGCCAACACCTATACGGGAAGCAAGGGGTAAGATCATGTCAAAAATCAAAAACACCTTTCTAAACATGCCCCGTCGGCGTTTCCTGCAAACCATGGGTGGGGCAGGTGCAACGGCCTTTGGCCTTGGCGCTTGCGCCATGCCCGGTGGGTTTCGCACCTCTGGGCAAGACCTGATCGACCCGCCTGTGGAAAAATCCCACGATGGCTTCCTCGACACACGGGTCACAGCGCAATATGGCTCCTACCAACTTGGTGGGAAAGATGTTTACCTGCGATCCTACAACGGCAACCCCTGTGGCAATACGCTGGACTTTAAAGCGGGGGACACGGTTCGACTAAAGCTCGTCAACAATCTGCCGTTTGAACCCTTTTCTGATGTATGTATCGTAGAGCCGGGGCAAGAAAATACGCCGCGCAGCTTCAACGCCACCAACATGCATGTGCATGGGCTGCATGTCTCCCCCAAATCACCAGCGGATAACATCTTGCTGACGGTGAATACAGGCGAAGACTATCAGTATGAATATAACATCCCGCCGAACCATCCGCCGGGGACATATTTCTACCATGCTCACGTCCATGGTTCGACCGCTATTCAGGTCGCCAGTGGCATGGCAGGCTGTATCATCGTGCGCGGGGATTTAGACGAAACCCCGGAGATCAAGGCCGCAAAAGAACGCGTGCTGATGATCCAGACCCAGCGCTTTGATGATAACGGGCGCTGCGAAAGCTTCGGTATCCTGAACAATGAAGACAAGACCTTCATCAACGGGCAGGACAAGCCGACCATCCGCATCAAAAAAGGCGAAGTGCAACGCTGGCGCATCGTCAATGCCAGCCATATGATGCCATTTGATCTGCGCATTGAAAGCTTCCGTTACACCACTTCCATGCCCATGACGCTGTTGTGTCGTGATGGCAACCCGCTGCCCCACACCACAGAGATTGAACATCTCCAGATGGTTGCGGGGAACCGGGCGGATGTGTTGGTGAAAGGCTTTGATCCGGGCACCTATTTCCTCAGCGGGGGCGATTCCAGCGGGATCATTGCAACCGTGATTGTGGAAGATGACGCCGTGCCGGATATGAGCCTTTATGCTGGTCCTTTACCACAAGTCCCGGAACTGACCCCGATTGCAGAATCGGAAGTCACCTATGGTCGTCGTCTGGAATTTGGATTTGCCTATGGCGAACAACCCAAATTCACCATCAACGACGAACCCTTCTCCTGCGAAACACCGTGGCGTATTCCGCTGAACAGTGTGGAAGAATGGGAAGTCTATAACCATACGGCCTACCCCCACCCCTTCCACATCCACGTCAACCCGTTTCAGGTCATCTCCGGCGGGAATGTCGCGCCGGGCACATGGATGGATACCCTTGAATTCCCTGCCTTTGAACGGATCAAATTCCGCACCCGTTTCTTGGACTTTACAGGGACATTTGTCTTCCATTGCCACAACCTCATGCACGAAGATATGGGCATGATGCAAGCGGTGGAGGTCTTTGATCCAAAGGCCTAATTATTGTGGTGGGAGAGATGACAAAGATATTCCCTAAACGGACATTCATGTTATAAATCCCACCATGACAAATTCTGATGACGATATCCCGTTTGGCGGGGCAGACGAACCGCCACTCGCTAACCCTGATGACTATGCGGCAGGCCCTGAAGATATGGGGCCTGACGCGCCTCCTATGATGGACGATGACATGGGCCCGCCACCGCCAGCTGTTGCGGATATCCCGTCTGAAGCGCCCAAATCCTCGACTCATTGGTTACCGGCTAAAAGCCCCAGCACCATTGATCTGGGTGGCATCCGCACACCGCCCTGTAACTTCGAGGCGGAAAAAGCCCTAATCGGTGCCTTGATGGCAAACAACAAGGCTTACGATAAGGTATCGGAATTTTTGCGGCCTGAACATTTTGCCGACCCGATCCATACCAAAGTTTTTGCCGCCTGTATCGCCTTGATGGAACGCGGACAGATCGCGGACCCGATTACGCTCTCCAACTTCTTCGAACGTGATGAACAACTGGCGGAGATCGGCGGGAATGAATATCTCGTGGAACTCGCAGCCTCCGCGGTGACCATTATCAACGCGGCAGAATACGGGCGTATTATCTATGACCTGTATATCAAGCGTGAACTGATCCACCTCGGCACGGAAATTGTCAATAACGCCCATAGCGGCGAGATTGAAGCCACTGCCCACGACCAGATCCAGTCTGCGGAACAATCGCTCTTTAACCTCGCCTCCATGGGGGAAGTTGAAGGCGGGTTTATTAGTTTCCGCGACAGTTTGATGGAAGCCATCCACCAAGCCCAGATCGCGCACCAGCGCGGCGGCGGCCTTGCCGGTGTAACCACGGGCCTGCGTGACCTTGACCGCGCCCTTGGTGGTCTGCACCGTTCTGACCTTTTGATCCTTGCGGGTCGTCCCTCCATGGGGAAGACCGCACTTGTCACCTGTATCGCCTATAACGCAGCCTATGCCCACAAACGCTCCCAAGGTAAAGAAGGCGGCGTTGTCGGCTTCTTCTCCCTTGAGATGTCGGCTGAACAGCTGGCGGGTCGTATTTTGTCACAAGCTTGCGCGGTCAACTCGTCTGCCATGCGAAAAGGCGAAATGTCTAACGAGGAATTTGAGCGCACGATTGCCGCCTCTCAGGAACTGTTAGACACGCCCCTTTATATAGATGATACACCGGGCCTGACCATTTCCGCCCTTCGCACACGGGCACGCCGTCTCAAGCGCCAACACGGCCTTGATCTCATCATCGTTGACTATTTGCAGCTTGTGCAAGGTAGCCCGGAAACCAAGAACAACCGTGTAAACGAAATCTCGGAAATTACCCGGGGCATGAAGATGCTGGCGAAGGAACTGGACGTGCCGGTGATTGCCCTGTCTCAGCTGTCGCGTGCCGTGGAACAACGTGAAGATAAACGCCCGCAGCTGTCTGACTTGCGGGAATCAGGCTCTATTGAGCAGGATGCCGACGTGGTTATGTTTATTTATCGTGAATTTTACTACCTTGACCGATCCGAGCCCACAAAACGTGACAGTGAAGGCGATGATAAATTTGCCGAACGCTATCAGGACTGGGAGCGCCGCTGCGAAGAAATGGTCAACCGGTCCGAAGTGGTCATCGGTAAACAGCGTCACGGTCCCCTAGCCAACATCCCGCTTTACTTCCGCGGGGAATTCACTCAGTTCGGCGATTTGGATATTGAACATGTCCCAGATTACTAATTCGGTTCACACCGCCGGTGCCATCCTCAGCATTGATCTGGATGTCATCAAGTCAAACTATCAACGTCTCTGTCAGGAACTGGGCGATGTGCCCTGTGCGGCGGTGGTCAAAGCCAATGGGTATGGCCTTGGGGTTGGCCCTGTGGCAACGGCCCTGTGGCAAGCAGGCGCACGCACCTTCTTCGTTGCCCAAATTGACGAAGGGATCGAGCTGCGCGCCGTGTTGC
Organism: Terasakiella pusilla DSM 6293; assembly: GCF_000688235.1. Classification (GTDB taxonomy): domain Bacteria; phylum Pseudomonadota; class Alphaproteobacteria; order Rhodospirillales; family Terasakiellaceae; genus Terasakiella; species Terasakiella pusilla. Next base: position 26,601 of record NZ_JHYO01000027.1, on the reverse strand, counting down.
CGGATGCGGATATCCATATCCTCGTCGGGTTCCTGCATGGCAGTGACGACGCCTTTAGCCAGTTTAACCTGATCCCTGTGCTCAACAGCCTTGATCAAATTGATCGCTGGAAGGGGCGCGGGCGCTGTGATGTACATGTCGATACGGGCATGACCCGCTTAGGTCTGGCCCCTGATGAGGTCGATCAAATCCCGAACGGGCTGGATATTGACGTCTTGATGACCCATTTGGCCTGCGCGGATGATAAGGACCATCCGCTGACCCATCAGCAAATCCGCACCTTCCGACAGGTGCGCGATGTGGTTGCGCATAAACGCGCCAGCCTCGCCAATTCCTCCGGTGTGTTTATCGGGCCCGAAGCGCATTTTGATCTGGGACGCCCGGGCTGTGCCCTTTACGGCATCAACCCGACCCCACATCAGGAAAATCCCATGCAGAATCCGGTACGCTTGCAAGGCAAGATCGTACAAGTGCATGAGATTGACACCCAATCAAGCGTTGGATATGGTGCAACCCATGCCTTAAAAGCAGGACAGAAACTGGCAACCATTGCGGTTGGCTATGCGGATGGATATTTGCGCAGCCTCAGTTCCAAAGGGGTTGTCTATATCGGGGAACAAGAAGTTCCCGTGGTGGGTCGAGTCTCCATGGACCTGATTTCCATCGATATCACCGGACTGGACTGTGAAGCAGGGCAATTGGTTGACTTAATCGGGCCACATAACCCGCCGGACTGTTTGGCGGACCTATGCGGCACCATCGGCTACGAAATTTTGACCAATCTGGGCAGTCGGTACAAGCGGATTTATAAAGGCGAATAGGCGACATGAACTTCCTTCAACATATCGGGCACTATGTCCTGAAGTTTTTTAAATCCGTCGGCGCGCTTGTGCTGTTTACGTTTACAGCCCTGTCCCACTGTCTGCGCCCGCCGTTTTATCCGCGCCAAATCCTGCGCCAGATGATCGAGATCGGTTATTTCTCTCTGCCCGTTGTCGGTCTGACCACGGTCTTTGCAGGCATGGTGTTGGCGCTGCAAAGCTACACCGGTTTTTCGCGCTTTTCCGCGGAAGGGGCAATTGCCAACGTGGTCATCATCTCCATTACCCGCGAACTGGGCCCCGTTCTTGCGGGCCTGATGGTGACAGGCCGCATCGGTGCCTCCATGGCAGCGGAACTGGGGACCATGCGCGTCACGGAACAGGTGGATGCCCTGACGACCCTTTCAACCAACCCCTTTAAATACCTCATCGCCCCGCGCCTGATTGCAGGCGTCTTGATGCTGCCCTTCCTCGTATTTATCGGGGATATTATCGGGGTCTTTGGCGGCTATCTGGTGGCGGTCTATCAGCTGGGCTTCAACGCCTCCAACTATATCCAAAGCTCATGGGAAGCCATGGTTGCAATGGACGTGATCTCCGGTCTGGTGAAAGCAACGGTCTTCGGCTTTATCATTTCACTGATGGGCTGCTATCATGGCTATACGTCCAAAGGTGGTGCGCAAGGCGTGGGGAAAGCAACGACAGACTCCGTTGTCTCTGCCTCCATTCTGATCCTGTGTTTCAACTTCATTCTAACCGTACTGTTCTTTGAAAAATGACCGATACACCGAAGATTAAAATCCGCGATCTACATAAAGCCTTCGGCTCCAAAGTGGTGCTGGACGGCCTTGACCTTGATGTCATGCCCGGTGAGTCTGTTGTCATCATCGGCGGATCAGGCACAGGTAAATCCGTGACCCTAAAATGTACGCTCGGCCTGTTAGAACTCGACAGCGGCAACATTGAGGTGGACGGCGAAAGTGTCGTCGGCCTAAGCGCACGAGATCGTGAACGCGTGAACCATAAATTCTCCATGCTGTTTCAAAGTGCCGCCCTGTTTGACTCCCTGCCCGTCTGGGAAAATGTCGCTTTTGGCCCCATAGCGGATAAAACCATTACCCGCAAACAAGGCAAAGAACTAGCGATTGAAAAACTTGCCCAAGTCGGCATGCCGCCGGAAGTCAGCGACCTTTTCCCCAGCGAATTGTCCGGCGGGATGCAAAAACGCGTCGGTCTAGCCCGCGCCATCGCCGGTGATCCTGAGATTATCTTTTTTGACGAACCCACAACCGGTCTTGACCCCATCATGGCAGATGTCATCAATGACCTGATCGTCAAAGTCACCAAAGAACTAGGCGCAACAGCGCTGTCCATCACCCACGATATGGCAAGTGCGCGCAAAATCGCGGACCGCATCGCCATGCTTTATCAAGGCAAGATCATCTGGCAAGGCCCCGCTGCCACCATTGATGACTGTGACAACGACTATGTCCAACAATTCATCAACGGACGCGCTGATGGACCCATCGAAATGGCTGTGCGAAAGTAAGCATACATCACAACCAATGCAATGAATACTTGTGCAATGAGTACGACCTAAGCTAGTTTCCCTGAAACTAAAATCAACTTGGGTCGTCTTATGAAAAAAATACTTAGCTTACTCGTTTTAATCTTTCCGCTGTCTGGCTGTATCCATCAAGTCGGACAAGCCTTGGAAAAACCATTCGTCGGCGTGTTCTCGCCCGAACTCCAAAATATTTCTCTGGAGTCCAACACACCAGTTCCCCCTGAAAAAGCGGTCATTCTCGTCGGGACAAAATATACATTCTTCTTTGACCCCTTAATTGGCCCCTCCGGCTATCATCATATTCCGGGCGAATTTCGCTTTTTAAAAGACAAAATCCTCACCGGGTCAACCGACAGCCAAATCAACATTTGGACGACCCACAGCAATGACACCGACAACTTTTACTACGACATATATGTGGTCGATCCCGGCGAATATCATTTATCTAAAATGAAATTCAAACGACACCGCAGCATGACGACAGTAGAAGCCCAACACCACGGCTTAAACCAGTCCACAAACCTCCCTGAATATCTCAGCTTTAAAGTTGCCGCTGGTGATGTGGCCTATATTGGCAATATAGAAGCCAAGTTCCATACCCCATTGCGGGCTTTGATTTAAAAAGATCCGTCGCGTACAAGCAGTTCTTGAATATTCAAGTGACAGACAATTATGAAGGTGCGGTTGCTTATCTTAAGAAACTCCACCCCAAATTCACCTCCAAAGTTGCAAAGAAACTCGCCATTCGCGGCCCACATACAGCCTATTCCATGGCCATGAAGGTCAAAGAGGCACTGCTCCTAAAAAAAGAAGCTGAAAAATAGATCCCTTCTATAGAATTGATTTAAGGCTGCTTTTTCCTCATACTCCTGAAAAGTTATATCCCTGTGAAAGCAGGGATCTTTTTCTCAAAAGGAGGAATAAAATCGTGAAAAAGGTCGCCCCTCTTGCCCTCGCCGGCCTCCTGTTTGGCCTCTCCGGCTGCATGACCACGTATCCGCTTGGCTTTTCGGAAAATGAATGGCTGGCCCTTACTCCGCAACAGCAGTTAGACGCACGTCAAGAACAAGCCCGTCTTGATGCGGACAAGCGCCGCGAAGAACAGGCACGCAAAGAGCGCGAAGCCGAGGCGAAGCGTCACTATCAAGCAAACATTCAAAAACGTTATCAAACCGCGCGCTACGGCGATGTCGTACAGTGTATTTTAAAAGACACCGTGGTCGATTTTAAACCCGGCTGGCGCGAAGCTGAACCCGTTGCCTTCAACCTTGTGAAAGGGGAGCAAAAGGAAATCCAGCTGCACTCCCGCCCCCGTGGTAAAAAAACGGATCTATGGGTCCACCTTGATGGCCAAGGATTAAACTTGTCGCTCTGTCGCGATCAATCCAACAATCGCCGCGACACATGCAGTACCATCGTCGCCACCACCCAGCAATTCAGCCGTGGTTACACCACACAAATACAGGTTTCTGATTATCTGCGCACAAACATCTATTGCTCTTTGGCCCCCACACGTGATTTAAACCGTATTCTGCTTCTCAACACCAACGACTGACAGACCAAAGGCCCAAGCTTCCATGGCAAAACAAAAAACCACCTTCGCCTGCCAATCCTGTGGGGCGACCTACAACAAATGGCAGGGGCAATGCACCGCCTGTAACGAATGGAACACCTTGTCAGAAGAAGTCGTGCCGGAATCCGTGCCCAAAGGCATGGGCGCGACCAAGGGACGCCGCATTGAATTTGTCCCCCTTGAAGGCGAAGAAAAAACACCCCCGCGCAAAGTCACCGGCATCAGCGAATTTGATCGCGTGTGCGGGGGCGGCCTTGTGCCGGGGTCCGTCATTCTGGTGGGCGGTGATCCGGGGATCGGGAAATCCACCATCCTGCTGCAAGTCATGGCATCGCTCTCGAAAAAATACGACTGCGCCTATATTTCTGGGGAGGAAGCCATCGACCAAGTCCGCCTGCGTGCGCGCCGTCTGGGCCAAGAAAAATCTAAAGTACAACTGGCCTCAGCCACCAATGTGCGCAACATCCTGACCACCTTGGCCGAAGATAAACCCGACGTGGTGGTTATCGATTCCATCCAGACCCTTTATATCGATACACTGGACAGTGCACCGGGCACAGTTTCACAAGTGCGATCTTCCTCCAATGAATTGATCCGCGAAGCCAAAAAACATGGCTATGTGCTGTTTCTCGTCGGCCACGTGACAAAGGAAGGCACCATCGCAGGCCCGCGCGTCCTGGAACATATGGTCGATACCGTTCTTTACTTTGAAGGCGATCGCGGACACCAGTTCCGTATCCTGCGCGGGGTGAAAAACCGTTTTGGCGCCACCGACGAAATCGGCGTCTTTGAAATGACCGAAGCTGGCTTACAAGAAGTCCCTAACCCGTCGGCCCTGTTTTTATCGGACCGCAAGGGCGATGTGACCGGATCGTGCGTTTTTGCGGGAATCGAGGGCTCACGCCCCATGTTGGTGGAAGTCCAAGCCCTGTTGGCCCCTTCTGCCCTTGCCACCCCCCGCCGTGCAGTTGTGGGGTGGGACTCATCGCGCCTTGCCATGATTATGGCGGTCTTTGATACCCGCTGCGGCCTTGGAATGGGCGGCCATGATGTCTACCTCAACATAGCAGGCGGCTTGAAAATTAATGAACCGGCTGCGGATTTGGCCGTTGCTGCCGCGCTTGCCTCCTCCCTAAGTGGGGTCGCTGTGCCGCAGGAAACAGTCATTTTTGGTGAAATCGGGCTCTCCGGCGAAGTCCGTGCCGTAGGCCAGACGGAATTGCGCTTGAAAGAAGCCGCCAAACTCGGTTTCACCCGCGCGATTATCCCAGAACGTCAGAAACGCGGTAAAAAAGAGTCGGATAAGAGCCTAAAAGACCTTGGTATCGAAGTTTGGGAGATCGGACATGTACAAGAACTGTTGTCTTTCTTCCCAATGAAGGATAAATAAGTCCTAGATTTTTGGAGCGGAATATAACTTTTATGGAAAACCTCCCGATCAGCATCACCGACATCGCCGTTGGCGTGATACTGCTTTTATCTGGCCTCTTGGCGTTATCGCGCGGGTTTGTGCACGAAACACTTTCAATCGGGTCATGGGTGGGTGCGGCTTTTGCCGGTCTATATGGCTTTCCTCATGTCCGCCCCCTTGCACGCGATCTGATCTCGAACGAACTGATGGCAGATATCGTTGCTGGCGCAGGCACATTTATTGTCGCCTTGATCATCCTGACCATCGTCACCAAATTAGTTGCAGAACAAGTGCAAGGCAGCGCCCTTAATCCGCTGGATCGCAGCCTTGGCTTTGTATTTGGACTGCTGCGCGGGATTTTTATCGTTTGTCTGCTCTATACCGCCATTGAATGGATGATGCCCGCAAACAAGCAACCAACCTGGCTGCGTGACGCCAAATCCATGCCACTGATTGAACAGGGATCGGCGTTCCTGAAAGGCCTTGTGCCTTCCGATGCCAGTGACAAAATCGCCAATGAAGCCGAAGACCTGCGGGATAAATCAAATAATGCGCTCGAATTGAAAAAAACCTTCGATAAGATGCTGACCCCCGATGCGAAATCGGATAAAAGCACCACCAGTGACCCCCAAGGATACGATCAACAGGAACGTAAAGACCTCGATCGCCTTATCCGCAACGCCCAGTAATGAGCTTTGAGAAACATGACCGATATTGACCATATGACTACCAACCCCTTCGACGACGACAAACTGCACGAAGAGTGCGGCGTCTTTGGCATCTTCGGGCATAAGGAAGCTGCTGCCCACGTTGCACTGGGCCTACACGCCCTGCAACACCGCGGACAAGAAGCCTGCGGGATTTTCTCTTACGATGGCGCGCAGTTCCATTCCCATAAAGCCATGGGTCTTGTGGGGGATAACTTCTCCGACAGTGCGGTGATGAGCCAGCTTAAAGGTTCCTCCTCCATCGGGCATGTCCGTTATGCGACAACAGGCGGCACCGTCATTCGTAACGTCCAGCCGCTGTTTGCTGAATTTGAATTTGGCGGCCTGTCCATCGCCCACAACGGCAACCTGACCAACACACAAGCCGTGCGCCGCACACTGGTGCGCCGTGGCTGTATCTTCCAATCCGACATGGATACGGAAGTCATTGTTCATCTGGTCGCTGTCAGCCTGTATGCCACCGTTGAAGATCGCCTGATCGATGCCCTGCGTCAGATCGAAGGGGCCTATTCACTGGTTGCGATGACCAAAAACACCATGATCGGTGTACGTGATCCCCACGGTGTGCGCCCGCTTTGCTTGGGTAAACTGGATGACAGCTATATTCTCGCCTCTGAATCCTGTGCCTTTGACATCATCGGTGCGGAATTTGTGCGCGATGTGGAACCGGGTGAAGTCATCATCATCAATCAGGACGGCGTCAAATCCATCAAGCCGTTTGGCGACAACCCCAGCCGCTTCTGCGTCTTCGAATATATCTATTTCGCCCGTCCCGATTCACAGATTGAAAACCGCAGCGTCTATGAAGTGCGTAAAGCCATCGGCGCAGAACTCGCCCGTGAAAGTGGTGTGGATGCGGATATGGTTGTCCCGGTCCCCGACTCCGGCGTCCCGTCTGCTATTGGTTATGCCGCTGAAGCCTCTATGGCATTTGAGCTGGGCATTATCCGTAACCATTACGTCGGTCGTACCTTTATTGAGCCGACACAGGATATCCGCCACCTTGGTGTGCGCCTGAAACACAATGCCAACATCCGTAGCGTCAAAGGCAAACGGATCATTCTGGTCGACGACTCCATCGTGCGCGGCACCACCTCCAAGAAAATCGTTGATATGATGCGCCAAGCCGGTGCTGCGGAAGTCCATATGCGGATTTCCAGCCCACCAACAGCCTGGCCTTGTTTCTACGGGATTGATACCCCACGCCGTGAAAAACTGCTGGCTGGTACCCATAGCGTTGAACAAATGGCTGAAATCATTGGTGCTGACAGCTTGGCCTTTATCTCCATCGATGGCATGTACCGTGCTGTTGGCGAAGCCAAACGCAATGACGCCAACCCGCAATTCTGCGATGCCTGCTTCACCGGTGAATATCCGACGCGCCTGCAGGATCACGAAGACGATGTTGCCGCCCAGCGCGAACCGTCTTTGCCATTGCTTGCTGAACAAGGGAAATAATCCATATGACGAAAGCACTTGAAGGCCGCGTTGCGCTGATCACAGGCGCATCACGCGGCATCGGTCGCGCCGTTGCCTTGCGTTTTGCCCAAGAAGGCGCGCATGTTATTCTGGTTGCCAGAACCATTGCTGCCCTTGAAGAAGTCGATGACGAAATTCAGGCCCTCGGCGGTTCCGCCACATTGGTCCCCATGAACCTGCGTGAATTTGACAAGATCGATCAAATGGGCCAGGCGCTCTATGATCGTTTTGGCAAAATTGACATTGTCGTGGGGAATGCCGGTTTCTTGGGGGATCTCACCCCCATGGCACACCTGAAAGTCAAAATGTGGAACGAGGTTATGGACGTCAACGTCACCGCAAACTGGCGCTTGATCCGGTCTATGGAACCATTGCTCAAACAATCTGATGCGGGTCGTGCGATCTTCCTGTCCAGTGGCACAACCAAAGCACCGCGCGCCTATTGGGCGGCCTATGCGGTTTCTAAAGCCGCTTTGGAAAACATGGTGCAAACCTGGGCGCTTGAGCTGGGTAAAACCAATATCAAAGCCAACCTGATTGATCCGGGGGCCACACGCACACGCATGCGCGCCCAAGCCTACCCCGGTGAAAACCCGGAGACTTTGAAAGAGCCGGAAGCGCTGACCGATTTGTTTGTGGAACTCGCCAGCCCGTCTTATGATAAGTCAGGCGAGATTGTTCGCTACAGCTAAACACCGAAAAGGGTCTCAATCGAGGCCCTTTTTTTTAATTTTCGTAGCAAGAAAAGAAAGAGACGCCGCGTCTTAATTCGCGCGTGTGCCTTCATCCACCGTGTCCAGCAGACTTTCAAAATCAACGGCGACCGCAAGGCCCCATTCATCGACACATTTCGCCAGATAACCCTGCCCGTCCTTTTTGGTCATACGCACGGTTTTCTTATCGCGACCTTCAATGTCGAGACTTAAAATATCCAGACCGTCCCGGTTGGTGACGCGCACCCACTGGGTCCAGTTTTTATTTTGTTCAAAGCGGGCCTGAAACAGTGCCAGCTCGGCGTCAGTAAATACGAGTTTCGCCATAGTCATCCTCCTGCATGACAGTCGAACCTATTGGAACTCCCTAGAATGCAGCAGTGATGTTACAATGGCTCTCAAGGCCGTGCTGCATTGCAAAACCTTATGCGGCAACGCAGCACACTTCAAGCACAAAAAAGTATTAAATGAACTTATTACGACAGTTCAATGACTTAACGATGACGAATTATTCGTCAGTAGCAGTCGCGGAATTCAACCGCTCGCGTTCATTCTCGTATGAATCGAGAACCCAGCTCAGGTGGGAATGCATGGCTTCTTTTGCCGCTTGTGGGTCACGTGACTGGATCGCCGCAAAAACATCTTTGTGCTGTGACAAGGCCAGACCGTCTTCGCTTGGTTCCTGAAACAGATCATACTGGTGGAATTGAAGACTGGACGCGATAATGTCGCGGATCACATCCATAATATGCATATAGACCGCACTGCCAGACGCTTTGCCCAGCAGATAATGGAAGTTAAATTCCTGCGACGCCTTATCTTTAGCCGCCGACGTGCCTTTTTGCTTTTCAAGGGCCGCGCCCAGCTCTTTAATCTGTTCATCACTGGCGCGTTCTGCGGCGCGACGTGCCGCCCAAACTTCCAGCAAGGCGCGAATTTCAGCCAAGTCGTGCAGGTTTTGTTCTTGTACTTTTGCGAGTTCACCCAACGGCGAGGTCATATCACCGGCAGCGGCCAAGATACGGGTGCCCCCGCCTTGAACGGCTTCAAGGAACCCCTGCGCCTTCAGGCTTTGCAGCGCCGCGCGGACAGATACACGGCTGACGCCCATTTTTTCTGCCAGTTGGCGTTCCCCCGGCAGGCGTTCACCGGGCGAGAGATGACCGTCTGCGATCATTGCCATAATGCGTGCGGCGACCCGATCCGACAATAATCCGGTTTTCCCCTTGGCAGTCTCGGAAGCTACTTTTTCTTCCATGGCAAATCTCCTTTAGTCTCATCCCCAATTAGGGGTATCATATAACTGCTTTTAGGGTTGATTGCAAAACAGACCTGCGTTTTTTGCATTATTTATGCATCTTGTATTTGAATCTTGTATAGTCGGACACATGAAAAACGAAAACCAAATCTCATACGATCCGCTTTTAGGTGACGATGATCCCGCCCCGTACAAAGTTCTGAACCATGATGGTGACACGCCGCTGTTGTTGATTTGTGATCATGCCAGCAATCGCGTGCCCAAAAAGCTCGCAAAATTGGGGCTGGATGACACCCAACTGGGCTACCATATCGGCTGGGACATCGGTGCGGCGGGCGTCACGCAGTATATTTCTGAGAAGCTCAATTCTCCTGCGGTCCTGTGCAACTATTCCCGACTGGTGATTGATTGCAACCGCCAGCCCGGTGATCCCACCTCCATTCCACAGGTCAGTGACGGTATTGTCGTTCCCGGTAACCAGAATCTAAGCGAAGAACAACAAGTTCAGCGCACCGAAGGCGTGTTCTGGCCTTATCATCATGCCATCACTGAAGTGGGCGCGCACCTGTGGCGCAAAGGCAAAGCCCCCGCCCTGTTTTCCATCCATAGCTTTACGCCGGAACTTATGTCGCGCCACGAAGACCGCCCCTGGCATGTGGCAATTTTGTGGAAACGTGATCCCCGCCTTGCCGCGCCGATGATTGAAATTCTCAGCCGTAAGACAGGTTTGCGTGTTGGCGACAATGTGCCTTATTCCGGTTGGGAAGATGCCTATTGTATCGATATGCACGGCGCGGCGCCCGGCCTGCCCTATTGCGCCATCGAAATTCGCCAAGACCTCATCAACACCGATGACGGGGTGCGCGAATGGGGCGAAATTTTGTGTGATGCGTTGAGCGAGATCATGCAAGACACTTCCATTTTTGACGTGAAACATTATTGAGGCCACCCATGTCCGTTTCCCAACCCAGCTGGACCATCGGCATTGAAGAAGAATATCTTATGGTCAACCGTGACACCGGGGAACTGGCAACCGACTCTATGAACGGCGTCATTGAAGCCTGTCAGGCAGAACTCAAAGATCTGGTTCGCCCGGAATTTCTCCAATCCCAAATCGAGGTTGCAACCGATGTCTGTAAAGACGTCAAGGAAGCCCGCGCGCAATTGGCCTACATGCGGGCCAAGGTCGCCGAGATCGGGGCCAACTATAACCTTGCCCCTATCGCTGCCTCCACACACCCCATGGCGGAATGGGATCAACAGGTCCATACCGATGCCGAACGCTATCACAATTTTGCCAATGATATGCAAGCGGTCGTGCGCCGCCTGATCATTTCGGGGATGCATGTGCATGTGGGGATTGATGATGATGACCTGCGCATTGACCTGATGAACCAGGTGTCTTACTTCCTGCCGCACCTGCTGGCGCTCTCCACCTCGTCTGCCTTTTGGCGCGGGCGTAAAACCGGCTTGATGTGCTATCGCCTGAGTGTGTTTGACGAGCTGCCACGCACCGGCCTGCCGGAACTGTTCGACACCTACAGCGAATATCGAAAACACGTCAGGGCATTAATTAATGTGGGGGTGATCAAGGATGCGACCATGCTGTGGTGGGATGTGCGACCGGCGCATAAGTTCCCCACCCTTGAGATGCGCATTACCGATATCTGCACCACGCTGGATGATGCCATTGCTGTGGCTTCTTTGTTCCAATGCCTGTTGCGTATGCTCCATCGTCTACGCCGTGCCAACCAACGCTGGCGCACCTACCGGACCATGCTGATCAACGAAAACCGCTGGCGTGCGCAACGCTACGGATTGGATGAAGGGTTAGTCGATTTTGGTAAATCCCAGATCGTTGCCTTTGACAGCCTGTTAGAAGAACTGTTCGAGATGCTGCAGGAAGATGCCGAGGCGCTCAACTGCACAGAAGAACTCTTGTCCTTGCGCACGATCCTGAAACGCGGCACCAGCTCGCACCGTCAACTTGCCATCTTTGAAGCCGCAAAAGAAAACGGCGCAACAGACCTTGAAGCCTGCCGCACCGTTTCAAAATGGTTGATGGAAGAAACCGTCAACGTAACCTAGCTGTTACCAACCGGGTTCGTCTTCTTCCAATTTCAAGACCTGCCCGGTTTTTTCCTTTACGGCAACTTGCAGACCTTGCAGCAGTTCACGGCCGATCGCACCGCCATCGCCCATGATCTTCTCGCGCAGGACGGCGCGCATGGCATCAATGTGCGCTTTCACCACTTCAACAGCCGCATCGGTTTCTTTACAGCCTTCCATGGTGCATTCGTACAGCATCTTACCGAAGACGGAGATCAGCGGATAGCCAAACGTCCCGCCTTGGCCCCGCAATTCGTGCGCCAACAGGTTGATCTTGTGGAAATGCTCACCGCGTGCCCCCGGTGCCAACAAAGCTTCTGTACAGAGGTTGGACAGCTGGGACAGATATTCCAGCGCCCAGTCGGTAAAGTTCGCAGACGAACGATCCAGTTCCGCTTCGGCTTGTTCCAGCAAATCCTGCGGCAACGCCCCGCCGCCTTTCATCCCCATGCCACCGACTTTTTCTTTCAGGCGGTTGGGTAGACGGAAGTACCAGACACCACTATCTTTCTTGGCTTTCTTCTTTTCACCGGAATAAACGATCGTGATATCATCTTCTGTCGCTTCGCGGCGCTCGACCCCATTGGGTGCTGGCTCTCTGCGGCGGCGGCGATCAGGGCCATGATAGTTGTGGGTGGTGACAAACTGACGGGGATAGTCGATCAGCTCCATCAAGCGCTTATACACACTATCGACCGAAAACGGCTTGGCGAGGAATTCGGATACGCCCATATCACGCGCGGCATTGACATAGTCGTTATCCGCCGCCCCACTCATCATAATAAAGGGCATAAAGCGGTTGGGCGATTCTTTGGCTGCACGGACCCAGCGTAACAACAACAAACCGTTTGCAGGTGACATGATGAGATCGGAAATAATCAAATCCACCCCACCCGGATTATTCGGCCCCCCCGCCGCTTTCAGGAAATCAATCGCCTGCACCCCATTTTCGCAGGTAACGAGTTTACGAATTTCAAATGATCGCAACAGATTCGACAACGTATCGCGAACGAACGCATTATCTTCAACCAACATGACCGAAAGTCGGTCTAAATGGTAGGTACCCACTATGCTCACCCCGTATTTTTCAATATATCCATATATTTCTGCAACAATCGGCTGAATGAAGCAAGCGAAAGCGAACCTTATAGGCTTATTTCTCTGACCTTTTTCGTGTTTACAACCTTGCAAGTGAGCACAAGGCTGGCTATCTTCTGCCCAACTTGATTGACCAAGAACTCATAAAGGATAGACCCATGACCGAAGTTGGTGGCATCGCAGGCGATCACCTGCGCTCATTTATCGAACGTATTGAACGTCTCGAAGAAGAAAAAGCGGCCCTGTCCGCCGACATTAAAGACGTTTATGCCGAAGCAAAAGGCACCGGCTTTGATGTGAAGATCATGCGCCAGCTGATACGTCTGCGCAAAATGGAAGACCATGACCGTTCAGAGCAAGAAGAGATTCTGGACCTTTATAAACGTGCCCTCGGCATGGAATAGAGGCTGAACTTTCTACATAAAAAAAGGCACTGTGCGATCGCTTCAGTGCCTTTTTTGTTGTCTGCGCCAGTCTCTATGCAGAAGCGGATGCTCTGCTTAACGCCCACGGTCTGTCATCGATCGGGATATGGATCAGGGCAGAAATCGCACCGACCCCAACACCGACCCACCAGACCAGGTCATAAGACCCATAGTGATCGTACATATAACCGCCCAACCACACGCCAAGGAACCCGCCCAATTGGTGGGAGAAGAACACAAAGCCATAGAGGGTGCCCATATATTTCAAGCCGTAAATCTGCGCAACCAGCCCAGATGTTAACGGCACGGTCGCCAGCCATAACGAGCCCATCAGGATGGAGAAGACAATCACGCTGCCCGGTGTCATTGGCATCAGAATAAACCCCGCAGCCACGATGGTACGCAGCCCATAGACGATGGCCAACAAGTATTTGCGGGAATAGACGTTCCCCAGCCAACCGGCCAATACCGTGCCGCCAACGTTGAAAACACCAATTACCGCGATGGATAGCGCGCCAAGCGCCGAACTGGTGGTAATGCCCATGGAATGGATCAGGCTGCCCGGTGAAACAGCCGCGCAGACCTCCGTAATAAAGGCCGGAAAATGCGCGGTAATAAAGGCCAGTTGATAGCCGCAAGCAAAGAAGCCGATAAAGATAAAGATGTAGTTTTTATCACGCCCCGCCTGCATCAAAACCGTGCTGAGGGCCAGACCCGCATCATGGTCTTGTGCCCCATGTCCACTGGGCCGCGTTGGTGCTTTAATAAACGGCAAAGCCAACAGCAACAGCGCGACGATCCCGCCAAACACCATAAAGACGGACTGCCACGGCATAAAGCCCAACAAAAATTCGGTAAACGGGGGACCGACGATTTGACCGGCAGACCCGGCCGCTGTCACAATCCCCAACGCCATAGAACGATGCTTATCCGATGTGGCACGTCCCACAATCGCCAAGATCACACCAAAACCTGTCCCTGCAATCCCGAAGCCGATCAGAACTTCAAGGAATTGGTGCTGCCCCGCCGTCACCGCGTAGGACGACAGGATAAGCCCCGCCACATAAAACGCGATGCCCATGACGATGGCTTTGCGGTCCCCGAACTTTTCCGCAATGGCACTAAAGATCGGCTGCCCAATCCCCCAAAACAGGTTCTGGATCGCAATCGCAAATGAAAACTCTGCACGTGGCCAGTTAAAATCCTCGGCAATCGGAATTTGGAAAATACCAAACGACGCCCGAATCGCAAAACTGACCAATAAGATAAAGCCCCCTGCCAGAAGTACCGGCGTCACCAACCGGTCTGGCCTTTGAATATCAGAAGCTGTCTGTGTCATCTATTCAGCCTTAAAAAATGTTTGAAAATTTGAATTACTCCAAACATAAAGATATTCGCGACATAAAGAAACGTTGATATGTCATCTTGTGACAAACACAGAATTCAGGATTCTTGAAGTATCGATACAATCCGCACTGCTCAGGTTTGCGTGCGGCGATAAAAATATGTCCACCATTCCCTGCCATAAGGCACCAGAACACGGACCCTATAGCCCTCATCGCGCAGTTTGCGCTTGAGCTTGTTATTCACCCCATACGGAATTTCGAACTCGAAACTGGATGCGCTCCAGCCCTCCAGATTCGCCATCATGATCACCTGCTCTGCCATTTCATCGTCTTCTAGGGCAAAGACAGGCAGAACCTGCTGGATCATGGCTTCTTCGCACAACAACAGCCGCGCCAGCTTCATGTAGTTATCCAGCACCAATTCAGGATCATCAAAATAGCGTGCATCCACCACCCCATGCGGTAACAAAGACAAACGCACGTTGCCCCCTTGGGAAATGATGGTCTTTACGTCTTCTTCACTGCGAGCCAGCGCCGCCGGGATTGTTACGCAAGACGCCACTGAAGAACGGTGCAGTCTGCCATAAAGCGCCAAGATCTGTTGCATGGGGACACGTTCGCTCGCATGGATCATCAGAAGGTTGCGTTCCCCCTCCCCATGACCGTCGCCATAGCCCTGACGGTCTTCCACATCCCGCGCGGACACCCGATTCCTGAAATTGCGCGCGATTTGACGACAGTGATTCTCGCCGCTTTTGTCAGACTTGAGATACCCCATCTCTGACGGCATCAGGCTCAGACAGACTTCCAGACGTTCTTCATCCAGAATCTCCAGTGTCTCAATCACCGTTGAAACATTATCTTCGATATCTTCAATCTGGGCACTGGGTTTGCCTAAATGGTGCAAACAGGAATGGTAGCCCATTTCCGATAGTTTGACGGTAATCTCGATGGCTTCTTCAACGGTTGTCGCCGGCACAAGCTTTTTGGCAACGCCATGCATCAACGGCGTATTCTGTGCCAAAAACCGGACCATACTTGATCCCGCCAGTTTCTTTTTAAGACCCATAGACTTAACTCAGCGCTTCTTGTTGTTTCCTCTAGGGTACGTGGCTTGACTGTCATCTGCAAGGAAATGCGACATCTGCCACCTGAAACACAGAGCCTTTGACTTGAGGACAAACAAAAAGCCGCATCCCCCAAAAGGGAAGCGGCTTTTTGTAAAGTCGTCTAAAAAGACGCGCTATTCTCAGCCCTGGCGAGCCTTGAAACGCGGGTTCTTTTTGTTGATGACGTAAACGCGGCCACGGCGGCGCACGACACGGCAGCCTTTTTCACGCAGCTTTGCTGACTTCAAAGAGTTGCGAATCTTCATGATCTCGTATCCTCAAAACGTTAGCCCATCAGCTCAAGATGAGCGGAGCCGGGAACATACGGAGATCACCTTATTGAGTCAATAAGGAAAATCCCCAACTTAAAATAAATGGTGGGTCGTACAAGATTTGAACTTGTGACCTCTGCCATGTCAAGGCAGCACTCTAACCAACTGAGCTAACGACCCATTTTCAACACCGTGTCTGGAGAAGCTGACTTCGGCCTCACTTCCGCGGTGGGGCGCTTTATAGCGAGCGCTGAGAGGACGTGCAACAAAAAATTTTTATTTTTTACAAACTTACTGCCTCTCTCGGTGGTTTTGAGGATGGAAAACCACTTGCGCGTCCCCTCCTTACGCGCTACTCAAACTTATAGGACACAGTTTTTCCATAGAGAATTGGCAGGTATAATGACGGCTTCAACCCCAGAAGCACCCTTTATAGATAGGACGAATGCCCCCAAACAGATGCAGCCGCTTACGGTGTTAAAACCGGCCAAGCAGACCGCACCTGTCCTCTATGCCTCGCCTCATAGCGGGAATCAGTATCCCGTCGATTTTGTCGCCAATGCCAACCTTGATCCACTCTCCCTCAGACGATCCGAAGACGCCTTCGTTCATGAACTCTACGATTCCTGCATCCAGTACGGCAGCCCCTTGTTGCATGCCAACTTCCCGCGCGCCTATGTAGATGCCAACCGCGAACCCTATGAGCTGGACCCGAATATGTTCAGCGGCCCCTTGCCCTCCTACGTCAATGTCGACTCGTTACGTGCCCAAGCCGGGCTTGGCACCATTGCGAGAATTGTGACAAACGGGGCGGATATCTATCGCGAAAAACTCTCTTTTACAGAGGTACACCAAAGGATCGACGGCCTTTACCACCCCTATCACGCGACGTTGAGACATCTTATTGAAACAACGCGCACTCAGTTCGGTGCCTGCCTGCTGATTGATTGCCATTCCATGCCCTCGCGGGTTGAGGCAACGAGCGCAAAAGGACGTATCCCCGATATTATTCTGGGGGATCGCTTCGGGACCAGTTGCGCAGAATGGGTCAGCGATTTTGCGCAGGTTATCTTGGAAGATCAAGGATTCTCCGTCATGCGCAACCGCCCCTATGCCGGCGGCTTCACCACAGATCATTACGGCAACCCCGCCCAACGGGTCCATGCGCTGCAAATTGAACTCAACCGCGCGCTTTATATGGATGAAGAAACAATCACCCGTCTAAACGCCTTTAACGATATTAAAAACAGGCTGGAAGGGTTCATTCAACGGCTCAACACCCTTGATCCAGAGGATTTATAACAGATGTCTTCCCTCATCGTGCGCCCCGCCACCCAATCGGACATACCGGCGATTGTCGATATTTACACCTACTACGTCACCGATACAGTTATCACCTACGAAGAAACCGTCCCTGACATCACCGAGATGACGCGACGTTTCGAGGCCACTTTAAAACTGGGGATGCCCTATCTCGTCGCACAAGTTGACGGCGTGGTGCAGGGCTATGCCTATGGCGGTGCCTTCCGTGAACGCATCGCTTATCGCTATTGCGTTGAACATGCCATCTACCTGTCAAAAGACGTCAAAGGCCAAGGAATCGGCAGCTTGTTAATGGAACACTTGCTAACAGAGTTGGAAGCTGCCGGTATACGACAGGTCATCGCCGTCATTGGCGATCTGACGAATCATGCGTCTGTCGCCCTCCACAGTAAATTCGGTTTTGAGAAAGTCGGTATCCTGCCTGCCAGCGGCTATAAGTTCAATCGCTGGATCGACACCATCCTCATGCAACGTTCCCTTGGTGCAGGCGCCCAAACACCCCCTGTCGGTGACGGTCTGAACCTGCGCGCAAAATAAAAAATACATGTTCCCATATGGGGATATCCCCCCATTTCAATTCCCCCATACTGACATCACGTTAATTGTAACCATGTTCATGGGGGATGACTTTCATGCCGTACATCAAAACGCTGCGAATCCTGTTCGCAGGCTTACTCCTGACAGGGATCATTCAGCACGCATCTCCGGCGCGCTCCTCCCCCCTATATTTTGGGATTGTGCCACAGCAAGCCGCCAGCAAACTGGCGCAAAGCTGGGTCCCCTTTATGGCGGAACTCTCCAAACAAACCGGCCTGGATATCCGCTTCGCCACCATGAAGGATATCCCCACCTTTGAGCGATGTTTGGCAAAAGGTGCGTATGACATTGCCTACATGAACCCCTACCATTACACCGTCTTTAGTGAAAAATCAGGCTACAGAGCCTTTGCCCATCAGTCCGAAAAAAAACTCAAAGGACTGATCGTCGTCAAAAAAGATGCCCCCTATGAAAACCTGCAAGATCTGAATAATCTTGACCTAGCCTTTCCCTCACCTGCGGCCTTCGGCGCCAGTCTGTTGCCTCGTGCAGAAATGAAAAAACGCGGCATGACCATAACCCCCAACTACGTCAAGTCCCATGACAGCGTTTACAAATCGGTCGCAGCGGGCCTCTTTCCAGCAGGGGGCGGGGTCAAGCGCACCTTTGCCAACATTCCCGAAGAGTTACAAACGCAGTTGCGCGTCATCTACACCACATCCGACTATACCCCCCATGCCTTCGCCGTCGGCCCCCACATGGACGAGGAAAAACGCCTGCGCTTGCAAACAACTTTTCAACATCTCTCCCAAACACGCCCTGATCTATTGGCTCAAATCGGCATGAAAGGCTTTGTTAGTGCGGAAAACAGTGCCTGGGACGATGTGCGGGCGCTCGGCCTGTCACAAGAAGAAACTGAGATCATTCAGGACGGAAGTGTCAAATGTCGTTTAGACTAAAAATCGTCCTTGGGATTGCCCTGATCGAGGTTATTCTGCTGAGTATCCTTGTCGTCAGCGGCTTAAGATACCTTCAGGAATCCAACGAAACACAGTTGGTCAACCGGGCCCAAACCACCGCACAGCTTTTCGCCACCATGATCAGTGACGCCGTCATTTCCATGGACATCGCCACCATTGATGAAATGATCGCCAAGACCCTAACCACAAAGGAAATCACCTACATCCGGGTTATCCATGCCGGCGGCAGCATCATTTCCGAAGGCGGCAAAGAAGAACACCTTCAGCGCCCTTTCAAAGCCGATCTCAATATCAAAAGCAGCCACAATGATCAGACTTTTGATGTCGCCCATAATATCTACGAAGGATCACAGCTTTTTGGGCGTGTCGAACTGGGCCTTGATATTCAAAAGCTGGAAATTCTGTTAAGTGCTGCCAAAAAGAATATGTTCAGCGTCGCCCTACTTGAAATTGTCCTCGTGGGCATTTTCGGTCTTCTGCTCGGTGGCATTTTAACTCGCCAGTTGGTGTCCCTGCAAGCGGGTGCCGCACGTGTCGCCGGTGGCGAATTGGGCCACATCATCAAGGTCACCGGCAAAGACGAACTGGCCCAAACAGCCCACAGTTTTAACGAAATGTCGCAATCGCTTGCAACATATGCTCAAAAACTGGAAGAAGCCCGCCTGCGGGCAGAGGACCGCCGTGCCCGTGCCGAGACACTCCTACAAGACGCTATGGCAAACCTCAGCCAAGGCGTTGCCATTTCCAATAGCAAAGAAGAAATCGTGCTGATCAATGAGGCCTATGCCCAGATGCACAACATCTCCCCCCAAGAGCTTGCCCGTCTGCGCACCCGATCGGATATGGAAAACACTCATTACGCCAACGCCTTCTGTCCCATCGACGAACAGGCTCCGCCGGTCGGTGTCATGTCTCTATCCGATGGCTTGCATATTCTACATACCCAACATCAGTTATCCGGGGGCGGCATTGCATGGGTTGATACGGACGTCACCCCGATCATTGAAGCCGAAAAGAAAAACCGTAAACTCGAACGTGACCTGCTTCAGACCCATAAGATGGAATCTATCGGCACGTTGGCTGGCGGCATCGCCCACGAAATCAATACTCCGATCCAGTATATCGGTGACAACCTGAACTTCCTGCAGAGCGCCATGGGCGATATCATCCAGACCTTGGACACATACGAAAAAGTCGTCACCGAGATCAAAGAAAAGAAAATTGCGATCACGACCTTGGCAGACTGTGAACATCAAATAGCCGGAGCAGACCTTGAGTTCCTCAGAGAGGAAGTTCCGCTGGCCATCAGCCAATCCAGTCAAGGCGTAAATCAGGTTGCCCAAATCGTTTTGGCGATGAAGGAGTTTTCTCACCCCAGCGCAAAAGAACTGTCACTGGTGCAGTTAAACCGGGTGATTGAACGTGCCGCCACCGTCTGTCGTAACGAGTGGAAATCCGTTGCTCAACTGAATATGCAACTGGATGAAAATCTGCCAGATGTCATGGGGCTGGAAAATGATCTCAATCAGGTGCTGTTAAACCTGATCGTCAACGCCGCCCATGCCATCAAGGACGCTGCCCTTCAAGATGGGCAAATCACCGTCAGAACATTTGTCAAAGAAAACCAAGTCGTTCTTCAAGTTCAGGATAATGCAACCGGTGTCCCGGATGAACTGAAACACAAGATTTTTGACCCGTTTTTCACCACCAAGGACGTCGGCAAGGGGACAGGGCAAGGACTGGCCATCTGCTATGACATTGTCGTTGGTAAGCATAAAGCCGCCTTCAACGTGCTGGATGCCACGGATGGTGGCGCGTTGTTTGAAATTATTTTTCCGACGATGACGTAAGCCTGTCCTCAAATGGGGATAGTGCCCAAACCGTCCATCAACAATAGTTGAAAGCAGGACGGTCTATGACTGAGGTATACGCGCATGACACAGGATCTAACGCAAGAACTGACACTGTTGAAAAAGAAACTGGCTCGTGAAACCGATGCCCGTAAACAAGCTGAAAACCTTTTAGAAGCAAAGGCATTTGAGCTTTATGAAGTCAACGAGACCCTGACCAATTCCATTCGCAAAGCCAAAAACAACTCCTCTCGCCTGAACGCCATCATGAACTCCATCCCCGACGGAATCATCACGACCGACAAAGATTTGAACATGCTGGATATCAACAATGCCGCCGAGAAATTCCTCAAAAATTCCCGCATTCGTCTGATGAAAAACTCCCTGCTGCCCTACGTCTGTCCCGACCAAACCAACGCCTATCAAGACCTGTGCAACAAAGCGATCAACGACGGGATCAGTGGCATCGAAGAGTTTGATTTTAAAATTACCGAGGATGAAATCATCGCCACAGAAGTAAAGATCAGCGTCTTTGAACATGATGACGAGTATTTTTTACTTCACCTGATCCACGATATCACCCGCAAAAAAGAACGCGCACAGGAACACAAACAGCTGCAAGAAGAACTTGCCCAATCCGCCAAATGGGAAGCTGTCGGCCAACTTGCTGGCGGTATCGCCCACGAAATCAACACACCCTCACAATATATCGGCGACAACCTGCATTTTCTCAATGAAAGTCTGGCCCAGATCTTCACCCTTTTACAAAATGCACTGATCCTGAAAAAACAATCTACTGCCGATGGGAAATATGCCGATCTAAACCAAAAATTGGACCAGCTCATTAAAGAGTATGATCTGGCCTACCTGATCGAAGAAGTGCCCGAGGCGGTCAAGCAGTCAAGTAACGGTATCAAACAGATTTCGCGGATCGTAGGGGCCATGAAAAATTTCTCCCACCCGGGCGCGAAAGACAAGGAGCCTTTTAATATTAACTCCTCCCTTGAGACCACCCTGACGGTTTCCAGAAACGAATGGAAAAATGTTGCAGAAATCGAAAAGAACTTTGACGAGAACCTGATCCCGGTCAATTGCATCCCCGGCGCAATCAATCAGGTTTTTCTCAACCTAATTGTCAATGCCACCCACGCCATTGCTGAAAAATCCAGTGAAATGGGGAAAATCACCATCACGACCCGAAACAGTGCAGATGGCATTGATATCTATTTTAAAGACACCGGCTGCGGCATTGCGCCCGAACACCAGAAAGATATTTTCAATCCCTTTTTTACCACCAAAGAAGTCGGGAAAGGCTCTGGTCAGGGGCTGTCCATCGTCCGTGACATTATTGTCAAAAAACACAAAGGCACCATCGATTTTCAAACCACGCCGGGGCAAGGCACCACCTTCCACATTCACCTTCCCGAACATCCCAAAGAAGGCTCCCCGCCCTGTTGACCGTTCTGTTTACGGATGATGACCCCAAAAAAAAGGAAGGGACCAATCCCCAAACACCCCCTATAGTTGGGAGGATTATTTTAACACCTCCTGACTAGCTTGCCATGTAAAGCGCAGGCGTCAATAAGACCGATCGGATCAGTTCCGGTTGGCTTTTGGTGTTGGTTTTAAAAAAGACCCGCTTGAGATAGGTGCGCGCCGAACTCTCCGTAATCTGCATTTTTTCCGCCGTTTCCTGCAACGAGAACCCCTGAACAATAAAATGCAGGATACGGGCTTCCGACGGCGGCAAGCTATAAATGGACTGTAAAATATCAACACTCGGCGCCACATGCCGCGATGGATCGGCTATCAATAACATCACCCTATTTGCATCGCCCCCTTTGGTGCGCGATACGATAATTGAAACCGCCCGACCTATTTCATCATCCATCAATGAAATGGCGCGATCCTGCTTTTCCGTCTCCTTCAAACAAGCCAGAAATTCGTCACGATACCGCGGGTTCACGGTGCGCAAAAACCCGGCTGCATCCACACTCAATGTTTTTTGGGTGGCGCAGACTTCGACGGCAAACTGGTTCATGTAGACCACGCGGGCGTTCTGCTCACAAATCGCAACGCCGATCGAGAGTTTGTCCAACACCTCATCCCCAAAAGCTGGCTTCATGACGCTCTCGGACGTCTGCCGTCTTTCTTCACGCCGATGCACACATTCAACAATACCTTTTTCCAGAATATCCATGGCACAAGGTTTGGTGAAAAAACGGACAACCTGCGTCGAATTGATCACGTCGGCGGCTGTCGTGAGATCTGCTGCACCGGTGAGCATCACAATCTGGGTACCGGGATCAATCTCATTCATCTCTACGGCTAAACCGATACCGTTCAACACCGGCATCATAAAATCGGTAACAACCACATCAAACGATTTTAATCGGTGCAGCTCAACAGCCGCCACCGGGTCCGTCTCAAAGACCATCTCCCAATCGCGTTGATGGGAAGGGGCCAGACTCCGCCTAATCCCTTCGAGCAGCAAAGGCTCGTCATCCACAAACAAAATTCTCGGCTTCACACTCATGAGGTCTTCACCTGTAGTTCAAAAAACCATGAACAACTCTACCCTATTTTTTTAGGCTTGTCCCCATATGGGGATAGGTCACTCACCCTTTTATCAGCAAAATATCACATAATTCTAAAACTCAGGAGGTGGCAGACATGCCAGATAAAATCAGCATCATGTTTCTAGATGATGAAATTGCCGTTTTGGATGGGCTGCGCCGCCAGTTACGCCCCTTTCAATCTGTCTGGGACATGCGCTTTGTCTCATCCCCCGTCGAAGCTCTAAAGACATTTGACACCGCCCCCGTGGATATCGTTATCACCGATTTGAAAATGCCCCATATCTCCGGCGATACGATTGCCAACCTCTTTGGGAGTATGCCCAAGCCCCCCGCGATCATCGTTCTATCCGGGCATTCTTCCTACGCAGAACTTTGCGACAAAATTACCGTTCCGTTTGAATATCTCAGCAAGCCCTGCGACCCCATCCTGTTGGTCAAAACAGTTTCCAACATCATGTACAATGCCCCCTCGCGCATATCTGAACTTTATGACGAGGTTTTGCAGATCGTTGTCGAAAAACTACGCGAACATAACTTGCTCAAGATGGAAGACCTCCCGATTGAGTATACAACCCTGCTCGGCATTAGAAAGGTATCGCAATATTTGGGCGAAATGACATTTGAATATAAAGAAAATTAACTCAAACATAGGCCAACACTGATGAAGTCGGAGGATATAACAATGACAAATAAACCTCATATTCTCTTCGTCGATGATGAAGAGCTGATCCTATCCGGCCTAAAACGGGGTATGCGCCGTCACCGCGGTGAATGGGACATGTCCTTCGCCAGTTCCGGTGCAGACGCGTGCGACATCATTGCGGCCCGACCCACTGATATCATCATTACGGACATGCAGATGCCGCAAATGGATGGTGCCGAACTTTTAGAAATCGTGCGCAAAAAGTCACCTGATACCGCCCGTGTAGTCCTGTCTGGTTATGCCAAGGATGAGGTCATCCTGAAAGTCATCGGCCCGGCCCATCAATATCTCGCCAAACCATGTGACTTTCGACAAATCGAAGATACAATCACACGCATCCTTCGTCTGCGGCACTGCATTGAAAACGAAGCAATACGCACGGCAATTACTGGCAAAACCAGCTTGCCCTCCCTCCCCACCATTTACCAAAACCTCTTGAAGGAACTCACCAACGAGTATGCAACGAACAAAAGCATCGCCGCCATTTTAGAACAGGATATTGCCCTCAAAGCCCAAGTCCTGAAGGTTTGCAATTCCGCCTTTTTTGGCCTCCCGCAAAAAGTAACGAATCTGGAAACCGCCGTCAGCCTGCTGGGGCTGAATACGTTGCGCAGCATGACCCTGCTGAACGGCGTTTTCTCTTCGCTTGATGCCAAAACACAACAATGTAAATCACTACAGCGGCTTACGGCCAATTGCCTTGATCTGGCAATCATCGCGGCCCAAATCGCCAAAATCTCAAATTTTGACTCACCGATTGTTGATCTGGTGACTTCCGCCGGCAGTCTCTCCCACATCGGCTCCCTGCTGATCGCTGCGACGTGGCCAGCGGAATTCCAAAAAGCCGCAGCCCTCTGTGAACGTAACCCCGGCATCAGCATTGACTATTTTGAAAAACAGGTCATTGGAATTGATCACGGTCTAATGGGTTCTTACCTCCTCGGCCTCTGGGGATTTCCCCTGCCTTTATGCGAAGCCGTTGCCTACCACCATACCCCCCACCTTATTGAAAATCGCAACCACCCCATCCTTGCCTGCCTACACATCGCCCAATATGCAGCGAAAGCAAAAGCACATAACGAACTCACCCTTGATAACCTCAACGACAAACTCGATCTGACCTTTCTCGATCACCAGAATATTTCCCTCACACAGGATATGCTCGACCAACTGAGTGAGAATTAACGAGAGGAGACGCCCCATGACACACCGTCTACTATTGATTGATGATGATGAAAACCTCCTCAAAGGTTTGATGCGCCAGTATCGAAAACGCTTTGACCTTGTCATCGCCACCTCGGGACAAGACGCCCTCGACCTCATAAAGCAAGACCCGACGATCAGTGTCGTTGTCTCCGACATGCGTATGCCGGGCATGGATGGCCTTGCGACCTTAAAAGCCATTCGCGACATCAATCCCGACATCATTCGCATGATGCTGACAGGAAATGCCGACCAACAGACAGCCGTTGATGCTGTCAATGAAGGGGCCATTTTCCGCTTCTACAACAAGCCCTGCGACAATGAAATTCTCGCCAAAGGCATTGAAGACGGCTTCAAACTCTATGACACCCTCACCGCTGAGAAAATACTGTTAGAAAAGACCTTGGCAGGCACGGTCAAATTTTTACTCGACCTGCTTTCCTTCTCAAACCCGGAAGCGTTTGCCCGATCAGCAAAGGTCCGTGGCTGGTGCAAGAAGCTGGCAACCCCACTGGAAATCAAAGAAACATGGCGATTGGATTTCGCCGCCATGATGCTGCCGCTTGCCGACCTGATCCTGCCTCAAAACCTGCTCATCCGCAAAGAACGTGGCGAGCAACTCAGCGAGGACGAGCTGGAAAGCCTGCGAATGGCCCCGCTCACCATCCAGCAAATGTTGAAACAAATTCCCAGGTTGGAGGATATTGCCGACATCGTCGCTTTTGCGAATGCCAGCCACACCGATATGGACGTTCACGCCCTCCCCTTGGAAGCCAAAATCTTACGTATCCTCAGTGACCTCTCCAAACGGACCGCAAAAGATCAACCGCAGGAAAAATCTTTTCAGGCTCTCGTCAAAAACATTCAGGATTACGATGAAGCTCTCTTTGCAAAAATCCAGAAAATCCTGCTGGAAAGCAAGGGGCCGGAAAAGAAATATGAAACCATGGTTGTCGGTCTTGCCGGTCTGCGCCCCGGTCATACCTTGCTCAGCGATATCTACACCGAAGACGAGCGCATGTTGCTGTCCCACGGCTGTATCCTCAGCCCCACTCACATTCAAAAACTCAAAGCGATCGCACGTTCAATCGGGATTTCAAAAGAGATCACCGTCGCCAAGATAGGCTACTGATAAATTAACCCACATATAGTTAATAAATAAATTCCACACCCACCTATTGTACGGACAAAAAAAAGGCTCTCACGAGGAGAGCCGCAGATCTCTGACAAACCCCGTCAATTTTGGCGGGGTTTGTTATTTTCTATAAGGTTGTGTTTTTTGTTCTGTTGGACATTTCTTTAAGCAGGTTGCTCCACTGCTTCATTTTCAGGCATATGTGGGCGTTCCAGTGGGTAAATATCGCCATAAAAACCTGAGACGGGCTAAGATGAGGGCGATTTTCTTGATGTTTTGGGCGGTGGCTGCCATCAAGCATTGCTCTTTCACTTTAGTCAGGCCTCTCAGACGGGCATAGCGGTGCCCATGTAGTTGTTTGGCATCAGCAAAACTGCGTTCC
>NZ_JHYO01000026.1 GCF_000688235.1 Terasakiella pusilla DSM 6293 | reverse complement strand
AAGCTTGTCCAGCGTTAGTTCCGCAACCGCTTTCTTCAAGCGGGCGTTTTCCTGTTCTAAAGCTTTCATCTTTTTGGCCTGAGACGTTTTCATGCCGCCATATTGGTTGCGCCAACGATAATAGGTCTGTTCAGTCACACCGATTTTGCGAGCTGCGATAGCAATCGTATTGCCTTGGGCAATGATAACCTCGGCTTCTCGAAGCTTCGTGATGATCTGCTCAGGCGTTGGTCGTTTCAGTTTTCCCATGTCTTTTCTCCTTATCCATGGATTTGAATAAGCCAGAAAAACTAACATTTCGTGTGGATCACTTTTTGGGGGCTACGCCACAAACATACTGCACCTTCTTCGATTATATTATTCATACTGAGACATACAGAAAGCGATATCAAAGCCGATATAAAAATAACTTCCTGCCTCATTGCCTTGAAGATGGGGCACTTATGCCAAATGTCTTTGTTTCTGGCTTTGATGCCATTTATCGAAGCTTACATGAGATGGATGGTATTCTTATCCCTGCTTTTAAACGGCAATATGATAAAATTGAGCCTGAGAAACGCCCATTTGTATTTTATATGCTGCACAAATATATGAATAACATCTTCTCAAATATGGAAAGCCGTCTTCAATATTGCCTTTTGGCAGTATGCAATGGCATTGAGGACGGAGCAGATTTTCCAGAGAATTTCTCAGTAGATATCAATACAGGCGTTCTTCATCCTCATGAAGATGAAGGCGAGTTTACTATGAAGCGGAATGACTTACCGCTTGATGTTCCAGCTTTTGATACATGGTAAAAAAATATGGCTCCCTACAGATCAGGGAGCCTTTCTTTTGTACTTTATAAATCTCAAGCGGTTTCAAGGACTCTAACAACACCCGTCTCATTTGCTACAGGGTGGGGTTTCAAAAGAATATCAACATCATAACTCAGCTTGCTTAAACAATTTAAAATCTTTGAAACAGCAATATTACGAAAGTTCCCACGTAACATACGGCTAACATCAGCTTGGTCCATATCAATAAGTTCACCAAGCTGAGTTTGATTAAGGTCATTCATTTCCTTAAACGCAAGAATTTGATGTACCAAATCCGCCTTTAGAGTCATATCTAGCGCTGTTTTTTCATCATGCAACGAATTGTAAACAGAACCCTCAACCTCTTCTATTTCGATTATAGTCATAACGCTCAATCCTTCTTTTTTTTCATCTCTTCAAGATGGCTTTTTAACGCCTTCAATCTATCTTTGATTAAATCTACATCCTTCTGAGGTGTTTTGATACCTGATTTACTCTTCTTTTGAAATGCATGAAGAACATAAACTTTATTCTCAAACTGGACAGTATATACAGCACGATATGTATCTGTATTAAAATCGTCTATAAGTTCATATACTCCTGCACCAACACCTTTCAAAGGCTTTGCTATCGCTGGTGTTTTGCCACATTGAACAGTATCAAGTGCGAAACCCATCTCGTCTTGAACATCCTCAGGAAAGTTCATGTAATCCTTTTTACTTGATGCAAGCCAAGCCAATGGCTTTCTCATATGCATTATGGTTGTTCTCCCATATTTATTCAATAATTATTTTTTAAAGTTTGGCATTTCGCTATTAACGGTCCCCACCCTTATCCAAATGACTTAAATCCAGCCCTGGGAAACTAAGCTTCTTAATGGCTTCATATTTGGATTTCAAATCAATGTGAATGTAATCCGTTGTCTGAACATTGAAGCCCTTACCCTTTAAATTTCCAATATCATCAATCTCTTTGGCACTATGCCCACAAATCGCGGAAATCTGAAGAATTTCACGGGTTGAATCATATAAATAACTGGCAAATGTATGTCTGAAAGCGTGGAAATCGCGCCACTTCTGATAGATTCCAACTTTCTCACAATAAGCCCCGAAATCCTTGGAATAATATTCACTGTATTTCCCTTGTGTGCCTTTATTTAGCTTAAAGAAAATCCTGTCTTCTTTTTCCCGTTTTGCTGCATCAATCAGCTCTTGGAAACCGTATTTGTATAAGTCTGGATGAATGGGAACCTGACGAATTGAAGATAATGTTTTCAAACGCCTTTCACCCCAAGTCACATCAATATAGGGAACGCCATCTTCTTCTTTGATGTCCTCAACACGAAGCTTACAGATTTCTTCAACCCGCATTCCTGTATGAATGGCAATCAAGGGCATCCAGAAATATTCGTCTTTAAAGAATTTATTGCCTTTATGGTACGTATGGCGATGAATACGACCTTTTCTGCCTGTCCAGATAGGGGTGGAGAATAATTCCTGTAATTCCTCAGTTGTCCATACTGCACGTTTATCAGATTCCCGTCCTGCCATACGGATATCTTCATAAATGCTGAGGTTTACAGTTGGAACTTCCCGTGCCGCTGCTCTGAAAACTGTGGTGACATAATTGAAGTGCTTCTTCAGCGTTGTTTGGGTGTATTTATCCCCTGGAAACTTTAATGCCTGTTCAATCGTGCATTTTTGAATTCGTTTATCGCTTCTGGCAAAATTAGCTGAGATATTTTTCGCATTCTTTTTGTAAGTCAGAAACTCCTGGCGGGTATATTCATCAATAGCTTTGTCACCCACCAAGAAAATGAACATTTTAAAGGCCGCTTTGTAATGTCTCAGCTTTTCCTGAGAAGCCCCATCAAGCCTTTGTTCTTCATAAAAGACATCCACATAATGAGAGAATGGCTTCGTAGGTTCCTTTTTAATGGGTTCTGAGGCCATTTGTGATGTTTGGGGTGACTGTGACTGAGAAGACATGTTTACAAGCGTCTGAGAGAGATTCTGAACAACTTGTTCTGCACGGTCTTTTTTTCCTTCTAGTTCCTTTTTCTCAAACTCGAAGATTTCTTTCTCTAATTGGCTATTTTTATCTTTGGCTTTAATCAGGGTTCCTTGAGCACCCATGATATCTTTCATGAGTTCATGCTGAAGGCTTTTCCAGTCTTTGTTCTCAAAGAGCTTCTTTTGTTCATCCGTCAGAAGTTCATTTATTTTGTCATTATCGTTAGACACAATTCTTACGCTGTCAAAAAGCTTATCGACAGCCCCCCTGATTTTTACAGCCAAGACCTTAGCTTGCCTTGGACAAGCCGTTCCCAATGCTTTTTTAATTTGTTTGCGATTTAAGGTCGAGACTAAATCGAGAGGCACACGCTGACGGTAATAATACCTGCCATCTAACCTGAGGAGATTCTGGTTGATTCTAGCCATAAAAAAAGAAAAACCTAACTGGTACACACGATTGGTACACAATTAGGTTCTTCTATTCGTAAGTCATTGAAAGTAAATGACTTTCAAAGTGGCTGGGGCACCAGGATTCGAACCTGGGAATGACGATACCAAAAACCGTTGCCTTACCGCTTGGCCATGCCCCATCAATGTGGTGGAGCGGAACATACGAGGAAACTTTCCAAAGCGCAAGAGCTAATTTTAAAAAAATTAAATAATTTTTCCGACAGCCGTCCACCAGCCAGAAAACTTTGATATTAATGCCTTTTCTGCGTTTATGGCGTCTTCTTCTCGCGCAAAAATCGCAAAACAGGTCGCCCCGCTGCCCGACATGCGCACCAAAGACGCGCCGTCCTGTTGTCTCAATTCTGTCAGAACCTGATGAATCGATGGCGCGATACTTAATGCCGGTGCCATCAGGTCGTTTGTGCGTTTTTTCAGCTCGGAAATAAAGTCCGAGAAACTATATTCCCCGATCATAGGGAACGGAGCATGGAAAGAACCGTTGCGGCGTTTAAAAACTTCGGGAGTCGGAACAGCCACCATCGGGTTTACCAACAGCATCCAGCTTTCGGGCAAAGGAGCCAGCGGTGTAATCACTTCACCGATGCCGCCTACATGGGCTGCATGCTGTTTTAAACAGATCGGCACATCCGCGCCCAAAGACAAAGCCAATTTCTGCAAGCCCATCGGGTCCGGAAACACGTTCCAGAGCGCGCACAGGCCTTTTAAAGTAGCCGCCGCATCACCGGAACCACCGCCAATCCCCGCCGCAACAGGCAGGTGCTTTTCCAACACAATAGACGCACCGCCAGCATACCCGCATAACTGCTTTAGGCCATGGGCCGCGCGCAAGACCAGATTATCCTGCTCATCCCCTTCCAGAAAACGTGCCATCGGGCCTGTTACCTGCAAGGTAATATCATCAGCCTGAGAGAAAGTGAGATAATCGCCTGTCTGGGCAAAACAGATCAGACTATCGAGTTCGTGATAGCCATTTTCCCGCTGACCGGTGACATGAAGATATAAATTGACCTTGGCATACGCCTCACAAATGACGCCCATTAGTTTTCAATCAACCCACTTTCTAATTTTTCTTCAAGAACTTCCAAAACCTCATCTGTCGGATCAAGGCTTTTTGCGCGCTTCCATTGGAAACGGGCTTCGCGGTTACGCCCGACTTTCCAGTAGGCATCCCCCAAGTGATCGTTGATAACGGGATCTGACGGTTGCAATTCAACGGCGCGTTCCAGATGAGGAACCGCTTTCTCATAGTCCCCCAATCGATAGAGAACCCAGCCCAGACTATCGACAATATACCCATCGCGCGGTCGCTGACGCACGGCATCTTCAATCATCTTTTGAGCGCGCGCCAGATGTCGTCCCTTTTCAATCCACGAATAACCGAGATAGTTCAACACAAACGGCTGATTAGGTTCCAGCTCCAACGCTTTCAGGAACAGCGGCTCCGCTTCCTCCCAACGCTGGAGACGCTCCAGCGTAATTGCGCGGGAATACAGCAAATTCCAATGATGCGGCTGGATATTATCCCCGATCAGTTTCAAGGCTTTGCCATATGCTTTTTCCGATTCCGCAAACCGTTCCCGGTGGCGCAGGATATCGCCCAGCGTGATCATCACTTCCAAACGGTCAGGATGTTGTTTTTCCATTTTCTTAAGAACATCAACCGCCTCGTCCGTACGCCCCATATCATCAAGGTTGAGAGCCATGCGCAAACGGGCCGACCAGGAAAACGGATTCTCTGGCGCAATGCCGGCATAGACTTTATTGGCGTCACCAAAACGCTGATTACTTTCCAGAATTTCAGCGACCAGAATTTGTGCTAACGGAAAATCCGGTTTGATATGTAACGCCAACTGCCCCATGATCAAACCGACCTGACGCGTGCTCGGGGAACGCAAGGACGACGCCAGCCCGAAAAGGCTTTCCGCCACACCATCCTTAAGCCCGAACGCCGGACGTTGTGCCAAAGCACCACTTTCCAGATCATCCAACATTGCCTGAATATAAAGCGAGTCGGGATGATCGGCAAAATAGGTTTCGTAAACTTTATGGGCTTCTTCCGCACGTCCTTGCTTGACCAACAACGTGCCATAAAGTTCCGCTAGACGCAGGGACATGCCATTGGCACCGCTTGCTGCCTGTTTAAAATGATCTTCCGCTTTGTCTTCCCGCCCCGCATACAAATGCAAAAGGCCGCTGTGCAGGTGATAAAGGGATTCTAGCCCCTGTTGTTTGGACATGGGTTTTAAAGAAGCAAGCGCCGCATCCGCCCCTTGGGTCGCCGCAACTGTCCACGCATACACCAACGGCTTGATAAACAAACCAATCCCCTGATTGGAAATAGCGTCTGCATGTTTTAAAGCCGCCTGTGCCTGATCGTTGGCGATATCGCGCACAACCAAGACCAGATTGCCCATCATGTCATTCTGGTCCATGTGCTCGGCTAACCGCGCAGCTTCGTCCAGACGCCCTTCCCCCGCCAGTATGGTGAACAATTGGCGATTAAGACTCGACACCATAACGTCCGGCAGGTCGGTGGCATCCTGAACCTTTAAAAGGAAATCCGCGCCCGTATCCATCTTTCCATGGCGCACGGCATACTGCCCCACCAGATAATTCGAAAAGGCCGACTGTCCCGGTTCAAGAGGAGGATAGTCCGGTTCATTTGCGGTCGTGCAGCCTGCTGCAAAAAGCGGGATACAAATAAAAGCACCAAAGACTGTATTTTTGAGCGTACGAGCAAACATTATAGGCTAAACCTCATCCATCATTGTTGCCAGCAGTGTAGCCGAGGGTTTATATAAATCAAACCAGTGAATTGGTTTTTTCTTTACATTGGGTTATCCTGCATTATCTGCCTGTGACAATTCAGCCACGCCGAGTATTAAATGTGACCCGACTCAACGACCCAGAAGCATTGTTTAAATATGCCCTTGATTTAATGTGCATTGCAGGCACCGACGGGGTGTTTCGCAACGTCAACCCGGCATGGATTGACACCTTGGGCTTTGATGAGGCCTTTCTGCTTGAAGCTCCGTTCATGGACTTGGTTCACCCCGAAGATCGAGATGCCACCCACCTTGCCCTCAACAAATTGGAACATGGCCTGAAAGTGATCGATTTTGAAAATCGGGTCCGTCACAAACAAGGCCACTACATCTGGGTACAATGGCGCGCCCATATCTCGGAAGATGATCACACCCTATTCTATGCCATCGGGCGCGACATCACCAAAGCAAAACGAAAAGCACTTCGCACTGAAAACGATATTCGCCTGCTGGAAATGGCGGAAAACACGGCCCACGTCGGTCACTGGCACCTGAATACGCAAACCGGCCTCCTTAAATGGTCCAACGAGGTCTACAACATCTACGGACGCAAACCCAATACCGCCGACATTAGCCTTGATGATTTCATTGGCGCTTTTGTCGGTGCTGACAGAGCTGTGGTCTGGACACAGGTCGAAAATGCCATTCGTAACGGGACGGACATTCAAACCGATGCCCGCCTGCTGCGTGATGACAACGCAACCTGCTATGTGTCTGTGCGCGCCGTCTGTGAAAAAGACGACCATGACAAGGTCGTGGGCCTCTTTGGGATTATTCAGGACATCACCGTTGAAAAGCAACACCACGAAAGTCTGCGCAGTAAAGAAGAGCTAATGTCCATGGCTTTTCGCGCCACATCGGATGGCATCTGGGATTGGGATTTACAGACGGACCAAGTCTGGTTTTCCCCGCAATGGAAAGCCCAACTGGGCTATACCGATGAGGAGATCAGCAACAGTTTTGAAAGCTGGGCCGACCTGATCTGTGACGAAGACCGCGAAAAAGCAATGGACGAGCTAGAACGGCATTTTCGGGGGGAGACACCGCGCTTTGAAATGGTCCAGCGTCTGCGCCATAAGGACGGACATTATATCTTTATCCTTTCGCGTGCGGAAGCCCTGCGCAATGAGCAAGGCCAACCTATCCGCTTGGTCGGCGCCCATACCGACATCACCGAGATGAAACAGCTTGAACAAGCCAAATCAGAATTCACCTCCATTGTCAGCCATGAACTGCGCACCCCATTGACCGCCATTCATGGCGCGTTGGGGCTGCTGTCAAACACCATGTCCAAAGACTTGCCGCCGCCAGTAAAAAACCTTGTGGAAATTGCAAATAACAATTCAAATCGGCTGATTTTGCTCGTCAACGACATCTTGGATATGGAGAAACTCCAATCCGCCCGCATGGACTTTAACATCACCTCTGTTGCCGTTGAGGAACTTCTCAGCCTTGCGCTCAAGAATCATCAGGCCTACGCCAGCCAGTACAAGGTCACGCTAACGCTGGCCCCTCAGGTCCCCCCATCCTCGCTTTACGTTCTCGCTGATTCAGACAGGTTAATGCAGGTCATCTCCAACCTGCTGTCTAATGCGATCAAATTTTCCAACGAAGGCGGAACGGTGACGCTCACAACCGATTGCAAAGACGGGCAGGTCGTTATCTCCATCCTTGATACCGGTCGCGGTATCCCCAAATCGCTTCAGAAAAAAGTTTTCGACAAATTTATTCAGGCCGATAGTTCCGACCAACGCGCCAAGGGTGGCACAGGGTTGGGCCTCAGCATCGCCAAGGCCCTCATTGAAAAGATGGATGGTAAAATCGCCCTCAAATCCATCGAAGGGAAAGGGTCTACCTTCAGCGTAACTCTGCCTGAAGCCTAGAGACCGACCTTAAAAATCGTCGGGCTCCCCTTTACGGCCGATCGTCAGATCACGGTGGACGGACACACTGAGCAACAGTCCAAAACTAAACAGAACCGAAATCATCACGGTTCCCCCGTAAGAGATCAGCGGCAACGGCACGCCAACCACAGGCAACAGCCCCATCACCATCCCGATATTGATGAAGATATACAGGAAGAACGTTGTCGTCACCCCAAGGGCGACCAGACGCCCGTATTGGCTCCGCGCACGCATGGCAATCGCATAGCCATAAATCAGCAGCAACAGATAAAGCCCCATCACCATCAGCCCCCCGACCAGACCATGTTCTTCCGCCAGCATGGTGAAGATAAAGTCCGTCTGCTTTTCAGGTAAAAAGTTCAGGTGACTTTGGGACCCTTGCCCAAACCCTTTCCCCGTCATCCCGCCCGACCCGAAGGCGATCTTGGACTGCATGATATGATAGCCCGCACCCAAAGGATCATTTTCAGGATTGAGGAAGGTAAGGACGCGTTTCTTTTGATAGGTGTGTAAAAACTGCCACGCAACCGGAATCGCCGCCAAGGCCGAGACCCCAACAAGGGTAAACTTCCACAACCGCACCCCGGCGAGGAAAAAGATCACGCCGCTGCCCAAGATCAACATCAAAGTCGTCCCCAAGTCCGGCTGACGCAGGATCAAGACCGAGGGGGCCGCGACCATAAACAACGGCACAAACAGGAACGGGATACTCTGAATCTCTTCAAGGGAGCGCCCATGGAAATAGCGTGCCAACGCAAGGACCAGTGTAATCTTCATCAATTCCGAAGGTTGGAGCTGGAAGAACCCTAGGCTAATCCAGCGCTGCGCCCCCATCCCGATGGAGCCTTTAACTTCTACGCCCACCAACAAGCCAAGGGCGATAAAATAAAGGATATAGGAATAACGTAGCCAAATACGTATATCGGTCAGGGCCACCACAAACATAATGACCATCCCCCCGGCAAAACGGATCAACTGACGTTTCGCCCAAGGGTCCCAACTGCCCACCGATCCCGGGACATTCGGGTCCCCCGGTGCGGCTGAATACAGCATGGCAAAGCCGACGCTGGCGGTGATGATCAACAGAAGGACAAAGCCCCAATTGAGTTCAAGGATCTTGCGACCCATGGTCAGCTTATCCTGCCCCAGACGATAACGCATCATCGGCTCTAGGCCTCCTTACCGTTTTTCTTGGTCGCAGCAGGCGCAACGATGGGTTCCCCTCGTGCGGATTCACGACGCTGGGCCTCTAACAACAGGTCACGCACGATCGGGGCAGCCACTTTCGAGCCCGACCCACCATGTTCCACCACGACAGACGCCGCATAGCGCGGGTTATGATACGGTGCAAAACCGACAAACAAAGCGTGATCGCGTAATTCCCAAGGCAATTCGGAGTTTTTCCGCACCCGTGAATCGCGTTCCGCCTTCGTAATCCGGCGCACCTGTGCCGTGCCGGTTTTTCCCGCCATAGCAAATTCTTTTTCTTTAATACGCGAGCGATAGGCCGTACCGCCGACCACGTTTGTCACCGCATTCATCCCATCCTGCACCAATTTTAAATGTGCTGGCGATAGACCCAAAGATTCAAACTCTGTGCGCACGGGGATCACCACCCCATCCGCTGTAGTGATTTTACGCGTTAGGTGCGGGACAACTTTTTTATTACTCACCAGTCGGGACGTCATGACCGCCAATTGCAAAGGAGTTGTCAAGACATAGCCCTGACCAATCCCTGTAATCAAGGTTTCGCCGCCCTGCCATGGGGCACCCAATGTCGCAAGCTTCCAGTCGCGCGACGGCATCAACCCTGTGCGTTCGCCGGGCAGGTCCAACCCTGTTACATCCCCGATCCCCAGACGTCTCGCCATATCATGGATACGGTTGATACCGGTACGTTTTGCAATCTCGTAAAAATAGATATCACACGAATGCATATGGGCTTCGACCATATTCATAGGGCCGTGGCCACCACGTTTCCAGCAGTGAAAGCGCGCGTTGCCCAAATCCATATGCCCGCCGCAATAGATTTCCTGCGTGGGTGTAACCACCCCTTTTTCCAAAGCAGCCAGCGCAACGACCATTTTAAAGGTGGAACCAGGCGCATATTGTCCAGCTATCGCCTTGTTGGTCAGTGGGCCACGTGGGTTGTTGATCAGGTCCTGCCATTCTTTTTGCGATAATCCCCGGTTAAACGCATTGGGGTCATAGGTCGGACTGGACACCATAGACAGAATATCACCCGTGTGCACATCCATAATCACCGCAGCCGCGGCCTCTTCGCCCAAACGTTCAGATACCATCTGTTGCAGGCCCGCATCCAGCGTCAGCATCACCTCTGCGCCCGGTTCGCCATCTTGGCGCTCAACTTCCTGAATAACGCGGCCCAAGGCATTGACTTCCACCTGCGAGGTGCCGCCGGTGCCGCGTAATTTCAGATCATGCAGTTTTTCAATACCGGATTTGCCGATCCGAAAGCCCGGCAGTTCCAGCAAAGGATCATCTTTCGCATCGCGCTCACTGACCGCGGCCACATAGCCCAGCACATGCGCGGAATAATGGCCTTTGGGGTAATGGCGGGTCTGGCCCTCGTCAATCTCGCTACCGGGAAGGTCAGGCGTGTTGACTTCAATCTGCGCAACTTCTTCCCACGTCAGGTTTTCCCGCACGGTCACGGGAACGAAACTGCGTTTGCGCTTGATCTCTTTTAGGATCTTCTTCTTTTCTTTTTCGCTGATCTCAATGACCTGCCCCAATGTGTCCAATGTTTCCTTGGGCTTGCCGTTGGTATCTTCGGCGGTGATCAGCACGCGGTAGTTCGTTTCGTTGACCGCCAATTCTTCGCCAAAACGATCTACGATATTGCCGCGCGGCGGTGGCAACAGACGGATGGAAATCCGGTTTTCTTCCGCCATTGTTTTAAAGCGCGGGGCTTCAACCACCTGCAGATAATACATCCGCCCCGCAAGCGCCGACAACAGAACCAGCTTCCCCCCGCCCAAAACGGCGGCGCGGCGGCTGAAAAGTTTTGATCTGTCTGAACTGCGATGCATAAACAGCGTTACCTTAAGATAGAAGTCTGCCAGCGGCCCATGATCCAGGCCAACAGGGGATAAAAAGCGATGCTCATCAAATACTGAAACAAGACCGGCGCCGGTGCCAGCACATGCACATAATAAGCCGACAACAAGAGCCACGCCTGCAGGGCAGCCCCTGCGCAAATAATGCTAAAGCCCAGCCATTCAACAAAAAAGCTTTTACCGAGAAAGAACCGACGTTGCCCAAGTACAACCCCGAACACCGTCAGATACACCAGTGTATTTAGCCCCATCGGTGCGCCCGACAAGCTGTCTTGTAAAATACCGATCAAAAAAACAGCCAGAATGGGGAACAGGTCAGGTCGAAAAACCGTCCAATGAAAAACCCCCATCAACGCCAATTGCGGCACAATAGACGCATAACCCGGTATGTGTGTTGGAATGACACTGAGGAGGATAAGTAAAACCGTCAACCCCACCGGTGAAATATTGCGCGCCCAAAGGTCTAGCCGCTGCCAAAACGCCGGTTTCATGGTTCAGACGGTCTCCTTTCTGTGCCGGGCTTGGGAACCACCGTATGCATAGGCTCTACCGTTTTTTCTTCCGGCACAACCGCAACCGGCAAGTCATCTTTCGGGAGGTCCGTTCTCAAACGGTGACGGTCTAAAATGCCATCCAACCCGTAATCCACAATACGGACAATTTCCAAACGTTGAGAATCTACAAAGGGCGTGATTTCCACCAATGCATCATTCACCGCTGTAATCAATCCGACCGGAATCCCTTCCGGGAACGCCCCGCCATGACCAGAGGTCACAATGCGATCCCCCGGTGACACAATCGTTCCCGGTGGCAGTTTCGTCAAAATCGGCTTTTCTTCGTTGCGGCCCGCCAAAATCCCGCGCGCGCGCGAACTTTCAATCATCACAGGAATACGACTGTTCAAATCCGTAAGCAACAACACACGGGCGGAACGATGGGCCACCCCCGCCACACGACCAACCAGACCTTCGCCGGTTACGACCGCCTGACCGTTGTTGACCCCTTCACGCTTTCCGGCATACACCAACGCACTTTCAGAGAAGGTGCCGCCGTCATCAGAAATCACACGCGCAGCGATGTAAGAGGCTTCAGGACCGACCTGAAAGTTCAACAGATCCCGCAGGATCACATTTTCAGCCTCTACCTTGCGCGCCACCGTCTGCCATTTCAACAAACGTTCATTTTCTTGCGTCAAGCGCATATTTTCTTCGTGGATAGACAGGAACTGACGACCTTCGTCCAGATAGCTGCGCACGGTTTCCGCAGGTTCTGCAATGGCTTCAAGGATGGGGGCAAAGGCATCGTTGATCCGCGCACGGACCTCTTCCACGATCACTGTTTCGGCTTTTCCCAGCATCATCAACCCAAATGCGGCGCCAACCAAACCCACATATGCAAATCGTTGCAAGTAATGGCGTATG
The DNA here is from genome assembly GCF_000688235.1 of Terasakiella pusilla DSM 6293. GTDB lineage: Bacteria > Pseudomonadota > Alphaproteobacteria > Rhodospirillales > Terasakiellaceae > Terasakiella > Terasakiella pusilla. The sequence continues at coordinate 42,150 of NZ_JHYO01000026.1, read as the reverse complement.
GCGTCTACGCGCGTTGATGAACCTGGTCCTTGTTTGCCCACAGCTTTTCCCTTAGTTCGAAAAGGTGAAAACGCCCTGTTAAACAGGGCGCTCTATATTCTAGTACATTGACGATAAGACGTGCTTGAGTTTTTTCATTTCTTCAAGTGAACGTCCTGTACCCAAAGCCACACAGGACAGTGGGTCATCTGCAATGGAGACCGGCAAGCCAGTAGAGTGTCTCAGCACAAAGTCAAGATTGCGCAGCATCCCTGCCCCACCTGTCAGCACGATCCCTTTATCCACGATATCGGCAGCCAGTTCCGGTGCTGTATTTTCCAAAGCAACTTTACAGGCTTCAATAATCGCCCCGACCGGCTCTGTCAAACTCTCTGCGATTTCACGTTCAGAAATCACCAGTTCTTTCGGCACGCCGTTCATCAGGTCACGCCCCTTGATTTCCATTGTGCGACCTTCGCCATCTTCCGGCGGACAAGCAGAACCGATTTCCTTCTTAATACGTTCCGCTGTGCCTTCCCCGACAAGAAGGTTATGGGTACGACGGATGTAAGCGATAATCGCTTCATCCATTTTATCGCCCCCGACACGGACAGAACGGGCATAAACAATACCGCCCAAAGACAAGACGGCCACTTCTGTGGTCCCCCCACCGATGTCCACAACCATGGAGCCAGTCGGTTCTGTCACAGGCAAGCCTGCACCGATGGCGGCTGCCATAGGCTCTTCAATTAACATCACTTTACGCGCCCCTGCATTTTCAGCAGAGTTCTGGATGGCGCGGCGCTCAACCGCTGTAGACCCAGACGGAACGCAAATCACAACCAGCGGCGCTGCAAAAGAGCGTCGGTTATGCACTTTACGAATAAAGTGCTTGATCATTTCTTCAGCAATTTCGAAATCGGCGATTACACCATCACGCAACGGACGAATGGCCTGAATGTTACCCGGTGTACGGCCCAGCATTAATTTAGCTTCTTCACCGACCGCTAAAACCTGCTTTTTACCCATATTGTCGGCAATGGCAACCACGGACGGTTCATTCAGAACGATCCCTTTACCTTTGACATACACAAGGGTGTTTGCCGTACCTAAATCGATTGCCATGTCAGCGGACAGAACGCCGAACAGTTTTGAAAACATTGTGCCTCAACTCTTGTCAAAAAAATAGGCCAAGCCCTAAACTCACCAAGTAGCCCCTCGAACGAAAGATTCGAAAAACCGATTAACCTTTATAAGAAGTCATGCGCCGATATGCTAGTGCTTATCACGAGTCGCAAAGACTTTTTTTTGCGACTTTTTGACTTCTTCACAGGAGTATGGTGGCGCAAACTAGTTAACAAATCGTGAGGAGATTGAAATCATACTCCTTTTCGATTTCATCTTCGCAAAAACAGCAATCGCAGGAATGTGATCAAGGCTCCCGATAAATAGGTCAAGGCAGCAGCCTGCAGGAGACTCTTGGCTGCCGGCAGGTCCTGCGGCGGGATATATCCGCTTTCAAGAATCGGTAACGCCCGTTTAAAACTCGCATCATACTCCACATTCAGATTGATCAGACGGACCCCAAAGGTTAACAACGCAGCTCCCATGAATAAAAGAAAACTGATCACCACCAGATGCGGGATCCCGCTGCCAAACGCCCCGACGAGTGGCAATAGCGCCAACACCTGCGTGATCCGCACCAGCCAAAATTCAAACCGCACCAGCCCCAAGCGTTGGACAAAGGGTTTGTAGCCATCACGATCCTGTAGGGCATGCCCGACTTCATGGGCAGCAACCACGACGGCACTGAGAGAACACCCATCGTAATGAGCTGGGGTCAGACGCACAGCCTTGTCCATAGGGTCATAATGATCCCCGCGCGACGTCGCCTCCACCCGCACGTGTTGCAAGCTCAGTTGATCCAAAATATGACGGGCAAATTCCCCACCCGTCCCCGGAAAATCCGAACGATCCTCCTGATGTGCCCGTATCACCGACTTCAACCAGATCGTCGGCCCGAATAAAACCACCAAAAAAACAATAATCGCGACAATGTGCATACCTGCCTCTCCCCAGTTCCCCAAACTCTAGCGTTCAAGACACTCCTCGCCAAGGAGAAAGTGCGATCTTTTAACTCCGGTTAAGGCCTCCCATTCTTTGCCGGGGGCCATATTTTTCACCGCAGGCGCTGCCCAAAAAAGTGCCAAGATTCTCATTTTTAGGCACACAAATGCACATTGAGTACGCAAGTTATATGTAGAGAGAGGAACACCTCTCCCGTACATGTTTTCGCCATTTTGAAACTAAACAAATTCTAATTTAAAAATATTGAAATAAAGTTTCACACCCTAACCCTTTTTGCAGTGCAATAATTTCATGCGTTTCTTGCATATCTGATGTGGGAAAACAGCACTCCTTTTCCTTGTAGGCCGGGCGTATAAGCCCCGCCACGAGCAAATGCTCAGGGAAATTAGGTATTAGAGATTAAGGATCATCACCATGGCCGCTGTAACTATGAATAACGTGCCCGCCGGTCACAACACCGGTTCTGGCTTCAACGCACCGAAGAACTTTTTTAAAGTTATGATCGACGCAATCATTCGTGAACTTGCTGCGCGCAAAGCTGCTCACCAGTTGGGCATGCTGTCTAACGCACAGCTTTCCGACATTGGCATCAACCGTTGTGAAATCGAAAACGCAGTCCGCAACGGCCGCTAAAAAGTCTCCCCTTGTTTCTGCCGAGAAACAAGAAAAAAGGCTCCACTTCCTGAAGGAAGGGAGCCTTTTTTGTATTTATGCGAAGGATTTACGCGGCGTTTTCAACCACACCCGGCCCTTCACTCTGTGTAATGACGGACAACGGCATATCCAGATCACCCGCGATGATTGACAAATCATCCGTATAGCTTGCGCCCACCACACGATAACCGTCTTTCAACAAATCTTTGATATGCAGTTTGTTGTAGAAGAAAGACAGAACCAGACCTGAAACGCCAAAAGTTACCATATGCAACAACAGCATAACAATGAACCACTTCCAGTCCCCGCGGAAAACCGGCGGAAAGAAACCGAAGAACAACACAGTCCAAGAGAAACCAATTGGTGCTTCTTTTTTCATTTGTGTAAATTTATTGGATAAAACGACTTTACCTTTAGCCATAAGAGCCCCCTAAAACAAATAATGGGCAAGAATATTTCCCGAACGGCTTTTATAGTCAATCTTTAAAACATTACTTACATAGTACTTGCTTGCGAAAATCAATTATAAGTTATCAATTTTGACATTTTATTAATTTTATAATATATAAAACAGCGCATTTCCCGCCCTCCCGTGAGATGGACTTCATGAAATTTCTTTTCATCTTCTTTAGCATAAGCCTTTGTTTCACAAAGAGTCTTTCGGCTGAACAGATCCAAACACTTTATCTGTCCGATGAACATATCTTTACCTTAGAAAAAAATGGCAGCCAACAGAACTTTTTTTCCGATCTCTTCCTGATTGCAGCGCAAAAAATTGATCGTGAGATAGAAATCAAACGCATGCCATGGAAGCGGGCACAAAAAATTATTCAACAAACCACCGGCGGTGCCATCGCCCCGCTGACCCGAACCAAAGAACGTGAGCCCCACTATCATTGGCTTCACCCTCTCTTCCCTCTAAGGATCTCATATTTCACCATAAAGCAGACCAGCCCCGCGATTTCCAGCCTCCAGGAGGCTCGTCAAAAAAGGATTGGTGTTAAACGCGGCACCTTTTCAGAACAGATCGGTGCCCGTCACCAGATCCCGCTGGCCCAGTTGAACAGCATCAGTTCTTCCGAACAAATCCTAAAGCTACTGGAACATGGTCGTATAGATGCCTGGCTGGTCTGGGATCTCGTTGCCTACCGGTTAAACGGTGCCCTACAAAGCCCGCTTAATCTAGAGCGCGGATTTGGGGAGCTGTTGGGCACCATGTACTTTGCCACCTCGCTGGATGTCTCAGAGGATGAACGCAAACTTTGGTCCAACGCCTTTACGCAAACCATAGAGGAAGGCCACCTCGAGCGACTGTTTATCAACTACTTTGGCGTCAGCTACTCCCACGCCAAAAGCAAAAAAGGCCCCCTGTAACAAAACAGGGAGCCTTTCTCATTCAGTCACTGCGGTGATTACTCGCCAGCTGCCATATAAGTCGGCATCCAGTTTTCATGCAGGTTCTTAAGCTCAGCAACCGCAACCGCTTCACCGCCCAGCACAACCTCTGTGCCGCCGGTTTTACCGATGATGTTTGCCGTCACACCAGCTTCGCCCGCTTTGATGACAAATGCGTCTGCTTTATCGGCATCAACCGTCACGATGTAGCGGCCCTGATCTTCCCCAAACAACCACGCATACGCTTGATCGACGTTCGCCGGAATATCGATTGAACAACCGATGTTGCCTGCCATTGCCATCTCGGCAACCGCAACCGCAATCCCGCCGTCAGAAATATCGTGGCAGGTATCAACCCCACCCAGAATTTCTGCCCGCACGAAGTTACCGGTTTTAAGTTCTGCTGCCAGATCGACCATCGGCGGGGCGCCTTCTTCACGCCCGCAGATGATTTCCAGATAACGTGATGCACCCAGCCAGCCTTTTGTCTCGCCAAGGACAACAACCGCTTTACCTTCCTCTTTGAAGGCTACGGTCGCGCATTTGTCGATATCTTTGATCAAGCCAACGGCTCCCAAAGTCGGTGTCGGCAAGATGCCCTGACCATTGGTTTCGTTATACAAAGATACGTTACCGGACACGATCGGATAATCCAACGCACGGCAAGCTTCGCCGATCCCTTCGATACAACCGACGATCTGACCCATGATTTCCGGGCGTTCCGGGTTACCAAAGTTCAGGTTATCGGTGACCGCCAACGGCTGCGCCCCAACGGCAGTGATGTTCCGGTAAGTTTCCGCAACGATCTGTTTGCCGCCTTCATGCGGGTCTTGGTAGCAGTAACGCGGCGTACAATCAGATGTCACCGCAATCCCTTTGTTGGTCTCATGAACACGGATCACCGCGCTATCGCCACCCGGGCGACCGACGGTGTCGTTCATGACCATATGGTCATACTGTTCCCAAATCCAGCGCTTGGACGCAAAGTTCGGATGGGCAATCAATGTTTTCAGCGCATCGATGCGACCAATATTGCTTTCCACCTCATTGGCAACCACTTCTGCCGGACGTTCTGTTTTCACCCAAGGGCGATCATATTCAGGGGACGCCAGCGCCAGCGGGTCAATCGGCAGATCGCCAACAACTTCGCCGTGCCATTTCAAGACCATGTTGCCTGTGTCGGTCAGCTTACCGATCACTGCAAATTCAAGGTCCCATTTGTCCATCACCGCTTTGGCGATATCTTCCATACCCGGCTTCAGGATCACCAGCATACGTTCTTGGGATTCAGACAGCATCAGCTCGTAAGGCGTCATGCCTTCTTCGCGCATCGGCACTTGATCCAGTTCCAGCTCAACGCCAACGCCGCCTTTCGACGCCATCTCGAAAGATGAAGACGTCAGACCCGCCGCGCCCATATCCTGAATCGCAACGATAGAACCTGTTTCCATCAGCTCAAGGGTCGCTTCGATCAACAGTTTTTCTGTGAACGGATCACCAACCTGAACTGTAGGACGTTTTTCTTCGCTATCTTCGGTAAATTCCGCAGAGGCCATAGTCGCACCGTGGATACCGTCACGCCCTGTTTTGGAGCCGAAGTACACAACCGGGTTGCCCACACCTGCCGCCGCAGAATAGAAGATTTTATCGGAGTCAGCCAAGCCCACCGCCATGGCGTTGACGAGGTTGTTGCCGTTGTAAGACTTGTGGAACTCACATTCCCCCGCCACGGTCGGCACGCCCACGCAGTTGCCATAACCGGAAATACCGGAGACAACGCCAGACACAAGGTGACGTGTCTTTTCGTGATCAACTTCCCCGAAACGCAACGCGTTCAGGTTACAGATCGGACGGGCGCCCATGGTGAAGACATCACGCAAGATACCGCCCACACCTGTCGCAGCCCCTTGATAAGGTTCAATGTAAGACGGGTGGTTGTGGCTTTCCATCTTAAAGATGATCGCCTGATTGTCGCCGATATCGATGATACCCGCGTTTTCCCCCGGACCACAGATCACCCATGGAGCTTCCGTCGGCAGGGTCTTCAACCATTTTTTGGAGGATTTATAGGAACAATGCTCCGACCACATGACTGAGAAAATGCCCAGTTCGTTCAGGTTCGGCTCACGGCCCATGATCTCAAGACAGAGTTTCCATTCGTCTTCGCTAAGGCCATGTTCCTTAACGACGTCCATTGTAATCTCACTCATGACAGCGCCTCCACAAGTGCGTCAAACAGGGGCTTGCCATCTGTCCCGCCCAGTTGCGGATCGCACAGGCGTTCCGGGTGCGGCATCATGCCCAATACGTTTTTGTTTTCGTTGAAGACACCTGCAATGTTGTTGCGAGAGCCATTAATGTTGGCTTCCTCTGTCACATTGCCTGCTTCATCACAGTAACGGAAAGCAACCTGATTGTTGTCTTCCAGACCCTTCAGCACGTCATCAGCGGCAAAATAGTTGCCATCGTGGTGCGCCACCGGAATGCGGATGGCTTGGCCCTGTGTGTAATTGGCGGTGAAATCTGTTTGCGCATTTTCGACTTTCAAATGCGCATCTTTACAAATGAACTTCAGCTTGGCATTGCGCATCAACACGCCCGGCAGCAAGCCTGCTTCCGTCAAAATCTGGAAGCCGTTACAAACGCCAAGAACGCGCACACCTTCGTTCGCTTTCTTGATCACTTCCTGCATAATCGGGGAATGTGCAGACATCGCCCCACAGCGCAAATAGTCCCCATAGGAGAACCCACCCGGAATGGCGATAAAATCGACATCCGGCAATTCCGTTTCTTTGTGCCAGACCATTTCGGGCTTACGGCCCAAAGAATGTTCAATCCCAACCATCATATCGCGGTCACAGTTTGAACCCGGAAAAACGATTACAGCGGCTTTCATTGAAAGACCCCTATCTAAAAATTAGTACCTAAGGCTTACTCGACGATTTCGACGTCAAAGTTTTCGATCACTGTGTTGGCCAGCAACTGCTTACACATATTTTCGATGTTTTCTTTGGTTTTTTCTGCTTCGTCGGTCAGTTCCAGTTCGATATATTTACCGATACGGACTTCACCAACACCGGCAAAACCAAGGGTACCAAGTGCATGCTCAACCGCTTTACCTTGGGGGTCGAGTACGCCGTTTTTAAGGGTCACGTGGACTTTAGCTTTCACTGTTCGCTTCCTTCACTTTAAGTTCAAGCGCAAAAAAGGCCCGCGAAAGGGCCTTTCTCTATAAAATTACTGTACGGTTTCTGAGCCTTTGTGGTCACCCGGCCCGTCACCTTCCGGCGTGATGCCGAGACGGCGCGCGACTTCCTGATAGGCTTCGCCCACACCGCCGAGGTCTTGACGGAATCGGTCTTTGTCCATCTTCTCGCCGGTTTCCGCATCCCACAGACGGCAGTTGTCCGGGCTAAATTCATCAGCCAGCACAAGACGCATCCCGTCTTCATCAAAGATACGACCAAATTCCAGTTTGAAATCGACCAATTGAATACCGATGGCGGCAAACAGACCGGACAGGAAGTCGTTGATGCGCAGCGCCATGCCGGTCATCTCTTCCAGTTCCATCGGGCTTGCCCACCCAAAAGCGGTGATATGTTCTTCAGAGACCAGCGGGTCACCCAGCGCATCGTCTTTATAATAGAACTCAACAAGCGCACGCGGCAAACGCAGACCTTCCTGCACGCCCAGTCGCTTAGTCAAAGAGCCGGTCGCAATATTGCGTACGACGACTTCAAGCGGCACGATCTCCACCTGACGGCACAGCTGTTCGCGCATGTTCAAACGGCGGATGAAGTGGGTCGGAATCCCCAGATCAGCCAGTTTCGTGAACACATATTCAGTAATACGGTTGTTCAGAACCCCTTTACCGGTGATGGTGCCTTTTTTCTCTGCGTTGAACGCAGTCGCATCATCCTTAAAATACTGAACAATAGTCCCCGGTTCCGGTCCTTCAAAAAGAACCTTTGCCTTGCCTTCATATATCTGGCGACGACGTGCCATGGCAATCATCCTGCTCTATGGAAAAAGTGGCCTTCCTATAGCAGGAGTCACCGCGCGGAGCAACGATTGTTTTTCCCCGCTTCCCCACCGGAACGCCCTTTGAGCACGCTCAATAGCTTTCAAAGGTTTCGCGCAAATTCAGTCCCAATTCTTTGGCGATGACTTCAACCATTTCCTGCTCTTTACGATCGATCTCGCCATCCGCCCGCCCCATCGCCCAGCAAACCTTTAGAATCAGTTCTTTATCTTCTTTGCTTTCGATCGTCTCTTTGACTTTGCGCAAAATGGCCTTTTGGGTGACGGCGCGATCTTTCTTCAACGCCGCAATATCTTTATCAAACCGGTCGGTGACCTGATCCTTCTCAAAACAATGCAGGCGGCTTAAAAGCTTAATCACCTGATCAAAGCGCACCCGCTGGGCCAACTCCACACGGGAATTAGCGGTTGCCACCAGCGCACACACGCCTGTCACGGATTCCAGAAAGTCCTGATGCTCATAGCGTTCGATCATTTCTGCCAAAGACACAAATATATTTTCAAAAAACGACATGGCGGCGATCCTAGTACTGAACCTCAAACGGGTCTTGCTTCATCAAGGAAGGGGGTTTTACCTCGATTTTAAAGTTTTTGGTTTTTTGAGGCTTTTTATCCGTTGGGATGTTGTACATCTCTTTGGTCCGCTTCTCCCCAATCTGACGACCGGACATACAGGCCTGCATAAGATAAGGCATCACACCAACGCGGGTGGCCTCGTCAAACAGGGCCAACTGGTTTTTCACCACTTCCACACAGCCGGGATAATCATTTTTATAAGCCTCCACTTTCTCGTCCGCCTGCGCCTGAAGAGGTACAGAAAGACCCGTGGAACAAACGATCACAGCCGACAGGATTGTTTTTACGCAGCTCATTTTTCATCCCCTTTCAAAAGGATGATACAGAATATCACAGCTTTTAAAACTGCCAATCAAAATGATGGATCAATGAATATCCGATTCGCTGGTCGCATCCAGCAAAAGTTCTTTAAACGACAGTAAGAAATGCTGATCCAGATGCCCCGGCCCCATCTTTTCCATGATCTCCATCGCCTGCACAGGCGACATGGGGTCTTTATAACACCGTCGATCGGTCAGCGCGCTAAACACATCGATAATCGCCGCCATACGGGCCAATTCGTTTAGCTCTTTCCCTTTTAAGCCATAAGGGTAGCCGGTGCCGTCCAGTTTTTCATGATGCTGTCCGGCGATAATGGTGACACCGCGCGGCAAACCCGGCGTATTTTCCAGAAAATCGATGGTCTGGGTCACATGAGAGCGCATGACCACCAGCTCGTCCGGCTCCAGCTTGCCCGGTTTATTAAGCACCTGATGGGGGATCATCATTTTCCCCACATCATGCAGCACGCCCCCTGTGGCAAGGATGCTCATGTCATTCCCTTTGACCCCAAGATGGTCCCCGAACAACGACAGGAACGTCGCCACCCTTAGTGAATGAACATATGAATAGTTGTCATGCCCGCGCACCCCTTGCAAAAGCGCTTTAAAGTTCCCGCTCTGCACAGCCGCGACCAAGGGTTCGCAACTCTGCTGAATATCGGCGTAAGGGAGCTCTTTACCTTCCGCAATCAAATCAGCAACCGAATTGAAAGAGGACAAGGTATTTTCCAAAGCCGCGCGCTGTGGCTCCTTCATCATCTTCCACTGTGCCTCGACATGGGCGTTCACCTGATCGGAAATCGCTTTCAACAACGCGCTGAACCGATAGGGTTTCACCAGCGTGCGCACCAGTGGCAAGGCGTTCGACGCGCCAATTTGTTCAAGATTACCTTGATGCGCTGTAAAGACCACGGGGATAAGGCTAAAACTTTCGGTGCGGCGCAACTGTTGCAAAACGGTTAAACCACCATGCGGGGATAATTCTTCGTCCAGAATAATCGCTGCGGGGTGGGAATGATGAAGCGCTTCGCTCAACTTCCCGGCGTCCTGGAAAGCATGGACCACATAAAATGAAATGAGAGCCTGGCTAATATCTTTCAGATGCTTCGCGTTCCCCGAAACAATGAAAATATCGTTTTTATTCGCCGATTTCAGTCCGGACTTGTCAACCAGATCACTTCCCATCGTCACACAACCGAACGGCCTCCCCCGCTTTTTTTCCCAACTTTGAATATACAAGAAAAGAGCCCGCGACCTGAACAAAAATATCACCCATTTGGGGGAGAATATACCTTTGCACCAGTCAACGGGCTCATTCGTATCTACGTAGTTTCAACTAGAAGCTAGTCTTGCTGCAACTCCGCAATATTCACATACAAGTCCAAGGCTTCCGGGTTTGCCAGCGCGGTTTTGTTTTTAACCGCACGCCCATGCACCACGTCACGCACGGCCAGTTCTGTAATTTTACCGGATTTCGTGCGCGGGATATCGCTCACGGCAATCACCTTTGCCGGCACATGGCGCGGCGTGCAACCTGTACGGATTTTCGTCTTGATCTCTTTAATCAAGGCCTCATCCAGCACGTTACTGTCTTTCATGACGACAAACAGGATCACACGGACGTCATCTTGCCAGTCCTGCCCGATCACGATGCTTTCTTGGATCTGCGGCAAGGCTTCCACCTGACGATAGATTTCTGCGGTCCCAATGCGCACCCCACCGGGGTTAAGAGTTGCATCGGATCGTCCATAAATCACAATGCCGCCTGTCTCTTTATCAATACTGATAAAGTCACCGTGGCACCAGATGTTGTCATATTCTTCAAAATAAGCAGCACGGTAGCGCGCGTGATCCGGATCGTCCCAGAACATCACCGGCATGGATGGAAACGGTTTTGTACAGACCAGCTCGCCTTTATCACCCCGCACCGGCTTGCCGTTGTCATCAAAGGTTTCAACCGCCATCCCTAAGGCACGACACTGGATTTCGCCACGATAGACCGGCCCTGTCGGGTTCCCCAACACAAAACAGCCCAAAATGTCAGTCCCGCCAGAGATAGAAGCCAGATGAATGTCTTGTTTAATATCGCGATACACGTAATCAAAGGATTCTGCCACCAACGGCGATCCGGTAGAGGTCATGGACTGCACGCTGGACAGGTCATGTGTTTCGCGCGGTTTCAGGTCTGCTTTATTCAGCGCATCGATATATTTCGCTGACGTGCCGAACATGGTGATTTTTTCTGCATCCGCATAATCAAACAAAATGTTGCCGGACGGATAGAACGGGGAGCCATCATACAGCATCAAGGTCGATTTACAGGCCAAGCCCGCAACCAGCCAGTTCCACATCATCCAGCCGCATGTCGTAAAGTAAAAGACGCGTGACCCATCGCCATTGTTGCAGTTCAACAGGTGTTCACTGACCTGCTTCATCAAGGTTCCGCCTGTGCCATGCACGATACACTTGGGCTTACCCGTCGTGCCGGAAGAAAACATGATGTAAAGCGGGTGGTTAAATTCTACATATTCATACTCGATCTCGTCAGGTTCAAACCCTGCCACATAATCGTCCAGCAGAACCGCGTTTTTAATGCCTGTGATATCGGGATTTTCCCGCGTGTACGGTACAATGATCGTTTTTTCCAAAGACGGGATTTGATCAACCACAGCCTGTACTTTTTCCAGACAATCGTGGGATTTACCGTTGTAATGATAGCCTTCAACCGCGATCAGGATTTTCGGTTCAATCTGCCCGAAACGATCCAGGACACCGTTGGCGCCAAAGTCAGGGGATGTGGAAGACCAGATGGCCCCGATCGACGTCACCGCCAACATCGCCATGATGGTTTCCGGCATGTTCGGCATGAAAGCGCAAACGCGATCGCCTTTTGTGATCCCTTGGGCGCGCAAGGCTTGGGCAAAGACCGAGACTTCTTCATGCAAACTCTTCCACGACAGGGAGCGTTTGACTTTATCTTCGCCCCAGAACACCAGCGCTTCGCTGTCGTCCTTTTTAGACAGAAGGTTTTCAGCAAAGTTCAGGCGGGCATCGGGGAAGAACTGCGCCCCCGGCATTTTGTCGCCATCCACAAGGACGCGATCCCCCCAAGTCTGTGCTTTCAGCCCGGCATAATCCTTGAGGAAAGACCAGAACTTCTCTGTTTCAGCCACGGAAAACTCGAACAAATCATCGTAATTCCCAAGCGACAGACCAAATTCTTCGTTCACCTTTTTGATGAAGTCCGTGATATTGGATGAGGCAACGCGCTCAGGGCTGGGGGTCCACAGGCAGGTATTCATATGCAAAAAACTTTCTTGATCAAAAAATTGAAACTTATGGAAGATAGCAAATAATTTGAGAATTAAAATTGAAGAAGTGTAAATTATCACATTTCGTATCAAATGAAACCATTTTTTCTTCCCTTGATCTTTGCCCACAGGGCCGTTAAGACCAAAGCAGGAAAGGGTTTTACACATGGAAAATGCATTTTGGGTCTTTGGATATGGGTCACTCATGTGGAACCCCGGTTTTCCCTATCTGGATGCACAGCCCGCCACCCTTAAAGGGTACTTGCGCTCTTTCTGCGTCTATTCCCATTACTATCGCGGCACACCGGAAAACCCCGGCCTTGTGTTAGGCCTGGACCCAAAAGCCGACGCGGTCTGTCATGGTGTCGCCTTTAAAATTGCCGACGATCAAAAAGCCAATGTCATCGCTTACCTGACCGAACGGGAATTGTGCGGTTATGCCTACCGCGCCGAAACCCTGCCCGTCTTTTTAGATTGCGGCACCCAAATCGACGCTTACAGCTTCGTTGCTGATCCTGATCACGCACTCTATGCCGGTGATATCGGTCTGGAAAATGCCGCCAATGTTATTATGCAAGCGTCCGGCAAAACCGGCCTCAACCGCGACTACCTGATCAACAGCGTGCGCGAACTCGAAGCCCACGGTTACGGCGACCCCCACCTGCACGAGCTGCTGAAGAAAGTCGAATACCTAACCGGCATCATCGAGGCAGGCGCAGGGATTTAACCCCTCCCCATGGTCCACAGACACAAAAAAGCCCCCGATTTTCATCAGGGGCTTTTGTTTTGCGTCTTAGTAGAAAGCGTCGATTACGCGATCCGGTGGGGTGTGCCCGTCGATAAAGGTTTTCATGTTGATGATAACCTTTTCGCCCATGTCCATACGGCCTTCGATGGTTGCAGAACCCATGTGCGGCAACAGCACCACATTTTTCATTTTGCGCAGTTTCGGGTTGATCGCCGGTTCATTTTCAAACACGTCGAGACCCGCGCCCGCCAGATCGCCTTTTTCCAGCATGCGGATCAAGGCAGGTTCATCAACGACTTCACCACGGGCGGTGTTGATGATATAGGCGTGTTTTTGCAGCAGCTTCAAGCGGCGTGCAGACAACAAGTGGTAAGTCGCCGGTGTGTGCGGGCAGTTGACAGAGATCACGTCCATACGGGCCATCATCTGATCGAGACTTTCCCAGTAGGTCGCCTGTAATTCGTTTTCCGTATCCGGGTGTAAACGGGTTTGATTGTGGTAATGGATCGACATACCGAACGCCGCTGCACGTTTTGCAACGGCCTGACCGATGCGCCCCATGCCGACGATGCCCAGACGTTTGCCGTTGATGCGGTGCCCCAGCATGGAGGTCGGGGACCAACCATCCCACTCATCGCCTTCAATCAAATGCACCCCTTCGACCAGACGGCGCGGGACAGACAGGATCAAGGCCATTGTCATATCCGCCGTATCTTCCGTCAAAACGCCCGGCGTATTGGTGACGGTAATGCCGCGTTGACGCGCGGATTTCAGGTCAATATGGTCTACCCCTGTGCCGAAGTTGGCAATCAAACGCAGATTCGGTCCGGCCTGTGCCAGCACGCCTGCGTCAATTCGGTCCGTCAAAGTCGGGACGAGAATGTCCGCCTCCTTAACCGCTTCGACCAGCTCCGCCTTGCTCATGGGTGTGTCATCCATGTTCAGGCGAGCGTCAAACAGCTCCATCATGCGTGTTTCTACTGCATCGGGCAGTTTGCGTGTTACAACAACAACAGGTTTTTTCTGGACCATTCTCTACTTCCCCTTGGGATTTTTCTAATTTGCCCCTTTTTTTAGGAGCCTCCGGCAAAAATATTTAACGATGTTTATAATACGTCAACTATTTCATTGGTACAGTGAACTTACAATTTTTCATGTTTTTTTTAGAAATAGCCGATTTCCCCCATGACCAAGAAAACTCTCATCGCCTCCCTGCTGTTGATTTCGCTGATTACGCTTGCCGTATCTTCAGCAGTCGCACAAGCCCGCAGTGGCTCCGGCCTACCATTGCCGCGATTTGTCACTTTGCGTTCCGGCGAAGTGAATTTACGCGCCGGACCGGGTGTGCGCTACCCTGTTGAATGGGTCTACAAAAAACGTAACCTCCCCGTCGAAATCGTCGCCGAATATGATACGTGGCGAAAGATTCGCGATTGGCAGGGCACCCAAGGCTGGGTCCATCAAGGCATGCTATCGGGCAAACGCAGCATCATTGTCACCGGTGATGTGCGCACTCTGCGGTCCGAACCCGATACCGGTGCCCGCCCTTCCGCCAAGCTGGAAGAAGGCGTGATCGCCAGCCTGCTGGAATGTCCAAACGGCACCACATGGTGCAAGATCGAGGCTGACGGCTATCTCGGTTGGTTACGCAAAGCCGAATTCTGGGGTGTTTATGCGGGGGAAAGTCTGGAATAGACTTCCCCAGCTTATCCTCACATCCCGAAGACGAAAATCGCCGCCAGCGATAAAACAGCCAGAAAGACTGTTTCCGCTACCAAGACCGCAACGGGGAAGTAGCCGACTTTTAACAAAGCGGCAAAAGACGTCTTCATGCCAAGGGCTGCCACCGCGCCAACAATGCACCAGCGCGACACATCGGTAAAAAAGCCGGAAATTTCAACAGGGACGGCAACCATACTGTTGAGCGCCACCAGCGCCACAAACCCCAGCACAAACCAAGGGAAAGGCAGTTTCGCCTCGCCACTTTGCGACTTTTTCATGCGCGTGCGCACAACCAGCATCACGGTCATGACCACTGGCAGCAACATGGCAACCCGCAACAGCTTGACGATGGTCGCGGTATCGCCTGCCGGATCGGATACGCTATAGCCTGCCCCGACCACTTGGGCGACATCATGAATGGTCGCCCCTAAAAAGATGCCGGTCTGTTGTTCGTTCAAGCCCGCAAGGGCCGCGATCATGGGATAGATCACCATCGCAATGGTACTCAGCGCCGTCACCGTGATCACGGTAAAAATGGTGTTGCGCTCATTATCTTCGTTCTGGGGCAAGACAGAAGATAAGGCCATTGCCGCAGACGCGCCACAAATCGCAACCGCCCCGCCCGTCAAACAGCCAAACGCAGAATCCGATTGGGAATCACGCGTTAAAATCAATCCCAAGGCGATGGTCGCCACGACACCGACCACCACCAAAATCACCGGCCCGATCCCCAGATCAACCACCGCTTCAAAGGAAATGCGAAAGCCCAGCAACGCAACCCCAATGCGCAGGATTTTTTTGGAGGCCAGATCAATGCCTTTTTTACAGCGGTCATGATCGGATAAAAAGTTAAGCGCAATACCGAGCAAAAGCGCGAAGACCATGGTCGGGCCACCATAATGACTGGAGAGAAAAACCGAAGTAATCGCGATCATACCCGCCGCCAGTAGCCCCGGCATCGTGTCTTGATAAAGTGTCTGAATATATTTCATGGGAAGGGGGGAGCCAAAAATTAGGTAAAAATTATATAACGTCCCTAAATTAATACACCTTCACTTCGTAAATAAAAGGATTTTCTATAGGTCGATCAGCTTCGCCAGAACGGGCCACCGATAATTAATCATAGACTTTCCCGCGCATTTGCGCCAAGAATCCCACAGATTCAATTAACAAGACCCCTAAAGGTAAGATGAAGCTTAATCTGCGGCCCATTTATTTCATCATCGGCTTGCTGTTGATGACACTGGCACTCGGTATGTTGATCCCCATGAGCGTGGATCTGGCCCAAGGCAATTCGGATTGGCAAGTCTTTATGATGTCATCCGGCGTGACCATCTTTGTCGCGCTTGCGCTGATCTTTGCGGGGCGCAGTCAGGAGAAAACACCTTTCTCCATCCGTCAGGGCTTTATTATGGCGACGTTCAGCTGGGTGGTCATGACGATTTTCGCGGCCCTGCCCTTTGCCTTTAGTGAACTGGACATGTCCTATACCGATGCTTTTTTTGAGGCTATGTCCGGCATTACCACCACCGGCTCAACCGTCATTACGGGGTTAGACTACGCCCCCCCCGGTCTATTGCTTTGGCGTGCGTTATTGCAATGGCTTGGCGGGATCGGGATCATTGTGATGGCCGTTGCCATCATGCCGATGTTGCACGTTGGGGGCATGCAGCTCTTTAAGGTCGAAGCGTTTGAAACAACCGATAAAGCCCTGCCCAAAGCCGCACAAATCTCTGCCAGTATCTCAGCCATCTATGTCGGGCTGACCCTGATCTGGGCCTTGGCGCTTTGGCTTGCGGATATGACCCCTTTTGAAGCCATCACCCATGCCATGACCACCATTGCCACGGGCGGTTTCTCCACCTCTGACGGGTCTGTCGGACATTTTGACAGCGGTGCGGTTGACGGCATCATTACGCTGGGGATGATCGCCGGATCTTTGCCGTTTATGCTTTATTTGCGCTGTTTGCGCGGTAACTTCACCGCCCTGTTGCGTGATACGCAGGTTCAGTGGTTTTTGGCCATCATCATCATGTTGATTATGCTGACCAGCGGCTTTTTATGGGTACAAAAAGGGCTAGACCCGATCCAAGCCCTGCGCTTTGGGTCCTTCAACGTGGTTTCAATCATCACCGGGACAGGTTTTGCGACCACGGATTATCAGCTCTGGGGGCATTTTGCCTGGCCGATTTTCTTCTTTATCATGTTTATCGGCGGCTGTTCCGGCTCCACCACCTGTGGGATCAAGATCTTTCGCTTTCAGGTGCTCTATGCCGCGGCTCATACTCAGATCAGACGCCTGCTGGAACCACATGGCGTCTTTATCCCCTACTATAACCGCCGCCCGATCCCGGAAGAGGTTTTAACCTCCGTCCTGAGTTTCTTCTTTATCTTTGGGGTATGTTTTGCCTTGCTGGCCATGGCCTTGGGCATGATGGGGCTGGATTATGTCACCGCCATCTCCAGTGCCGCAACCGCCATTGCCAACGTCGGCCCGGCCCTTGGCGATATCACGGGGCCAAGCGGTAACTTCCAGACCCTGCCCGACAGCGCCAAATGGTTAATGGCCTTTGGCATGCTGCTGGGCAGGTTGGAACTGTTTACCGTGCTGGTCCTCTTTGTCCCGACCTTCTGGCGCGGCTAAGCTTTATTTCAGGACCGGAAGGTGGGTTTTAACGCTGCTATCCATCGCTTCGTTGAAATCCGCCATCATCTTTTCCACCATATCAAACCATGCTTTTTCCCGATCTAACAGACTGAGGTCTTCGGCAAGGGTGATAGTGCGATTGGTTTCTGCCGCTGAATAGGCCTTGACCGTACCATTACTGTCCATGACTTCGATACGGACATTGGCGGTGGTGATATATTTTTCCGACTGATCGTTGGTGAAGATACCTTTGACGCCGGTTGCTTTCGGCAGCTTTTGCTCCAAGGCTGTCGCTTCCAAAATCACAACCTGCGCCACACCACTTGTGCCACCGGCGACCAAGCGGTCCCGTGCCCAATTGTTAATCGCTTTACTGGGCGATGTCGGATACTGGTGGGAAACGTCACGACCTTCCGCAGAGGGCTTGGACTGGTTGATCACATCAATTGCCGCCACATCCAGTGTGATCTGGGGCAGATGGACAAAAGTAATTTCCGGTAAAACCTGTACGGGCGGGTTTGTTTGCGCACAGGCAGACAGCCCCACGACAACAAGTAACCCCGCAAAAAAACGTCTCATCTAAACCTCCATAGAAATAATAATCTGTTTCTATGATACAGGCTTAGATGAGATCAGATGTCAATGTTTGACCGCTTTTTCCGCTTCTTTTTCATCGCGCAAGGCCGTCAGACGCGCCGCATCGAAGGTGTAATCGGTCGAACAGAAATGACAGGTCACAGTGGTCCCGCCTTCTTCAATCATGTCGTTCAATTCCGGTGTCGGCATGCTTTTTAGAGTCGTCTCCAGACGTTCTTCCGAACAGCGACATTCCTGATGGACGGTCCGTGTCTCGTAAACACGAACACCTTCGTCATGGAACAAACGATACGGCAGGTCCGCCATCCCCAAGGTCGGGTCCAGCATCTCTTGATCCGTCAGGCTTTTCAGCATGATGGTGGCGTGGTTCCATTTTTCCTTCGCCGCGTCTTCATCATTTGCCTCATCCGGTAAACGTTGGATCATGACCACACAAATGCCGCTGTCGCCATAGGCAATTTTAAAGTCGCTATCCAATTGTTCAGAACTTTGGAAATAGGCATGTGCACAATCGCTCAGGGTGCCTTTTTCAAGCGCCGTAATGCCTTGATAGGGCTGCATGTGCTTACCTTGATCGACCGTAAAGGCCAGACGCCCTGTCCCTAACAACGTTTCGATTGTCACCGCAGGGTTGTCGCCCAATGCTGCCAGTTTATCCGCATCAAATCCGGCATAGCCGCGCAAGCCACCGTCCGAGGTAATATCACTCACCAACGCCTTGATCGGGCCTGCGCCTTCCCCTTCCGAGATGGCCTGTAGGGAAAAGACCCCGTCATATTTAAGACCAGAGGCCAAGGCAACGGTCAAGCCCATGGCTTCTGCCAGAATGTCCGCAATCGGTTTGGGATATTTATGGGCTTCGAGAATGGTTTCAACCGATTTGCCCAAACGGATCACACGACCGCGAATATCCAATTCATCTACCTGAAACGGCAGAATACGGTCATCTAAAAGCTGCTTGCTCATTTTCATACTATCCATTTAACAGCGTTGAGCCTCTATCCATATCGGACAGAGGCTCAAATCATTCAAAATTTTTCTCTATATAGGGTCGGATCACATCATTGACCAGACCATAATGCCTTTTTGTGCATGTAATCGGTTTTCCGCCTCATCCCAGACGACGGAATTTGGACCATCCAGCACCGCATCGGTGACTTCTTCCCCCCGGTGGGCAGGCAGGCAATGCAGGAACAAGGCATCATTGGCACATTGCGCCATCAAGCCTTCATTGACCTGATAAGGGGTCAACAATTCCATCCGGCGATCATAATCGCTATCGCCCATAGATACCCACGTATCCGTCACAACCACATCGGCACCACTCGCCGCCAGTTTGGGGTCTTTCACGATGGAGATATTGCCCCCTTCGTTCGCGGCCCAATCCAGAATGCTGTCCTTCACCATCAACTCATCCGGACAAGACAAACGCAATTCGAAACCGAAACGGGTTGCCGCATGGATATAGCTGTTCGCCATATTGTTACCGTCACCAACCCATGTCACCACTTTACCCGCAATCGGGCCGCGATGTTCTTCAATGGTCATAATGTCCGCCATCAACTGACAGGGGTGGCTGTCATCGGTCAAGGCGTTGATCACGGGAATGGTGCAATATTCCGCCATTTCCGTCAGCTTTTCATGGGCATCGGTACGCAGCATGACGCCATCAACCATACGCGACAGGACGCGTGCAGTATCTGCAATGGTTTCCCCGCGCCCTAGCTGGGAATTTTCCCCCATCAGGACCAGCGGATGGCCCCCTAGTTGTACCATGCCCACTTCAAAGGACACGCGCGTACGGGTCGAGGGTTTTTCAAAAATCATCGCCAGACATTTGCCGTCCAGCGGTTTGTCACCACCCGCCACATTCAGGCCGCGCTTATAACCGTTCGCCAGATCCAGAATGTGCCGGAGTTCATCACCATCAAGCAGGTGAAGGTCTAAAAAATGCTTCGGTTTCATAATTTATTTTTCCGAAAGTTCTGCGCATGACCGCATCAAAATAGCGATCGCAGCTTCAATATGTTCTTCCTGTACCACCAAGGGCGGCAACAGGCGCATGACGTTGTCACCGGCAGGAACCGCCAGCAAACCGTTGGCAAAACATTTGGCAACCAAATCCGTATTGGTGACCTTACATTCCAGCGCCAGCATCAAACCACGACCCCGCACGCCCGTCACAACAGTCGGGTGCGCGTCCACCACGTCTTGCAAGCGCGCCTTAAACAGCGCGCCCATTTTGCTGACGTGATCGAGGAAGCCGTCTTCCAACACCACATCCAACACCGCATTGGCTGCCGCCATCGCCAGAGGGTTGCCGCCATAGGTCGACCCGTGACTGCCCGGTGCCATACCGCTTGCCGCCTCGTTTGTCGCAAGGCACGCCCCCACCGGGAAGCCCCCGCCGATGCCTTTGGCAATCGCCATCACATCCGGCGTCACGCCCGCCCATTCATGAGCAAACAGCTTACCTGTCCGGCCCACACCAGTTTGCACTTCGTCAAACATCAACAACAGGCCATGCTCGTCACAAAGCGCGCGCAAACCTTGAAGGAAGGCCACATCCGCCGGACGCATCCCGCCTTCGCCCTGCACAGGCTCGACCAGAATAGCCGCCGTCTTATCGGTAATCGCCGCTTTCGCAGCGTCCAGATCGTTGAAGGCGACCTGATCAAACCCGTCCAGCATGGGGCCAAAGCCGTCACAATGTTTGGCTTGTTTGCCCGCCGACAGGGTCGCCATAGTCCGGCCATGGAATGCGCCTGCAAATGTCAGGATACGATAACGATCACTGCCTTTTGCGGCAAAATGCTTACGCGCGACCTTGATCGCACATTCATTCGCTTCTGCACCGGAGTTGCAGGAAAACGCCACATCAGCAAACGTGTTTTCCGCCAATCGTCGTGCAAATCGTTCCTGTCCCTTGATTTTATAGAGATTAGAACAATGCCACAGTTTTTGGGCTTGCTCGGTCAGGGCCGCAACCAAATGAGGATGGGCATGACCTAAACAGGTCACCGCCACACCGGCGCCGAAATCGAGAAAGCGCTTGCCGTCCTCAGCGAATAGGAATACCCCCTCGCCTTTATCGAAAACGACATCAGCCGGGGCATAGGTTTTCATGACAGATTGGGTCATGGGTTATCCTTTACCACACGTTTAAATAAACAAAATTTTCCATTTAGGAAAGCGGACGAGTATCCGGATAGTCCGACAGGCTGTCAATTCGAAAAAACCCCTATTTAGCGTATTTCTTCGCCTTTTTGTGCTTTTTGCTGTTGGGCAACCTGCAAAATGGTTTCCAAAGCCTCGTCACGGATCGATAAGTCGCGCAAATGGGTGCAGGTATTGTCCAGATATTCCAGCGCACTGCCGCCTTGTCCGAAACCTTGCAAGACCAACCGCACCTTTTCGTGCTGAGGCTCATCTCCGACATACTGATCATGATCCCTACGTGCCACAAAGGTATAGGCCGGACACCGGCGTCCATCTTCCAGAGTGATCTCCAGCCAACAGGGATCATACACATTGTTGATCATCTCGCGCTCCTGCAGATAGGCCATCACATCTGCTTCATCCTTTGCGGAGATTTTAAAGGCACGCCCCTGACAGTGACCACCGGGGCGCAGGCCCATGACGATCCCCGGCACCTCTGGTGTGCCCCGAAAAACATAAGATAAAACACAGAGGTCACGATGATAGCCCGCCAAGGTCGCCAGACAGACCTGTTCGTACTCAAACCCCGGTGACCACATCAATGACCCGTAGCCAAAAACCCAAAGTTCTTTTTCTCGCGCCATTGATAACCTCAAGATCTACTCAAAAATATTTTTTACTTTGATATGATTTTTTTTATTAAAACGCAAATCTGCTGACTCACGGGTGGGAATCCTAGGACTTCTGCGGGTCCATTTTTTAATCCACCAAGCCTGTGGATAAGTTTGTGGGTTGTTCTGGGGTATGTCGAATTAGACCAGCAAAACCGCCACTTCCTATGAAGTGCCTATTTTTTGTGCACCAAAATAACCCATTGAAATTAAACGTTATTTTTAAGGGAAACTTTTACACAACCTATCTGTTTCATAGAAGAGTCACGAAAATGAAACGAATTTTTCCTCTTTACAGAATGTGCAAAACTTTGCAGGGAGTCCCCTCTAGGATTCCCCACGATTCGCAAAAATTCGATTCCATTTCAGGCAAGTTGAGCCCAGCCGCAAAAGCGTGCTGAATCACAAAAACTTAGACGGCGGCGTTAAAGCGTTCAATCTCGACACCGACACTTGCGATGTCTTCAAACACGTCCAGTTTTTCCACCCGAATGCGGGCACATTGGACGCGGATATCCTCCAGACAGCTTGCGGCAATCTTCTCCGCAAGGGTCTCACACAGGTTGGTATGATCGCCACTGACGATGTCCCGCACCTTGTTGGAGATTTGTTCGTAACAGACCACATTATCGATATTATCGTTGTGGTGACTTTCCGACACCGTCAGGTCCAGATTAACCCGGATACGCTGCGGCGCTTCATGTTCATATTCATAAACGCCGATAGAACACAAAAGGACGAGATCCCGAATAAAGACATGCCGTACGGAAGCTTTCGCATCTGCAATACGAAGCGGTTGAACGTTGTCGGCTTGATACGCGGTCATCGGCTTGTCCTATTCTCGTGGTGGGGTATGATTATCCCCCTGGGCCCAGCCCAGATGTTCTCCGCCATCAAGGGTGATCATTTGTCCCGTCATGGCTTGTGCGCTAAGGATATACAACACTGCGTTGGAAATATCCATAAGGTCGGTCGGTTTTTTTAAAGGTATAGCTTCGTACTGGGCCTGAAAGTCCGCCTCAGTTTGGCGCACATTCTTTAAAGTCGGGCCTGGCCCGATGGCATTCACACGAATATGAGGCGATAAAGCAAGCGCCAGCGTTTGCGTCAACGTCCACAGCGCGGCCTTGGAAAGCGTGTAGCTGGTAAAGTGCGGCGTCAGGTTCCAGACCCTCTGATCAACAATATTAATGATATTGCCCCGCACCCCTTCTTTCTGGCGCGCAAAATGCTGACACAACACGAAAGGCGCGCGCAAATTTACACCCATATGTAAATCCCAGCTCGCCTTACTGGCAGTCAGCGCCGTATCATTTTCAAAAACAGAGGCATTATTAATAAGGCAGCTCACCAGCCCCAGACGCGCCTGAACGGCGGGCAACAGGTGCTGCACATCGTCTTCATTTGAAAAGTCGGCGGAGAAAATTTCGGCCACACCACCTTTTGCGCGGAGTTGATCCGCCAAGGCTTCTGCCTTTTCACTTGAGCCATGATAATGGATGGCAACGGCCCAGCCTGCCTCAGCAAGGGTACTTGCGATATGCGCTCCGATACGTTGCGCTGCGCCTGTGACCAATGCCACCCTCATCGTTAGGCCCCGATTTTTTCCAAAAGACTGTCCACACCATAGGCCTGAACCGCGATATAGACACCATAGCTAGCCGCAAAGATAAAGCCTTCAAGACGCGACAACTTCCATCTGGTCACCATAAACGGCACCAACAGAACAGTTGCCCCCATCATCACCCACAGATCAAACTCGATCAGTTGCTGTGCAACAGGCAAAGGCTGGATCATGGAAACGATCCCCAAGACACCAAGGATATTAAACAGGTTGGACCCGATCACGTTCCCCAACGCCACATCCGTATGACCACGCAAGGCCGCCATACCAGACGCCGCCAATTCCGGCAGACTGGTGCCGACCGCAATCATGGTCAGGCCAATCACTTCTTCTGAAACACCATACTGACGGGCAATCTGCGTGCCGCCATCAACCAGCAGCTCCGCACCAAAGACCACCGCTGCGATCCCGCCAAGGGTCATCGCCAGCAAAACCCATGGATTGTCCGGCGCTTCAACTTCTTCGGCTTCATGGGCGTGCATTTCTGCCACTTCAGGGTCCGCACCATGGGCTTCGCGCCAATAAGAATAAACCAGAAAACCAATAAACATGGCTGTCAGGATAAGACCCGACATCATGTCTAATGATCCGCTCAACGCCAGTCCAGTAAAGACCGCGCTACAGACCACAAGGATAATCCCATCACGGAACACAGACCCCGGATCGCTATGGATCGGCTTAATCATAGCCGTCACCCCAAGGATCAACAGAATATTGGCGATGTTGGAGCCGATAATGTTACCGGTCGCAATACCTGCAACACCCGCCATGGCCGCGTCCAAACTCACCACAAATTCAGGTGCCGACGTCCCAAGCGCCACAACCGTCATCCCGATCACAAGCGGGGAAACCCCGATACGGCGGGCCAGACCAACCGACCCTTTGACCAGATATTCCGCCCCGCCTAACAACAGGACAAAACCGATTGCGATAAGCACATACATCATCATATTAAAGGAGATCCAATTCCTGATGGAGAAAAATGAGCTAGAGCTTTGCCATGCCCGCCCCTTAATGTAAAGGGGCGAGACACAACAGAGTCATTTTTCTTAAGAATTGTTCTAGCGGTTCGTGGTACCGGTCCGCCGTTTGCTGTACCCCATCATTTCCATGGCCCGGATGATGGTTTCAACAATCTGTTCAAAGTGCGCAAAATGATCCGTATTGATCGTGAGATCAAAGTTTGTCGGATCGTTCAGGCGGGACTTGAACATGCTCCAGACAAAATGCCCACGCTCTTTATTAACAGCCGCGCAACGTTTTTTAGCTTCCGTCAAACTCAACCGCTCGCGATGGGCAACCCGTTTGGCGCATGCCTCTGGCGAACCGGTCAGCCGGATCCGCAGCACATCACGCCCATCCAAGACCACATGAGCACCACGTCCCATAATGATCCCGCCCTTATGGTAAATTGCGCGGATTACAGTCACCAGCGCATGAGCATAGTCTTCGCGCGAGACATTTTTCCCCGTCACCATGGCATAAAGCCAGGAATCACTTGCCGAACTTAATTTTTCATGCAGATTTTTCAGGACACTTTTATTGACCTCATAGCGGTTGGAGATCGCATCCATAATTTCTTCATCATAAATGTCCAGCCCCAGCCGTTCCGCCAGCAATTGCGCAATCGCATCCCCGCCAGTCCCCAGATCCCGCGAAATGGTAATGACCGGATGAAGAGGGGCGTCGCTATTCATCGGTGAAACCTCGACAGCTCTGGACAGAGCCTGAATGACACCTTGTACGTCAATGGTCATCGTTCTTCTCCCTGCTTGCCAGTGTACGACCCAAAACAGGACTTTGTTTCAGCCCTAATGATACCAAAAATACACCCAAAAGTCTTGAGCTGAGACAATTATTCAAAAAGAAAATCAAAAAAGCTAAAAAAAACAGTTGCACGCCCCAAAGGACTTCGCTAGTTTTCGGCCTCGTTCCAGCAGGTTTGTACAGAACAGCGTGCAAATTTATACATATATTGTGGACAGGTGGCCGAGTGGCTGAAGGCGCTCGCCTGGAACGCGGGTATGGGTTAATCGCTCATCGAGGGTTCGAATCCCTCCCTGTCCGCCATTATGAAAAAGCCCGAGGTTAATGCCTTGGGCTTTTTGCTTTTGAAGGGTGTTTTTCCCTTTCTATACCGATTTTGATATACTTGGCATCCAGTCCTGCCTTTGTCTTTTTGTGTCAGATCTTTGCTGATCATAGCTCCGTTCTTTCGAAACCGGCCGCCGTAGACTTAATCTATCCGTAAATTACTCCCAGCAAATTGAACCACAGCTTGCACAATAGGCACAAATACCTTAAATATAAAAGGCTGACAAATTGCGGACTTTAAGGTGTGGTAATTTTATCGTTTTGTTTCAAAGATGTGCGTTCAATCTACTAAAAAAATGGTGATAAATTAATATTCATCATAAAAATATTTTCAATTACGGATTGAAAATTAGAGATTAAAAGTTAACATATCAGCAAAAAAAACAACAGTAGGCGCTCTGAAAGAACAAAGCGGATAGAGGGGGAGAGAACGGCGATTTTGGCCTGCCTCTTCCAACCATCTTTTTGGCGGGAGCATGCTTGTGGTTAAAACAAAACTGACAACGTTCATCTCAACGATGCTTGTGATTATAGCAACGCTCATCGTTGCGGCTATCCTCAGTGCTTTTTGGGAACTCAATTCCCTTCACAACAGAAACCAAACCCTACACAATACAGTCCTTCAAAACGTATCCGGCAATCTGAAAAATGAACTGCGTCTACTGGAATTTGACCTTGATTTCCTCCACACCTCTGACGTCTTAAGAAGCTACACCAACGCCCCAACAGCGCAAAACCACGCCGCATTGGGAGCGCTTTTTAAAACCCTTGCCCTGACCTCACGACGTTATGATCAAGTCCGTCTCCTCGACGCCAGCGGTATCGAGGTTTTACGGGTTAACTACAAGGCTCCCAACGCTGTTTTGGTTCCGACTGCCCAATTGCAAAACAAAAGCCGTCGGTATTATTTTCAAGAAGCCCTCAAGATTGAACCGGGCCTCACCTCTATCTCCCCACTGGATTTAAACGTCGAAAACGACGCGGTAGAAGTGCCACATAAGCCGGTTATCCGCCTGTCACGCCCCATATTCGATCCTTACGGCAACGTCCAATATGTCTTAATTTTAAACTATCTCGCGGAAAACCTGATCAAACACGTCCGCAACGCCAGCCTACAAAATTCACTCAATCTCTGGCTTTTAAATGAAAAGGGCGACTGGCTCTTTGACCCGCAGGATAATCGCGCCTTTGCCTTTCAATTGCGCTCCCATCCGTTACGGGTTTCCCATGAGATGCCCAACACCTGGAAGATCTTGAGAGAAAACACAGGCGGCAAATTCTATGCGGAGAAAGACGCGGATGAAGGAACACTCGCTGACGGCGAACCACGCTTCTTACAGTTTTTTACCCATGGCACAGATTATACATTCACCAAATTGACCAGTGCCAACATAGCTTCCCACCCGGACAGTAGACTCGAACTGATCATTGTGGCCAACAGCCCTACGCCAAGTATTTTCAGCTATGTCATGTCAAAATTATCCAAAATTGACATGATCCTGTTTCTCCTTTTTACCCTTGCGGCTTCGGCACTGCTTGCCCATTTCCGCACAAAAAAGGTCATGGCGGAAATAGACCTTATGTCCCAAAAGAAACGTCTGCAAAAAATTTATAACAATACGTCGGAAGCCATGGTGATCATCGACCAATCAGGCTGTATCCGCGAGTTTAACCCCGCCGCCGAGCGCATTTTCGAGCTAAAAGCCGATGAAGCCATTGGTCAGAATGTGCATATTCTCATGCCCCCTTCCGATCATGCCAACCACGATCAGCATCTAAAAAATTACGTGAATGATCGCCAATCCCGCTTAATCTCTTACCCCAGACAGCTGATCGCACAACGTTCTAATGGTGAAGAATTTCCCATCGAAATCAACCTTACAGAACTCACCCAAAATGGCGAGACCTTCATCCTTGGCAACATCAAAGATATTTCCGTTCGTGTCGCCAATGAAAAGGCTCTCAAGGAATATCACGAAACCCTGGAAATCAGCGTAGAACAACGCACACAAGAACTACAAGACACCACAGACCGTTTAGACCTTGCCCTTTCCGCAGCCAATATCGGAGTGTGGGAATTTGACATTGAAGACGAAATCCTCGTCATGGATAAGCGAGCCGCCCATCTTCTCGGACATGGCAACGAACCCCAAAAAGTGAGCTATCGCACGCTTCATTCAAATATGGTCCCCCATGACAAGCAGGCCCTTCAAAAAGCCCTTGAAGAATGCGCCAGAAATAAGTCCGGCTTTGCCCAACAGTTTGAGATCAACCATCCAAGCTATGGTCGGCGCATCTTGCGTAGTCAGTCTCTTTATGGGGAAGATAAGGATACAGGAAAACCAATGTTTACTGGCGTGGTCGATGATGTCACCGCACAAGTAACCATTGATAAAGCTCTGGAGGCTGCGAAAAACGAAGCTGAAAAGATGACCCGTCTCAAGGGAGAGTTTCTGGCCAATATGAGCCATGAAATCCGAACCCCCATGAATGCGGTCCTCGGTCTGGCCCAGCTCCTGCACAAACCGGACATGCCCGAGGAAGTGCGCGAACTTTCCGGTAAAATACTCAACGCCGGGCAGTCTCTTCAAGATATTCTGAACGATATTCTGGATTTCTCCAAAATCGAAGCCGGCAAACTGGAACTCTCCCAACACCCCTTTACCCTGCAAGAGCTCATCGACAGTATTGCCACCATTATGTCCATCAGTTCAGCACATAAAAATATTGATCTGATCATTCACCCTCAGAGCAGTGTTTTCACCTCACTCATCGGGGATCCTCTCCGCCTCAAACAGAT
This sequence comes from Terasakiella pusilla DSM 6293, assembly GCF_000688235.1. GTDB lineage: Bacteria > Pseudomonadota > Alphaproteobacteria > Rhodospirillales > Terasakiellaceae > Terasakiella > Terasakiella pusilla. Next base: position 13,724 of record NZ_JHYO01000026.1, on the reverse strand, counting down.
TCTGATCAACCTTCTTGGCAACGCAATCAAGTTTACCGAACAAGGATACGTCAAGCTTGCCATTAAAACGCTGGAAGAAACAGAGCGCGAGATAACGTTATGGTTTGAAGTGTCCGATACCGGCATCGGCATGTCCCGGGATGCCCTTAAGAATATTGAGCAAGCTTTTGTGCAGGCAGAAGGCAACACAACCCGAAAATATGGCGGCACAGGTCTTGGTTTAACGATTACGTCCAAGCTGCTTAAAATGATGGGAAGCGAGCTGAAATCACAGAGTGAGCTGGGACAAGGCAGCCAGTTCAGCTTTACCCTCACCTTAACTGTCGACAGGTCGGCGAAAACCTCGTCACCGGAAGTCACCAACCTTGATGTTGTCATTGCTGACGACCTTAAAATCGCACAGGACGCACTGGAAAACACCGTCAAGAGCCTGAACTGGAAACCCAAAACATTCTCCAACGGGCAAGATGCCCTAAACTATACACTGAACGTCAGCAAACATCACAAAGCGCCTGACATCTTATTGCTTGATTGGGACATGCCGGTCATGGACGGGCTGGAAACCTCTCGATTAATCAAAGAAAGCCTGTCAGATCACAACTTACCCATTATCATTATGGTTACCGCCTATTCAAAGGACAATGTCCTGAAACAGGAAAATGCGGCGTATATTGATGCGGTGATGGAAAAGCCGGTGACTACGTCATCACTGTATGATCAGGTCATCACCCTAAAAAATCCAGGGCATAAAAAGCAGCAAAAACAACCAACGACAAATGAGAAATGCCTCTTGGGCCTCACGATTCTGGTGGTTGATGATAACGAATTTAACCGGGATGTGGCCGAGCGGATTTTAAAAGATCAAGGCGCAACCGTGGTTCTTGCGATCGATGGCGAAGAAGCAACCCGCCACATGATGGAAACCCCTTCCTTATTCGATCTCATTCTGATGGATATTCAAATGCCCAGAATGGATGGGTATGAAGCCACCCGAAAAATTCGGGAAATGGAAGACACACAGCACACCCCCATCATCGCATTAACCGCCGGGGCTTTTCAGGCGCAGAAAGATGCAGCCTTTGAAGCTGGTATGGATGGCTTTGTCTCCAAACCCTTTGATATTCAATTGATGCTCGACACCATCCTTGAAAAAACGGGGGCTCCCCCTCTCGCGCCGCCCCGCACGGCCGATGAACAAACCGCCAGCGCCACGCCCTATCAGTATCTAACCCTCTCTCTGGCCTTACAATTATGGGGCAGCGAAGAAAAACTCGCACAATACTTCCAAAAATTCCTAAGTGACTATGGGGAGGCCATCCCCCCCCTGCTGGAATTGGGGCCAGAGGATGCCCAGCGCCAACTCCACAAGATGAAAGGGGCCACCGCCGCCCTTGGCCTTAATAACTACGCCGATTTTTTAAATACCGTCGAAGGCAAAATACATGAAGGCAGCTTGATCCGTGACTTTGCTGACGAACTCAACCAGATCCACCAACAGGTTCTGGACGAAATTGCCACCTACCTCGACACCCTCCCCGCGGCCGAGGTGTCGGCGTCATCAGCCGAAGCGGTGCAAAAACATACAGCAACAACCCCGCAAGACCTACAGGCCAAGCTGGAAGATCAAGACCTGGATGCCAGCGAGAGTCTGCTTCAGCTTCTGCAAGAAAGTGATCCATCCAACCCGCTCTATCCTCAAATCGCAGATGCCCTGCGTGACTTCGACTTTGCCAAAGCCGCAGAACTTTTGTCAACTGCCAGCCCTGAGAGCAAAAAATGAGCACTGAAACCATTCTAGTCGTCGATGATGAAGTTCAAAACCTTGCCTTAATCCGCCAGATCATTGGCAAAGACTATACTTTAAAATTTGCAAAAAACGGTGAAGAGGCAATCACCGCTGTGAAGCGTTTCAACCCTCAGCTCATCTTGCTTGATATCCAATTGCCCGACATGGACGGGTATGAAATCTGCCGACAGTTAAATGAAAGTAACATTCTGGAAAACACCTCGGTTATTTTTGTGACCAGCCGCTCGGCAATCAGCGCGCAGGCCGAAGGGTTTCATGTGGGTGCTATTGATTACATGATCAAACCCATCGTGCCCGAAATCCTCAAGTACCGTGTAAAAACCCACCTTAATCTCGTGCGCAAAAAAGCACTGGAAACCAGCTACCACGACGCTATCCGCATGTTAAGCGAAGCCGGACATTACAATGATACCGATACCGGCATCCATATCTGGCGTATGGCCCGTTATGCCAAAACCTTAGGCCAACATATCGGGTTAGATGAAAATACCTGCGCCCTGATCGAAATGGCTGCCCCGATGCATGATACGGGTAAAATCGGCATACCCGACAGTATCCTGAAGAAACCCGGCAAACTTGACGCTCAGGAATGGGAAACCATGCAAAAACATTGCCTGATCGGCTATGAAATCCTCTCCAAAAGCCAAGCACCGATTTTTAAACTCGCCGCCCAAATTGCCTATTATCACCACGAAAAATGGGATGGCACAGGCTATCCCCTCGGCCTCAAAGGCAATGACATCCCGCTGGAAGTTCAGGTTGTTGCCATTGCCGATGTCTTTGATGCCCTAACCACCAAACGGCCATACAAAGAAGCTTGGTCAACAGAAGACGCCTTCCCCTACATGCTTAGTGAAAGTGGGAAACATTTTAATCCTGATCTCATTCAGGCTTTTTGCGACATTCGCCCCCTTATCGAACGTATCCAACAACAATTTAAAGATGTAGACTAGACCATGGCAAATATTTTTGTCCTTGAAGATGAAGAAATTATGTCAGATTTGATTGAAAACACACTGGAGGCTGTGGGTCATCAGGTCGTCAAATGCTCTACGATCCAAGAAGCGCAAGAACTGTTCGAAAAAGAACCGACGAACTTTGATGCGCTGATCCTTGATCGCAACCTCCCTGACGGCGATAGTATCGATCTTGCAAAAGAGCTTCAGGATAAATCGCTCTTGTCGAAGGTGCCGATCATCTTCAACACCAATCTCTCCAAACCCGCCCAAATTCTGGAAGGGATGGCCGTGGGCGCATTTTGGTATCTGACCAAACCAACCACCCCTACCATCTTGCAAGCCCTTGTCTCCAACGCAGTTGGCACCTATCAGGTCTATCGCGCAGGCATGGAAAAACAAAAACTGCTGGAAGGGATGCTCAGTTACCTCAACAAATCCGAATTCACCTTCCACACCCACAGTGAAGCCCGTCAACTGGCAGAGAGCCTCTCTCTCATGTTTCCCGATGCCCAGCGCGCCTTATTGGGCGTGACAGAGCTACTCTTAAACGCTGTTGAACACGGCAACCTATCCATTTCCTATTCAGAGAAAACCGATGGACTGGTTCGGGGCTATTTTCATCAATTGGTACAGGAACGCCAGTCTGACCCCGCCCTGAAAAGTCGCAAAGTACGTGTTGAAATCGACAAAAAGCCAGAACGCACTCAAATCCAGATTCAAGATGAAGGAAGCGGGTTTGACTGGCGCGAATATCTTGAGATCTCCCCCGAACGTATTTTCGACCCCCATGGGCGCGGGATCGTCATGTCAAAAGCCATCAGCTTTGATAAACTGGAATTTATTGGCAAGGGCAATATCGTCATCGCCACTCAAGAGCGCCCGCAAGCCGCTGAATAAAGAAAAGCCGAAACATGGCGCCCCCATGTTTCGGCGTTCAACGGCTCCATCGGCATATCGGCTGCAAAAGATTACATCTTGCGCAAATCAATCAAACATCCCCCTTGCGCCCTGAATCACTTTTACATGTTTCCGCAATAAATCTTGTTGTAGGGCAAGATCACCTTCTCACGTGCAAGGAAAGAAATTTAAAAAATATTTTTATTATATCATATTAAATTGAATTTTATGCCTAAACTTATTTACTTCAAGGGGATTATTTAAACCCTTTTTCCAACAGCTTTGGGATAGTCTATATCTATATTCAAAAGCGAGATCAGCCATGCAAGCCCCCTCACTCATTTTTCAAAACTACCTAGAAATTTTAAAACAAGAACTCGTCCCGGCCACTGGCTGTACAGAGCCGATCGCGATTGCCTATGCCGCGGCCAAAGCGCGCGATGTTCTGGGCGAAATTCCCGATCGCGCCCATATACAAGTCAGTGGCAACATCATCAAAAACACCAAGAGTGTCGTCGTTCCCAACACGGGCGAATTAAAAGGGATACGTGCTTGCATTGCCGCTGGTGTCATCGCAGGCAAAGCGGAGCGTCAACTGGAAGTCATTTCGGCCGTCACCCACCAGCAACGCGGCGATATACAAAGCTACCTTGCACAGGTGCCCATCGATGTTCAGCCCCTCGACAGCGACTACACCTTTGACCTGATCGTAACGCTCTCCTGCCAAAGCAACACCGCACAGGTACGAATTTCTCAATTTCATACCAACATCGTTGAAATTAGAAAAGACGATCACTTGATCTTCAATGCCCAAAACAACAGTCTTGTGGCGAATGCACATCCCGTGGATCGCACGACCCTACAGATCCGCGAAATCATTGCCTTTGCCGATGAAGTGGACCTCGAAGAGGTTCGTCCCCTCGTCGAAAAGCAGATCAACTATAACACCCGCATTGCCAATGCAGGCCTGCAAGGAGATTGGGGGGCAAATATTGGCAGCGTCTTGCTTGACACATGGGGCCATGACGTCAAAAACCGCGCCAAAGCCATGGCCGCCGCCGGGTCTGATGCCCGCATGGGCGGATGTGAATTGCCCGTCATCATCGTCACCGGCAGCGGCAATCAAGGGATCGCAACCTCCCTGCCCGTCATTGAATATGCTTTTGAACTCAAGGCCGATCGCGACCAGCTTCTACGTGCCCTCATTGTGGCAAACCTTGTTGCGGTCCACATTAAAACCGGCATTGGCTGGCTCTCTGCCTTTTGCGGGGCCGTCAGTGCTGGTACAGGTGCCGCTGCCGGCATCGCCTATCTGCACGGGGAAACACCAGAGGTCATCAATCACACCATTGCAAATACGCTCGGCTCTGTCTCCGGCATTATCTGTGATGGGGCAAAACCTGCCTGCGCATCCAAGATCGCGGCCTCCGTCGAGGCTGGTATCCTCGGTTTCCATATGGCCCGGAAAGGTCAGCACTTTCAGGCAGGGGAAGGTATTATCGCAGCAGAGATTGAGAAAACCATCGAAAATGTCGGGCGCTTGGGACGTATCGGCATGCGCGAAACCGACACAGAGATTCTCCACATGATGCTGGAGGAAGACACAGCCGCGCCGACAGCCTAAGCGGCGTCCCCTTTCAGGGCGGGCAACGTCTCTTGCACCGGGGCAAGACGGGCTTCTGTTTCACTAAGCTTCTGATGCAGGCGTTCGATTTCCGCTTCGGCATATTCTGTATCTTTTTTACGGCTCATGGCGATCACACGCCATTTGGCAACCGACAACCATGTCAGCAACGCACCAAAAAAGAAGCCAAAGGCTAACGTGCCCAAACTCAAAAGATAGAGCGGAGTTTCCTGCTTGAAAGGTAAGGGCCAGAAATCAACACCGACCGGCGCCCGGTTGGAAACCGCAAAAATGACAACAACCAGAGCAAAAGGCAGAAACAGAAGCCAGAATAAAAATCTCACAGTCAATCGCTCCTTAGCAAGCAGAACAAAAGGCTGAACAGTCAGGCGTCATCCTGCCTTGTTCACCCTTTTCGTTTAAATCAGACAGGCGGGTCTTAGCCGTTCAGGCGCTCACGCAACTTTTTACCTGTTTTAAAGTACGGGACTGCCTTTTCCCCCACATCCACAGACTCACCTGTGCGCGGGTTACGGCCCGTACGAGAACCACGTGTTTTGACGGAAAACGCACCGAAACCACGGAGTTCCACACGATCACCATCGGCGAGCGCTTGCGTGATTTCGTCAAAGATTGTGGAGACAATACGCTCCACATCACGCTGGAAGAGGTGGGGGTTTGCTTCTGCCAAACGTGCAATCAATTCCGACTTGGTCATGGGCACCTGCTCCTTTTACTACATAAAGAGGGTTGAAATAGACCCGACATAATGCCGCTACTGTAGATTAGGTTGCCAGATGGAAACCAACCCGTCAAGTCTAAGTCCTTCTGAAATCAATGTTTTATCAAAAATACCACTGAGAAGTGTGCTTTTGGCAGTCATCCAAAAATCCTCTTCTCCATATTCCACATCAAAAACATCAAGTCCCGGTGGAATTTCTTTTTCCGTCTCCAGCCATTTGTAGGCAATCTCTTCGCTTCCCGTCGCATCGACTAAACCATTTTCCTTCGCTTGGCGCCCGGTGTAAACTCGACCATCCGCAATCTTAAGTGTCTGTTCTAGCGTCATTTCTCGACGTTCAGCCACCATCCCTACAAACATGTCATACATATCCATAATCACGGCCTGGGTTGCTTTTTTCGCTTCAGGCGTCACCGCTTCCATAGGATTCGGCACCGCCTTTAAAGGCGAGCTTTTAATTACAACCGGTTCGACACCAATCTTATCCATAAGTTTAGTAAAATTTGCAGACTGCATTAAAACACCGATAGACCCTGTGATCGTGCCTTCACGGGCCACCACATAATCAGCTGCAATGGCGGTCATATACCCAGCCGAGGCCGCAACCTCTCCCATCACAGCCACAACGGGTTTGCGTTCTGAAAGCATACGCAGCTGTCGATAAAGCGCTTCCCCGCCCACGACGGTCCCGCCCGGTGAATTGATCCGCACGACGACCGCCCGCACGCTGTCATCCTCTGCCAGGTCGCGCAGCACCATGTCACGTTCGGCATCATCCTGAATGATCCCCTCGATCCAGATGCGCGCAATATGGTCCTGCGCGCCCATCAACTCGAACCGGGCTGCCAGCCCAAATAAGGCCGCGACAATCGCCACGATGCCGATCCCTTGCCAAAGGCGCAAGCGGCGTTTCAATCGAAGGCGATCAAGAAGATGGTCAGCGGCAAAACTCATGTCAGGTGCTTTCTCAAAAAAATAGGTCCTTTATAACTATAAAAGAAAAACCCCTTCCCGCAAGTGCGTGGAAGGGGTTTTTACAAACTTCATGAAAAAGAAGTCGGACTAAAGATTAGTCTTTTTTCTTTTCCAGAGCGGCACCAAGGATGTCACCCAAAGAAGCACCGGAGTCGGAAGAGCCGTATTCAGCCATAGCTTTCTTCTCTTCTTCAACTTCCAGAGCTTTCACAGACAGGGAAACCTTACGGTTTTTCTTGTCGAATTGTGTCACTTTGGCATCAACTTTGTCGCCTTCGTTGAAGCGGTCTGTACGTTGGTCACCACGGTCACGAGCCAGATCGCCGCGACGGATGTAACCAGTCAAACCACCTTCAACTTCAACTTCCAGACCGTTTTCTTCAACAGCTGTAATTGTACAAGTTACGACTTGGTTTTTCTTGATGTCGCCAGCAGCAGACTCAAACGGATCTTCGCTCAGTTGTTTGATACCGAGGGAGATACGCTCTTTCTCAACGTCAACGTCAAGAACGCGTGCTTTAACAACGTCACCTTTGTTGAAGGAAGCCAGCGCTTCTTCCGGTGTGCCTTCCCATGCCAGATCAGACATGTGAACCATACCGTCGATTTCGCCGTTCAGGCCAATGAACAGACCGAATTCGGTGATGTTCTTGATTTCGCCTTCAACTTCAGAACCCTGCGGATGTTCAGCCAAGAACGCATCCCACGGGTTAGCCAAGCACTGCTTGAGACCCAAGGAGATACGACGCTTAACCGGATCAACGTCGAGAACCATAACTTCAACTTCTTGAGAAGTAGAAACGATTTTGCCCGGGTGTACGTTCTTCTTCGTCCAAGACATTTCAGAAACGTGTACCAGACCTTCAACGCCCGGCTCCAGCTCAACGAATGCACCGTAATCAGTGATGTTTGTAACGCGACCGGAGAACTTGCCGTCAACCGGATATTTGCCGTCAACACCTTCCCAAGGATCAGCTTCAAGCTGCTTCATGCCCAGGGAGATACGTTGTGTGTCAGAGTTGAAGCGGATAACCTGTACTTTAACAGTCTCGCCGATTTGCAGAGCTTCAGACGGATGCGCGATACGACGCCATGCGATGTCTGTAACGTGCAGCAGGCCGTCGATGCCGCCAAGATCGATAAATGCACCGTAATCCGTGATGTTTTTAACAACACCGTCAAGGATTTGACCTTCTTCCAGACCTTTGATCAGATCGCCGCGAGCTTCAGCGCGTGCTTCTTCAAGAACAGCACGACGTGAAACAACGATGTTGCCACGCTGGCGGTCCATTTTCAGGATTTGGAACGGTTGAGCGTTGCCCATCAACGGTGTGACGTCGCGCACCGGACGGATATCAACCTGAGAGCCCGGCAAGAACGCAACAGCGCCGTTAAGGTCAACTGTGAAGCCGCCTTTAACGCGACCGAAGATAACGCCGTTAACACGCTCTTGAGCTTCGAATTGCTTCTCGAGGTTTTTCCACGCTTCTTCACGTTTCGCTTTCTCACGGGACAGTACAACTGTGCCGTCTTTGTTTTCGTAGCGTTCAACGAAAACGTCAACTGTGTCACCAGCAGACAGTTTTTGCGCTTCTTCGCCGAAACCGAATTCTTTAAGGGGGATGCGGCCTTCAGATTTCAAACCAACGTCAACCATCGCGAAATCGTTTTCAACACCGATGATTGTACCAGTCAGTACTTGGCCTTCAAAAGAAGCTTCTTCACCGAATGTTTCGTTAAAGAGGGCTTCAAAATCTTCTACTACAGGAGCTGTTTCAGCTGCTTGGGTCATAATAATAAGTCCTACGTTTATAATATTACATGCCGAACGGTTGGTTCCGTTGGTCTGTCACCAGCAATTGCGTCGAAGAACCTTGCCGTGTGCGCGGTGACTAACACCCGACATTCTTCATGTAAAATGCAAAAAGACCTTCGCCGTCCCCAAACAACAGGAACGATGAAAATCAAATGCAGACGTTTTTTTAGGTCTTTTGAGTAATGATCGATTTAGCCTGTGCAATCACTTCTTCAATATCCAGATCGGACGTATCCAAAATGACGGCATCATCAGCTGCCCTTAATGGCGCGGCGGCCCGTTGGCTATCGCGCGCATCACGGTCTTTCATATCTTGCAAAACCTGCGCGTATATAGCTTCAAGACCACGATCTTGCAACTCTTTTAGTCGTCTTTGCGCCCGAACTTCCGTTGACGCCGTCACAAACAGTTTCACATCCGCATCCGGACAGACCACCGTACCGATGTCACGACCATCCAGCACAGCACCTTTTTTACCAACTGGCGGCTGTTCGGCAAAACGTCGCTGAAAGTCCAACAACTCATCCCTAACCGCCTGAATTACAGCGACTTTTGAAGCTGCCTGCGCGGCCTCGTCATAACGCAACTTTTCATTTTCCAGATCGGCAGGCGTTAATTTTTGCGCCGCACTCAAGGCCAGATTTTCATCACTCGGATCCCCCCCTTGGGACACAACGGCAAAACCGGTTGCGCGGTACAAAAGACCTGTATCCAAATAGGCCAAGTTCAAATCAGCTGCGACTCGACGCGCCAATGTGCCTTTACCTGCGGCCGCGGGACCGTCTATGGCGACTACAATTGTCATACTCATCTATCTTTCAAGGTCTTGTTATCTGGTTAGCGAATGGACGCGCCCAAACCGTTCATCAGGTCAATAAACCCGGGGAAGCTGGTGTCGATCGGGCTGCCGTCATCAATGGTCACCGGCTGTTCAGACGCCATGCCAAAGACGATAAAAGACATGGCAATGCGGTGGTCCAAGCGGGATTTAATCTCGCCGCCGCCCAATGCCGGCTGGCCGTTCCCGTTAACGGTCATAAAGTCTTCCCCTTCAATCACATCAACGCCGCACGCTTTCAAGCTTTCCACAACCACGGCAAGGCGATCGCTTTCTTTGACGCGCAGTTCTTCCAACCCTTCCATATGGGTGGTGCCATTGGCAAAGCTCGCCGCCACAGCCAGCACCGGATATTCATCAATCATGCTGGGCGCACGGGACGCCGGAACACGGACACCCGTCAGCTCTGAATATTCGACTTGCAGGTCCGCCACTTCCTCACCGGCTTCAACACGTTTGTTCAGCTCGGTAATTTTGCCGCCCATTTCCTTCAGCGTCGTAAACAAACCAGTGCGCAGCGGGTTCATGCCCACAGCCTCAACCGTAATGTTGGATCCCGGTGTAATCAAAGCCGCCACCACAGGAAATGCGGCTGAGCTTGGGTCCGTCGGCACGACCACATCACGGGCCATCAATTCCGGTTGCCCTGTCAGGGTGATCACACGACCGCCTGTTTCATTTTCTTCCACAACCACGTCCGCGCCGAAATGGGTCAGCATTTTTTCTGTATGATCACGGCTCGGGTTCGGTTCAATCACAATGGTTTTCCCCGGTGCGTTCAACCCCGCCAGCATAACAGCGGATTTCACCTGTGCAGAGGCAACCGGCAATTCATAGGTGATCGGCATTGGCTCATCCGTCCCCTGAATCGCAACTGGCATACGCCCCTTGCTGCGTGACACGAAATTCACCCCGATCGGGCGCAACGGTTTCATCACCCGTTCCATCGGGCGCGAACACAGAGAGGCATCGCCGGTCATAAAGGTCGTGAAGGATTGTGTTGCCAGTACGCCCATCAGCAAGCGTGCGGCCGTGCCGGAGTTGCCCATATCCAGAACACCCGTTGGCTCACTAAATCCGCCAACGCCGCGCCCGGTAACAACCCATGTGCCGTCTTCTTCACGCTCGACCTCAGCACCGAGTGAGCGCATAGCTGCCGCCGTGCACAGCACGTCCTCGCCTTCTAATAAACCAGTCACGCGTGTGGTGCCCAGCGCCATCGCCCCAAACATCAATGCACGGTGGGAAATGGACTTATCACCGGGGACACGGATTTGACCACTTAAAGGGCCGCTTTTAGGGGACAAAACAGGTTTCACGAGCACTCGCCTTCACGTCTATTAAATGTGCAGGCACTTTCGTACAGCACGTTCCATAAGTCAATGAAAGAAGAAATGTAAAAAAGCGACTTGACCCTCACTCTTGAGAAGACATTTAAAAAAAATCGATTTACAGTAATTTTAAGCCGAAATTAAATTCGGCTTTGTTCGATAACCTAAAGGGGCGCATCAAATGATGCCCCGGTATCCGGCGCCAATGGTGGTCGCCTTTGAAAGTTCGAAGGGAGGGCCGAACATGAAACCAGAATGGGGACAGAAACACGAATGTTCCAAGTGCGGTGCGCATTTCTATGACATGCGCAAACCGGACGCCAATTGTCCAAAATGTGGCACTCCCGTCAATGACGAAGCCACATTACTCGCCAAAACCCGTCAGTATGACAAAACACCGCCTAAAAAAGCGCCCAAAGACGTAATGGACGATCTCGACGATTTTGACGACCTCGACGACGATATCGACCTTGATGACGATGACGATGACTTCCTTGAAGATGCCGACGACCTGGGCGGCCCGGATGACACCGACATGTCAGAAATCATGGAACATATAGGCGAAGACGTCGCCGACCCGAACCTCTAAGCTATTTTTTTGCCTCCCAGCTGCATTTTTATCTTGCACAGATAAAAAAATCGGCTACATTTCGCCCCACACAAAGGGGCCTTAGCTCAGCTGGGAGAGCGCAACACTGGCAGTGTTGAGGTCAGCGGTTCGATCCCGCTAGGCTCCACCATTATACAATCAGCCATAGACACGGTGACGTGCTGTGGCTGTTTTGTTTTTACCCCGATGACATATCCGTCAGATCGTCAGAATTGGCGTGTGAACGGTGCTGGAAACGTCGCTGGCGTGATTGCATCAGATGTTCGCAAAGCCACTGTACGCCTTGCATTCATGTTCCCGCTTAGCTCCACCATTACAGACGGACATTCGCACGGTGACGTGGAATGTCCGTTTTGTTTTTATCCCACTTTTCTGCAATTTTCAGACCGTTCCATTGATGGGGGATGGGCGATTCTTGGTGCCGATTTTCTGATCGTTTTCGGGCAGAATCGACACAGTGATACAGTAAACCGATACAGGCGAACTCCCTTTGAGGTTCGCTATGGGTAAACTGGTCGGTCTTCAACGTCGCGGAAACATATGGCGGTATCGTCGGTGGGTGCCGATGAATTTGCGTGACCGTATCGGTAAGTCGGAACTCATAAAATCATTGGAAACAAGCGATTATCAGACCGCTGTGCGACGTTATCGAACCGTCAGCAGGGATGTTGAGCAAATCATCGTAGAAGCCCGTGGTGTGGTTTTAAATGACACTTCTGAGCGATACAGGGTGATACAGAAAAGTGATACAGTAGACCCGCAAATCAAAGCTCCACCATCATCCGGCCGAGACGGTCTCCGAACGTTAATTAAAACGGTTGTTGAAGAGGTTCTGGAAAAACATTCACCCACGAAACCATCCATCACGCTGGATGACCTGTATCGTCGTTATATGGATGATCCAGCACGGTCTCGTTCCAAGAAGACGGTGATGACGTACCAATCGGTTTACAACGTGCTGATGGAATTGTTTGGTGCCGATAGACCTATCGCTGATATTGATCGGGAAGATTGTCGTCGGTTCATGGATGTCGTTCGACACCTTCCTGCCAATGCGAAGAAACGTTTTCCGAAGAAAACGTTGGTGGAAATATCTGCGATTGCCCGTGAGAAAAAAATGACACCGATGGCACCACTGACCATCAACAAATACGTCAACAAGCTATCTGCCATACTGAATTGGGCAGTCGAAGAAGAATTGTTGGACCATAATCCCGCTATCGGATTGAAAGTCGCTGACCCCGTTCATGCACAAGATAAACGGTTACCTTTTTCAGAACATCAGTTGGTAAAAATCTTTACGGCGTTATCGGATAAATCCGGTGTCGAATTCTGGGTTCCTCATATCGGACTTTATAATGGTCTTCGCCTCAATGAAATTTGCCAGTTGAATGTGGAAGACATTGTGATGAAGGATAAAGTCTGGTGTTTCAACATTACCCGTGAAACAGATCGTGGAATTGACGACAAGGTTCTTAAAACAAAGTCGTCTGAACGTGTGGTACCCATCCATCCTCAATTGATGGAACTCGGTTTCATGCGGTATTTGAAGACATTCGAGAAGAAACCACGATCAAAACTATTCCCGGATATACCCGTTGGGACTACCGGATACCGATCCGATCAATTCTCAAAATGGTTTGCCCGGTTCTTGAAATCCATTGGTGCTGATGCAGATCGGACTTCCTTCCATAGTTTCCGTCATAACTTCCGTGATGCATTACGAGCGGCGGATGTCCGTCATGAAATCGCAATGCTGTTAGGCGGGTGGGCGGATCGTTCAAATTCCCGTACTTCGCAGGCGTTTTATGGGCAGGGGTATTCTATGAATGTCGTGGCGGAAGAATTGGGGAAAGTTCGGTATTAATTTGGGGATATGGGCTGTACATCATTGCATGATTTTGAATAATGATTATTCAAATTAACTATTCCTGTTTCAATAATCAACGTAACCAGCTAAACCAGCGTTTCCCGCATTGTTCGCCAGAGAGAAATGTGGTTTACTACAAATTGGGATAAGGCTTGCGTGAGTGATTTTTGCATAACTTCCAGACTTTCTGTGCGAGGAGAATCTGAAAGTATGAAACACTTCATGGCTTTATCCTAATTTGTCGGGCACTGTGCT
>NZ_JHYO01000025.1 GCF_000688235.1 Terasakiella pusilla DSM 6293 | reverse complement strand
AGCGATTTACAAACGGCGCAAGGAAACTGTGGAACGCAGTTTTGCTGATGCCAAACAACTACATGGGCACCGCTATGCCCGTCTGAGAGGCCTGACTAAAGTGAAAGAGCAATGCTTGATGGCAGCCACCGCCCAAAACATCAAGAAAATCGCCCTCATCTTAGCCCGTCTCAGGTTTTTATGGCGATATTTACCCACTGGAACGCCCACATATGCCTGAAAATGAAGCAGTGGAGCAACCTGCTTAAAGAAATGTCCAACAGAACAAAAAAACACAACCTTATAGAAAATAACAAACCCCGCCAAAATTGACGGGGTTTGTCAGAGATCTGAAAGCCCCGTTGTTTTTAACAGCGGGGCTTTCTTTTTATCTACGACTTTTACGGCGTGGGCCGCTGGATCGTTTGGTAGGTTTATCGTCTTGTTGGCGGCGGCCTTTACCGGCGTGGGTGGTGACGAACTCTTGGGCTTTATGTTTACGGCCCATGCGTGCGCCTTCACCGCCTCTGCCGCCGGTGCCCTTGGGCTGCCAGCTGGGGACGAGGTGCTTTTTGCCGTTGCCGATCAGGTCTTCGCGGCCCATTTCTTTCAGGGCTTCGCGCAGGATGGGCCAGTTTTCCGCATCGTGATAGCGCAAGAAGGCTTTATGCAAGCGGCGTTGCTTCAGGCCTTTTGCCGTGCTGACCAGTTCACTGCCGTTACGTTTGACCGGTTTGATCGGGTTGCGACCGGAATAATACATGGCAGATGATAAAGACATGGGCGTTGGCGTAAAGGCCTGGACTTGGTCGGCGCGGTAGTTGTTGCGCTTTAACCACAGGGCCAGGTTCATCATATCTTCATCGGAACAGCCCGGATGGGCCGCGATGAAATAGGGGATGAGGTAATATTCTTTACCCGCCTTCTTCGCCGCATCATCAAACATCTGTTTGAACTTGTCGTATGATCCGATGCCCGGCTTCATCATCTTGGACAGGGGCGCATCTTCCGTATGTTCCGGTGCGATCTTCAGGTAGCCGCCGACATGGTGGGTGACCAGTTCTTTGACATAGGCCGGGCTTTTGACGGCGAGGTCATAGCGCAGGCCTGACTGGATGGAAATTTTCTTCACCCCTTTGACGTCACGGGCCTTGCGATACAGCTCAATCAGGCTTTCGTGGCTGGTGTTGAGGTTTTTACAGATGGTTGGATGCACACAGGACAGGCGGCGACAGGTCTGTTCAATCTCTTTGGATTTACAGGCCATGCGATACATATTGGCAGTCGGCCCGCCAAGGTCGGAGATTTGGCCCTTAAAGCCTTTGACCTTATCGCGCATATCCTCAATTTCCTTGAGGACCGATTCCTGACTGCGGCTCTGGATGATGCGGCCTTCATGTTCGGTGATGGAACAGAAGGAACAGCCGCCGAAACAGCCACGCATGATGTTGATGGAAAATTTGATCATGTCCCACGCCGCAATCTTCGCATCGCCATAAATCGGGTGCGGGTTGCGGGCATAGGGATGGGCAAACACCCAGTCCATCTCTTTTGTAGAAAGCGGAATGGGTGGTGGCGTGATCCAGACATCGCGGGTGCCGTGACGTTGCACCAGCGGGCGCGCGTTGCCGGGGTTACTTTCCAGATGCAGCACGCGTGAGGCTTGGGCGTAAACTTCCTTGTCATCGCGCACGACTTCATAGTCGGGGATTCGCACGACGATTTTGTCATCGCCCTTTGCATCGCGTGGGTTCACATCGTCAATGGAGGTCATATCGACTTCCTGCCAATCGTCCAGACTGGCATCGCGCATCAGTGCACAGCCGCGCACATCGAAAAAGGTCTTCGGGTCTTCGTCATTGGCGATGCGGTGGGCAACCTCGATCAAGGCACGTTCCGCATTCCCGTAAAGCAAGATATCCGCCTTACTGTCCAGCAGGATGGAACGGCGCACTTTATCTGACCAATAATCATAATGGGCAATGCGGCGCAAGGAGGCTTCAATACCACCGATGACGATCGGCACGTCTTTATAGGCTTCGCGACAACGCTGGGAATAAACGATGACCGCCCGGTCGGGGCGTTTGCCGCCTTCATCATGCGGGGTGTAGCTGTCGTTGGATCGAATACGGCGGTCTGCTGTGTAGCGGTTGACCATACTGTCCATGTTGCCGGAGGTAACCCCGTAAAATAGGTTGGGGCGGCCCAAGGCTTTAAACGGTTCTGCATCCTGCCAGTCGGGTTGGGCGATAATGCCGACGCGGAAACCCTGTGCTTCTAGCGTGCGGCCGATGACAGCCATGCCAAAGCTCGGGTGATCGACATAGGCGTCCCCGGTCACAAGAATGATATCGCAACTATCCCAACCGAGGAGATCCATTTCTTCGCGGGACATAGGCAAGAACGGGGCCACACCAAAACGGTGCGCCCAGTATTTACGATATTTCGTAATATCTTTGGCGTTTTCTATTTGCATGGGCTCTACATAAGCGATTGTGCGTAAAATAAAAGACTTTATTTATTTGTGGCTATTTCCACTGTTTCCAGTTCTTCACTGACCGGAAAGTCAACATAGAAGGTACTGCCTTGACCTTCCACACTTTCGAAGCTGACTTTGCCGCCCATTGCCTCCGCCAGATGGGCGACAAGGGCAAGGCCAACACCCGTGCCTTCGGTGTGGGTATGGTGCTTTTCACTCCTAAAAAAGGGCTCAAAGATTTTATTCTGTTCAGACTCGGGGATGCCAAAGCCGTTATCGCAGACATAAAGCCGCACATGATTATCCCCGCGATTTTTGCAGCCGAAAGTCACTTCGCCACCGGGGTGGTTATACTTGATGGCATTATGCAGCAGGTTGAGCAGAATTTGTTGCAATCGACGTGCATCGACGGTGATGAAACGCTGGCTCGCAGGGGTGCCGCGCAGGGTGATGTTGTGGCGTGCGGCAAGGGGTTGAGTCATTTCGTAGCACTGTTGGAACACGGTTGCGGGTTGCAGACGTTCTTTTTGCAACGAGATCCGGCCGCTTTCCACATGGGCCATATCAAGGACGTCATTGACCAAGGACAGCAAGAGTTCACCGGCAAGGCGGATTTGTTCTACCCAGCCTTTCTCTTTTTTACTGAGCGTACTGTCTTTATTGATGGCGAGTAGCTGATTGAACCCTAAAATGCCGTTCAAGGGGGTGCGTAATTCGTGGCTCATAGAGGACAGGAAGGTGCTTTTCGCCACATTGGCTTCTTCTGCCGCTTCCAGGGCGAGGGCAAGGTCGTCCGTTCGTTCCTTCACCAGATCGTCCATATGTCGGTTTAATTCCATGACCTCGCGGTGGGCCTTTTGCAGGTCAAAAGAACGTTTGATGGCAAAAAGGGCAAAGCCGATGAGAATTAGCGCAATGCCAATGACCGCGACACCGTAGCGTTTGAAAATGGTGCTGAGAACATCTTTGTGCCCGTGGATGACAAGGTGGGAGACCTGTTTGTCCTGACTGTCATTGATGGGAACGACAAGGCCGGTTTCTGGCGCGCTTTCGAATCCGAGATAGGGTAAAGAAAACTTTTTGGAAAGTGTGTCCCAATGGGTTTGATCGGCACGGGTAAAGGTCATCAGAACATGTTTTTCAATGTCCATCCGTTCGGTTTTTCCCGCTGAAAAAGAGGTTTCATAGGTAAACGCGCTGGCCCCAACCAGAAAAAGCTGCCCATCGATCTTGATCCAATGCCCGGACCCATGGGTGTCTTTAGGGCTTTTTTTGCGGGCGATGTCGGCAACGCTGAGAACTTCTTCGTTTGCTGCGAGGTTGGCGGGGATGGGAGGGCTGTCTTTTGCGCTGGCGTCAAATCGCATCCATGTTTTATTGTCGGGGGTCAATACCAGTGTGGTGCAGTAGTCATAGGTTTTTAGAAGATAGCTGCCGATGTTGAGGTCGGCAAAGGTCTGGTCCTTTTCAATGAGTACCTTCTGAATCGCTTGGTCCCAAAGGGTAAATTCATGGGCGACAACGCTGACATCCTCGATCTGGTTTTGAAGAATGGCGTTGAGAAAATGGCTTCTTTCTTCCTCAAGCTGGTTATCCTGTACCTTTACGATTTCCAGCACAAAATATCCGATAATGAGCAGTGCGATTAACGGTGTAGAGATTAAAAGAGCCGTATTTTTAAGCGTATGGTTAACCATGTTTCTCGTCACCTTTCTTTTTTAAGGCTCTTTTCTTATTTTTACACAAGAAGTGGCGGTTTAAACACCGCGTTCATTCCCCCAGATTAGAACGTGGAGTTGAGGCAAGACTTTTGCCTCATACCATTCATCTTGCGCGACTTTTTCTGCCAGCCATTTTAATCGGTCCAATACGCCTTCGATGTCGGCAGCATCTTCTGCGTTGGGTCGATGGTTACCTGGTTGAAGATAAACCGGAACGTCCGGTAACGCAAGCGCAGCTTGGCGTGCGTAATCATAATCAGTCTCATCGAAGACCACGACCTTGAGGGAGGTTTGAGTATTCTCACCCGCAAAATTACGACACTCTTTTAACTTCTGCCAGTCGGTTTTCATCAGCGAGGAAGGCCCTTTTGGGCTGAGTGTCAGATAGTCAATCTTGGCAAACCATGGGCGGGCTAAACTACCCTGAGTTTCCATAGCGAAGCGATAGCCTTTGGCGTGACCGAGGTCGAGCAATTCTTCCAGGTCCGGCATGGCGGGGTTGCCGCCGGACAGGGTCACGACCAGGGGCGTGTTGTTACTGAGCCTTTCAACTTCCGTCATAATCTCGGCAGCGGTGGCTTTGTACCATTGGTCCGCGTGGATGGTATCGACGGCGTACAGGGTGTCGCACCAGTCACAACGGTAGTCACATCCGGCGGTGCGCACAAAGATAGTGGGTAGACCAATCAGGGCACCTTCTCCCTGAATGGTCGGGCCAAAAATCTCGCTCAGTTGGATTTTTTTACTCATGGACGGTATTCTGCCCATGTTTTTGGGGTTTCGCTGATCCGCACGGCGACCACTTCAGACCACCGAGCATGCGCCCACTCATAGAGGTGCTGGGCCATTTTTTCAGCCGTTGTGTTATTTTCCCCCAATACGTCATTGAGGTGGCGGTGATCTAGCTCATCGTCGATATAGTTTTTTAAATCGGACAATTCGCGGTAATCACGCACGAACCCCACACTGTTGAGCGTGGTTGATTGCAGGACGACCTCGGCAATATAGTTGTGTCCGTGTAGACGCGAACAGGGATGATCTTCTGCGAGGCCATGGAGTTGGTGAGACGCAGAAAAGTGAAATTGTTTGGAGATGGTAAACATAGGTTTAGGCCTGTTTGTTTTTGTAGTCTTCGCGTGCCTTGATCCAGAAGTCGGGATCATCATAAACGGTCGGGTCTTCTTCCCCGGCCAGATAAAACGCCTCGCGCCGCTCAACGCAGGTGCCGCAGCGCCCGCAGTGGTTTTCCCCGCCTTTGTAGCAGGACCATGTTTCCGCATAGGGCACGTTGAGGGCAGTGCCTACGCGCACGATCTCGTCTTTGGGGATGTGCACGAACGGAGCGTAGAGTTCCACCTTGGCATACCCATCTAGGGCGTGGGCCTGCATGGTGTTGAACGCGTTGATAAAGTCGGGACGGCAATCGGGATAGATAAAGTGATCCCCGCCATGAACGGCCGTTGCTACACAGTCACAGTTTTGGGCTGCGGCTGCGCCAAAGGCGATGGTCAGCATGATGGCATTGCGGTTGGGCACCACGGTAGACTTCATGGTGTCTTCGGCATAGTGACCATCGGGGACGTCCACATCATCCGTCAGGGCCGAGCCGGTGAGCAGGGCGCCGATGGTGGTGATGTCGACAACTTTGTGCGGCACTTTCAAGCGATCTGCGCACAATTGTGCAAAGCCGGTCTCCTTTTTGTGGCGTTGGCCGTAATCAAAGGAAATCAGACCCTTCAGGTCGTGTTCATGTGCCATTTTGTAGGCAAGCGTGACGGAATCAAGACCGCCAGAGCATATAACTATAGCTTTCATCATTTATCCTTGTTTTTTCCGGGTAGGCTGCGACCGGGCAGCGATAAAGGTCCGCTGGCGCTTAATGTGCGCGCGGCTTATGTCACGTCCTTGTCGGAAAAGCAAGGATTTTCGGGGGGAATTGCGTGGGTGACCGGGCAAAGAAGACGGGTTATTTCTTCTTTTTCTTCTTCTTATCTTTGTTTTTCTTCTCTTTTTCGAACGACTCACTAAAATCGATCAAAAGGTCAACATCGCTGATGAGCCAGAGGTTAAACAGGGTTTTGTTCTGCTTCGCCCACTCCGGTGCGCTGGCCTCGACAGCAATTTCTACTGCGGTAATATAATGAGGGTCCAGCTTGCGGGTATCTTCGTTTGCCTGTTGGGCAAGTTTTTTCAGGCTTTCCTTGGCGTCACCCGGGACCCATGTTGCCAGCCATTCTTTGCCTTCTGCGCGCTTGCGTTCCATATAGCTGGCTTGTGCGGATGCATGTTTGGCGCGCTTCTCTTTTACCGTTGGTTTTGACGTCTTGTTTGTATCAGTCATGATTGTAAACCTCCCCTTCGTTTCATAAGGGTAACAATTTGTGACCTCTGCGTCAAAAAAAAGGGGTGGAGATTTTGGGAAAAATCCCTATTGTCTCGGAAATTTTAATGGGCTTTTGATCATGGCAGATTTACAAACTGAGATTTACAAGCGAAGAACGTTTGCAATCATCTCCCACCCTGATGCGGGTAAAACCACTCTGACGGAAAAACTTCTGTTGTTCGGGGGTGCGATTCAGCTTGCCGGTGCGGTAAAGGCAAAGGGCGATCGTCGTCGCGCCCGTTCTGACTGGATGAAGGTGGAACAGGAACGCGGGATCTCGGTTGCATCCTCGGTCATGACCTTCGATTATCTGGGCAAGACCTTCAACCTGCTGGATACGCCGGGCCACGAAGATTTCTCTGAAGATACGTACCGTACACTGACCGCGGTTGATTCTGCCGTCATGGTCCTTGATGCGGCAAAAGGTATCGAGAACCAGACCCGAAAACTGTTTGAAGTCTGTCGCCTGCGCGATGTGCCGATCACGACCTTTGTCAACAAGCTTGACCGGGAAGGACGCGATCCGTTTGAAATTATTGACGAAGTTGAACAAGAACTCGCGTTGGATGTTGTGCCTGCCAGCTGGCCCATCGGTATGGGGCGCAACTTCCTTGGGTGTTATGACCTGTTTAATGACACGCTGATCCTTGTTGCAAAAGGCAAGAATGATCAATTGAGCGAAGGCATTGAATGTAAAGGTCTGGATGATCCGAAGCTGGATGAAATCCTGCCGGAAGATGCGGTTGCGAAATTGCGGGAAGATGTGGAAATGGTCCGCGGCCTGTGTCCGGAATTTGATCTGGAAAGCTATCTTGCGGGGCATATGACACCGGTTTACTTTGGGTCTGCCGTCAATAACTTTGGTGTACGCGAATTGTTGCAGGGGCTTGCCAAAATGGCGCCAAGCCCACGTGCCCAAGCAACGACCGAGCGTGAGGTGGAACCGACAGAGAAGAAAGTGACTGGTTTCGTCTTTAAAATTCAGGCCAACATGGACCCGAAACACCGTGACCGTATCGCGTTTGTGCGGCTTTGTTCCGGTCATTTTAAGCGTGGCATGAAGATGAAACATGTCCGCACGGATAAAATGATTAACGTTCATAACCCGACGCTGTTTTTAGCGCAGGATCGTGAACTCGCAGAAGAAGCCTTTGCAGGTGATATCATCGGATTGCCCAATCATGGCAACTTGCGGATCGGGGATGCGTTGACTGAAGGTGAGATGCTTCGCTTTACCGGCATTCCAAGTTTCGCACCGGAAATTTTGCAAAAAGCCCGCCCCGATGACCCCATGAAGGCGAAACATCTGGGACGTGCCTTGCAACAGATTGCAGAAGAAGGTGCCGCACGGGTCTTTAAGCCGCTGATCGGGTCTGACTGGATCGTCGGTGTTGTGGGTGTGCTGCAGTTTGAAGTTTTGGCGGATCGTATCCGTACGGAATATAACATTCCGGTCCATTTTGAGCCGACATCACTGTACACCGCGCGTTGGGTAACCTGTAGCGATTCGTTGAAACTGAAAAAGTTTTTGGATGAAAACCGGGGCGCGACCGGGGATGACCATGATCAGGAGCCGGTCTTCCTTGCGCGTAATGCATGGCATTTGGATAAGGCGATGGAAGATTACCCGGATTTGGAGTTTCATAAGACGAAAGAACAGGTGACTTAAAGTTACGCTCTGATAAACTATTTCAATGTCCTTAAGTATTTGAATACTTGATGTGAACGCAATCGTTGCGTCTTGAGTTGAAAAGGCGTAGCTTAGGTTTAATGGAACGTTGAATGGGATGACTTTAGTGTCTGTTTTTTCAGGTAGTAGCAATTCTATCGGGGGGAAGCTCCGACTGGCATTGATGCCGCCCTTTGTTCTTGCCGCTGTCTTTATGGCGGGCTTGTTTTCTTTTTTGACCTATACGGATCTGGAAGACGAGCTGGAGAATAAACAGAAAACACTGGCTGACATTTACGCAACGGCCCTGTCTGATGCGGTCTGGAATTTGGACCAATCGGGGGCCGAGGCGATTTTGGCAGCTCTAAGCCTCGACCCTGACGTCTCCGGCGCGGTGGTGAAGGAGCAATTTTCCGGTATCTTGGCAACGGTAGGCAATACTCTGCCGGAAGATGTGGAAACACCATTGCTGGTCCGCCGTGCGATCCGCAGCGATGCGGATGTGGGCGGGGAAACCATTGGTGAAGTCGCGATCCTGTTTCACAAAGAACGTTTGGAAGTTCTGCTTCAAGACTCGGTTATTCAGATTTCCGGTCTTTTGTTGCTGTTGATGCTGGTTTTGAGTGTCTCTGTAACAGGGGCGATCCGGCGTTTTGTCTCTGATCCGTTGGAGACCCTGTTGCGCGGTATCCAAAAGACCGAGGAAAAACATAGCCGCGAACCCATCGACTGGCAAACCGATGACGAGTTCGGCATTGTGATTGATGCCTACAATGGCATGATCAAGCGCCTGAGTGATGAAGAAGAGGCCTTGATCCAAGCCAAGAACGCGGCGGAAAAAGCCAACAAAGCCAAATCCTCTTTCCTTGCCACCATGTCCCATGAATTGCGAACACCGCTGAACGGGATCACCGGTATGGCTCAGTTGATGGAAGATACCGGACTGGATGATCGTCAGCGCAACTACCTGCACAGCTTGCGTAGTTCTGGCGATGTGTTGCTGTCTTTGGTCAACGATATCCTTGATTTCTCCAAGATCGAAGCGGGCGCGTTGGAGATCGACCATCACGCCTTCTGTCTCTATAACGCGGTGAAAACGGTTGAAGAATTGATCCGCCCGCAAGCGCGCGGCAAAGGGATCAAGACCATCTTGAAGATCGAAGTGAAACCGGAAGACTATTTCTGGGGGGACGGATCCAAGATTACACAGGTTCTAACCAACCTTGCCGGCAATGCGGTTAAGTTTACCGATCTGGGCGAAGTGACCATTTGTGTCGACGTTTTGGAAAAATCAACCGATGATGCCTTGCTGCGTTTTTCTGTCCATGACACGGGCATCGGCATCCCGAAAGAACAGTTGGAAAACCTCTTTACCGCCTTTACGCAGGTCGATACCTCTATTTCACGGCGCTTCGGCGGGACGGGGCTTGGCCTCGCGATTTCGTCCGGTTTGGTGGAAAGCATGGGCGGTGATCGCATCTTTGTCGATAGTGAGGTCGGTGTCGGCACGCACTTCTACTTTGAACTGCGTCTGCCAAAAGCGGAAGTCCCTGCCCATATCTGCGCGCCAAGCCGTCAAGGGGCTGTGGTCGGGCGTGAGCTGAGCATTTTGGTGGTGGAAGATAACAAGATCAACCGCACGGTTGCCAAAGGTCTGCTGGAAAAAATGGGACATATTGTCTCATTGGCAAACGATGGGCAGGAAGGTGTGGATGCAATGATTGAATCGGATTTCGATCTGGTTTTGATGGATATTCACATGCCGCGCCTGAACGGTCTGGAAGCCACGACCAAAATCCGCAATCTGGACGACAAGAATAAAGCCAACGTGCCGATCCTTGCGCTGACAGCGGATGTCATGCAGGACAGTATTGAAAAATATTCCAGCTATGGGATGCAGGGCTATGTGGCAAAACCGGTACGCCGTGAAGCGCTGATGGATGCACTTGCACCCTACACCATGAACAGTCATATCGGCGCATATATTTAAGCGATAAGTTTAGGTGAAAAGGGGCTGTGCTGTCACGGCCTACCCGAAGGTATTTAGCACACGTCTTTCTGTTTCATCAATGGAGGCGAGGGCTTTAGCCACTGCTTTATAATTGATTTCGGCCTGCTTTAAGTTAACGATTTCTTCTGACAGGTTCACACCTTCATTAACTTCCTGAGCTTTAAAAGCGATACTGCCGCCTAGGTTATTTGAAACAAAAGAGCCTTGAGTCTTTTTAAAGCCTTCAGTTTCAACATTCACAATATTATGCGCAGTATTGGCTGTATAAGCGCTTATGGCTGGTAAGGCCGACGCTAGAGTGTTTAATGCTGAAATCATAACAAACCTCACTTCGCTTTCGCCAGTATATACCACATTTGAGCGAAATTTCAATTTTTACCCAATAAGCGGCAAACAATTAATCTCTAAACGGTGGCGGGATGTGACGTTTTTTCTTGTCCTTGAGTTTGTCTTTAAACCGTTCTTTTTGGTTAAAAAACTTGGAGGGCGGCGGTGGTTTACCATATTGGCTGGTGGTTTCGTACGGGCGCGGTGGCTGCGGGCAGATATCATAGAGCTGTTTGGCAAGGGCTATAAACTGGCGACGGTCCTGTTTGTCGCGAAAACCATAGGGCCCGTATTGATAAAGTGTTATCCCGGTTTCGCCGTCGCTGTCGGCTGTCGGGCGGCGCAGGACAAGCCTGTCGCGTTCCTGATTTTGCCAATAGTGGGCTTCGACTTGACGGTCAACGATATCAATCGTTTTGTCCCGGGACATGGGATGGCTTAACGATAAAGATGCCGAAATACGACAGCGATTAGCATCGATTTTGATCCAGTTGTAGGTAAAGCGGGTCGGTTCATCCGCATCAGGGGCTTGTTCAATAAAGCTCTGGCGGGCAAGCAGCGCGCCCATGGACTTGAGCGTTCTTTCAATTGTATCGTAGGGATCATCGTCTGTTCGGGGCGCGCGCTCATTTAACACCATGGCCTCATCCAGGTCTTGTTCCGGTGTGTGCACCTGTTCTGGCGGGGCAGGGAGCGTCTGGCTGGTCGACAGGCGGGTGCGTTCTTCCAGTTTTTCCAGACGGGCTTTCAGTTCGCGAATGGCGCGGTTTTCTTCTTCCGTGGCGATCTCTTTTTCTTCGCCCAATAAATCGGAGAAAACATAGCCGATGATCTTGCTGCCTTTTTCCACCGCATACCACGGTCGATCTGTCACCTTGGCGGCAACATGGATGGGTTCGCCTTTTTCCAGCATATCGACCCTTGGGGCACGCACAGTGGGCCGCGCACGTACATTTGCGTTTTTAACGGCAAACATATTTTCTTCTACCGGCGTTAAGGGATAGGCCTCTGTTTCAATGGCTGGGGCTTCTTTTTCAATGACGGGGCGGGTAGGGTAGGTGCCGTCTGTGGCTTTGACCAGCACGCGGGTGTCGTCGCCGATCATGACGGGCACTTGATCGCGATTATAGGTGCGGCGGGCTTTGTAGCGCATCTCATCTTGCAGGTAGGCGTTGACCTCTGCCAGTTGGACCTGTCCGTCGGCATCTTGATCGGCCTGTCCATAAAGGGCGCGCAGCAGATATTCTGTAAACAGGCCGTGCTGGTTCTCTTCATCCCAACTGGCAAGCTGATCTTTGGACGCGGCGGTCAGGACACTGAGGTTGCCTTGTGTGGGAATGTTTGCTGTGGGGGGCACAATCTGCGCGCCGGAGGCTCGTTTGATCAAGGTGCCAGCGTGACTTTGTCCGCTAAAACAGGCATCCAAAAAGACGGTGACCGATTTGGCCTCGACCTGAGAGAGGTTTTTGTACAGCGTGTCGATGGGATAGCCATTGATGTCGGCGGTTTCAATGTCCGCATCGACGGGTAGCAGATAGCTTTTGTCATCATAACGCCCCGGCACGCCATGACCGGAATAGAAAACATAAAGGTTGGACACATTAGGCTTTACGTATTGAAACGCCTTGCCGCGATGGTTGCCGCTGCGGCCAAAGGCGGATTGCATTTTGGCTTGGGTGGCGTTTTCCAGATAGATGATATTTTCTTCGCGGATGTTGAGCACGGTCCGGGCGAGTTTTTTCATCGCTTTGGCATCATTTAAGGCAAAGCTGACGTCAGGGATATCCTGATCCTCATAGATTTTGTTGCCGATGATGATGGCAACATCGTCGTTGGATGGCATCTGGCTCTGGGCAGGGTTTGTGCTGACTGCCCAGAACAGTGATGCGGAGAGGAGAAGGGAAATAGCCTTCATGATGGCTCCAAACCTGTGTGTCTTCTTTAGTTAAAATATAGGTTTAGTCTACCCATTGGCAACGTTTACCTTTTTTATTGCAGACGATGACGTCGCCTTTGTAAACGCCAGCTTGTTTCCATTTGCGTTTTTTATGGGGGCGTTCTTTAACGATGATGATTTTTTCACGCGGGCGTGCTTCACGGTAAATGATGCGTTCGCGTTCCACCACACGGCGGCGCGGGCGCTCATAATAGTCATCATCTTCGTAGCGCGTGGTGCTGGACCCGACCTCATGACCAAGGACAGCACCGATCATGGTGCCCGCGGCTGTGGCAACGATACGCCCGTTGCCTTTACCAATGGTGGACCCGATCACGCCCCCGCCAATGGCCCCGATAATTGTTCCAATGGTGCCATCATCGACAGCTTTTGCGCTGTTGGGCGTTGTAGTTGCCATCAGCAAAGCAGCGGTAAAACTTAATGCGATTGTCATGCGTTTCATCGAAGTCATCCTTTTTCAGTTATCGACTTTCAAAGGCTATGCAGACCCTAGAGGATGTTTTTTTGCACTTCCCAAAAAAGGGGGGCAGAAAAAAGCGGCTCTCGTCCCTCCATAGTGTCAGGCAAATGCAAGAACACGGTCGAAAGGGTTGAACGATGTTACTTAAAAAAGTGATAATTTTTCTGGCAGTCGCCTGCCTGTCCACACAGGCACTGGCAGCGCCAAAAACACGGATCCTTTATATGGAAGTCGATCAGGGGCAAGATATGCTGAGTCGCCATGATCCGGCTTTTCGGCGGATTTTTGATCATACGGGCAATTTTCTTCATCATGAAAAGGTCCGTTTATTTGAAGATCAGAGCGATGGTGCAGGGTCGCTTTCTTTTGCAGACGCAATGGATATCGCGCGCCTGAGTAAGCGTGAAAAACTGGATGCCATCGTGCTTGTTTCTCTAAAACATAAAAAACACGCCAAAAAAGGGGAGCTGAATGATCAATTGATCGTCCTTGCCAAGATCATTGACGCCAAGACATTGGACGTGGTGGAGACCGTGCGTGTTAAAAGTCCGCGCGCTGTTTTGTCTGGCAAACGGTGCGGGCCTTCCTGTCAGGAGATGATTGTTAGACGCCATGTGCGCGAAATTCTCCCGGAATTTAAGGATCAATTGGCTGAGAAGCTGGTGGATTACCGCCCCCGTTATGCAAAATCCGTCAAGCCCGCTGGGCAAGTGACCCTGACGCTTAAAGGCTTTAAACCGCGCGAGGTGTATTATCTGGAAGATCGCCTTCAGGCCTCAGCCGGGACGCGGGACTTAAGCACGCTGACATCTAGTGCGGATAAGCCCGCTTATTGGCTGGAACGGCGCAAAGATGCTGGCGACTTGCAGGATGAACTTGCAGAGGTGCTGGCGGGATTAAATTTGCAAGCCCGGATCATTCAGACGGAAAATCAGGTCGTGCTGGTCAAGATTGATCAGGATATGGCGGCGTTGGATTAAGGGGACCGGTCATGAGCGATACGACACAAACAAACGCGATGGCGGAGATTGCATTGGCACTTGCCATGGGCTTTTTCTCCATCATGGTGCTGACCATGGTGTCTATGGGCAGCGGTATGGTGAGTTCGGCACAAGCGACCAAAAGTGCGATTGAGGAAAACCCGATCCAGATCGCCAAAACCGCCCCGAAAGACAGCCAGACAACAGAGGAAACAGGCAAACAGATCCAAGTGAAATCAGAAGAATTGATCGTTTTTTATAACGGGCAATATCTCGACCATAGTTTAAAGGCAGTTTCCCCAACAACCTTGCAGGGTCGTGACAAAGTGGTCCTGGCTGTTTCTCCAGATCTTTCCATGTCACAGACGATGACGGCACGCAATGAGCTGTCGGTCGGGGATATAACCGTGGTGATGCTGGATCAAAACTGGCTCATCCGATTGCAGGAGATGGGACGATGAAACGTGTTTTTCCCTTACTCTGGCTGACAGGTTTGTT
The DNA here is from genome assembly GCF_000688235.1 of Terasakiella pusilla DSM 6293. Taxonomy (GTDB): domain Bacteria; phylum Pseudomonadota; class Alphaproteobacteria; order Rhodospirillales; family Terasakiellaceae; genus Terasakiella; species Terasakiella pusilla. The sequence continues at coordinate 44,466 of NZ_JHYO01000025.1, read as the reverse complement.
TTTAGCCGCGGCTTTTGTGGCAACGGCGCAGGCGAAAAGCCGATTTGAGATCAAACAAATGGTGATGAGCGAGGCGCAGCAGTCTACTGTCCCGGTGTCACTTGCGTTGGCCGTGGCAAAAGTTGAATCGGACTTTAACGAAAAGGCGCTGAGTTCTGCTGGCGCGCGCGGCGTAATGCAGATCATGCCGGCAACCGCCCAGCTGGAATTTGGCGTTCATCCTGACGAGCTTTGGACGGCGGAAGAAAATATCCGGCTTGGCATCCGTTTTCTGGAAAAGCTGTACGCGCAGTATGATGAAAACTGGGAACTGGCCTTGTCCCATTATAATGGCGGGACGCTTAAGAATAAGCGGGCGCATACCTTCAATCAGGGCTATGTGCGTAAGGTGCAAAAATGGCAGCAGGTCTATTTTGAACAAGCCAGCCTGTGGGATGCCATTGAAGAGGAAAAGGAGACGCCTAACCTTAAAGAATGGACGCTACGAGACACCGGCGAGGGCAGTGCAAACCTGATCGAAGAGGTTGTTTATCTGGAGAATGAGGAAGGCGTAGATTGGTCGCGCCCCGAGATCATCGTTGTGGAACGCGCGCCGGACTTTCGGCGCTGGCATCGCCCACCACCCCCACGGGGAAGACCGTTTGGTCATCGTGGCGGGCACCCACGTCATTTGCGTTGATTAGACAGATGCTTGTCTATATCCTTTTTGATGAAGGGGAGGATAAAGACGTGGAGACTGCACACTCATCCATTTTGCGCGCAGGCGGCAAAGATCAGCTGCTCGCCGATTTTGGGGCGATGCGTGAAGCGATCACGCCTGAGGGGGAACCCAAATATCTTGAACGCCCGACCCTTGAGACCTTAGCCAAATTTATCTGTGCCCAAACCACAGGCGCGCATAAAGACCTTGCCTTGTTTGAGCTGGCCCATCTGGTCTTTGCCGTCGCCGCCCTCAAAGGGCAGGGGGAACGAACCACCTTTTTTCTAAGTCCTGAACGACCTAGTCGGGGACGTCTGCGTGCGTTCTTTACGGACTGTAAAACCGATCCGACGGTGGGGATTGGGGTGGATGGCGTCCAGTTGCGCTATGACGGGCAGGTGTTTCTCATCCGGTTTGGCCGGATGCCTTTTCTCATCGCGCTTTATGAGTTCCTCTGTTCTATGGAGGGATTTGCGCATTATGTAGTCATTACTGATATATTTGATCAGGCAGTCTCAGACGGGCTTTCCCTCAAAAGCCTGAAGGCCTGCGCGAATGGTTTGTCATCGCTGATGCGCAAATACCGGATTGCCAATCTGTCCACAGCACAGGCCGATGGTAAGTTTGTGCAGGTCTATAAATTTTTGCAGGATCAAAGCGGCGGGGCGCAGATAATTTTAACGGATCAGTCGGTTTTTGACTTCTGGTGCCTCCATAACACGGGCAAGGATTACAGAGGATACAGAACCGTGTTTGATTTGTTTTGCGACTTCGCCCATGCGTTTGAGGCAGCACGCGTCCATGAAAATGCCCACCATGCCGCCCGCCTTGGCCTGTCGGTTGAAGACGGCGAGGTCGATCTGGCGGGCGAGGATGTGGATGCGTCCGTGGAGGATGACTGGGTTAGCCCGTTTGACATCTTTGATCAGGATGAATTTGCCCCCGTGCGGTTTTTCAAAAAATCCAGTGAACGTGGCCCGATTGAAAGCTTGATGGCTTATGGCCCGGATGCCTTGCGTCTGCCCATCGCCTTTGTGCGCCATGAAATTTTTGGTCAAGTGCAGGCAGGTATCACAAATGACCTGCAGGTGGGGCGGGGGGCTGCCTCCGTCCAAACCCGTGTGAACTGTGAAGATGTGCCAAGCTATCCGCAACGGTTGGCGGAATGTCTGCGTATTCGGGATCATATCAAAGCCCTGCAAGGGGCAAGCTTGCATGTTTTACTGATGGATAGCGAGTGCGCAGAAGGTGAGAGTGAGGCACGCGATCAGGCCCAAAAGGCGTTTGGTAAAATGAACCGTAAAGGCTTTGACGGGGATGCCATTGATCAAAAAATGATCTTTGAACAAGCGGCAGATGCGCTGGTTAAGATGGAGGCGCAGTTGGATCACTATATCAAAAAGCTGGAAAACCAAAACCTGCCCCCTTTGTTTGAAGCGGACAAGGTGGCTTTTCAACAGCAGTTTAAACATCTCTATGCAGAGGTACTGACATGACAGAAATTGTCATCTCACCGGACTTAAAAGACGCCGCACAGACCGAGTTTGGCGCGCTTGACCAACAGCGTGACTTGATGCAGGCCCGTGGGGGCGCGGGTTTGGCACTCAGTCGGGTTTATGGTTATGTGGAGGGCGGCACGGATGAGGTGGTTGCCCACGCGCTACAGTCCGATTTGGCGGTGCGCAGGGTCTATCAAAACCTGTTGCGCAGGCAAGCCCTGTTCCACATCCCCCAAGCGATCGCCGCCAGCAGTGAAGAGTATCCGATGCGTCATTGTACGGGATGCCGCGTGCGCTTGCAGGCTTCACGCGCGCAAGAAGATCAGGTTTATTTAATCATTGAACTTGCGGATCAACGCAGTGACAGCCCAACCCGCCTTAATCTGTTTGGCGTGGACGAGGTTTTTGCATCCGTTGATTTGCCAGCTCAGCGAAACGGTGTTATTCAGACCCTCCTTGATAAAGACAGCTCACAAGCCAGATTATTGGCTGACCCGAAGACGGAGATTATTCTCAGGTGAAGCGTATCGCCATTCTCATTGCCACAACGGGTGGACCTGTATTGGTGGACCGTATCACACCGGAGCCTGCACCGCAGTCCATGGTGTGTTTGCGCCGTCAATCCGATGTGTTGCCCATCAGTGCGGACTACGATGATTTTGTGCGCGCAGGCTCCGGCGTGATCATGCGCGAATTTGGGCCGTATGAGGAAGGCGCGTTCCGGCTGGATGTCAGTGGGCCGATTGGCACGGGGCAAAGTTGGCAATTAGGCGTTTTTGCTGCACATGCGATTTTTAAATCGGAGACAGCGGTTTTGTCAGATCTGGAAACGGCTGATCTGATCGTGTGGCTGACCGGCACGGTGGATTATGACCTGAATGTCGCAGATGTGGACCATATGGCGCAGAAGGTGGAAAGCTCCGCCTTTGTGCTGGCTGATTATATCGCGAAAGGCACACCGATCCTGTTTGGCGCGGGCCTTGAAAATGCACAATTCTTGGCAGACCACCGCCCGCCGGAAGGAATAACGGTTTGCCCCCTAAACACCACGCATGATTTATTGGAGATCTTGGGGCTGGTAGCCAATGTGCCGGAAACGGTGGCAGAGGAGAGCGAAAGGTCCTCTAAAAGCTTTATCCTCATGGCAGTGCTGACGCTTGCTGCTTTAGTCGCGCTCTATCTTTTTCTGGTTAAGGATCATGCGGAAGAAGAGGTGCTGCAGGTGCAAACCCCGCTGGAGATTAACCTGACCTCTGATCGCGGGAAAAACCCCATCTTCTTTTTCGGCGATTACCTGAATTTGATGGTGGAAGTCAGCGAAGCGGCTTGGGTGCAGTGTTTTTATGCGCAGGCCGATGGCAAGACGTTCCGCATCTATCCCAACGATCAGGTCAAAGAGGTGACGCGTTTTGAGCCCAATCGCCTGCATATCTTAAGCGGGGGTGAAAATTCTTCCTTCGCCATCAAGCTCGGCCCCCCAGAGGGACGCGAGGAAGTGGCCTGTTATGCGTCTTTGCAAAATATCGACATTGATCCCGCCCGTCCGCCCAAGGACAGTGTGGTTGATGTTTTGCACTTTGATCTCAAGCCTTAAAAAAATATTTCTCCAAAGCCGATAAAAAAAGCCTCTGTCCTCTCCATAGTTGGTCTAACAGGATTAACTTGATGGAGTGAGGAGCATGTTTCCTTTTTCTAAGCAGACGAAAAAACGCCTTTTAAGCGGTGTCGGGATGGGGCTGGTCGGCTTGACGCTGAGCGCCTGCGTCACCCAACCGCCGTCTTTTGGCGAAGGTATCGATTTTCGTGAAAGCCGCTATAACGAAATTTCTGCGATGAAGGACTATCGCGACTGTCGTGACCATGCCCTTGAACTGGACCGTGAAGCCCAGTCTCAACACGACCCGGCAAAATATCTCGCCAGTGCCCGCATGATTGAAAAATGTGAGGCTAAGCTGGGACCAGATGTTGCCGATATTGCAGTCGATGAACGTATGCGCGCTTATGCCCTGACCATTCAAAACCACTTTAAAGGCGGGGATGTGGAACGTGCGCGGGAAAACCTCGATAAATTCACCAGCAATTTTGATGGACGCGATCTGTATTTCGCCGATGGCTCCTCCTTCATCCAGACGATGGAAGTTTTGTTGGGCAAACGCGGTGCCGGATCCATCGGGCGCTATAGCGATGCCAACGTTAATAAAGACCTGAAAAGTGATCTGCGTCGCGTGCGCTATTGGGCCAGAAACTAAAGCGCAAGGAGGATACCATGTCTGATTTTCCACTTATGATCCAATCGGCTGACCCCAAAAAACTGGCCCGTCTTTTAACATGCGTGTTTGTGGGTGGTATTGTGCTTGTGGGCACCATGTCATTGGCCCAAGGCGCGCCCAAATGGACGCCGCAAAGTTCTGAACGGTTGGTGAAGTTGCCGCCCAGCTATCTGCAAAAATCCATCGATCATGATTTTGCACGCTCCGAACTCGGCACCGCCATTCAGGAGAAGGAGGAAAACCTGTCCCTGAAAGGCAATACCCTAGGTGATTTGCAAAACGCGATTGAAACAGCGGATGGGGAGGTGCGCAGCGATTTACGCCATCAGTTTTTGTCAGAAAAACGCAACTACCTCGCCATGATGTCGGAACGCAACGAGCTGCGTCGCAAGCATCTGCTGACCAAACGCCGCTTGTTTGACGATATGCTTGACCGCTTGTCAGCCGAAGAAGGCGCGATGACGCCGGAAAAGGAAGAACTGCTGGCTTTGCAGGATGCCGCGGCTGAACGGTTTGAAAGCTCCCTTGCCAAAGTGGATCAACGCCTGTTTGAAGCCCCGGAACTGGAAGAAAGCAAATATTCCCAACAGTACGCCCAGAACAAAACGGCGATTGAACAACTGGTGGCCCGCATCGACGGTCATAAAATGAATGAAATGCCCGTCTCGGAAAATGGTGTGATTTTAACGCGCGAAGAACATGTCCGGCGCATGGTTGCCGATGTGCAGACCGAACTTGCCGTACTGGATCAGGAAGAAACCATCCTTGGCTATATGGCAAAGTTGGTGGCACTGGATGCCATGGCTTTGGCGGAAGAGGGACTGGATGAAGAGTTGCTTGACAGTGATGTGGCGCAAAACTCCCTGACCCCAGCGAAAAATGTTTCGTTCTTTCTGAACAATTGAAATTTGAAGGAGTAAGACCGATGAAAGCGACTTATTTGATTGCGGGTGGACTGGCCCTGATGGCCCTTGCGACTGCCGCCAATGCCGGTACCCTTGAAAATCTGGAACGTGAACGTTCCATGACCATCAACACGTTTTTAGATGCTGACCTGTCGGTAGATGAACGTCAAGCCAAGCTGGACAGCCAACGCCGTCGCTTGATCGACCTAGAACGCATTGTCATGCGCGATAAATCCTTGCGCGGCGAAAATACCAAGACGGTGCGTATTGCCTTTCAAAATTACGATGTGACCTTTTTGGGTCATGCCTCGGCTGAAAAGGGGCATACCATGGTGGATCATTGGCTGCGTCAATTTGGCGTCTCCACAGATGATCTGATGTCCACCCGTGTCGGGAGACGATAAAATGAAAAACGCCCTTCATCTGGCCGACAGCGGGTCACGCGCCTTAAGTTATTTGTTGGGCGCCCTTTGTCTTACATTGGCAGCCGCCGTTTTTGCAACGTCCCTTGCCCCTGCTGCGATTGCTGAATGGACACTAGAAGTGTTCGGTCTATCTTTTATCGGTCTGTTTTCTGCCCTTGTCTTTATCAGTCTTTTTGCGTGGGTTCGCCTAGGCCAACGCCCGCAGCAGACGGATTTCTGGTTAGAAGTCGGATTGCATGGGGCAAACGGTGTCTCGACACTGGCGCTCACCTTCACCTTGTTGGGGATCAGCTTGGGCATCGGCACGTTGGCAGAACAAGATCTGACGCCGGATACCGTGCAAGCCATCATAGGGGATTTGACCAAACATTTTTCGCTGGCGTTTTTAACGACCGTGGTGGGCTTGCCGACAGCCGCGGTGTTGCGGGCCTTGCTTTCCATTTCTGTTGAAGCGCGTAAAATCGGAGGACGGTTATGAGATATCTTGTCTTTAATGTGGCGGTGTTTTTAGCGCTGGCTTATCTGATCGTGGGGAAAGATCAAACGGAACCGCGCCTGTCCACCCTTCCGGCGACACAAGAGATTGCGCCCCTGCAGGCTGTTGAAAAAGAAACCCCGCCGCCCACACCGCGCCCCATTGCGAAGGTCACCCCGAAACCGATGGCGCCTGACCCTCAGGTCCAAAAAGTTGAGCCTGTGGTGGAGAAGGTGCAAGCCCCACCGCCACTGCCCAAAGCGATTGAGGTTGTAAAGGTGGAACCCAAAGCCGCACCGTCTCGCGCAACGGGCAAAGTGCAAGAACGAGACGAGGTGGTCGCTGAGCCTGTTGCCCCTGTCCCGAGCCAAGAAACCGTGCTTGTCGATGCCAAAGAACGCTCCAAGCAGTTGCGCGAAATGGTCGCGGATATGGAACGGATGTTCGCGGAAAAAATGACCCGATAGGGGATATCAGATGAAACCTGTGCCCTCACATACTCTGTCTTGTGCTGTTGCCGTCTTGTTTGCCTGCTGGATCATCTGGTTGTGGGTCACCCCTGAACAGGTGGAAGAAAGGGTGCAAGAGGATCAAGCTACCGAGCAGGTGCAGGTAAAACCCGCTGATGCCGCGCCCTCGGTGCCAACGCCAGAGCAGGTTTCTTTTGTTCTCCCCGCCCCACCTGCTGTTCAAGTGGTGGCCCCAGCTCCTCAACCTCAACCAACCCCAGAGCCGGAGGTGGTGAAAGCGGCGCCTGTACAACAGCCCGCGGCGCAGTCTGTTGCCCCCAAAGTCGCGGCTAGGGTTGAACCTGTGAAGCTGGAAAAAACGCTGCCGCCTCAACCGACCCCGACCAATGTAAAACCGCAGCCGACCAAGGAAAAGCCGATTGAGGTTCCCCCTGCATTGGAAGTGACGGTGGCCCAAACCGCAGGGGGGCGGGCCTTGTTGCGGGTGTTGGAACATGGCAAAGGTCCGTTGATCGAGATCGCATGGCCCAAAGAGGAACGGGCGCGCGAGGCGTTACATCAAATCTTTAAGGCCTGTTTTGGGATGGAGAATGCGGTGATGGATGCCAAAGGGGATTTATATCGCACATCCGAGGCACGCGGTCAGCGCTGGGAAATTAATCTGGATCGCTACAGTGGCTTTCTGCGCGAGGCAAGCGGGAGCCTGCCGCGTTCAGAACAAGGGATTAGACAGGTGGTGAAACGTCATCATGGCGGTTTGGGGGCGGCAGGCTTGGTCCGCATCTTCCCGCGCAAGGTGGATGCGTCTTTGCTGGGGGGATTACAGGCGATGGTCGGACCGCAGTATATGCAGGCGAGGTCCATTCAGGCGCGCTATGTGCAGGTAAATGGTCAGGTGCTGGTGCGTGATATTTTCGTCGATGGGGTGGCGCGCGAAGGGGTAATTGCGCTCTCACCAACGAGACGATGTCGCGGGAGGGCGTGATGAGAGTGGCTTTGTTCATGAGTGTGATTGTCCTGTTGCTGACCGGTTGCGTGACAGCCCCATCCTATAAAAAAGCGGGGGCGACAACCGAGCCGATGCAGGCGGGGGACGTAAACTATAAACTTTCCGGCCTTTATCACCGTGATCCCCCCGATTGCGTCAGTGTGTTTGAAAGTGATGCCCCGGATCAGCCTGTAATGGGCAAGGCGCTGTCAGTTGCGCTGGCGCGTCATCTGGGGGAGAAAGTAGATCGCGTCATTTTCCCGCGTGTGCGCGCCCGTATTGCCCAGCAGCAAGGCTATGATTTAAATGATGCGACAGATCGGGCACGCTATGCCAGCCATACCCGTTGCCGTTTTTATGCCCGTGCAGTTTTATATGATTTAGGCGATGATTATGTCGGGGTATTTGCCAAAAAACAGGTAGGGGTGATGGTCCAGATGATGCGCATTCAGGATGAGGAACCTGTCTGGCAGGCTGCCCATACGGTTTGGCGCGCGGATGGCGGGGTGCCAACTTCGCCGCTGGCGCTGGTTGGCGGTGTTGCCCAAGCCGCGATGTTTAGCGCGGATGAGGAAATTATCCCGTCCTTGATTGATGATGCGATGCGCCGGATGATGCGCACCTTACCCCTTGCGTCTTAGCCAGTCTTCCATGCCAAGGGCAGCGCGTTTCCCCGTGGCAAAACAGGCGGTTAGCAGGTAGCCGCCGGTCGGGGCGTCCCAGTTGAGCATCTCCCCAGCAAGGAAAAGGCCGGGGTGATCTTTTAACATCAGTCCTTCATCCAGACCGTCAAAGTCCACCCCACCGGCGCAGCTGATGGCTTCGTCAATGGGGCGCATTCCGTTTAATGGGAGGGGCAGGTCTTTGATGGATCGGGCCAGTTTGGATAGATCGGTGAAACTGTCTTTATCCAGTACTTCTCGTAAAAGCGCGATTTTGACAGGCGGCAAGTTGGTGGCGCGCTTGAGATGGGTTGAAAGCGACTTTGACCCTTTCGGGCGTGTTAAGGCTTGGTGTAACTGCTCTGCGCTCCGATCAGGGCTGAGATCAACATAAAGGGTCGCGGTGTTGTGTGCTTCCAGCTCAAGCCGTAAGGCGCGGCTATGGGTATAGATAGCGGAGCCTTCAACACCAGACTGGGTGATGACAAAGTCGCCTTTTGTCTGGTTTTCCCCCACCCGTAAGGACACGGATTTGATGGGGCTGCCTGCAAACTTCTCGAGAAAATGCGGGCTCCAGTCTCTCAGGAAGCCACAGTTTGACGGCTTAAACGGCGTGATCTGAATGTCTTTGGTCGCAAACGGTGCCCGCCACGCGCCATCAGATCCCAGTTTCGGCCAACTGATGGCGCCCATCGCAAAAAGGACCGCATCAAAACTATCGCTGCGTGGGCCATTTTGGGTGTCAAAACTTAAGGCCTCGCCATCCCATCCGGTCCAGCGGTGACGGACATGGGTGGTGAGCCCATGGGCTTTTAGGTGGCGCAACCAGCTTCTTAGCAGCGGTGCGGCTTTAAAATCGGTGGGGAAAATGCGACCAGAGCTGCCGACGAAGGTTTCAACGCCTAAAGCGGTTGCCCAATTACGGATATCTGCTGGCGTAAAACCATTGACGGCTTTGGTGATTTCGTTATTGTCATCGTGATATCTGCTCAGGAAATGTTCCAGCGGCTCATTGTGGGTCAAATTCATACCGCTTTTGCCAGCCATAAGAAATTTGCGACCCAGTGACGGCATGGATTCGAAAAGATGAAGATCGAAACCTTTGCCGACAAGATGATGCGCTGCCATTAACCCGGCAGGACCGCCGCCTATAATTGCAATTTTTTGCTTCATTGATCGCACAAACTAAAAGAGAGGATGGCTCGGGGGGACCATCCTCTCTATAGGGTCAAATTCCGTCGATGTCTAGGGGTCGAACCGACGGAATGGGAGGCTTCTCTTAAGGGCAATAGAGAAGTTGCTATTATATTTACATGGCGGTTCTGGATTATCTGTGAGCTGGTTCACAAAGATGATATTTTTATTAAAAAGATTTAAAGAAGGCGATTAACATGGTGTTTCACGACAAAAAAGCATTGCTGGCAAACAGTGATTTGTTAGGGAGTCTGGACGATGACATGCTGGATAAGCTGTTGTCCATGATCGTCACGCGCAAGCTTGATAAAAATGAAACCCTGTTTGTCAAAGGCGATCCGGGGGATAGTTTTTTTGGGGTGCAGCAAGGAAATATCAAGATTGTCACCACCTCCCCGAACGGGAAGGAAGTGACGCTCAATATCATCGAGGAAGGCCAGTTTTTTGGGGAAATTGCCATGCTGGACGGTTTGGACCGCACGGCTGACGCAATTGCCATGTCAAAAACAGAACTGCTGGTGATTCAGCGGCGGGACTTTATCCCATTTCTGGAAAAGCATCCTAAGTTGTGTATTCAGGTGATGCAATTGTTGTGTCATCGCGTGCGCCTCACCAGTGAAATGGTCGAGGATGCCGCCTTTTTGCCATTGGACGGGCGATTGGCAAAACGTCTGCTTAATCTGGCGGATCTGTATGGGGAAGATCAGCCGGGCGGTGGTGTCTTGATCGGATTAAACCTGCCACAACAGGAACTTGCCCGTATGATGGGCACATCGCGCGAAAGCGTGAATAAGCAGCTGCAGGTCTGGCGAAATAACGGCTGGATTGAATTGGCGCGCGGAAAAGTCACGATTAAAGATCATGATGCCCTGCAAGGGGTGTTGGATGATGCAGAACTGGAATAAAATTTTAGGTTATTCTTGCGTCGCCTGTTGTATTCTTTAGAGTGATTTTATCAGTGACTGAAAGTTGAAATGATAAAAAATGTTGGCGGCACAAAAAACAAAAAATGAAAAAGCGCGTTTAGCAGCTTTATGTGAATTGAATGTCTTAGATACCCCGAAAGAAGACCGGTTTGATCGGATCACCCGGATTGCACAACAATATTTTAAGGTGGATATTGTTCTGGTCAGTCTGATTGACGTCAATCGCCAGTGGTTTAAATCCTCACAAGGGTTGGATGTTGCGCAAACACCAAGGGATGTTTCTTTTTGTGGGCATGCTATTCAGTCCACTGATCTTTTTATCATCCCTGATGCCCATAAAGATGAGCGTTTTGCGGATAATCCGTTTGTCACCGGTGCCCCCTATGTGCGCTCTTATGCCGGATATCCCGTCAAAGCACCGGGTGGGGAAGTGGTCGGGACTTTATGTTTGATCCATCGAGAACCCCGGGTGTTGTCGGATGTGGAAATGCAGACATTATTTGATTTGGGCAAGTGCGTAGAAGTCGAATTGAAACGTACGCACTTGCTTAAATTGGAAGCGGACGCACGCCATCTGGCAGAAATGGCACGCGAGGCCAGTGCGGCAAAATCGGAATTTCTGTCCAACATGTCGCATGAACTGCGCACCCCCCTCAATAGCATTTTAGGCTTTGCCCAGTTGTTATTGATGAGCCAACGCAATCCACTGGATGACCGTCAAAGCAAGCATGTTGCCCAAATTGCAGAAGGTGGGCAGTATTTGTTGAACTTGATCGACGGCTTATTGGATTTGGAGAAGGTGGAAACCGGAAAAATCCATTTTAATGTCGTGAACGTTATGGTGCAGGATGTGCTGGATGATTGCGTGTCCCTGATCGAGACGAACGCCGAGAAGTCCAACATTCAGGTCTTTGCGCCGGGTCAGGAAACTGATTTGATGATTCAGACCGATCCGATCCGTTTAAAACAGATGCTGTTAAACCTGTTGTCGAACGCCGTGAAATATAACCGCGAAGGCGGGGAGGTTCACCTTGAGTTGGAACGGGGGGAACAAGACGGTTATTTGCGGTTTAAAATCAGCGATACCGGACAAGGGATTGAAATCGATAAGCAACAGAATGTCTTTGTCCCCTTCAACCGCTTGGGGGCAGAGCGCAGTTCTGTGGAAGGCAGCGGGATCGGCCTTGCTTTGACCAAACGGATTGCAGAGGCCTTGGGTGGGCAGGTTGGTTTTACCAGCGTGCAGGGTACGGGCAGTAGTTTCTGGATTGATTTACCCGTGGATAATCTGGATGGATTGGCGCAGGCGGCTGTCTGTGTGGCAGGCGGGCAACCCGCAAAGACATCTAGGAGCGAACGCAACCGCCAAATCTTATATGTGGAAGATAACTCTCAAAATGTCTTCCTCATGCAGGGGATTTTGGAGGAGGTTGAGGGGATAGAGCTGAAAGTCGCCTCCAGTGCGGAGCAGGGGATGTTGATGATTGATCAGATGAAGCCCGATTTGCTGTTAATGGATATCAACTTGCCGGGCATGAACGGTTTTGATGCCCTTAAGCAGTTAAAGGATAATCCGAAGACGAAAGACGTGCCGGTGATCGCCATTAGTGCGCACGCTATGGATTTATCTATACAAAAAAGTCTCGAAGCCGGCTTTTCTGATTATGTGTCAAAACCCATAGACGTTCGCAATTTGTTAAGTGTGATTACCAAGCACATCCCGTCCCAACACTAGGTTAAGGGGCGGTGGCTTGGCTTCGGGCCATTTCTGTCAGGGCGTGTTTTTCAAGTTCGGTGGTGATGTAGGTGTAAGCTTCATCCACACTATCGGTAAATATGAAGAGATCGAGGTCTTCTGGACTGATGGTGCCGTATTTGACCATGGCGTCCAAGTTCATCACCTCGTTCCAGAAGTCTTTGCCAAAAAGAACCATCGGCAGTTTTTTGCTGACCTTGCCCGTCTGGATCAGAGTCAGGCTTTCAAAAAATTCGTCCATAGTGCCAAACCCGCCGGGAAAGGTCACAATCGCTTTTGCCAGATACATGAACCAGAACTTCCGCATGAAGAAGTAACGAAATTCAAAGGAAAGCTGACGAGTGATGTAGGGGTTCTGGCTTTGCTCAAAGGGAAGGGTGATGTTGAACCCCATGTTCAGCCCCTTGGCTTCTGAGGCACCTCTGTTACCTGCTTCCATAATACCGGGACCGCCGCCCGTACACATGACAAAGCGTTTTTCATGACCTTCAAGGTTTTTAGACCATTCTGTCAGGCGACGCGCAAGGCAACGGGCATCTTCGTAATAGCGCGACATTTCAAGGTCGATTTCGGCGCGGCGTACATCACCATTGTCTTTTCGGGCTTCCTGCAATTTCGCCTCGGCGACGTCCTTGGGGAGCAGGCGTGCGGACCCCAGAAAAACGATTGTATCTTCTACGTTGTGTTTTTCGAAACGGGCATCGGGTTCCAGATATTCGGACAGGATGCGCAACGGGCGGCCTTCTCTTTCTTCGATGAAGTGGGAGTTGAGATAGGCCTGAACCGGGGGATAAGGAGAGTCTACCATTTTTACCTCTTTGAATGATTTTAACTAATATATTGTATTTATTGATAAAATTACAAGGTTGAAACATATGACAGAATGATTAAATATAGGTGTGAATTGATAGGTAGAATAAATTTATGGTTTTACGTCTGGGGATTTTGATCGTTTGTTTTTGTGCAGCTGTGGCGGCACAAGCTAAAGACGTAGTGACGTGGCATGTCAGCCATTTTCCACCGGTCAATATTATGTCTGGGCCATTTGAGAATGAAGGCTTTGCGGATAAAACCCGTAGCTTTTTTCAACGGAACTTGATGGAGTATTCCCATCAGGACGTGACCCAGGGCTATGCGCAGAGTATGGAAAGCGCAAAGGCGGGAACCGCTTTTTGCCGTGCTGATATGTTAAAGACGCCGGAGAGAGAGAAAGTTTTTTATTTTTCCCAACCGGTCTATTTCACAAGTGGGCGGCGGCTGTTGGTATCAAATGACATTTTCTTGCAGACCCGTGGCTTCGCCAACAAAAACGGGGATGTGCGCTTTTCCGATCTGTTGGGACAGCCTTGGGCCAAATACAGTTACGTAAAAGGGCGCGTTTATTTCCCGACGGAGCAAGAGGCGCTGAAGATCTATCGTGACAAGCATCCAGAACTTGCCAGTGAAAATAGCTACGAGGCCTTTAATTTGCTGAAGCGCGAAGAGGCGAATATGATGATCCTCTACCCTTTTGAATATGGCTATTACTTGCGTTTGGATGATTTGGCGCCGAGCCATCGGTCGTTGCAGTTGGCGGAGATGGAGCCGTTCTCCTACGCGTATTTTGCCTGTTCTAAAACGCCGAAGGGCAAGCGGGTGATAGAGGCCGTCAATAGTATCGTAAAGAAGGAAGAGGACATTTATTCCTGGCTTTATTACTATAAGGAATGGGTGTCCCATGAAGAATGGCAGCGGATTAAACGGTTCTTCTATAAAGTGACAACGAATTATAACGAGAATTAAGACCCGGCTGACGGATCCCACTTCTGGGCGGCGGCATCATCCGCCTCGCGGGCGTCAACCCAACTCCCTTCGCCTTTCTCATCCTCTTCTAGTTTCCAGAAAGGGGCTTTGGTTTTAAGGTAATCCATCAAAAATTCGCACGCTTCAAAGGCGGCTTTGCGATGCGCGGAAGCCGTGACAACCAGCACAATATTTTCCCCCGGCTCCATGCGTCCATAGCGGTGGATGATCAGCACATCTTCCAAAGGCCAGCGGTTGCGCGCGATCTCTTCAATCTCTTGCAGCTTTTTTTCTGTCATGCCCGGATAATGTTCAAGGGTCATGGCACTGACGCGGGTTGCATCGTCCTTGGTATGTTGAAAATCACGCACAAGTCCGACAAAGGAACAGATGCCGCCAATGGCCGTGTTCCCGTTGGATAGGGCATTGATCTCAGCCCCCACATCAAAGTTTTCTGCTTGCACGCGGATCATGTCTTATCCTCCGGTCACGGGCGGGAAGATGGCAAATTCATCGCCCTGTTTTACAGGGTCATCCATGTTGGCGTAATCTTGATTAACGGCGATGCGGATGACTTTATCTTCCCCCAACGCAGCAGCGTAGGCACCGCCTTTTTCGCGTAGCAGATCAAGGACATCGGCAACGGTTACGACGTCGTCCGGCAGGGTAATCTCTTCTTCTGCGCAGCCGATTGTGGTGCGTAACCACGCGAAATACAAAATCTTCATTATTGGCTAACCTCGCTGTAAGGGATGAACGTGACCAGATCACCGGGTTTAATCTCACGCGGGCTATCCGATATTTCCACCAGCCCGTCGGTTTTAACCATGGAGGTGAGAATGCCGGATCCCGTGGTATGGAACAGGTCGACCACTGGCCCTTGATCGGTGTCTTTCAGATAAGCGCGCTGCCACTCATAGCGCCCGCCCTTGTGGGACATTTCAAAAGCCGCGGGCACTTGATAGGATCGTGTCGAGATGTCTGTCCGACCAGAAAACCCCAGCAGCATGGGACGCGCGATGGTCATAAAGGTCACAAGGGTTGCCACGGGATTGCCGGGCAGGCCGATAAAGGGCTTGTTCTTGATCTCCCCCAACGCAATCGGGCGACCGGGCTTGATGGCAATGCGCCAGAAGTTCACTTTCCCTAACGCGTTGACCGCTGATTTAACATGATCTTCTTCCCCCAAGGAGACGCCGCCGGAGGTAAAGAGCATATCATGGCTGTCTGCTGCCTGATCCAAGGCCGTTGTGATGGTCGCAAGGTTATCGGGCAGGATGCCAAGGTCCGTGACCTCACAGCCGAGATTTTCCAGCATGGAAAGGACGGTGTAGCGGTTGATGTCATAGACGCAGCCGATGGGGAGAGGCTGGCCTGCATCGCGGATTTCATCACCCGTTGAAAAGACGGCAACTTTCAGAGGGCGATAGATACACAGATCTGTCAAGCCAACGGAGGCGCAAATCCCGATATCAGCAGCGCGTAATTTATGACCTTTTTTCAAGATCACATCGCCGTCTTTGATATCTTCTCCCTTATGACGAAAGTTGGCCCCCTTCTTGTGGGCTGCGCCTTGGGGAAAGGTGACGAAACCATCTGCTTCCACTGCATTTTCCTGCATCACAATAGTGTCAATGCCGTCTGGGATGGGGGCGCCTGTAAAAATACGCAAGGCTTCCCCACGTTGGGCTGCGCGTTCTAGCGGATGACCTGCGGCGATGCGGGCGGTGACGGGTAAGCGGGTTTCACCATCCGTTGCGAGGTCATCGAAAAAGATCGCATAGCCATCCATGGCAGAATTATTGTGCGGCGGGACATCTTGGCGCGCGATGACACCTTCGCCTAATATTTTGCCGCAGCAGTGGCGCAAAGGCAGAGTTGTGGTGCCGACCCGTGGGGTGATGGTGTCGCGGATTTTGGCGCGGGCTTCCTCCAACGGGATCATTTTACCCGGCGTGGCAAAGCAACTGTCAAACACACCTGTCATGATTTTGTCTCCAGTTTCAGGTGAGACAATATAAAGCGCGCAATGGCGTCAATGTCATTGAGGTCGATCAAGTGCTTGGGTGCACAATCGATTTTCTCGTCACTGGCAACCGCCAGGATGGTGTCATCATCGGGCCAAAGCGGCGCGCGTCCGTATGATGGGCGATGGATCTCGATCTTAGGGTGGTTATGGAACTTAAACCCTTCTACAAGGATCAGGTCCACAGGCGTCATATGCCGGAGCAGGTCTTCGATCTCAGGCTCTTTTGAATCGCGCAGTTCATGTAACAACGCCCAGCGGTGGGAAGACGCCAACATGACTTCTTCGGCACCGGCTTCGCGCTGGCGATAGGAATCTTTGCCCGGTTTATCCACATCAAACTGATGGTGGGTGTGCTTGATGGTAGAAATGCTCAGACCATGCGCGCGAAGCGCTGGAATGAGCTGTTCCAGAAGGGTTGTTTTACCGCTGCCGCTTTTACCGACAATACCAAAAATATTTCTCATGATGGATAGTTTAATCCACCATATGTTTTAGTCCAGTGCGTAAATAGTCATAGCCCGTCAACAGGGTCAAAAGCGCCGCAAGCCACAGGCCGACATAGCCAACCGTGATGGTTTCCGCGACCCAAAGATACGGGCCAGCGTTGCCGACGATCAAAAAGCCCAAGGCCAGCATCTGAATGGTGGTTTTCCATTTGGCAAGCAGGGTCACAGGTACGCTGATTTTGGTTTCGGCCAAAAATTCGCGCAAACCGGAGACAAGCAGTTCACGGACCAGAATGATCCCGGCTGCCAACACGTGGACACCTTCAATAGGACCAAAGCCGATCAGCATGACAATCAGGGTCGAGATCAACAACTTGTCCGCAATCGGGTCCATGAATTTGCCAAGGGCGGACTGCAGGTTCATGCGCCGTGCGAGCCAGCCGTCAAAGAAGTCGGTAATACAGGCATAGACGTACAGCGAAAAGGCCATCCAGTTGCCCGCTGGTTCGCCGACCATATAAAGTCCAACAAGGACAGGAATGATGAGAATCCGCGAGACGGTCAGGATATTAGGTACATTCCAAAGCATGGGAAGGTCTTATTGCTCCTGCTCGGTTAGGGCCAGTAGAGTGGCGAAAATCAGGAACATTGCCCCTGTCGCATGATTGATTTTTTGTTGCAGCGCCGCGCCAAAATTGCGTGTGCCGACAAAGTGGCCTGCCGTCCCATAAATCCACGCGGATAATATTTCTGTGCAGAGGAACGTCACACCGATAATGGTGAACTGTTGCAGATAATCCCCTTCGGTGGAGATAAACTGCGGCAGAACTGCTGTCATGATCAAGATGGCTTTCGGGTTGGCGGCTGCCAAGACCAGTTCTTTTTTCACTAAGGGGCGCAGTCCGGTATAGGCGGGCTTTTCACCTGCATTGGACAATAGCGAGTCATCGCCTTTGTTGAAAAAGAGTTTAATACCAAGATAGGCGAGGTAGGCAACACCGCACCATTTAATGATCTGAAAAGCCGTTGCCGAGGTTGCCAGCAAAATACCCAAGCCGCCTGCAGTCACGATGATCATGACGGTAAAGACCATGACACGACCGATACTTGCTTTTGCAGCGACCATGGGGCCAAAACGCATCCCGTAGACCACGCTCATAAAGTTGTTGGGGCCGAAGGTCAGGGATAGCAAGATTGATGCAGGGACGAAGAATAACCAGTCCATAAAAGTTAGCATGGGCTTACTCGATTGCTTGAATGACGCTCTCGACGTCTAAATCATTTAGACTGTCTTTGCGTACTATCGTTACATTCGGCCCTCTTTGTCCACATAATTCTGGGTCAGAGGCTTTGGAATACAACACCACGCTGCGACATCCGGCCAGTGAAATGATGTGCATGGGGCCGGTGTCATTGCCAATGGCCACATGGGCTTTTTTGGCAAGGGCAGCAATCTCTAAAAAGTCTGTCTGGCTGGACAGGTCATAAACGTCGGGACAGCGATCCAAAATCTCGTCCAGCACTTCACCTTCTTTGGCGGTGCCAAGCATGACAGGCTGGATATTGCGTTCCAGCAGGGCGTGGGCGAGTTCGGCATATTTTTGCGCAGGCCAGCGTTTATCCGGGCGGTGCGGTGCGCCACCGGGGACCAATAAGGCAAAATGAGTGTCGAGATCAAAGCGCGATAGGTCGGCATCGGCCCAGCTTAAGTCGGGCAGGGGTGTCTTGAAGATGCCCGCCATTTCCAGCTGTTCAGCTTGACGATCAATGGTGTGCATAAAATCGCGTTTCAGGTTGGCATGGGGGTGTGAGCAGCCACGCGCAATGCCCGACCATTTGACATTGCTGCCCATGAGCTTGAAATAGCCGGACGAGCGATCAGAGGTTTGCAGATCGTAAACGCGATCAAAGTTGCCGCTTTTGAGCTGTTGGCGCAGTTTCAGGGTCCGGCGCACTTGCCACGCTTTCGGGCGGATATCCTGCCAGACGGCGTCAAAATAGCCGCAGGCTTTCCCAAGGGGGGCATAAGGTTTCGTTGTCAGCAACGTGATGTGGGCAGTGGGGTGATGATCCCGAATGGCTTTCATCGGACCCAAAGCTTGCACAAAATCGCCAAGCGCACTGAGCTTGATGACAAGAATACGTTCTTGCTTGTCTTGAGAATTGGACATTATGACCCGAGTGTTAGGACTTCATTATAGACTTCGAGGGTTTTTGCGCACATGGCTTCTTTGGAGAAATCCTTGCGGATATGCTCTTTGGCGCGTGCCGCCATTTTTTCGCGCTTTTCACCACTGAGGGCCAAGCCCTTGGCAATGGCTTGTGCCATGGAGTCCGCATCACCGGGGATGCAGAGCCACCCGGTTTCGTCTTCGATGACAGTTTCGCGCGCACCGCCATGGTTGGTGGCGACGACAGGGCGGCCCATGGCTTGGGCTTCACAGACCACGCGACCAAAAGCTTCTGGATCGGTGGAGGCGGAAACGACAAGATCGGTCAGCATGTAGGCGGTTGGCATGTCGGTACATTCATCAACAATGGTGATCACGCCTTCAAGACCGTTTTCACGGATCTTGCGTTCCAGCAGTTTGCGATACTCCACACGGCCCTGATCCGACCCGATCAGCAGGCAGCAGATATCTTTGCGCCCCAGTTTGGCAATGGCGTCAATAAAGACCAATTGACCTTTCCAGCGGGTCAAGCGACCGGGCAAGGCGATGACGGGCACGCCGTCGGGGATATTCCATTGTGTTGAGAGCTTCACCAGACGTTCTGCGGTCACTTTTTCCGGATCGAAGCGGAACATGTCCACGCCCCGATGGATCAAGCGAATGAGCTCACGGCGCACGCCATAAATTTTACGCATATGTCCGGCAATAAAGCTGGAGATGGCGATCACGCGGTCACCTTTGGTCATCACGGAATTGTACCAGCGTTTAAACGGGTTGCCGTGGCTGTAAGTGCCGTGGAAGGTTGTGATGAACGGTGTATTGGTGCGTTTGGATGCCCAATAGGCACTCCATGCCGGGGCACGCGAGCGTGCATGGACAAGGTCTATACTTTCCTTGCGGATAAGCTCAGCCAGACGCGTTGCGTTTTTGCGCATCACAAAAAAATTTTTAGACTCAACCGGCAGGGTGATATGTTCTGCCCCGACGCGGGTCAGTTCATGGACCATGGGGCCACCAGAAGAGGCCACAAGCGCACGACCGCCTGCGTTGACAATGGCTTCCGCCATTTCGATGGTGCCACGTTCCACACCACCCGTGACCATCGCAGGCAAGACCTGCAAGACGGTTGCGCGGCGACTAACGGGATCTGGGGTTTGCTGTGTCCTAGAATTGATGGTATCACTCATGCGTTCAAATCTTATTTTATAATTAGTTATTTTATGGTTTTAACTGATGACAACAGAAATTCCTACTGGAAAAAACGCCCCCTCTTTTTTGACGCAGCAAAACGGGGATAAAATCGCCTACCATTATACAGAAGGTCGCACGCCCGGCGTGATCTTCCTGCATGGGCTCATGTCCGATATGGATGGGGGAAAAGCACTGGCCGTCGAAGAGTTTTGTAAAAAACGCGGCAATGCTTTTTTGCGCTTTGACTGTCAGGGCCATGGTTTGTCCGATGGCGCGTTCAAAGATGGGACGATTGAACGCTGGTCGAATGATACGGTGGATATGCTGGATCAGGTTGCCAAGGGGCCGCAAATCCTGATCGGGTCGAGTATGGGCGGCTGGAACATGATCTTGTCTGCCCTAAAACGCCCCGATCGCATCGCAGGTTTGATCGGGATCGCGGCAGCACCGGATTTTACCGAAGACTTGATGATGGAAGATTTGACAGCGGACCAGCATAAATTGGTGCAGGAACAGGGCTATGTGGAAATCCCATGTGATTATGGGGATGAGCCTTATGTCATTTCTAAAGTTTTGTTGGAGAACGGGCGGGAAAATCTTGTCTTGCGAAAACCGATCCCTCTCGATGTCCCCGTGCGTTTGTTGCATGGTAAAAAAGACGACGATGTGCCGTGGCAGACGGCGCTGCGTCTCGAGCAGATGCTGACTTCCGACGATGTGGAAATCACCTTTATTAAAAACGGCGATCACCGCCTCAGTGAAGAGCATGATCTCGATCGTTTGACCCGCACGCTGGATGCGCTGTTGAAACAGATTGAAAACTAACCTTCATCCCTTATTTGTATAAGTCTGGTCAGGTCGGGGTGTCACGTCGCAGCTGTTGAATGTAGATCAAGGTGCCGAGCCATTGGTTTTCATAGCATTCGCGGATGGCATCCTCGTACCCGATGGCGTTGACGAGGCGCTGGGCAAACTCGGCTTGATAGTTGACGTTGCGATAGGTGCGTCTGTGGTGCTGTGTCATGGCCTTATCCTCCTTGGCTCTTAGAAGGATATCAAATTGGTATTACCAATTTCTTAAGTGATCTGGATAAGAAAATGCAACGTATGAGAAAATACTACTTGATAAACATATAAAGATTTCTTTATATTGCGATCAACGTTATGAGAGGCATGCTGGCAAATCTGTCGGTAGGCTTGAATTTTGAACATGCTGTCAGACGCAGCAAAAAAAGTGGAGAAACTCATTATGGGTGAATTTACAGACTATCAGGTTGCCGACATCAGTCTCGCTGAGTGGGGCCGTAAGGAACTGAACCTCGCAGAAGCTGAAATGCCGGGCCTGATGGCGCTGCGCGAAGAGTTTGGTGCTTCCCAGCCGCTGAAAGGCGCAAAAATCGCAGGTTCCCTGCACATGACCATTCAGACAGCTGTTCTGATCGAAACATTGATCGCGCTGGGTGCAGAAGTGCGTTGGGTGTCTTGTAACATCTTCTCGACACAGGATCATGCAGCGGCTGCAATCGCGGCGGCTGGTATCCCTGTTTTCGCACACAAAGGCGAAACACTGGAAGAATACTGGGACTTCACACACCGCCTGTTCGCATGGCACGATGGGTCTGCACCGAACATGATCTTGGATGACGGTGGCGATGCGACTTTGTTGCTGCACCTTGGCCAAGATGCAGAAAAAGACCTGTCCGTTTTGGACAACCCAAGCTCTGAAGAAGAAGAAGTTCTGTTTGCAGCGATCAAAAAACACATCGCGATTGACCCGCAGTGGTACACAAAAGCGGCTGCTGACATCATGGGCGTGACAGAAGAAACAACAACAGGCGTTCACCGTCTGATCGAAATGGCGCGTAAAGAAACTCTGTTGTTCCCGGCGATCAACGTGAACGATTCTGTCACCAAATCCAAATTCGACAACAAATACGGTTGTCGTGAGTCTCTGGTTGACGGCATCCGTCGTGCAACGGACGTGATGATGGCAGGTAAAGTTGCTGTTGTATGTGGCTACGGTGACGTGGGTAAAGGGTCTGCTGAATCTCTGCGTTCTTGCGGTTGTCGTGTACTGGTGACAGAGATCGATCCGATCTGTGCCCTGCAAGCGGCGATGGAAGGTTTTGAAGTTGTGACGGTTGAAGATGCCCTGCCGGAAGGCGACATCTATGTCACCACAACAGGTAACTTCGATATCATCCGTAAAGAACATATGGAAGGCATGAAGGACGGCGCGATTGTTTGTAACATCGGTCACTTCGATAACGAAATCCAGATCGCTGCCCTGAAAAACTTCAAATGGACCAACATCAAGCCGCAGGTTGACCAAATCGAATTCCCGGATGGTCACAAGATCATCATGTTGGCTGAAGGTCGTCTGGTTAACTTGGGTTGTGCAACAGGTCACCCATCTTTCGTGATGTCTGCCTCTTTCACCAACCAGGTTTTGGCGCAGATCGAACTGTACAAGAACAATGCTGATGGCAAATACAAAAAAGACGTTTATGTCTTGCCGAAGCACTTGGACGAGAAAGTTGCTGCCCTGCACCTTGAAAAGCTGGGCGTTAAACTGACGAAACTGTCACAAGCACAAGCTGATTACATCGGCGTGCCGGTGAACGGTCCGTTCAAGCCGGATGCATACCGTTACTAAGATTCGGTTTGTCCGTTGAATAGAAAAGCCCCGCAGGTGACTGCGGGGCTTTTTTCGTTTTTACGGGGGCGCGTTAGTCTTTGCCAACCACGCCGCGTTCCACTTGGTCGCGCTCAATCGATTCAAACAGGGCTTTAAAGTTGCCTTCGCCAAAGCCTTCATCTTTTTTGCGTTGAATAAATTCAAAGAAGACCGGCCCCATCAGGGTGTTGGAGAAAATTTGTAAAAGTAATCTCGGGTCACCTTCTTGGGTGGAGCCATCCAACAGGATGCCGCGTGTTTTGAGTTCTTCCACAGGTTCCCCGTGACCGGGTAAGCGTTCTTCCAACATGTCGTAATAGGTTTCGGGTGGCGCAGTCATAAAGGGCACGCCGCGTGCTTTTAATTTATCCCAGCAGGCGATCAAATCGTCACACAACAGGGCGATATGCTGGATGCCTTCCCCGTTAAAAGCCATGAGATATTCTTCAATCTGACCACTGCCGCCAGCGGCTTCTTCATTCAGCGGGATGCGGATTTTACCGTCCGGGGCGGTCATGGCCTTGGACTTGAGGCCGGTATATTCACCTTTGATGTCGAAGTAGCGAATTTCTTTAAAGTTAAACAGCTTCTCATAATAGTTCGCCCAAAAATCCATGCGACCGCGATAGACGTTGTGCGTTAAATGATCGATGACATAGAAGCTACATCCTTCGGGGTTTCTGTCCACACCGTCGATAAATTCAAAATCAATATCGTAGATGGAGCTGCCGTCTTCGTAGCGATCGATCAGGTAAACAGGTGCCCCGCCGATGCCTTTAATGGCGGGCAGTTTGAGTTCCATCGGCCCTGCGGGGATATCGAGGGGCTGGGCGCCAAGTTCGAGCGCGCGATTATAGGCTTTGTGGGAATCTTTCACCCGAAAGGCGAGGCCGCACGGGGCGGGGCCATGTTCTTCGGCAAAATAGGCCGCGAGGCTGTGTGGTTCTTTGTTCAGGATAAAGTTGATCCCGCCTTGACGGTACAGGTCCACATTCTTGGATCGGTGGGTAGCGACTTTGGTAAAGCCCATCATTTCAAAGACGGGTTCAATCACGTTGCTTTCTGGGCTTGCAAATTCCACGAACTCGAAGCCATCCAATCCCATTGGATTGTCGAATAAATCAGTCATTTTGTGTACTCCACATAGAGAATCAGTATTTGTTTGAGGCAAAACGGATCACTGTGGGGGCGCGTTCGACACCCCTCTGTGGCTTTTGGATAGACGTTGTGCAATGGTTAGATACACGCCTTTAAATCCCTAAATGACAACTTCCTGTCTTTTTACTTTAGAGAAATTCTAGCCCTCTGCAAGTAAATAGTTTCAAAAGAAATTAAATTAGCACTTTCTCTTTCAATGATTTGCTCTAAATAGAAATTATTGTATCCTCCTTTCAATTTCGCGTAGACTCGTGGTGTTTTCTCTTTTTCTTATTGGTTTTTAATGGATTCTTTGGGCGCATTTCTGTTGGGGCCGGCTGCCGTGGCCGGATTGGCTGTGCCGTTTGGTGTCTTGCAGTGGCGGAAAAATAAATCCCTGCTGGCAGAACGCGAGCAATTGGGCCAGCAGATCATTCAGTTGCAGGAAGTCTTGGTCGGTATGCCGGACGGTTTGTATCGCTGGAATGTGGTCAATGGCGTGGAAAACTGTTCTGCGCGCATGGCGGTGATGCTGGATCTGGCCAAAGGGACGCAATCCAGATATGGCGATATTCTCAACTGCTTTGATGATGATGCAGCCCGTACCCTTGACGGGTCGGTTAGTCAATTGCACCGCGAAGGCCTCAGTTTTGATTTGATCCTGCCGTTGCAAGGCGGTGACGACCGCGTGGTGCAGGCCGTTGGTCAACGGGTTTTAAGCGAAGATGGCACGCCTTTGGTGGACCTGCTGTGGATGCGCCTTGCCAATGAAGCGGTCGTGGCAAATGGCCCGATGGCAAAGTCTCTGCATACCATGACGAATGAGCGCAACCGTCTGATCTCGGTACTGGATGCATTACCCTTGCCGATCTGGATGCGTGATGCGGGTGGACATATCATCTATAAAAACGCCGCCGCCCCGGATGGTGACCATACTCAATTGATCGCGCAACGGGCTATGGAAGCAGGCCGACAGGTGCGTGAACGGATGAGTCTGCCTGTGGGGCAGGACGCGCGGTTGTTTGAAGTGTCGGAAATTCCGTTGCCGGGGGGCGAGGGCTTTATTGGTCTGGCGGATGATGTCAGTAGCATGGATGCTGTTGTTAAAACAGCACAGCGTGGTGAAAGTCTGTTGCGCGCTGCCCTCGAAAATTTGGTCACGGCGATTGCGATCTTTAACGGCGATACCCGACTGGGCTTTTACAATACGGCTTATGCTCGTTTGTGGGGGTTGGACAAAAGCTGGCTGGATACCGGCCCGTCTTATGGAGAAATTCTGGATCGTTTGCGTGAAACCCGTAAACTGCCGGAATATGCCAACTTTAAGGCCTTTCGTCAGGAACAGTTGGCCCAGTTTGTGGAGCTGGAAAGACCAAGGGAAAACAGCCTGCATCTGCCGGATAACTCCACTTTACGTGAAATTGTCAGTCCTCATCCCGTCAGCGGTCTGGTCATGACCTTTGAGGATGTGAGCGATACGCTTGCCCTTGAAAGTTCCAACAAAGCCTTGGCAGCGGTGCAGCGCGAGACCTTGGATAACCTGTTTGAAGGGGTGGTGGTGTTTGGACCGGACGGACGCGTGCGTCTGTTTAACCCGGCCTTTGCCAATATCTGGCACTTGTCACCGGAGATGTTGGCGACAGGCCCGCACATCACGGCGGTGGTGGAAGAATGCCGCGATTTCTATGAAGGGGTCGAAAACTGGCCGAACTTTAAGGAACAGTTGGTCGCCCGCATTATGATGCGTGAACCGGGCTCGCAACGTCTGGTGCGCAGTGATGATAGTATTCTGGAATATGCCTCTGTTCCGTTGCCGGACGGAGGATCGCTGATTTCGTATCTGGATGTGACGGATAGCGCGGTTGTGGAACAAGCCTTGCGCGAACGATCAGATGCCCAGCATGAAGCGGATCGCTTGAAGTCGGAGTTTATCGCAAATGTCTCTTACGAAATCCGCACGCCGCTGACCACGCTGGTGGGCTTTGCAGACCTGTTGTGCGAACAGTATTTCGGGGAGCTCAACAAGCGCCAGATGGAATATGCCCAAGGCATCCATAAAAGTGCGCAACAGCTCAGTACCCTGGTTGCCGACATTCTGGACCTTGCCACGATCGAAGCCGGACAGGTCACGTTGGAGCTGGATAATATCGACGTGCAGGCCATGATGGTCAGTGTCCTTGCTTTGGTGAAGGAAGGCGCGAAACGCCGCCGCCTACATCTGGAATTTAATTGCCCGCAGGACATCGGTTGGATCACGGCGGATGAAAAACGCTTGAAACAAGTGATTTTTAATTTGTTGACCAATGCCATCCGGTATACACCCGCAGGCGGTGAAGTGACCTTGAGTGTCACTAAGGAAAATGAGCAATTGGTCATGAGTGTGGGGGATACCGGTGCGGGGATTGATCGGGCGGATCAGGATCGTATTTTCGGCAGTTTTGAACGGGGCGATACCCACGGCACGGGGGATGCTGGTGCCGGATTGGGTTTGACCCTTGTAAAACGATTTATCGAATTGCACGCAGGCACCGTGACGCTGGATTCAATACCGCAAAAAGGCACGGTTGTGACGTGCCGCATCCCATTAAAGGGCTAGGATTATGAGTGAAGATCAAATGGCAGAGATTGCCGAAAAATTGGCTGAGATCAGAAATATCATTATTGATCGGGAAGGCGAGGACGTTCAGGACCAGTTTGTGGTCGGGCCTTACATCCTGACTGTTAATATCGAAGGCAGCGGCTATAGCGAAGATGAAGAGGTTTTTACTCTCATTCAGGTCGAAAAAGGCCCGATGGGGATGGAAAGCCTGTTGGCCTGCGCGGTTGAAAGCGAAGATGGCGACAGCTATATCCTGTGTGGCGAAGAAGATAACCTGCTGGATCAGTTAACGCTGGCTTGCGATAAAGTGTATCGCCACTGGCACTGGCTGGATTTGCCGAACATGCTGCCGGGTTCTGAATTTGAAGAAGAAGAAGACGATTTTGACTATGACGAAGACTAACGTTTCTGACGATTATAAGTTTTATGCGGGATTTCTGCGTTTTGTGGCGGCAAAGACGGACAAAGCCGATGTCGGTGTTCATGCGATGATGGCAGAACTGTCCCAAGCGGCAAATCAGCTGGATGAATCGAGCCATTTTACGCTTCTCGCCAGCCGGGCGCAGGTGGCGTCGCGCGGTTTTGCAGGCGTTGCGCAGTTTTTGCAGCACCGTATCTTGCCGGAAGCCCAAGCCCATGGGGACCAAAAAGTTGTGAGCCAATTGGAATGGGCGATTGCAGCGTCTTTACAAATCGGGC
Organism: Terasakiella pusilla DSM 6293; assembly: GCF_000688235.1. GTDB lineage: Bacteria > Pseudomonadota > Alphaproteobacteria > Rhodospirillales > Terasakiellaceae > Terasakiella > Terasakiella pusilla. The sequence continues at coordinate 17,465 of NZ_JHYO01000025.1, read as the reverse complement.
GGGCGATCATTTTACATCTGGATGATGTGGAGCCGGATCAGATGGCAACCGCTTTTATCGATATTAAAATGCCGGCCTTGGACCGAATTGCGGGTGTGCAGGAAGATTCAGGCAAAGCAACATTGCATTAGAATACTGAATAGGCCATAGTATCAGAAGGTTATTCAGAAACAGGGAAGCAGATGTCAGATATCCTTTGTGAAGATACGCTCAACGAACTTGTCGAACAGGTTGGTGGGGAGCTGGTGGCAACGTTGCTGGTCGATCTGGCAGAAGATGCGGGCACGCGCGTTCAACGTATGCAGGATTTGCTACGGGATAACGAAATGGATGAACTGCGCAAAGAAGCTCATACCCTGAAATCTTCAACAGGGACGTTGGGGTTGAAAGTTGTTTCTGAGCAGGCGGCTTTGATTGAACGTAAGCTGGTGACGGGCGAAGGTCCGGGTGTGGAGCCTGTTGTACCGGAACTGCCGGGACTGTTGGAAGAAGGCTTGCAAGCCGCCACGAGTTGGATTGCTGATAAACAGTAATCAGCGCTGCACGTTGGAATGTGAAAAGGGAGGCTGATAGCCCCCCTTTTTTTACCTCTATTTCATCAGTAATGATGAGAAGTTAGAACATTTCAGCCAGTGCTTTCTCGAAGCGGTTGAACATTTCTTCCAGTTCCGGCTGCTCAATTATCAGCGGCGGGCAGAAGGCAATGCAATCACCTGGCATGGCGCGCAGGATCACGCCGTGCTGTTCGCCTTTTTTCACCAAGGTTGGGGCCATGGCGAGGGAAGGGTCAAACGGTGTTTTGTTGGCTTTGTCGGCTGTCAGTTCAATCGCGCCGATCAAACCTGTGCCGCGCACTTCGCCGACCAACGGATGGTCCGCATAGCTGTTTAGACGTTCCAGGAAGTAGGGGCTAACCGCATTCACGTGGGACAGGATATCCATCTCTTCGTACATATCCAGCACCTCCAACGCAACCGCGCACGGCACCGGATGCCCGCCATAGGTCAGGCCGTGACCAAAGACGCCAAGTTGGGCGCTATGTTCTTTAATGGTTTGATAGATATGGTCAGAAACCATCATGGCTGAGATCGGCAGATACCCGGAGGACAACTGTTTCGCCATGGTCATCATATCCGGTTTGATGTCCAGATGCTGGGAGCCGAACATTTTACCTGTACGACCAAAGCCGCAGATCACTTCGTCTGCAACCAGCAGAATGTCGTATTTGGTCAGGACAGCCTGAATTTTCGGGAAATAGTCTTTCGGTGGTAAGATCACACCGCCTGCACCCTGAATAGGTTCTGCAAACATCGCCGCGATGGTGTCCGGCCCTTCCTCAAGAATCATGGCTTCCAGTTCGTTCGCCATGCGGGTTGAAAATTCTTCTTCGCTTTCGCCCTCATGGCCGTAGCGGTAATAATGCGGACAGCCAGCACGCAGGATGCGTTCGCTTGCCGGCAGGTCAAAGCCGTTTTGGGCATAGGCCAGACCTGTCAGGCTACCGGCAGCAATCGTCACGCCATGATAGGCTTTATCACGGGCGATGATTTTCTTTTTCTGTGGTTTGCCGCGCGCGTTGTTATAGTACCAGATGGTTTTGATGGCCGTGTCATTGGCTTCGGAACCGGAGTTACAGAACAGCGCACGATCCAGACCGTCCGGTGTAATTTCGACAAGTCGGTGCGCCAGTTTTGCTGTGACGTCCGGCACTTTGCTGGAGAAGCTATGGTAAAAAGGCAGGGTTTCCATCTGCTTTTTTGCGGCTTCCACAAGGCGGGGCTGGTTGAAGCCGAGGGAGGCGCACCATAGACCCGCGAGTCCTTCAATATAGTCCTTACCATCTTCATCGAAGACGCGCACGCCTTCCCCACGGGTAATGACCAGCGGGCCATGTTCTTCGTGGGCTTTTAAGTTGGTGTAGGGATGGAGGTGATGGGTGGTATCGAGCGCCGATATGGAGTTTGGTTTGAAGGACATATTGTTGTTTCCTCATATTAAGGCATTATTGTTTGTGGGCAAACGGTACGGTGCCTGCCAATGGATTGCAATCAAAATTGTTACCAGTTTAAAATCGGCAAATCAATCAACTGAACGGGTCCGGCAAAGAAAGCACGATTTTGGATAGTTAGCGGTAGACTAATGGTCGCAGGTCCACCGTTCTGTGGTTGTTTTGGCAGAATTCCCAGAACGACTTTTGCCATGCTTGCATCCGGTCCGCGCACAACACCGGCGCGCTGAAGGCTGTTGACAGTTTCAAAAAAACCTTGGATGCGCGCGCTAAAGGCACCAACGGGTTGCAGGTCGCCATCTAGCGCCATGGTCCCGTTGCCTTGCAGCAATAACGGACCGTATTGGATGTGCATGCGCTGGGCTTCCATGATGCCACCGGCGTCGCGCCATTTTATCAGTGATGAGGGGCTTATGCCATCATGGGCAAAATTTTCGTTCAGGTGTCCCCGTAGGATAATGTCGTCCAAACGTTGGCCTAATCCCCTCAGGCCGACCGGCAGAGTCGCCCGTTCCCCCGTCAGGTCAAAGGCGTAATTTCCATCGGATTGACGCGCTGATGTAAAACTGAGTTTCTGGATATCGACGCCTTGAGGCAAGGTCTTGTGGGCGAGGGCGAGTTTTTGGATCGACAGGTTGATCTCGTCTGGCAGCCCTTTGCTCATCCAATCAAGGGACAGGAGGGCGGTTTCGGCTGTGCCGCTATAGCTTTGATTGTTGATGCTAAAGGTTTGGCGTGCGCTCAGATCAATGTTTAAGGTGCGGATCGTCCAAGGGAGTGGGGTAATGGAAAACGTCAGTTCTGACGGGGACCAGACCCACGGGTGTTGAGCAAACTCGTTTTTGGGCGGGGCGAAAACGACATCTTGTAGAGTTGCCTTGACGCTGAAAGGAAAGCCGCTGATTCGCGCTGACTTTTCCGCGTAGTGGGCGAGATAGCCGTTGGCTTGGCGCGCGGCGAACCAGTCTTGCAAACCGCTGCGCAATTGCATCGACGTCAAAAACCACGCCCCGACATAGAGAAGGGAGAGAACCATCAGCACTAAAAATGTCGTCAGGGAATAGCGACCGACTTTGACCAAAGTAGGTTCCTGATAGGTGAGGGCGGGGTGTTTTTTTGTCGGGTGGGGTACGCGCGCCATGTCCGCAGTTTCTCTTTCTTGAGGGAATTTTGCCCCAGTTATAACGGAGATTTCCCGCTTCGCCAACGAACATTGGTTGACGAAACGAATCAGATGTTCCAAATCTTCACCATGAATGAGAGACGTCACGAACAGCAAAGCGGCCTAGAAGTCCCGACCAGTGCCCCGAAAGGGTCATTGACCCGTGGTGTCGAGGTCATCAAAGGATATCTAAAGACACTGGAAAGCAAACCCGGTGTCTATCGGATGCTGAATGATAAGGGTGATGTGCTTTATGTCGGTAAAGCAAAGTATCTCAATAAACGGGTGGCAAACTATACCCAGCCGCAACGCCTGACGATCCGTATTCAGCGCATGGTGTCGGAAACCCACACCATGGAATTTATCACCACTCACACCGAAGCCGAAGCTCTGCTGCTTGAATCAAACCTGATCAAGAAGCTGAAGCCGCGCTACAATATTTTGCTGCGCGATGATAAATCCTTCCCGATGATTTTGGTCACGGGGGATCATGACTATCCTCAAGTCTTGAAACACCGAGGCGCGAAGAATCGTAAAGGCAAATATTTCGGCCCCTTTGCTTCGGCTTGGGCGGTGAATGAAACGCTGAATACCTTGCAACGCGCCTTTTTGCTGCGGCCTTGTTCGGATAGTATTTTTTCAGCCCGCACGCGCCCCTGTCTGCAATATCAGATCAAACGATGCAGCGCGCCTTGTGTCGGTCGGATCTCCCATCAGGCCTATGGCCGCTTGGTGAAGGAGGCAGAACGTTTCCTGCGCGGCGATAGCAAAGGGTTGCAGGCGGAACTCGCCGAGAAAATGGCAGCCGCCAGCGACAATTTGGAATTTGAGGAAGCGGCGGTCTATCGCGACCGGATTAATGCCATGTCGCGTATCCAGCAAAAGCAGGACATTAATATCGATGGGCTGGAAGAAGCTGACGTGATCGCCGGTTTTCAGGAAGGCGGGCAGACCTGCGTGCAGGTCTTCTTCTTTCGCGCTGGGGCCAACTTTGGCAACCGTGCCTACTATCCCAGTCATGCAGCAACGCAGGAACTGCCGGAGGTCATCGAGGCCTTTATGGGCCAGTTTTATGCGGATAAACATCCGCCGAAACATATTCTGGTCAGTCATGATTTGCCGGGTCAGGCGATTTTGCAAGAAGCCCTGAGTGTAAAAGCCGAGCGCAAGGTGGAGATCTCAGTGCCTAAGCGCGGTGAAAAAACAAAAGTGATCACCCATGCCCTGAATAATGCGCGTGAAGCCTTGGGCCGTCGCATGGCGGAAAGTGCCTCGCAGCGTAAATTGTTAAAAGAGCTGGCGCGCGTCCTGAAGATGGAGGCCATGCCGGAGCGAGTGGAAGTTTATGATAACTCTCATACGCAGGGGACAAACTCTGTGGGCGCGATGATCGCGGCGGGACCGGAAGGGTTTATCAAAAACGCCTATCGCAAATTCAATATCAAGACCGCGCAAAGTGATGATGATTACGCCATGATGCGCGAAGTTCTGACCCGTCGTTTCACCCGCGCCATGAAGGAAGACCCGGACAAGGAAAAAGGCCAATGGCCCGACCTGATCATTGTCGATGGGGGTATGGGGCAGTTGAATATCGCCATTGAGGTTTTTGCGGAGCTGGGGATCGATGATGTGACCCTTGCCGGTATCTCCAAAGGGCCGGATCGCAATGCCGGGTTTGATAAAATCGTCATGCCGGGGCAAGAGCCGTTCCAGTTAGGACATACCGACCCCGTCAACCATTTTATCCAGCGTTTGCGCGATGAAGCCCACCGTTTTGCCATCGGCACGCACCGGGCAAAACGGGGCAAGGCGGTGAAACAGTCTATTCTGGATACGATTGACGGGATTGGCGCAAAGCGTAAAAAAGCCCTGCTACATCACTTCGGGTCCGCAAAGGCTGTTGCGCAGGCGGGGCTGATTGACCTTGAAGGGGTGGAAGGCATCAGTAAATCGATTGCGAAGAAGATTTACGATCACTTTCACGATTAATCAGAGCTGTTGTTATTTTGTTCCACGTAATCTTTGAGCAGGCTTAAGGAATCTTTGCTAAGCAGATTGTCCGGTGTATCGTGCCTAATGCGCCGAACGTGCTTAAAGTCCAGGTCCGATTTCCACGACCAGTAGAGCCAGAGTTCACGATCTTCGACACTTAGGGGAGGGGCGATGTCTTCAGGGCTGAGGTTTAAATTATCAAAGGCATCAATGACCCGAAAGTCTGCGGTCAACAGGGCATCCACCCGACGGGCCAATAATAGGCGCGCCCCTTCTGCGTGGGATTTGAAGGGGTAATAGGTCAGGTCTTCAATGCCCGCGAGGCTTTTAATCTCGGTGCCGCCAAGGATGCGGGCAACGGTTTTGCCCTTGAGCTGGGAGAGATGGGTAATAGGGGCATCTTTAAGGCTGATGATGACAAAAGTCGCATTCCCCAGTTTATGAATGGGCAGGGCGGTCTTGTTTCTGATCGGGCTTTCCATAAAAATACCGAAATCCGCAGCGCCCTCATTGGTCATGATCACAGCCCGCTTAAAGGGGACCACATGCACATCCATCTGATAGCCGGAGGTTCGCGACATTTCATTCAAAAGGTCGATGAGGGGGCCGCTCCATTGATTGTCAGCGTTTTTTTGCACAAGTTGAGAAAGGTGAGGGACGGCAATTTTAATCGGGCGCGGTTCCGCAGACGCCTGAAAAGGCGCTGTCAAAAATAAACAAAAGAGACCAAGGAGAAGTCCCCGATAGTGTGACTTGACCATATTTATACCCATGAAACCGCTTCTACCTCCTCTATACATAGGAAAGAATGCTAGGAATTGTATAGAGCGTGTCGGGAAAATATTTATGCGGGTTTGAGTTTTACTTGTCTATACGCATAAATACGGTGGTGGCTGATGTGGGGGCGAGGTGTCAGTTCTCGCTTAGCAGCATGGCAATGCGGCGGCTGTCTGTTTCCTGCATGATCTGGTTGACGCGTCTTTTCTCCGTTTCTTCATCCATGTGCAAAATACGGTCTTTGATCCACGGGATATTGGATGCCCCCATGGATAAATCACGCAGTCCCATGCCGATCAGCAGGCCGGTATAAATCGGATTCCCCGCAATTTCTCCGCAGATACTGATGGGAATATTATATTTGGCGGCTGCCTGTGTCGTAAACTGGATCAGGCGCAAGACAGCCGGGTGCAGAGGCTGGTAGAGGTGTGCGACCTTTTCATCGGCGCGGTCCGTTGCCAAGGTATACATGGTCAGATCATTGGACCCGATGGCAAAAAAATCACAGACCTGTGCCAGACTGTCCGCGGCCAAAGCCGCCCCCGGAACCTCAATCATCGCGCCGAGTGGCGGGAGTGTCTCTGGAACCGTTTGACCTTCTGCGCGCATGCGGGTGGCGACATCCTTAAGGATACGTCTTGCTTTGGTAACATCATCGGTGGTGGTCACCATGGGCAACAGGATACGGATGGGGCCATGGGCAGCCGCACGCAAGATCGCACGGTACTGGGTTTCCAAGATGTCGGGGCGATGTAAGGACAAGCGAATGCCGCGCATACCCAGCGGGGAACAAATGCTATCACCAAAATCTTCGATCAGGGAACGGGCGGTTTTTTCCCCGCCAATATCAAGGGTGCGGATGGTGACGGGTTGTCCGTCCATCGCTTGAAGCAAAACCTTAAAGCTTTCATACTGGTCGTGTTCGTCGGGTAGGGTGTCGCGGTTCATATACATGAACTCGCTGCGCAACAGGCCAATTCCCTCGCCACCGTTTTGCTGAACCAGCGCAACTTCGATGGGGAGTTCCACATTCGCCATCAAGCCGATCTTTACGCCGTCACGGGTAATCGCCTGACGTTCATGCAGTTGATGCAAGCGTAACAGCTTTTGTTTTATTTTTAGGGATTTTTGTTGGTAGATCAGTGTGGTCGCATCGGTCGGATTGACGATAATTTTGCCATGGGTGCCGTCAATAATAATCTTATCGCCATTGCTGACGTGGCGTAAAATATGGGGGACACCCAAGACAGCAGGGATCCCAAGGGCACGAGCCATAATCGCGGTATGACTTTCTGGGCCCCCAAGGGCGGTACAAAAACCGGAGACACTTTCCGGGTGCATCAGGGCTGTATCTGCGGGCGTCAATTCGTCGGCAATGAGGACAGAGTTTTGTTGAAGCTCTTGCTGCGCGGTCAGGGCGCTGTTCCCCAGATTGCGCAAGACCCGTTCGGCAACCTGATGAATATCGGACTGACGCGAGGCGATATAGGCATCATCAAGGGATTGGAAGCCTTTGACGATCTGATTGAGCGCATACTGAATGGAGGCTTCTGCATTAATCGCATGATCTTGAATATAGGCTTCGATCCCGCGCACAAGGCGGGAGCCTTTGAGCATATGGATATTGGCGTCCAACATGAAGCCCAGTTCTTCCGCCGCGGCTTCAGGCAGGGTGCGTGATTTATGCTTTAGGTCTTCCAGCTGGCTGAGGGAGAGGTCAAGCGCCTCGCGGAAACGGCTTATCTCGTTCGGGATGTCATCAGCGGAGATGGGATATTCCGCAATCTCCAGCGAACCGGCATCGCGCACGTGCACGACCCCAAAACCGATCCCGGGGGAAACGCCCAGGCCGTCATAGATTTTTTCAGGCTTAGTCTTCACCGAACTTATCATTCACCAAGGTTGCGATGGCGCTCATGGCTTCGTCGGCGCGTGGTCCATCTGTTTTAACGTCGATCGTTGTCCCGATGGAGGCAGCCAGCATCAGCAAACCCATGATGGAGTTGCCAGACACTTCCTGCCCGCCTTTAGAGACAAGGATGGTCGTATCTTCATATTCGGCAGCGGTTTTGACAAATTTTGCTGCGGCACGCGCATGTAATCCGCGTTGGTTTTTGATTTCGAGTGTTTGTGCCAGTGTTTGTGTTTGTGCGTCGCTCATCTGTGTTCTTAATCTTGGCCCAACAGGTGTGAGGCGATGTTAATATATTTGCGTCCAGCGTCTTGCCCCTGTGCCGCTGTTTCGGCAAGGCCTTCATTTTTGCGCACGCTAGCCAGTTTGACCAGCATCGGCAGGTTGACCCCGGCGATTACCTCGACATTGGCTTTGTCCATAATGGAAATGGCGAGGTTTGACGGGGTGCCGCCAAACATGTCAGTCAACAGAATGACGCCGTTGCCACTGTCGCAATGGGAAACCTGTTCCAGAATGTCGCTGCGCCGTTGTTCCATGTCGTCGTCCGGCCCAATACAGACTGAAGATACATTTTCCTGCGGTCCGACTACATGCTCGAGTGCGGCAATGAGTTCATCAGCAAGTCGTCCGTGCGTAACAAGCACCATACCGATCATTCGTTCTCTTCCCCTAGGTGATTTTGATTTGTGAGCTGGCTATCTTGGTTCAGCCGAAGCGGTTCGTCAACTCACGATGTTGCAATTGTGCGTTTTCTCCGGCTTTAACCAGCCATTCATGCAGCTTTCGCGCGATATAAACCGAACGATGCTGCCCACCTGTGCAGCCAATGGCAATGGTCAGATAGCTTTTCCCTTCGGCGCTATAGCGCGGCAACAGGGGGTGAATGAGTGTTTTTAAGTTATTGAAAAAGCGTTCGAACTCTTCATCCTGACGGACATAGGCCCCGACGGCCTCATCTTCGCCAGTCAGGGGGCGCAGATTTTGATCATAGTGCGGGTTGCGCAGAAAACGCACATCAAACACCAGATCGGCTTCACGCGGGATACCTTTTTTGTAGGAAAAAGACGTAACGAAGATGCTGAGGTGTTTTTTGTCACTTAGCGTAAAGTTCCCCTGCAAAATCCGTTTACAGTCCTTAATCGCCATTTCTGTTGTGTCGATGACCAGATCAGCGCGGTCTTGTAAGGAAGCCAGCAATTGGCGTTCGTGGCGAATGCCGTCGGCAACGGGGCGGTCTTCTGCCAAAGGATGGCGGTGGCGGGTTTCCACATAGCGCCGTTCGATAACTTCATCCGCGCAATCCAGAAAAACGAGCGACAGATCAAGGTCGGTTGCCGCCTTCATCTGGTCCAATTCTTCCAACAGCGGAGAAACGCCAAATCCACGGGTGCGGATATCAACACCGATCGCCAGGGGGTCGCTGCGCCCCGTCAGTTGTGGCAACAGGGAGAGAGGTACGCCGTCGATGGTTTCATAGCCCATGTCTTCAAGTATTTTCAGGCTGGTTGTCATACCTGCACCAGACATGCCGGTGACGATCAGGATTTTTTGCATCATTCCACCCGTTCGATATGTCCGAGTTTGAGCGCAAGTCCGAGCGAGAGTTTCGCCGGGGCGCTGGCTTCAAAAGGATTGAGCCGTAAAAGCGGCAGCTCTACACCTTCCAATGTAACGGTTTGATCTTCTGGCATCCGTTCCAGTTCTTCCGGGGAGGTTAGATCAACCACCAATTTGAGGGGAGTTGCCCCCAGATTTTGCAGTTTAAGGATACCAAGGTGGCGCACTTCCAGCAACCCTTGGAGCGGGACGGGGGCGTCAGCAAATACGTCGTTGCCTTTTAAGGTCAGATCGACGCGGTCGTCACTGATCAGTTGGGCACCTTGTTCGATCAGCCGTAGGGCGAGATCGGATTTTCCCGCACCGCTTGCGCCGCGCAGTAAAATTCCTTGTTCGTCAATGGCGATGGCTGTGGCGTGTATTTGGCTCATGATTTTGGTAACGCAACGCGAAAGCGTGCTCCTTTTATGGTTCCGTCAGGGGCGGTGATATTTTCTGCGACAATGGTGCCGCCGTGGGCTTCAACAATCTGTTTGGAAATGGCAAGGCCAAGGCCGGAGTGATTGCCAAACTCGTCACTTTCGGGCCGTTCCGTGTAAAAGCGCTTGAAGATTTTTTCCTCATTGCCGGGCGGGATGCCGGGGCCGTCATCTTCTACGGTGATGGTCACAACGCCGTTGTCGCTCATTGCCGATAAGCGCACGGTGCTGTCGTTGGGGGAGAAGGTGAGGGCATTGCCAATCAGGTTTTGGAACACTTGCACAAGGCGGCTTTCCATCCCCGTGATCGTGTAATCGCCATCCGACTGGCCTTCAAAGGAGAGCGACGGAGCGGACGGGGTGTTTTTGTCGGCATCAAACGGGGCTTGATGAATATCGACAAGGGTTGTGAGCATGGCGCGTAAATCGACCGTCTCTGTTTTTGCGCGCGACATTTCTGCATCCACGCGAGAGGCTTCGGAGATATCGCTGATCAGGCGATCAAGGCGCGACACATCATGTTGAATGATATCCATCAGCTTCTTCTGTGCCACCGGATTATCAATGCGTGCGGCTGTTTCAACCGCGCTGCGCAGAGATGTTAGCGGGTTTTTAAGCTCATGAGAGACATCGGCGGCAAAGCTTTCAATGGCATCCATCCGGTGCCAAAGCGCATTCGTCATTTGCCGCAAGGCGAGCGAGAGGTCCCCGATTTCATCGTTACGACGGGTCAGGTCGGGGATCTCGTCGCGCTGGTTCATGCCTTTGCGCAAGATATGGGCGGCGCGCGCAAGTTTGCGTAAAGGCCGCGCAATGGTACCGGCAAAATAAAGCGACAGCAGGCTTGTGATGGCAAGGGCGATCAAAAAGACCTTGAAGATATGGATACGGACTTCAAACAGCGCCGCTTCGATATCTTCTGACCCTTTGGAGAGCAGGAGGGCGCCAAGGACGTTATCTTCCCGGGTGACGGGGACGGCAACGCTGATCATAATCCCGCCGTTGACGGTTTCGCGGATCATCCCGCCATAGTCGCCTTTCAAGGCCAGCAGAGCTTCGGGGAAGTGATTTGCACGCTGGAAAGGCGGTTCAATATAAAGCGGGAGAACCTGTTCCCCAAAAATAACGCGGGAGCTGAATTCCTGAGCGAGGCGCAGGCCTTTTTCAATGATGCTTTCATCGCCATGGAGGGAGGTATCTGTCCCGGTTTTGATAATGTGTCCGCTGTCGGCCATCAGGGAGCCGTCAAGGGCAAAAAGTCGCGCGCGCGTCCCTTTTTGGACCAGTCGCTTGACCATTTGGCGCGCGGCACTAAAGACCAGGGTGCGGTTTTCATCGGCTTGATCGGCTGAGGCACCTTCACCAAGGGCCGCTGCAAACATCTCCCCCTGAATTTCCAGGCCGGAAACTTCAGACAGGATCAGGCCGCGGCGATATTCCCCGAGATAGAGAATACCGACAACCAGCATCCCAAGAGCCAACATATTGACCGCGAGAATACGCAAGGTGATTGGTGAAAAAAGGCGTGTCGAGCGCGAGGCGTGCGGAAGGTTCATCACACATATACGATGACAGGTCCCCTAGGACTCCACCGTCTCCTTGTAGCGATAGCCGACACCATAGAGCGTTTCAATCTGGTTGAAGTCCTGATCGACAACCTTGAATTTTTTGCGCACCCGCTTGATGTGGCTGTCGATGGTGCGATCATCCACATAGATATGTTCCCCGTAAGCCGCATCAATGAGCTGATCGCGGCTTTTAACGTGACCGGGATGGCGCGCCAACGATTCGACGATCAAAAATTCGGTGACTGTCAGGTTAACATGTTCTTTTTTCCAGGCGCAGAGATGACGTCCCGCATCCAGTAAAAGGGGGCCGCGTTGCATCACATCGTCACTGTTGCCGGAAGAGCTGGATTGTTGGCGCATGGCGTCTTGGCGGCGGATCAGTACACGGATGCGTTCCAGCAAAAGGCGTTGTGAAAACGGTTTGCGGATGAAATCGTCAGCGCCCATGCGCAGGCCTAATAATTCGTCGATCTCATCATCTTTTGAGGTCAGAAAGATCACCGGCACCTGACTGTCCTTGCGGAGCTGGCCCAACATCTCCATTCCATCCATGCGGGGCATCTTGATGTCGAGGACCACAAGGTCTGGTGGGTTGTTCATGATACCGTTGAGACCGTCTTCCCCGTCGCGATAGGTGCGTACGGTGTAACCTTCTGCTTCTAAAAGAATGGAAACAGAGGTGATGATGTTGCGATCATCATCGACAAGGGCAATCGTATGGGCCACGAGTACAATCCAGTTAATCAGTTAATGAAACCATCTGTTCAAGCGATAGCACTCCCGCAAACATGGTTCAAGCAGACTCATGTGTCTTTTTGGAAATGACGCCAGAAGCTGTGCTTATTTTTTAGGCAGAGAGGTCTATTGCAATTTGGATGTGCAAATATGGTGAATAGAATGAAATTCTGGCGAAAAAAAGGCTTTGCAACGGCGAATGACACTTGTTCTCATTGGGCGACTCGGCAGGAACTCTGATTTTTTCTTCCGTAAAGTTCGCTCATATGCCGTTTTTGGCCTCGAAATGCCGGATTTCGCTTTCGCATAGAGTAATAAAGTTACCGGAAATAGGGGGTCGGTATTACCATCTGTTGCGTGAGGGAGGTGCTTGGCTGGGGCTGTCATGAGGAAAGTCGAATTGATCTATCCTCTTGAAATTGTGATTAAAAAAACATTTCCAGATGGGGGTGATTTCAAATGAAATGAATGGCAACCTCATTGTTGCAAAAAAAACGAAATAAAAATGCAACGAGGCGGTTGTTTCAAATGGCTCCAAGCGTTATTCTCCGCCCCACTTTAGGGCAGGTTTGCTTGCTTTTTGAGCAGATGACTGTCGTAAGGTATTTATTAGCCGGATCATAAATCAGCTTGCCTACGGTAGAGTATGTGCAAGCACCACTAGGAGAACGACGGTGCAAAACGCTGGAGCTGTTCAAAGTAGCCCTACCCAAACGACGATCGACCTGTCCAAATACGGTATCGAAAACGCCCAAGAAATTGTCTACAACCCTTCTTACGATTTGCTGTTCGAAGAAGAAACCAAAGCCGGTCTCGAAGGCTTTGAAAAAGGAATTGTCACCGAGCTGGGTGCGGTTTCTGTGGACACGGGTATTTTTACTGGTCGCTCCCCTAAAGACAAATACATCGTTAAAGACGACACAACCCGTGACACTGTCTGGTGGGCAGATCAGGGTAAAAACGATAACAAAGCCATCTCACAGGACGTATGGACCGACCTTAAAGGTCTGGTGACAACGCAACTGTCCGGCAAGCGTCTGTTCGTTGTTGATACGTTTTGTGGTGCAAACGAAGATACGCGCCTGAAAGTCCGCTTCATCACGGAAGTTGCGTGGCAGGCTCACTTCGTTAAAAACATGTTTATCCGCCCGTCCGACGAAGAATTGGCAAGTTACGAGCCAGACTTTGTTGTCATGAACGGTGCGAAGACCACCAACCCGAACTGGGAAAAGCAGGGTCTGAACTCTGAAAACTTTGTCGCGTTCAACCTGACAGAAAAAATGCAGCTCATCGGCGGTACATGGTACGGCGGCGAGATGAAAAAAGGTATGTTCTCCATGATGAACTACCTGTTGCCGTTGAAAGGCATCGCGTCCATGCATTGCTCCGCAAACGTGGGCAAAGATGGCGATACAGCGATCTTCTTCGGCCTGTCCGGTACAGGTAAAACAACCCTGTCTGCTGATCCGAAGCGCGAGCTGATCGGTGATGATGAGCACGGTTGGGACGACAATGGCGTCTTTAACTTTGAAGGCGGTTGTTATGCGAAAACAATCAACCTGTCTAAAGAGAACGAGCCAGACATCTTTAATGCGATCCGTCGCGACGCTCTGTTGGAGAACGTGACTGTTACTGAAGATGGCAAAATCGATTTCGATGATAATTCCAAGACAGAAAACACACGTGTTTCCTATCCGATCTATCACATCGAAAACATCGTTAAGCCGGTTTCCAAAGCAGGTCACGCCAAGAAAGTGATCTTCCTGACGGCTGATGCGTTTGGCGTACTGCCTCCGGTTTCTAAACTGACACCAGAACAAACTCAGTATTACTTCCTGTCCGGCTTTACAGCAAAACTTGCTGGTACAGAACGCGGTATCACTGAACCGACACCGACATTCAGCTCTTGCTTCGGTGCGGCGTTCCTGTCCCTTCACCCGACAACATATGCCAAGGTTCTTAACGACCGTATGAACGCCTCCGGCGCGCAGGCATATTTGGTCAACACAGGTTGGAACGGTACAGGCAAGCGTATCTCTATTAAAGATACGCGCGCGATCATCGATGCGATCCTCGACGGGTCTATTGAAGATGCAGAATTCAAAACACTGCCGTTCTTCAATCTGTCTGTTCCGCAGGCGTTGAATGCGTGTAACCCGGATGTTCTTAACCCGCAAGACACATATGCAGATGTGGCTGAGTGGGAAGAAAAAGCCAAGAAACTTGCGTCCATGTTTGTTGAAAACTTCGAGCGTTTCACAGACAACGACGAAGGGAAAGCTTTGGTTGCAGCTGGTCCGGCACTTTAAGCCAGCATCCAAACTTTTTTGAGAAGCGCCCTGCAAGCAGTTGCAGGGCGCTTTTTATTTGATAGGTCTTGAAGCCAAGTCTGCTTGCCAAGGCAGGAGAAATCTGCGACTATTTCTTGAAATTGAGAAGCGGTAGAAACAAATAAATGTTAAGCAGAGTCAAGACGTTAGCCGTCACGAAAGAATATATTGACGCTTTTAACCGCCGCGACCTGCGCGCGATTGAAAATTTGTTGGCTCCAACAGATGTTTCTTTTGTCCGACAGTCCCAACCCACAATTGTTGGTGTCAGTCAGATTATACGACGTACCCAAAAGACATTTGATCGCTTGGACCGCCAAGGCCACCAGCTCCATATGATCAGTGGCATCATTGATTTTAAAAATATTATGGCGCATCCCTGTATGATCGGGATTTTGGACGGGGAACGCGCCTCGGTGGTGATTTTGGATGTGAAGAATAACAGCAAAATCTCCAACATTTCGATCGTTATGACCAAGGATATGTTGGCGAAAGCCCGTCCAACCGAACCGATGGCGCAAGAGAAAATTGAAACCTTGCACCGTATGAAGCCGGTCATTAGTGATGCCGAACTGCGAGAACGTCGCGAAGGGCTACAAGATAAAGCCAAAAAGCTGAAAGAGCGTTTTGAGAAAGAAGGCCCGACACAAGCCTTGTTAGGTAAGCTGGAACGTTTGAAAGAGGCGCAGCGTAAACTGAAGAAGCTGGAAGAAGACCTGAAGCTTGCAAAAAGTGTGAAAGGCGATAACTTATAGGGCGATTAAGGATATTTCTAAACTAGGATCTGCCCATGTTTTGCGTTGTCTCGCCTGCTAAAAAACTCGACTATGACACACCAGCCCCTAACCTGAACCACACAGAGTCGGTTTTTCTGGAGGATACGGTGGAGCTGTCGAAGACAACCCGTAAACTCAGCCGCGCTGATTTGTCTCGTTTGATGAAGATCAGCGACAGTCTGGCAGATCTGAATTATGCCCGTTTTCAGGGATTTTCCGTTCCGTTCAATACGGATAATGCCAAGCCAGCGGCGCTGGCCTTTAGCGGTGACACTTATGTTGGTCTCGACGCCCAAACGCTCTCAGAAGAAGATTTCGCCTATGCGCAGGATCATTTTGGTATCCTGTCCGGTTTTTACGGGCTGTTGCGTCCGCTTGATTTGATGCAGCCGTATCGCTTGGAAATGGGTACGCGTTTGGAGAACCCACGCGGCAACAACCTCTATGAGTTTTGGGGCAGCCAAATTGCCGAACGGATTAATGAGTTGAATGGCGAGGCGGCATTGATCAACTGCGCGTCCAACGAATATTTTAAGGCAGTGGATAAAAAGGCGCTAAAAGGCACGGTGATTACGCCGGTGTTTAAAGAGATTAAATCCGGCGTAGCAAAAACCATTGGCCTGATGGCAAAACGGGCGCGGGGGGCCATGGCGCGATATATCATTCAAAACCGCATCGACCAGCCGGAAGGGATTAAAGACTTTGCCGAAAATGGGTACGTCTATCGCGAGGATCTCTCCAAAGGAAACGATTGGGTGTTTACGGCTGAACGCGAATAGGTGTGAATCTCAGGACCTTGCCTGACATTTTGTAAATTATTACATAATGTATTTTGAGGCCCATCATGACACCTACAGACGAAACTATTGTTAAACACAAAATCAAGGTTCTGAGTTACGCTGTTGAAATCGGCAATGCATCCAAGACTTGCCGTTATTTTGGGATTTCACGAGATACTTTTCATCGCTGGAAACGGGAGTATGCCAAGCACGGTGAAAAGGGATTGATCAATAGCAAACCATGCCCTGAAAATCCATCTGTCCGAGTTGCACCTATTATTGAAGAAAAGATACTTTATCTGCGGAAAAACTATCATTTTGGGCAAGCAAAAATCAGTTGGTATCTGGAACACTATCATGGCCTGAAAGTTTCCAGTTCTGGGGTCTATAGCGTATTCTGTCATCACGGCTTAAATCGCCTGCCAAAAAACCTTCGTAAACGTCAAGTTAAATCTATAAAGCGGTATGAGAAACAGGTGCCGGGGCACCATGTCCAGGTTGATGTCAAGTTTTTGAACTTCAAAGATGAATCCGGTAAAAAAGTCCGCCGCTATCAATACACGGCAATTGATGATGCTACTCGCATCAGAACTCTAAAAATCTACGAGCGAAATAATCAAAAATTCCATCAATTTTGTCAACCATGTTGTAGAAAAATTCCCATTCCGCATCAAAATGATTCGAACCGATAACGGCAGCGAATTTCAGGCCAAATTCCACTGGCATCTTGAAGACCTTGGAATGCAACATGTTTACATCAAACCTGCGAGTCCAAATTTAAACGGAAAAGTCGAGCGATCCCATTTAACGGATAAGCAGGAGTTTTACCAATTTATCGAATATACGGATGATGTCGATCTGGGCAAGAAACTGGCTGAATGGGAAGACTATTACGACCTTCATCATCCTCATGCAGGCTTGCACGGAAAGACCCTATATGAGAGATTGAGAGAGCGAATGGCGAAGTAATATTCGTCAGTCAGGCAAGGTCCTGAGATTCACATATTTGTTATATTTTTCCACCCAGTGATCTATTTTCAGATGAGCATTCTTGCCACCTTCAAATCCGTAAAGATAGACGCATTCATATTTCAAGCTCCTCCACAACCGTTCAATAAAGACGTTATCCATCCAACGGCCTTTGCCATCCATAGATATTTTGATGTTGTGATCCTTGAGTTTTCAATCCAGTCAAAGCCCTTAAACTGGCTGCCTTGGTCGGTATTGAAAATTTCTGGCTTGGGATATTTGCTCAAGGCCTTTTCCAATGCCTCCATAGAATTTGACAATCGCCATGCTAAGACCTTGCGGCTATACCAATCCATAATCGCCACCAGATAGAGAAAGCCCCGCTTAACTGGAATATAGGTGATATCGGCACACCAGA
>NZ_JHYO01000024.1 GCF_000688235.1 Terasakiella pusilla DSM 6293 | reverse complement strand
AACTGACGCTCGGAGCGAATGCCAAAGAGATAACCGACCAGTAAAGCCTTAAACAACATAGTCGGATCAAGCGGAGGTCGACCATTATCGGCGCAATATAAAGGCGCCACTTTGTCGTGAATGAAACTGAAATCAATATGCGCATCAATTTTGCGCAAAAGATGGTTGGACGGAACCAGACTATCCAGACTGACCATCTCAAGTTCCGTTTGTTGAGGACCGCGTTTTTTAAGCATTCCTCATTGAATCACAAAGGCCTCGCCAAGGCGAGACCTTTGTCAGCAATCTGAGAGCCTGTCAAATGACAGGCTCTTTTTTTGTTCAGCGGAAAGAGGCTTAGGCGTTTGCCAGTTGCTCGTTCACAAAGTCCCAGTTGACCAATTCGCTGAGGAACGTTTCAACGTATTTTGGACGCAGGTTTTGGTAATCAAGGTAATAAGCGTGTTCCCAAACGTCACATGTCAGAAGAGCCGTCTGACCGTGTGCAAGCGGTGTGTCTGCACCGATTGTTTTGGTAATTTTCAGTTCGCCATTTTCAACGACCAACCAACCCCAGCCAGAGCCAAAGGCTGTGATACAAGCTTGAGCGAATTCTTCTTTAAATTTGTCGTATGAACCGAACGCTGCATTGATTTTTTCAGCAACCGCACCAGTTGGGGCACCGCCACCGTTTGGTGTCATACAGTTCCAATAGAATGTGTGGTTCCAGACTTGTGCCGCATTGTTGAAGATGCCTTGTTTGGACGCATCGCCTGCAGCATCTTTAATCACGGCCTCAAGATCTTCCTGGCTGCTACCTGCTGCATCACCAAGCAGGTTGTTCAGGTTCACAACATAGGTGTTGTGGTGCTTGCCATAGTGAAAGCTGAGTGTGTTGGCAGAGATATGCGGTTCGAGGGCATCCTGAGCGTAAGGCAGGGCAGGGAGTTCAAAAGCCATTGTAAAACCTCTTTAAAATGTTATTCATTAGACCGTTTCTAAAAAGTAGGATCATCGATCTGAAAAAAGAAGGGGCAAAACCAAAAAAAATCGAAATTTTTTCAATATTTTATCCAAAAACGGACTGTGCCGCCATTTTCCCAGACCGGACCGCACTTTCGATTGTTGCCGGAAGTTTGGTCTCTGTCCAGTCTCCTGCCATAAAAATATGGGGAAAATCGGTTTTTACAGCTCTACGCACCTTACAAAACCCTTTATCTTGTAGGGGTGTTGCGCGTTTTTCACATACAATTTTATGATCAGGACAATTGGTCTCGGCCTTATCAAAATGAAAGCAGATTTCCCGCCAGACTTTTTGCGCCAACTTATCATCATTAGGCTGATAATCACTGATCGTCACAGAAATCATTTTGTCCTTCGCATGGATCCATTGGCTAAGTGTATTCACCAACCCAAAAAAGCGTTCCCCCACCGGCTGTTCCAAATAAAAATGAACATTCGTGATGGGGCGATCAGGATGGTGCGCAATATCCAAAGGATGATTGATGTGGCGATAGGCTGAAAGCGGCAGGGCAAGGATGGCGCGATTATCCCCATTCAGGACAACATCCATAGTCTTAAACTGTAACCGATCAGCCTCAACCCCTTGTAGGCGTGCGCCTGTAATCACGTCAATCCCAGTCAAAGCCGGGGCGACAAACGCGTCATAAAGGGTACCGATTGCAAGATAGGGCGTTAAACCGTCCTGCCCAGCCCGCAAGACCTCACGGGCTGTTTGCCAAATCAGTTTCCGAGAAACGCAAGATGGCCGTGTATTATAAATCGCAAGAATTAACGGCGTCCAAACACGGCGTTGGGCGGTTTTACCAAACAGATTGAAAGCATTTACCCCCGGCACCGCCCCGGTCAGTAGGGATCGAAAAAAGCTGTGGGCGGGGATGTCCCACGTCAACGGCCCTTCCGACATGGAAAAACAGCCACCTTTCGTCGCTTTCAACTGATCACGCGTGCCAATCATATCCAGATATTCAAAACTATCGCGATAGGCACCCACTAACAAATGCGTCCCATTGTCATGATGGGAGACTTTTTTGATACGCCCGCCAAGTTGGGGGGAAGCCTCGTAAAGTTTAACGGTGAAACCAAGCGATTTGGCATGAACAGCCGCAGATAAACCAGACAGGCCACCCCCAACGATATGAACGGTCTTCGTCATCCAAAGGCCATCAGTTTAGAAACCGTCATCGCTTTTTCCAACGTTGACAGTCGTATGCGTGGCTCAATTTTCGACCAACCGCGCTGTTTCATTTTTTCAAACAGCTTTTTGTACACCACCATCATCAACAGAGCGGGTTTTAAGTTTTTACTACCGGTTTGATCAATCAGCCGTTCGGCAGCTTGATAATGTTGCTCTGCCTTGTTTGCGACCTCTTCCAAGACATTGGACAGGTTGGGGGAGTTAATATCTTTAACACCATGCTTGATCAGGCTTTCATACGGCAAGTAAAACCGGTCTTCCGACCAGTCTTCTGCCACATCACGCAATATATTGGTGAATTGAAGAGCATAGCCCAACTCTTCTGCAAACTGTTGCGCACTCTTGTCCGTCCGTCCAAAAATAGGGAGAGAAAGCAACCCGACACTCACCGCCACACATCTGCAATAGGCGTAAAGTTGATCCCACTTAGGCCGCTGGATCGGGCCGCGCACGTCTGCTTCCATCCCCTCAATCACTTTGTAAAATTCATCGCTTGGGATAGGGAACCGCTGAACAGCCTCATAAAGTACACGGGTGACAGGGCACTCAGGCTTCCCCATCAGCATTTGATCAATCTTTGCGCGCCACTGTGCCAACTCCACCAGCTTTTGATCCACGGTACCGGATTCATCAGCGATATCATCGAGGATGCGGCAATAAGCATAGATGGCAAACAGATAGCCACGACGATCCGCAGGCAGCGCCTTCATCCCCAAAGCAAACGAGCTTTTGGATTGAAGAACCACATCTTCAACATATTTAAAATCTGTGGCAAGCACTTGTGTCATAAGGGGTAAAGGCCTTTATATGCGATCAATATTTTATCCAGCTTGGTCAGTTCCACGCGGGTTGCCACCGGATCATTCTTTTTTAACTTACCTGCAAGCGCAAATCCACACAACACTGTCACCTTGGCCTGATAGCGCAAGCGCTTGTTACGGATCAGTCCCGGCAGTTTGACCGCTTCAGCCAGCAGATGATCCGTTCGTTTTAAACACTCATCCAGCACACTTCGTAAGGCAGGGAGGCAAGCTTGTGCGCTCAGCAACTCTTCAAATCCCGTCTCTGCGGAGAGAAACTCCCGCGGGAGATAAACTCGGCCCAGATTTTTGTAATCATCCACGCAATCTTGTAAATGATTTAAAATCTGTAATGCCGAACAAAGGGCGTCACTTTCAGGGCGGCCCTTTTCCTCCCCATGAAGGTGCAACAAAAATTGCCCAACGGGGTTTGCCGACAGTTGGCAATAGGCGATCAGATCATCCCAGCTTTCATATCTGGTTTTCACCGCATCCTGCCTAAAAGCCTGCAACAGGTCCGCTTGATAGCGATTGGTTGTCGGCATGTCGAGTTGGGCCAGTTTGTCCTTGGGGGCCATGTCAGGCGCATCGGCAATATCGTCTGCGGCACGCGCAAATCGATAAAACTCAAGAACCTCCTTGCGCACCTGCTTGGCTAAAAACAGACTTGCGACCGGAAAATTTTCGCTATCATGTGTTTTTGACACTTGGCTTTCCTCCCCAATAGGACCTATATGACACACGACATTCATTTACAAAAGCCCTTATCATGACCACCAGCCTTAGCCTGTGCGGACAGGAAATTCAAAAAGTAGATCACGACCAGTTCCTTTGTGGGCTATACGCGCCCGATGAACATCGCGATGATTTTTATGCGCTCTGTCTCTTCGCTCATGAAACCGCGCGTATCCGCGATATGGTGAAGGAACCGCATTTGGGCTTGATACGCCTGCAATGGTGGCGCGATGTGGTTGAAGCCGTCTATACTGATCGCCAAGATCATTCAGAAAACGGCACCCACAAAGAGTTTGTTAAAACCCTGCAAACCAAGACAATTGATAAAGGCCTGTTAGATAGATATCTTAATGCCCGCGCCTTTGATATGGAAGATCAAGCCCATGATGATCTGCCCGCCCTCATGCGCTATCTGGAGGCCACAGGGGGCAGCATCAATCAAATGAAAGCCTGCTTTTTAAACTCTGACACTATGCCTGCCGCCCAAAAAATCGGCACGGCACAAGCGCTGTGTGATGTGATTAAAACGCTGCCATATCAAGCGCGCAGTGGAAAATGTAAAATCCCCGTCTCTTTGCGAAAAAAGCATCAGTTGGATTTAAAGGCTTTTCATGATTTCCAACCGAGCAACGCTTTGCAAAACTGTGTAAGCGAGTTAGCCGATGAGATCACCCGCCTGATCGCAGAAGCGCGCACAGAAAAGGCCGCGTCAAACGCAGCCCTTTTGTCAACAGTCGCGATTGAAGATTACCTCAAGCGTCTTAAAAAACTGTCCTATGATCCCTTTAATCCCCACATCGGGGGAGGGCGCCTCGCCAGACAAATTAAGCTCATCCTTCATGGCTGGCGAGGAAGTTATTAAGCCGACAGGGTTCCGGCTTCTTTCAACCAATCATCAAGGGCGGTGAGCGCACGGGCGGAGACAGCCGCCTTTTTCTCTTTCCCCTTAACGCGCTTGCCACGTTCGTTGCGCACATCCATCGGCGGCAAAAGACCGAAGTTGATGTTCATCGGCTGGAAGGTTAACGCATCGGCACCACCTGTGATGTGAGACAAAATCCCGCCCATCGCGGTGACATCCGGTGGGCAGATGATCTCTTGGCCTGACATTTCTGCCGCCGCGAAACGACCTGCCATCAAGCCAACAGCCGTGCTTTCCACATATCCTTCACAGCCCGTCACCTGACCAGCAAAACGGATGTTTGGACGGCCTTTAAGCTTGAGCGTCTTATCCAACAGGCGAGGGGAATTGATAAAGGTATTGCGATGGATGCCGCCCAATCGGGCAAAGCTTGCATTCTCCAACCCCGGAATGGTCTTGAAGATACGGACCTGTTCCCCATGGCGCAGTTTGGTCTGGAAACCTACCATGTTGTAAAGCGTCCCTAGCTTGTTATCCTGACGCAGTTGGACAACCGCAGCCAGTCTGGTGTCAGGGTCATTCGGGTTCTTTAACCCAACCGGTTTCATCGGGCCAAAGGCGAGTGTCTCACGCCCACGTTCCGCCATGACTTCGATGGGCAAGCAGGCTTCAAAGTACGGAGTGTTTTTCTCCCACTCTTTGAATTCCATTTTCTCGCCTTCGATCAGATCGTCGATAAACTGATCGTATTGTTCCCGCGTCATGCCAAGGTTGATGTAGTCACTGCCATCGCCTTTGTCGTAGCGCGACTGGAACCACGCCTTGGAAAAATCGATGCTGTCTTTATGAATGATCGGGGCGATGGCATCAAAGAAGTGCAGGGACTCTTCATCCGTTAGCGCTTTAATGGCGTTTGCCAATGGCTCAGACGTCAGGGGACCTGTGGCGATAATCACCTGATCCCATTCCTCACCGGGAATGTCGGTAATTTCTTCGCGGATGATTTCCACATTGGGATGATTGACGAGGGCAGCTTGCACCGCTTCGGCAAAACCATCACGATCAACCGCAAGCGCACCACCGGCAGGCACCGCATGTTCGTCAGCGCACTTCATGATGAGTGAACCGCAGCGGCGCATTTCTTCATGCATCAGGCCGACCGCGTTATACTGCACGTCATCGGATCGCAAAGAGTTGGAACAAACCAATTCCGCCAGCGTGTCTGTCTGGTGAGCTTCGGTCGGGCGAATAGGGCGCATCTCGTGGATCACAACTTTAATACCACGTTCTGCTGCCTGCCAAGCGGCCTCACTCCCTGCAAGACCGCCGCCAATAATGTGTAATGTCTGTGTCATAAGCTGTGACATATAGTTTGTCCGATCATTTAGCAAGCCCCTTGCATTATTATCTCAAATTCGATTAAACAGAATTAGGTTATATAAAGGGAAATCTCATGGATTCATCACTGGTTAGTGCCGCTGTTGTTGTCATCGTTTTGTTTGTCGCGTTTCGCATGCTGCCCCGTCTTGTGGCTGGCGTCCCCTTTGTCGCGCCAGACGCTGTGCATGTGCGCCTGCAAGATAACCCCGATGCGGTCCTGATCGATGTGCGCACACCTGAAGAATATGCAAGCGAACATGTACCGGACAGTATAAACGTGCAGCCCCATACGCTAGGGGATGACCTTGAGCAAAAGAAAGCGTTCCTGGACAATAAAGTCTATGTGATGTGTCTGTCCTCCCAACGTTCTGCCATGGCGGCAAAAACACTCAAAAATCTCGGGTTCACAAACGTCTCGGTCGTCAAAGGTGGCTTGACCTTGTGGAAAAAACAGGGCTTACCGACCTCAAAGTCCTAAGACAATTCTTGTGACACAGCCAAACACTCTGTAAAGTAAACGAAATTGCGCATCTAATAGCGTAAATTCAATGGATTAAGTTTACTATGCTTCAGTTTGAGGGTTTTGGTTTGTCATGGATTAAATCACGGATATTAACCATATCCGTTGTCATTCTCGCCCTTATTATTGCGACACCTTTTCTTTTGCCTTCAGGTGTTTACAAGGGTTTCTTCAAGAACTACCTTCAAAACAATACGGGTCTGACTTTTGAATTCAGGGGTGCATTTACCTTCACCTTATTCCCGGCGCTGTCTTTAAAGGCAGAAGATGTGGCCTTTCACGGCCCCCTTGTCGGCTCGGTTGAAACCGTCGGTTCCTTCAAAACGCTATCCCTTGATATGAGCAGCATAAGCCTGCTAACGGGGAATATCGAGGTTGATGATTTCCTTCTCTACAATCCAAAAGTAACCATCAATGGTGACTTTTTACCTCACCTTCCTGAGTTTATCCGTCAAAACCTTCGAGGCTCAAAAAAAGAGGATATCCGCTATCTGGAAATTCTCCTGCATTTTATTGAAGATTCGGTTTTTGAATCCGCGAAGGTCAGTGAAGGTACCCTGCAATGGAACCGCAAAGAAGGGCAGGTTATTTCCGCTCAACAAGTCGAAATGCTTCTGAAAAAACCAAGCGGGGGCAAAGACTTCACCATTGATTCCCACATGTATCTAAATAATCGCGGTGTCGACCTTAACGTTCGACTTCAAAGCCCCGACGAATTTTTACGTGGTTATCGCAGTAGCCTGACTGCGCAATTGGACTCTGCCCCTCTAAAAATCAATTTTGACGGCAGCGCTGCGCAGCGACATTCTTTTGTCTCTCAAGGCGATGTCCGCTTTGACATTCCCTCTACCTATGACTTATGCACTTGGTTTAATCAGCCCAAAAGCTGCCTTGAAAAAAACGACAATGTTCTGATCAACAGTAAACTCTCCGTTCGCGACCAAAAACTGCAAATTGAAGAAGCTGTTTTCACCAAGAATCCAACAACCGCAATCCTGTCTGGCGCGATTGACTTCAAATCGGCTCTCCCGATGATTACCGGGACGATCAATGTACCCAAGCAAACACTGAAAGAACTCTTGCCAAGCGCAGATGATTTTTATGAATTTGATTTTAATAACCTATTTCTCAACTCCTACAACGCAAATGTTGGCATTAAGTTTCAAGGAATTGACTTACAAAATGCGGTCTCTCTCACGCCTCGGCTTAAAGTCGAAGTCGAAGATGCTCGCCTGACCCTGTCAACCACGCAAATGAACGCCTTTAAAGGCCTGACAAACCTTCGACTACGCTGGAACAAAGGTGTTGATGAAGGTGTGATGAACTTCCGCATGGACTCTAAGGGCATTTCATTGGAAGAGGTGCAAAAAGCCTTCGGCATGCCTGTAGAGACTTTGGGAACGCTCAACTATTTTTATGAAGCTCAGGCGTGGGGGACAACACCGCGACACTTCCTTGAAACCTCCAAGATTCATGGGGAGTTTTCCATTTTAGACGGTTTGTTTAAAAACACCAATGTGGCGCAGTCTCTCAACGCGAAACAAATGCCCGTTTTTGAATTTGCGGAATTGAAGGGCCATTTAAAAGGGGAAAAGGGGCAGGTTAATTCCGATGACATCAAGGTTGTTGCCCCCTTTGTTCAGGTTGAAGGAATCGCGGGCCTGAATTTCAATGATCAAACCTTCAAGCTTTTGCTAAATAGCACCATACCGGCCACAGCAAACGCCCCGCAATCCAAGGGCTATGTGAACATTGAGGGGCCTTGGCAGGATCTGACGCTTGATACAACTATGGAAGCGACACAGCCTAAACAACGGCAAGAAGGGTTGCATTCAGGCTTTTTGCCGAATACAACGGACGATATCCCCACTGACGAAACCGCCACGACTGAAGACGACGATTTTGGTGATATGGTCATTGAAGAAGCCGATCTGCTGGATTAATGGAAACGCATATGTATAAATTTGTTGCCCTCGGTATTAGCCTTTTTGCCTTGCAAGCCTGTACAACTCCGCCGCATGTCGAAGATTGGAAGCGCGAACGATATACCAATGTCCCCACGGAGCCACTAGAGGTCAACATCTGTTTTGATCACACTCAACACAGCCGACAAGTGGTTTATGACCTCGCTAGAGAGGAGTGCGGCACCCGCATTACTGAAATCGAAAACCTTGTTCAATTCAGCAACGCCCAAAAAGCCACACGCCAAACCGTTGCGGAAGGTCAAGCCTTTGAAGGCTCCGTTCAGCGCTCCCGCCGTATTCAGGCGATGGTTAATTCCTTGCAGTTGAAATATGTTAAAAATGACAAATGGGATTGCCCGTTAATGACGCCAAATCGGATCACGTTTTTGTGCAGCTATAATAATCAGGCAACCGATTCTGCACCGCAACGTCAGACACAGCCTACCGAACAGGTTTCACCGGACTTGCCACCGGAATTGCCGGACGATTTAAAGCCGCAATAAATCAGGGCGTTATACTCTCTCAAGGCTCAACAACCGAAAGAGCTTCGCGCCCCCTTGACGCTTACCTCATTTGTATATAAATTATATGTATACACGTGTGTTCGCGCATGGACGACACATCCATGCGCCAGTTTTAAAACGAAAGAAACCTAGACGATGTCCAGCGTTACTAAGACAGTATCTGCTAGTACCTCGCCGGTGACGACAAGTCGACCGGGCAGTGGCGCGCGTCAGGTTTCCTCCCAATTCGGGGCTGTTTCCGAACTTTTTGCCCAGACAGGCGTGCGCGGTGAAGAAGAAAACCGCGGGTTTGACGGGTTTGATCAACGCCAAGGCCACCACAATCCCTCCCATGAACAGCCGCAGACTCTCAAACTGCACGGGACCTCTCGCACCTTTGCCATGCTCTTTGAAGATGTTCGCGAAGAATATGGTAATTTTGCTGATGACGGGGGCTTTGCCGCACAAGGGTATGGTGGGGCAAAACCTGCATTTCAAGCCTATATGGCGCGTGCGACAGCCACCTACGACACCAACACGCGTGCGGTGAGTGGCGAAGGCAAAAGCAGAGGCGGCTCGCTCAACGTTGCCCTTTAGTATCCCAGTGATGTTTATTTTATCCGGGGGCGTTAAGCCGCTGGAAAGAAATGCTGTGCAATTCTATAAGTCCGATTAGAAAACGTTTCAAAGAAAACGAGGCCCCGATGACCGCTGCTGTAGAAACCATGTTCGATGTTGCCGCTTGGTTTATGGACCATGCCCTTAACAACAATGAATATCTGCAACCCATGAAAATGCATCGGTTGCTGTTTCTCTCGCAGAGTTATTTTGCTGTGGCCTACAAGGGGCGCAAACTTGCCCCCGGTGTTTTTGTCGCCGACGATACCGGCCCTTTGGAACCCCATGTCTTTCGCGCCTTTGAACAGGGTAGACCGAATTTTTACCTGAATACGACCATGCCCGGACCCGTCGAAACCTTTCTTGAAGGGATTTGGCGACGTTTCGGGTCTTACTCCGCTGATAAACTGGCGGAGATTTGTAAAAAGACGCCAGCCTTTCAACAGGCCCTCAGCAAGGGGCGACGCACCGAAATTTCCCACAAGCTGATGATTCAAAGCTTCACCAAATCAATAGATGCGCCCTCAATCGATAAGGTGCTGAAACCTCGTATTCTGCGCTCACAAGACGGGCGGCCCGTACAGGTCAAATCCTGGGGGGCGAACCTGCGCAAAGTCGCACAAGCAACCCCGCTGCCATCCCAGCAAGCTAAAAAGAAAAAACCATAAAAAAAGGAGGCCCTCGAGCCTCCTTTTTCCGTTTTATCACATAGGTCAAGCGGCCTAGATGTAATAGACAATCAGGTACAATCCCAACAGGATCGCGACCCACAACACCATACTGCCTGTCGGCCATGTACGGGCCAGCACACCTTGCGGACCGTGATGCTTGAACACATACTTGATCAAATGGTTCACACGATGCACACAAGCCGATTTAAAGGCATTAAAGGCCGCACCACCATGTTTGATCACGAACTCTTCATGCAGGAGATTGAAGAATTTGCGATAGAACCAATCAAAATCAAGCGTAATGGTCAACGTCCGTTTCATCATCTTCAACAGAACGAAGAAGGCAAAACCGGAGAATAAAAGCAGTTCAAGCATATGAACGACTTTTGCTGGCTTATAAGGTTCAAAGTCCACAGAGTAGGGAAGCAGCGCATAAAGCGGCTCAGGATAAAGCCCAAGCCCGATACAAAGCGCCGCGAAGATCACCATGGCCAACTTCATGTTAAACGGAGGATCTTTCGGTTTGGCCCCAAATTCACGCTCCACATACCCCGGGGCGCGTTGGAAAAAGACAAACCAAGGGAACTTGATCCCTGCATGCAGGAACACACCCGCTGAGGCCGCTTCCAGCAAGAACCACGCATAATCAATATGTTCCACCGCCGCAGCCGAGGCAATCATGGTCTTGGTCGTAAAGCCGGAGGTCAACGGGAAGCCGGAAATGGCCAAGGCCCCAATCGTCCCGCAAACCATGGTCAACGGCATAGCCTTATACAGACCGCCAAGGTCGGTACATTTGCGCTTGTTGATCTCATACATTACAGCGCCTGCCGACATCAACAGCAGCGCTTTATAGATGATATGGGCAAAGGCATGGGCAGAAGCACCGTTTAGCGCCAATTCTGTCCCAATCCCGATCCCTGTGACCATAAAGCCCACCTGGTTGATGATGGAATAGGCGAGAATGCGGCGCATGTCATTTTCCAGCAGCGCATAGATGATGCCGTAAAACACCATATACAGCCCCACATAAATCAGCACCTGTTCCCCGGGGAAGCTGCGGATCAACACATAAACCGCTGTCTTGGTGGTAAAGGCGGACAAAAAGACACTGCCCGACCACGACGCACTTGGATAAGCATCCGGCAACCAAGAGGAAAAGGGCGGGGCACCAGCATTGATCAGGAAACCCGCCAACAACATCCATGTCCACCAGCTATCCGCCCGCATCGCCGTAAATTCAACAGAGCCGGAATGATAAACTTGACCGATGACACCAATCATCAAAATCACGCCACCAAATAAATGGACAATCGCATAGCGCATGGACGCGCCATAAGATTCCTTTGTGCGTGCTGACCAGATCACAAGTGTCGAGGCAACCGCCATAAACTCCCAGAAGATAAAGACGGTGACCAAATCACCCGCCATGGCAACACCAACGGCACCGCCAGCATAGGCATAAGCCGAGATCAGTTCGATCTGGCTTTTTTGATTTAAAGCAAAGATGCCACCGACAAAGGCCATCAAGGTAAAGATGGTCGCAAAGAGGCGCGACAGTTTATCGCCTTCCAAAGGCTCCAGCGTATAATCCAGGAAAGGAACCGTCAGCTGAACGCCATCCGGCACAGCCCAGATCATATACATGGTCAAAACCGGGATCAGCAACATCGCTGTCTTGCGCGCATTCCCCACCAGTGAAGGCAGGAACATCGCGCCGACGATCAAGATTAACCCCGGCGGAATAGCACTATTTATCATCATAATAGGTATCCTCCCGCTTCAGGAAAATCCCGAGGAATTTTGCAAACAAAACCATGGCCGCACAGGATAAAAATCCAAACCAGGCGTTAAAGCCAAACCAGCCATCCACACCGAAATAGGCATGGGGATGAATGGTAAATTCCAAAGCCACGGTTATGACCAGAATCGCAATGCCGATCACCCAAAGCTTTTTAATGGTGGCTGGGCGACACAGCCAGTGAATGTCTTTATTGTCACTCATTGTGCACCCCCAATCATTTTTTGTGCCAGTTCAAGTGCGATATCCGGGAAGAAGAACATCAAAATGGTCAGCAATGCTGTTGACGAAATCGCGATCACGATCGGCAAAGGGGCTTCTCCATGATCACCGTGATGGTGATCGTGATGCCCGTCATGACCATGCTTTGCTGCTTTCTCTTTCTTAAAGAAGGCCGCGTAAATGATCGGCAGGAAGTAGCCCGCATTCAACAAGGTACTCAAGACAATCACACCCAAGGCAAGGAAGTTCTCCGAACTCATGGCCCCTTGGATGATATACCATTTGGAGATAAAGCCCGCTGTGGGTGGCAAGCCAATCATGGACAGTGCCCCAATTGCAAAGGCTGTCATGGTAATTGGCATTTTCCAGCCGATGCCGTTCAACTGACTGACCTCCGTCTTATGAGCTGCAGTATAAATCGACCCAGCCGCAAAGAAGAGGGTGATCTTACCAAAGGCATGAGCTGCGATATGCAAGGCCGCCCCAACCGCTGAAATTGGCGTTAGGATGGCTGCTGCCAACACCACGTAGGAGAGCTGAGAAATGGTGGAGTAGGCCAATCGACGCTTCAGGTTATCCTGACGCAACGCAACCATAGAGGCTGCGATGATGGTAAAACCAGATACCCAAACCAGCCATCCGGCAGAACCGGATGCCACAAGATTATCAATCCCGAAGGTATAAACGATAACTTTCACGACCGAGAACACACCAGACTTCACAACCGCGACCGCGTGCAGCAACGCGGACACCGGCGTCGGTGCCACCATCGCTGCCGGAAGCCATCTATGGACAGGCATAACAGCCGCCTTACCGATGCCGTAGATAAACAGCATCAGGAGCAAGCCCATAAGCGGTCCTTCAACTTTTCCGCCAAGGATACCGCCGTTGACAAAATCAAGCGTCCCCGTCGCGGAAAACGTCCATGCAATTGCAAAGAACAAGAAACCGACTGAGGTTGTCACCAAAATACCAAGATAGGTGCGCGCACCTTTAACCGCATTTTCGTCCCCCTTGTGTGACACAAGCGGGTAGGTACTGAAGGTCAGCACTTCGTAGAAAATAAACAGCGTCAGCAGGTTGGCGGAATAGGCCAGCCCCAATGTGGCAGCGATCGCAACCGCAAAGCAGATGTAAAACCGTGTCTGATGTTTTTCCTTATTCCCGCGCATATAGCCGATGGAATAGATAGAGTTCAAAATCCACAACCCTGATGCAATCAGGGAAAACATCATGCCCAAAGGCTCGACCTTAAAGGCTATAGATAGGCCCGGCACCATTTCAATCAAAGTGATTTCAGGTGTTGCGCCGTCCAGAACCGGCCCCAACAAAGACAGGACATTGAGGAAAAGGGCAACCGCGGTAAAGAGGGTCACGGTTTCGCGCACATTGGGTATTTTTCCCGTCAATGCGATCAATACCGCCCCAACAGCCGGGATAATCATGGAGAGGAGAATAGAAAGTTCCATGCTCATGGCGTACCTCCAATCAACATATCCGCTGCGATCTGGGCAACACCCAAACTCATGTCCGTATCAATCCCGAAATAGATCGACGCCCCTGCCATGATCCACAACGGGATCAGCATGGACAGCGGCGCTTCTTTAAAGCCAGCGTGATGTGTCGGGGTGCGGAAGTAAGCAACCTCAACCACCCGCCAGATATAAACAACCGCCAAAAGCGAACTCAGCAAGATCAGGAAAGCAACAGGCATCAGGTCGGCTTGGAAGGCCGCTGAAATCAATTGCCATTTGGAGATAAAGCCCACCGTCAACGGGACGCCGATCAAGCTCAGACCGCCGATGACGAAAGCCCCCATGGTCCAAGGCATGGTTTTACCCACCCCTCCAAGCTCTGACAAGCGCACCGTACCCATACGATACATGACGCACCCGAGCGCCAAAAAGCAGGTACTTTTCATAATCGCGTGGTTTAACAAATGCACAAGCCCCGCAGACAACCCTGTCGCATTGAGGAAGCTAACCCCCAACATGATATAGCCGATCTGGGCAACTGACGAATAAGCCAACATGCGCTTGAGGTTATTTTGGAAGATCGCAACCGTGGAAGCGGTAAACATGCCCACAATCGCCAACACCATAATCACGTCACCAAGGCCGATCTCTTCAAACATATCAATGCCGAAAATGCTGAAGAAGACCCGAAGCATGACGTAAACCGCAACTTTGGTCGCAGTCGCCGCCAAAAAGGCGGTCACCGTACTCGGTGCGTAGGTGTAGGCATTCGGTAACCATAAATGGAGCGGGAAGAGGGCAAGCTTTAAGCTCAAACCGACCGTCAAAAAGGCCAAGGCTGCTTTTAGTGTTCGAATGGAATCGTCAAGCTGCACCAACTTGTCATGCAAATCGACGATGTTCAACGTCCCCGTCATCATATAAAGCAGGCCAAGCCCGATGACATAAAACGTCGCGCCCAATGTCCCCATGATCAAATATTGGTAAGCTGCCGTCAAAGCTCGGCGATCCTTACCTAATGAAATCATGGCGTAAGTGGACAAAGACGAGATTTCAAGAAACACGAACAGGTTAAACGCATCGCCCGTCGCAGCCATCCCCAACAGACCGGTCAAACACAGCAAAAACGCAGTGTAGAACAGATAAACCTGTCCCTTCGGGATCTCTTTATTGACGCTGTGCCGCCCGTACAGGGAGACGATTGCCCCAATTGCCGAAACAATCAGCAAGATATAGGCATTGACCACATCAATGCGAAATTCGATCCCCCACGGTGCAGGCCAGTCCCCCATATAATAGGAGATCACGCCTTCTACCAGCACACGGTCCAGCAACATGATCGAGACCGCAAAACAAAGCAAGCTGACCACCAGCGAGATAAACCACGCGATGTCACGATGACGCAGAACCACACAAAACGGTGCCGCCATCAACGGGATCAGAATTTGTAGGATAGGAAGATGTGCACTCATCGTGTTTCATCCTCCTGCGCTTGAATATCGTCTTCTTCTATGGTGCCATATTCCTCGCGAATACGTACCACCAATGCAAGACCGAGCGCTGTTGTCGCGATACCAACAACAATCGCGGTGAGGATAAGGACGTGGGGCAGGGGGTTTGAAAATGTCTCGAACCCTTCACCAAAAATTGGCGCTGTGCCCCCTTCAACTTTACCCATGGAAATATAAAGGACAAAAACAGAGGTCTGGAAAATATTCAGCCCCACCAGCTTTTTGACCAAATTCCCGCGTGAAATAACAATGTAAAACCCGACCATCATCAAAAAGATGACAATCCAATAGTTATAAAGGCCGGGCGATAAAAATGTAAAAGACTCCATGTCTTAACGGCCCCGTCCTGCAAATGTATAGAAAATCAGTGTCATTGCCGCAAAGACGGTTAAACCGACTCCCAACTCGACAATTAAAATACCGTAGTGCTGACCATGTAATGGATCATGGGCGAGTGAGTTATAATTCAGGAAGTTATCGCCCGTAAAAAAGCTGACAACACCTGTCCCCGCATAAATCAGAACCCCAAGTGCCGCCATGACCTCCAACACCACGCTGGGAAGGACCAGTTTGGCATCGTGCAGGCCGAAAATCAGCGCATAGAGAATAAAGCTCGACCCGAAAATCACGCCAGCCTGAAAGCCGCCGCCCGGCCCAAAATCACCATGAAACTGAACATACAATGCAAAGATCAGGATAAATGGCATAAAGACTTTGGAAGTAACCCGTAATATGGGTTTGCGTTGCATCATACCTCTTCCTCCTGTTCTTCCAGTTCCTCCAGTGTGGGTTCGCGCTTATCACGACGACGACGACCTGTAAGCAAAATCAACACACCGACCACAGCCGTAAAGACCACCGTTGTCTCGCCCAGCGTATCAAAGCCACGATAGCTTGCCAGCACCGAAGTTACGATGTTGGGCATGCCCACTTCATCCATGGAATCGTTGATGTAACGCGGCGCAACATGCTTGTGAATTGGGGCGTTTGGATCGCCATAACGCGGCATATCCAGCGTCCCGTATACAAGAGCTGCGCCTGTTGCAATACAGACCATCAAAGGCAGCCAGATTTTATGAGACGGCTTTTTCTCCTGCTTTTCCTCGCGTGAGGTCAGTGCCAAGGTTCCCAACATTAAAACGGTGGAAATACCCGCACCAACCGCTGCTTCCGTAAAAGCAACATCCACGGCGTCAAGATTTACGAAAATCAGGGCCGACAGCAGGCTATAAATCCCGCCCAGCATAACAACCGCAAACAGGTTCTTTAATCGAAGAATACTGATCGCCGTCACCGCCATGAAGAAAAGAAGAGCGATATCGAGAATATCTAGCATCATTTCTCTCCCTTCTCTTTATAGGCACCTTCAAGGTTGGAGCCATCTTCTGCCAACGGCTTGGCGCCATCAGCTAAAGCGGCACGAACCAACGCATGGCTGGAGACTGGACTGGTGAAAAACAAAAAGAAGCCGATCATCACCAGCTTCACCAAAACCAAATTAAATCCGCCAGCCTGAAACATCAGTCCTAACAGAATAAGAGCTGTCCCAAACGTATCAACCATGCCCGCAGCATGGGATCGTGTGAAGACTTCCGGCAGGCGGATCACGCCAATCGCACCGATCAACACAAACGCGCTTCCTGCCAAAATGAAAAACCAGCTCAGGATATCAAAGATCATATCCATCACGCGTCATCCTCTACTTCTTCGCGGCCTTTATCCGTACCGGCATGCCCCAAATCCTTGAAACGGAAATATTTCAGAATCGCGATTGTGCCGATAAAGTTGATCAAAGCATACACCAGTGCGATATCCAGAAATTCCGGTCGCCCTGCCAAAAAGCCATGAACGGCAATTAAAATCACCGTCATGGTGCCGATCATGTTGCCAGCGAGAATTCGGTCATAAATCGTTGGCCCCAGATAAGCCCGAATAAGACCCAGAAAAATGGCGACGATTAACGCCGCCGCTGCTGCTGCGAACATCATTCATTGTGTCCTTCCATCTTGCCTTTAACTTTACAGACACGACGATCCATCTCGCCACTCAGTACGCCTTTAGCGCCCTCAATGGTTAAGGCATGGATTTCAAGAATGCCGTCTTCCAGCCCCAAAGTCACGGTGCCGGGCGTCAAAGTAATGGAATTGGCGTAGATAACCTGACCCAATTCACGAGATTGATTTGCTTTGGTTTTAAACATAACCGGACTGATGTTCAGCTTGGGCGATAAAATAACCTTTGCCACATCAATATTGGACTTCACGATCTCGATACACAGCCAAACCCAATAGGGGATGATGCGAAATGACAGATGTGATGGATGCCCCTCATGATCGATAACGTCCATGCGGTAGGCAATAAATACAACCACAGCACATGAAATTGCGCCGAACCCTAAAAGGAGGGGTTCTGTGTGACCGGATAATAAAAACCAGAAAACATATAGAAAAACCCAAAGGCTAATTGAACTTGCCACAGGATATCCCCTGATTGATTATTATAAAAACTTGTTAAACTTATATGTGGTTACATTAACCTAAAATTCACGCCAAAGATAACCCTTCGTTAAAATATAACAACATTTAAAAGAGAATCTTGCGCTCCCAATTCTTTCGTATAAGTACAAATATGGTAAAATTGCAGAATTGTAAGGTTTCAATCTAGGGATATTCCCGTAAATTAAGCCGACACCCAATAGAAAGACGCGAAAACAACAAGTTAGGAAAAGCACTCATGAAACGGATTCGTCCAAGAAGGATCATCACCACTTTATGCCTCTCTGCGTTGCTTTTCCTTTCAGCGCTGGTCAGTCAAAGCTACGCTGCCGGGAAAGGCCCGTTAAAAATCGAGACGAAAGAAGGTGTCATCCAATTTAATGTGGAATACGCGATCACGCAGGAAAAAAAAGCTAAAGGCCTGATGTTTCGAAACAGCCTTGGACCGCGTGAAGGGATGCTTTTTGTCTACCAATCACCGACCACGGTCACCATGTGGATGAAAAATACGCCCATCTCGCTTGATATGTTCTTTATTAATCGCCGGGGCGTCATTCGCTATATAGAAGAAAAAACACAACCTAATTCAACCCGACACATTGACTCAAGAGGCAAGGTTTCTGCCGTTTTAGAGCTTCGCGGGGGGAGCGCCGAAGACTTTGGAATCAAGGTTGGCGACAGGGTGATTTTGGCCAAATAATTTTTTTTCAAAGTTTTTGAATTTTTTGCTTGCCAAGTGCATCGAAACTTCCTACTTTCCGCGGCGTCGGGGAGTAGCGCAGCCTGGTAGCGCACTTGTTTTGGGTACAAGGGGTCGCAGGTTCAATTCCTGTCTCCCCGACCAGTTTTCTAGATCGCTAGAAACGAGAAGGATGCCTTTGGTTCACACCAAAGGTATTTTTTTTTGACATTAAGGTCAGGATTTTATTGAAAATAGTTTTACCACTGTGTATTTACAATTTTGTTTGACCTAACCTGTCATTTGGGGCATGTACCCCATCAGCCGTTACCAATCAGAGGTGTTTGAAATGGACGTTCGGATATATCAGCCTGCTAAAAACGCAATGCAATCGGGCCGTGCCAAAACAAATAACTGGATTTTAGAGTTTATGCCCATTGCTGCTGAACGTGCAGATGAATTGATGGGCTGGACCGGGGGCGGCGACACACGCAAGCAGCTTCAGATGAAATTTGACAGTAAAGAGCTTGCTATCGCATTTGCCGAGAAAAAGGGTCTTTCCTACATGGTGAAAGAGCCGAAACAACGCAAATTGCAAATCAAAAGCTATGCGGATAATTTCGCATACGACCGGATTATCTGATTGAAATTTAAATCATTTCATGGGTGCCCATAGCTCAGCTGGATAGAGCATCCGCCTTCTAAGCGGACGGTCGAGGGTTCGAATCCTTCTGGGCACGCCATTCCTTCCTTTAACGGTTATATATAGCGACGCACGTAGATCCTGAGATCGAAGCCTCGCCTGAAGATTATTCATCTATGTATTTAAAGCGCGGCACGGTTTCACCGTCTCGTACGACACTCTCCAGAAACATATCCAAAGGCCGAACCCAGAGGCCTCTTTCACCGTACTGCGGCTGATAAACGACCAAGCGCTCCTCCGTCTCAGAGTGCCTTGCGACACCCAGGACTACATATTCGTTACCTTTATAATGAAGATATCGTCCCGGCTTAAGTTCGCTCATTCTCATTTTCCTCATGTTACGATTCACATTTATAAGACGGGCTTTCATAACGCAAATTGCACTGATCTGTCTCATGCCATAGATAAAATTTTACAGGTGAGGGGAATTTAAGAGGAGTCGGAGCGCGCCATACGCCATTCCCTTTATTTTTTAGGGTTTTATACATACGAATAGTTTCACCCTCTCAAACGAAATGCTATCCTCAAAAAAATAATAGCAGGGGTGAGGGGGGAGCTATGATTAAAAACTGTATGTTATTGGGCCTATTTCTGGCAGGTCTACTGCTGGCTGTCCCATCTAAAGCCTCCCCTAACTTTGAAGAGATCTTCACAAAACATAATACGATCATGCTTCTGATCGATCCCAAAAGCGGTGAGATCGTCGATGCCAATCAGGCTGCAAGTGACTTCTATAAGTATTCTCGTGCCGAGCTTACGAGTATGCGCATTCAGGATATTAACCAATTTACCCCTGAACAGGTCGCCGAAGAACGTAAACTCGCCAAAGAAGAAGGCCGAAACTTTTTTATTTTCCGCCATAGTCTTGGCAATGGCGATATCCGCACGGTAGAGGTTTATTCCGTTCCTCATGACTTTGATGGACGTGTTCTGCTGTTTTCCATCATCCGTGACATTTCGGAACAACGCGAACTTCAGCAACACCTTTGGCATTATCAAGCTCGACTGGAAGATATCGTCCAGCAACAAACACATATTATTGAAGAACGTGCCCAGCAGACATTCTTTCTTATGATGCTTGGGATGATCTGCTTACTCGCCATTATCCTCTTTTTAATCTACATCATGAAAAAACGACGCAAGGACGAAAAAGAACTGCGTCTGGCTGCCTCCGTCTTTAAAACAACCACAGAGGCTGTGATGGTCACTGACCGCGAGAATCGCATTCAGACCGTAAACAAGGCCTTCACGAAAATCACCGGATATGAACTGGAAAACGTTAAGGGGAAAAACCCAAAGATTCTTCAATCCGGTTTACATGACGAAAACTTCTTCGCCGAAATGTATAACAGATTGAATAGCCTTGAATTTTGGGAAGGGGAGATTTGGAACAAACGCAAGTCCGGCGAAACCTTCCCCGAACGCATGAGCGTGTCTGTCTTGCGTGACAAAAAGGGACTGAAAGAAGGCTATGTTGCGGTCTTTGCCGACATAACCAAACGCAAGGAAGCCGAAGCCTTCATTCAGCGTCAGGCCAACTACGACGACTTAACCAACCTTGCCAACAGAAATCTGTTTATGGATCACTTGTCCGGCGCACTTTACCGTGCAGAACGGGACCAAAATAGAGTCGCGGTCTTATTTCTTGATTTGGATCGTTTTAAACATATCAACGACACACTAGGACATTCAAAAGGGGATCAACTGTTAAAGGAAGCATCCAGCCGCTTACTGTCTTTAACCCGAAAGTCAGACACCTGCGCGCGATTGGGGGGCGATGAATTTGCCATCCTGTTGCCGGATATCCATGACATTCGCAATGTTGAAGAAGTCGTCACAAAAATCCTAGCCACGATCGCAGAACCTTATGAGGTTGATGGGCAGAAGGCCTTTGCCTCTGCCAGCATCGGGATCACCATCTATCCCGAAGATGGCGCCAACGCTCAACATCTGTTGCGTAATGCAGAAAGTGCCATGTACCGGGCAAAAGACAAGGGACGAAACGCCTTTCAGTATTTCACTGCTGAAATGGATTTTGAAGCACAAGCCCGGCGGGAACTTGAAACCTCCCTACATCTCGCTTTGGAGAAGAACCAGTTTATCGTCAACTATCAGCCGATTATCTCTGTAGAAACCGGAAAAGTGACCAATTGTGAAGCACTGATCCGATGGAATCACCCACAGAAAGGGCTGATCCCGCCCTCCGAATTCATTCCATTGGCTGAAGAAGTTGGTCTCATTTTGCCAATAGGGGAATGGGTGTTGCGAGAAGCTTGCCGTGAAGCCGCCATATGGCATCAAACGATTGAACATCCCCCCACTTTGTCAGTCAATTTCTCCATCCGGCAATTCCAACGTGTCAACGTTCCCACATTGGTTGCTGAAGTGCTCGAAGAAAACCATTTGCCACCTCACGCGCTTTCAATCGAAATCACAGAAAACCTGTTGATTGAAGATGACAAAACAACACTTGAGCAACTAAAGCTGTTGCACAAAATGGGAATCGGCTTGTCCATAGACGATTTCGGCACAGGCTATTC
Organism: Terasakiella pusilla DSM 6293; assembly: GCF_000688235.1. Classification (GTDB taxonomy): domain Bacteria; phylum Pseudomonadota; class Alphaproteobacteria; order Rhodospirillales; family Terasakiellaceae; genus Terasakiella; species Terasakiella pusilla. Next base: position 40,190 of record NZ_JHYO01000024.1, on the reverse strand, counting down.
TTCTTTGAGCTACCTTAAAAAATTCCCGATCACAGTTTTGAAAATTGATCGTAGCTTCATTAAGGACATGCACGATAATCCGGATGACGCCGCGTTGGTCAATGCCATCATCTCTATGGCGAAAAGTCTAAACTTAAAGACTGTTGCAGAAGGCGTGGAAGAAGAAAAACAACTGGAGATTCTAAAAGAAAAGGCTTGCGAGTATGTACAGGGGTACTACTTCAGCAAGCCTCTTGCTTCGGCCGATTTTAACGGCTTTTTACATCAACATGACTAGTCGCTTTTTTTGCGACCCGCCATTTTCAAGACCGCCAAAACGGCCCAGATCGGGATAACAACAGTTGCGCCCAACAGAATGTAGGGGACCATCCAACGCAGCCAGCCTGTCGCAACCTCATAGACCTTCACAACGGTCTCGCCAAAATTTTCGATAATCGACTGGGGCGTAATGTCGAAAAACGACATAATGACGCCAACAAGCAGGGAAATAAAAACAAGACGGAGAATAGTGCGTCCAATTCCCTTCGACTCGATACGTTCCTGCATTTTTGTAATATGATTTGGCATAAAACCGTCCTAATTCATGTCTTCTTTAATATTTATTGTCAATCACGCGTTATTCAAGCGCTCAAAGCCTTTGGCAAGATCTTCCAGCAGATCATCTATGTTTTCCTGACCGGCATGGACACGTAAGCACGGCCCGTCTTCGACCCACTCTGTCACCTGTCGGGCGCCTTTCGGGTTAAACGGGATGATCAGGCTTTCATAGCCCCCCCAACTATACCCCATCGGAAACAGATCCAGACCATCCAACATGGACGCCACCGCTTTTGGCGTGTATTTGCCATCCAGCACGATAGAAAACAAACCACTGGACCCTGTAAAGTCGCGCTTCCAAATCTCATGCCCCGGACAATCTTCAAAAGCGGGGTGGAGAACTTTTGTGACTTCAGGACGTGCTTTTAACCACGCCGCCAGCTTGAGACCATTTTCTTCATGACGCGACAAACGCGCGGGGAGGGAACGCAAACCGCGTTGCCCCAAATAACAATCATCCGGCCCCGCACAATAGCCAAGGACATTCAATTTGGTCTTGACCATCTTATAATGTTCTTCCCTCAGGGTGATGGTCCCCATCATGATATCAGAATGACCGCCAATATATTTGGTCGCCGCCTGAATAGAAATATCACACCCATGTTCAAACGCATTGAAGAAGTATCCGGCAGACCATGTGTTGTCGATCATCACCAGTGCCCCGTGATCATGGGCAACCTTGGCAATGGCCGGAATATCCTGTACTTCAAAGGTTAGAGAACCCGGCGCTTCGGTAAAGACAATCTTGGTATTATCTTGCATCAACTCTGCAATGGCGCTGCCGATCATCGGATCGTAATAGGTTACTTCAATGCCAAAATTGCTCAAAAACTCATTACAGAACTTTTTGGTGGGAAAATAAGCGCTATCCGTCACCAAAATATGATCCCCGCCTTTTACAAAGGATAGGATCGCCCCTGTAATCCCGGCAAGGCCCGATTGCACGGCAATGGCTTTTTCCCCACCTTCAAGGGCCGCGATCGCTTCTTCAAACGCGCGCGATGTCGGTGTCCCCATACGACCATAAAAAATTCCTTCCGTTGGATTTTTATCAGCCTTATGAAGTGCATCCACAGTTGGAAAGGTCACCGTAGAGGCGTGATAGACCGGCGGGTTCACGATCCCGAAGTTGTTTTCAGGATTGCGCCCCGCGTGCAAAAGTTTAGTTTCTTTCTTCATTTCTATCGCCTTCTAGCCTTAATTCATGCGTTTCGACAAGCTACACCAAAAAAAGCACCCCCAGCAACAAACGACAGGGGGTGTAACCGTGTTTTATAACTTTTGAGCCTTATTCAACGGGGGTGTCTTCACAAGCACCCCATTCTGCCCAAGAACCGTCATAAACCGCGGCATCATTATTCCCCAGTAAATAAGCTGCAAACGCAAGGACAGCCGCCGTCACGCCGGAACCACAACTGGCAACCATGGGTTTACGCGGATCAACGCCTGCTGCGTTAAAAATCTCGCGCATGTCATCAGCAGATTTAAACACACCACCATTTTCAGTATCAATCAGGCTATCCCAAGGCACATTCAACGAATTGGGGATACGGCCGACCTTGATGACGGGCCAAGGTTCTTCACCTTCACCGCGATAACGCACCGCAGCACGGGCATCAACCACCTGTTCGCGGCGTTCTTCGATATTTTTCAGCATCTGCCCTTTATCACGAAGGATAAAATGGTTGATACGTGCCGTCAGATGACGTTCCTGAGGTTTTGCTGCCGGACCGTCTTCGGTCGGACGACCTTCCGCAAGCCATTTTCCAAAACCACCATCCAAGACGGCAACATCATCATGGCCAAACAGCCGGAATGTCCACCATACGCGTGCCGCAGCACAGCCGCCGTTACGCGTATCATAAATGACAATCCGACACCCGTCACCAAGACCAAGCTTGCGCATACGGGCAGAAAACTTTTCCGCGCTAGGCACCATATGGGGCAGGGGATTTTTTTCATCCGCTATTTCATCAACATCAAAGAACTGCGCCCCCGGAATATGGGCCTCATGATAGGCATCAATCGCCTTTTTACCTTCGACGGGTAAAAAATAAGTAGCATCTACAATATGCACGTCCGGTGCATTGAGATGTTCTGCCAGCCATTCTGTGGAAACCAGTGCCTGCGGATTTTTAAAGCTCATAATGTGCCCCCTGTATTCTCTTTTTAATTCTGGAATAATAAGGGCACATTAAGGACACTTTTGACAAGATCAAACCTGATATTTTTTACATCCAGTCCGGAACAGGCAGATTATGTTCACGTAAAAAGGTCGGGTTAAACAGTTTACTGAGGTAGCGCGTGCCGCTATCACACAAGACTGTCACAATGGTTTTGCCATGTCCAAGTTCGCGGGCAAGGCGAATAGCCCCCGCAACGTTGACACCAGACGATCCGCCCACACACAAACCTTCATTTTTCAGCAATTCAAACGCGACCTGAACCGCTTCCATATCCTTGATCTGATAAGCATGATCAATAATCACATCTTCAAGGTTCGCGGTGATACGACCTTGACCGATGCCTTCAGTGATGGACGACCCTTCGGCTTTCAATTCGCCATGCTTATAATAGTTATACAGCGCAGCGCCCATCGGGTCGGCAATAGCAATTTGCACATCTTTGTTATGTGCCTTCAACCCCATAGAGACACCCGCGAGCGTTCCGCCTGTCCCAACGGCGCAGACAAACCCGTCCACCTTACCATCGGTCTGGTCCCAGATTTCCTGCGCGGTGGTAGCGATATGGCCTTGGCGGTTGGCCACATTATCAAACTGGTTCGCCCAGATCGCGCCATTTTCTTCTGTCTCAGCCAGTTCTTCTGCCAAACGTCGGGAATAGTGAACGTAGTTGTTCGGGTCTTTGTAAGGAACAGCAGGAACCAGACGCAGGTCTGCACCACACAGGCGCAACATATCTTTCTTTTCCTGACTTTGCGTTTCCGGCATGACGATGACACTACGGTAGCCCAACGCGCGGCCCACCAACGCAATTCCGATTCCGGTGTTGCCCGCGGTGCCTTCCACGATTACCCCACCGGGCTTCAACAAGCCCTTAGCTTCGGCATCTTTAATAATGGCAAGTGCCGCACGGTCCTTGATGGACCCGCCCGGATTCAAAAATTCGGCTTTCGCCAAAATTTCACATCCGGTTTCTTCAGATGCTTTTTTAAGTTTGATCAGAGGGGTGTTGCCGATGGTGCCGACAAATCCGTCACGAATATCCATTAGTTTGTCTCTTCTTTTAAAACCTATTTGGTGAGAAAATAGGCATCTCTTTAGAAGAGTTCAACATTTAAACTAATATTAATGTGTTTTAATTTTAACAACACCATTTTTCGCGTATATTATCGATGTGGATTTTTAACCACTGCAAAGCGATCATAGAGGTGGAATTATGGATTTGTCCATTCTCCAATCTTGCGAACGCTTCGGCACTACTGACCTTGATGACGGAAATGTGCTCGCCTTCCTCTTCCAGCCCACCAGTTTCAAAAGCTTCATCCGCATCGACCTCTACGCAGTACAAATGCATGGTCTCGGTTGACCCACCGGGGCTGACCAGATAATCGGCAATAAAGTCGATCCGCTTTGCCGTGCACCCCGTTTCCTCAAGGGTTTCTCGTCGTGCAACTTCTTCAGGCGTCTGTCCCGCCTCAATAATTCCTGCCGGGACTTCTAGCAACCAAGGGCAATATCCCGCCGCATAGGCACCGGGGCGAAACTGTTCAATTAAGACCACGACATCTTTCACCGGGTCATAAGGCAACATGCCTGAGGCATGTCCCCGTTCAAAGATTTCGCGGGCAATCGGTTTTGTCCATGCGCCTTCGGGGGTTTTATGGCGTACGGTATATTTTTCTACACTGAAATAGCCTTTAAATGGCACTTCCTTATCAATTAGCTCCACATCATCTTTTTGAAAGTCCACGTGATCCGCATTCGATTTTGCCATTTATCTATTCCAGATTTCTTTCGCCAATGCCTTAATCTCGTTGGCGGCAGCGCTGCGTTTTTCCGCTTCAACCACGCCCAAACCATCGATCATACTCGCGGCAAACGCCACTCGATTACCCAGCGTTGAACTCAGCATCGGGCGTTCATCCTCTTCCAACATCCCCTTGATTTTATCCAGCAGCTTGCCCCGTGGCGGAATGCGGTTCAATAACACGATCGCTTCAGTTTTTTCTTTCTTCGCCTGTTTAAACGTCGGCGCGGTCGCCCAGACATCCATCGGGCTCGGCTGTACCGGGATCACCAGCAAATCTGCATATCGGATAGCAATATTGGCCTCCGTTTCCGCATGGGGCGGGGCATCAACCAAAATTATATCGAAATCTTGCTTTAAGCGATCCAGTTCGTTCTTAAGGCGCCATCCACCAACGCTGGAAAGAACAATACGATTGTTTTCCCCCAAGGTACGCTTACGTTCGGCAAACCACGAGGTCAGACTGGCTTGAGGGTCGATATCCACCAAAGCCACATTCTTTTTCTGCGACGCGTATGTTGTCGCCAATTGCGCCACAACGGTTGTTTTACCGGCCCCGCCTTTTTGTTGTGCAATGGTTAAAATCTTGGCTGACATGCGCGTCTCCTGATCCTTTAAGTGATAAAACACACGCAATTGTTACTGTATCACAAGGCAATAGCAAGGAAATGCTGCACCGCAAGATCAAAATCTTGAATATTCCAGCCCCGAAAGGGGGATTTGGGTTGTTTTCCCGCTGATAACATCGGCGATAACCTGTGCCGACCCGCAAGACATGGTCCAGCCTAATGTCCCGTGTCCCGTATTCAGGTACAAGGAGTCGAGGGGGCTTTTGCCTATAATAGGCACACTATCCGGCGTTTTGGGGCGTAAACCAGCCCAAAACTCCACATCATCCGGCTCCCCACAAGCGGGGAAAAGCTCCAGAGTTTTGCGTAGAATAAACCGACTACGCACCTCATCCACCTCGGTACTATACCCGCCCAACTCGGCAGTGCCTGCAACACGCAGCCGATCCCCCAAACGACTAAAGACCAATTTAAACTCATCGTCCGTCAAACTAACGCTCGGGGCTCTTTCCGGGTGGGATAAGGGCAGGGTGATGGAATATCCTTTTGCTGGATAAATCGGCAGCTTGATCCCATAGGGGCGTAAAAAGGGCGCACTAAAGCTCCCCATACACATGACATAGGCATCACCCGACAACACACCTTTATCCGTCTGCACGCCCGTGACCTTGCCATTTTCCACGATCAGCGAGTCAATCGTATGATTGGTGGCAAACTCCACACCTTGCTGACGGCAGTAGGCCCCAAGCTGCTGGGTAAACCGGTGTGCATCCCCGCTTTCATCCTCATCTGAAAAAATGCCGCCTTGCAGATCATCTTTTACACCGGATAAAGCCTGTTCTTTCTCTACACATTCTTGTGGCGTCAGGACTTTTCGGTCCAAACCATGGCGGCGCATGGTTTCCGCCGCTTCTATAGCGAGGTCAAATTCCTTGGGATTTCGATAAAAATGCAAGATACCTTCTTCACGGCAATCATAGTCCAAGGCGATCTCTTTACGAACGTCCTTTAGGCAATTTCGGCTGTGTAAGGCCACCCGCAATGTACGTTCGGTATTTACCTCGGTTCGCTTTGCTGTGCAGTTTCGCAAAAATTGCAGCCCCCAGGACCATAAAGCCGGGTCGGCCCGCAAGAAATGGAAAAGCAGCGGCGCTTCTTTCTGTCCCAACCACTTAAGCGCTTTCAACGGGGTTGCCGGACTTGCCCATGGGTCAGCATGTGCCGCAGCAATCTGCCCGCCATTTGCATAACTGGTCTCCATGCCCGGTTCATTCTGACGATCGACGATGACCACTTCATGTCCGGCCTTTTGCAGATAAAAGGCCGTCGTCACACCGACAACGCCTGCACCGAGGACCAATACTCTCACGACAACGCTCACTTTCTTGTTATAGTGCTGTGGTATTTAAAAGCTGAGAGAGGGAAAGGCAAGGATGGCACAGGCGAATTCCGTAAAAAACTGTCTTCTAAGCGTCGAGCAAATGTATGAAGCTGATCGCCGGACCATAGCCTCGGGCACCACCGGCCTTGCGCTAATGGAGGCCGCAGGCAGTGCGATCACCCGCGAAATCCTAAAAAAATGGTCCCCTCGCAAAACTGTCATTCTCTGTGGGCCGGGCAATAATGGCGGTGATGGTTTTGTGGTTGCGCGCATGCTCCATCAAAAAGGATGGAACGTCCGTGTCCTGTTATTAGGGACGCGCGACAAGCTCACAGGTGACGCCAGCACAAACGCCGAACGCTGGCCTTTTGACGTACAGCCCCTTTGCCCACAAAACCTGACCAACGCTCAATTGATCGTCGATGCCATCTTTGGCGCAGGACTGGCCCGTGATATAGACGGCATTGTCGCAGAAACCCTTTGCGCCGCCAGAAATTTAGATGTGCCTATCGTCGCCGTAGACACCCCAAGCGGTATTGACGGCAACACGGGGGAGATTCGCGGCACCGCAATACCCGCCGATCTAACCGTTACGTTTGCCCGACCTAAAACAGGCCACCTTTTACTCCCCGCGCGCCAATATTGTGGCGACCTGATCGTCGCAGATATCGGAATTCGCGACGAAACCCTCACAGAAATCGCTCCGAACGCCTTCAAGAACGATCCCGCACATCTTTTCCCATGGCCCAAACAAGATACCCATAAATTTATGCGCGGGCATGGCGTCATCATTGGTGGAAAAAAAATGACGGGCGCGACCAGATTAGCTGCCACTTGCGCCCGACGCATAGGCTTAGGGTTAGTAACGATCTCGGCTCATGCCACGGCTTACATGATCTATCGCCAAGCAGAACCGGGAAATATTGTCAGCGACAGCTCCCTGTCAGACCATTTGGCTGACCCACGTAAAAACGTCTTCCTCGTTGGCCCCGGTCTCGGCCTGGGGGAGAAACAGGCTGACATCGTGCAAGCGCTGTTAAACAGCGACAAAAAACTTGTTCTCGACGCCGACGCACTGACACTTATGGCGGATTCGGGAACGGTGCCAAGACCTTATGAGACATTACTCACGCCGCATGAGGGGGAATTCTCGCGCCTGTTCCCAACTTTGAAAGGCAGTAAACTGCACCGAGCGAGGCAAGCCGCGATCCAAACCGGATATGTGGTTCTTTTGAAAGGGCCTGACACGGTCATTGCTTCGCCTTGTGGCAAAGCCGTCATTAACACCACCGGTACTGCCTGGCTTGCAACGGCAGGCAGCGGTGATTCTCTGGCAGGATTTTGCCTCGGCCTCATGGGGCAGGGGTTAAGTGCATTTGATGCCGGATGCCTGGCTGCATGGCTGCATGGAAAATGTGCGAAAACCTTCGGGCCGGGCTTAATTTCTGAAGATATTGCCAACGTTTTGCCTCAAGTTATTCAATCTTTGCAAAAATAACGACAATTCGGTGTTGACTTGGCAGTCGGAATGTATAGAGTGTGCCGCCATATCGGGTTTCAAGCGTTCGGCGCTATGAAATTCAGTTTTTTGGTACCTGCGGGTGTGGTGAAATTGGTAGACACGCCAGATTTAGGTTCTGGTGCTTCACGGCGTGGGGGTTCAAGTCCCTCCACCCGCACCAAAAGACTGATTAAGCAGCCAGCTGTTAATCCATAAAGCGAATTCGTATTACTCATCTACATAGAGATTTTCAGACATGCAGGTTACTGAAACCAAGGCCGAAGGCCTGACACGTGAATATAATGTCGTTGTTGCAGCCGCAGACATCGAAGAAAAAGTGACAACTCGCCTCGCCGAGATTTCCAAAACAATCAAAATTCCGGGGTTCCGCCCTGGTAAAGTACCGGCGAAAGTTCTGCGTCAAAAGTACGGTCAGTCCGTAATGGGCGAAGTTTTGGAAGGTGCGGTTAACGAATCTTCTTCCAAAACAATTGCAGACAACGAATTGCGTCCGGTTGCGCAGCCGAAAATCGAAATTACAAAATTCGAAGAAGGCGCTGACCTTGAATACACCATGTCTGTAGAGCTCTTCCCTGAGTTCGACATGATGGACTTCAAGAAAATCTCCCTTGAGCGTCTGGTTGTACCTGTCAAAGACGAAGAGATTGACGAAACACTGCAACGCATTGCTGATGCAAACAAAGATTCTGAAGCAGTTAAGTCTAAAGCCAAGAAAATCGCTAAAGGCAACATCGCGGTTATCGACTTTGTCGGTAGCGTCGACGGTGAAGAATTCCCAGGCGGTAAAGGCGAAGATTACCCGCTGGAAATCGGCTCCAACACATTCATTCCGGGCTTTGAAGATCAGCTGGTCGGTTTAAAAGTTGATGACGAAAAAGACGTTGAAGTCAAATTCCCTGAGGAATATGGCGCTGAAAACCTTGCAGGCAAAGACGCTGTCTTCAAATGTAAGGTTAAAGAAATCCGCAACGTTGTTCCTGCTGAGATCAACGACGATCTTGCCAAAAAAGTTGGCATGGACTCTTTGGATGCATTGAAAGATGCGATTCGTGAAGAGCGCAGCAAAGAATTTGATCAAATGACACGCCAGCACGTCAAAAAGCATCTGCTGGACGCTTTGGACGACGGTCACGCTTTCGATCTGCCGGAAAGCCTTGTTGAAGGTGAAGTTGAGCAAATCTGGGCGCAGTTTGAAGAAACTCGTAAAAACAACCCTGAACAAATCGACGAATCTGACAAAGACAAGTCTGATGAAGAGTTGAAAGCTGAGTACAAAGAGATTGCTGAACGTCGCGTTCGCCTTGGTCTGGTACTGGCAGAAGTTGGTCGTGTAAACGAAATCCAACTGAACCAAGACGACCTCAACGGTGCGATCATGAACGAAGCACGTCGTTACCCGGGTCAAGAGCAGGCTGTTTTCGAATATTTCAAAAACAACCCGCAAGCTATCGAACAACTGCGCGCCCCGCTGTTTGAAGAAAAAGTTGTCGACTTTATCCTCGAACTGGCTGCTGTGACAGACAAAGAAGTTTCTGCTGACGACCTTCTTGGCGCACTCAACGCCGAAGAAGAAGCAGAAGAGAAACCTGCTAAAAAAGCTGCTGCGAAGAAAAAAGCACCAGCGAAAAAGAAAGCCGACGACAAAGCTGAAGGCGACGAGTAAGCTTTTTGTCACTTTTCTGATGTTCCCCCTTGCGGGAATTGAAAAGGCTTCGTAATTTAAAACCCACCTTACAGCCTGTAGGGTGGGTTTTTTAATGCAGCTGATCGTGCAAATCAATTTTAAGGAACGAATTTATAATGACTGATCCGTATAGCGTAATGAGCAGCCTTGTCCCCATGGTCGTAGAAACGACAAACCGCGGGGAACGCGCCTATGACATCTATTCCCGTCTGTTGAAAGAACGAATCATCTTTGTGACAGGGCAGGTTGAAGACCACATGGCGAGCCTCATCTGCGCTCAGCTGCTCTTCCTTGAGTCTGAAAACCCGGACAAAGATATCGCGATGTATATCAACTCCCCTGGTGGCGTTGTGACCTCTGGCCTGTCCATCTATGACACCATGCAGTATATTCGCCCAGACGTCTCTACAGTTTGCTTGGGGCAAGCCTGCTCCATGGGATCCTTGCTGTTAGCTGCTGGGGCGGCTGGCAAGCGTTACGCGCTCCCGAACTCCCGTATCATGGTTCACCAGCCTTCAGGCGGCGCACAAGGGCAGGCAACAGACATCCAGATCCAGGCCCAAGAGATTCTATCTTTGAAAAAACGCCTCAACGAAATTTACGTTCACCATACAGGCCAAAAGTTCGACGACATCGAAGCGGCGCTGGAACGCGATCGCTTTATGCAACCGTCTGAAGCTCTCGAATTTGGCTTGATCGATCAGGTCGTCAATTCCCGCCCTAAAAATGAAGATAAAGACTCTTCGGAGTAAATCTTCCACAAACGCCCGCTGAAATAGCGGGCGTTTTATTCTCTCGACCCATCCAATTCTGTCTTCTGATCGTAATAAAGTGGCCCATAAGGGAATTTTAGGCATTGTAGTCAGGCCTAAAGTCGGGCTAATCTACGATTAGAGGAAAAAATACAGGCTTCCAACAGCCAACCAATACGGAGAAACCATGACTAAGTCTTCCGGTGACGACACAAAAAATACTCTCTATTGCTCCTTCTGTGGCAAAAGCCAGCATGAAGTCCGCAAATTGATCGCCGGGCCTACCGTCTTCATTTGCGACGAATGCGTCGAATTGTGCATGGATATTATCCGAGAGGAAAATAAATCCGGCCTTTCCAAATCAGAAGAAGGCGTTCCTTCCCCGCAAGAGATTTTTGATGTCCTCGATGATTATGTAATCGGTCAGGCTTACGCCAAGCGCGTCCTGTCGGTTGCCGTTCATAACCATTACAAACGCTTGAACCACCTTGGTAAAACCGGCGAAATTGAACTGGCAAAATCAAACATCCTTCTCGTCGGTCCAACAGGGTGCGGTAAAACGCTTCTGGCCCAGACGCTTGCGCGTATCCTTGATGTCCCCTTCACCATGGCAGATGCCACAACATTGACCGAAGCCGGTTACGTGGGGGAAGATGTTGAGAACATTATCCTGAAACTTCTGCAAGCCGCCGACTACAACGTAGAACGCGCGCAACGCGGCATCGTCTATATTGACGAAGTGGATAAAATCTCCCGCAAAAGCGACAACCCTTCTATTACCCGTGATGTCTCTGGGGAAGGTGTTCAGCAGGCACTGTTGAAGATCATGGAGGGCACAGTTGCTTCCGTTCCGCCACAAGGGGGACGTAAACACCCCCAGCAGGAATTTTTGCAGGTTGATACCACAAACATCCTGTTTATCTGCGGTGGTGCGTTCGCCGGGATCGATAAAATCATTTCCAAACGTGGACGCGATACATCTATCGGTTTTGGTGCCGAAGTACGTAGCGAAGATGAACGTGGGGTAGGGCAAATCCTGCACAGTATGGAGCCGGAAGACCTGCTCAAATTTGGGTTAATCCCTGAATTCGTTGGTCGTCTCCCCGTCCTCGCAACGCTGGAAGATCTGGATAGCGAAGCCTTGGTTCGCATTTTGACAGAACCTAAAAACGCCCTGGTCAAACAGTATCAACGCCTGTTTGAAATGGAAGATGCTGACCTGACCTTCACGGAAGGTGCGCTGGAGTCCATCGCCGCCAAAGCGATTGAACGTAAAACCGGTGCCCGTGGCCTGCGCTCCATTATGGAAGGTATTTTACTTGATACCATGTTCGAACTTCCGGGGCAGGACAATGTAGAAGAAGTTGTCGTCAACACGGAAGCCGTGAATGGCGACGCTAAACCTCTTTTGATTTACGCTGATAAACCAAAAGAAGCGGATGGAAGTGCTTAATCGCCTCCTTTTTCGCAAAAAAGCATTTTTTTTAGCTCCCTTGAAGTTTTCTTCTTGGGAGCTAAATTCTTTCTAGTCTAGTATAGACCTAGCAAGTGACCGCCGAATATGCGGGGTCACACAATAGAACAGACAGTTTAATAAAAGGGTCTTATGTTCGAAAATGAAAATGACGGTACTTATCCCGTCCTGCCGCTTCGTGATATTGTTGTCTTTCCGCACATGATCGTGCCGCTATTCGTCGGGCGTGAAAAGTCTGTACGTGCGCTTGAAGACGTCATGAAGGAAGATAAGCAAATTCTTCTTGTTGCGCAGAAAAATGCAACAGACGATGATCCCAATGCCGAAGACATCTACGACGTAGGGACTGTCTCTACTGTGCTGCAACTTCTCAAACTGCCAGACGGCACCGTAAAAGTGTTGGTTGAAGGTGGTCGTCGCGCGCGCATTGATGAATACACAAAAACAGATGATTTCTTTCAAGCTCGCGTCACAGAGATTTCTGAGGATGAGGGCTCAAACGAAGAGATCGAAGCCTTGAGCCGTTCTGTCGTCACTCAGTTTGAACAATACGTCAACCTGAATAAGAAAGTGCCGCCGGAAGTCATGGTTTCCATTAACCAGATCGAAGATTCCGGTAAGCTTGCCGACACGGTTGCCTCCCACCTTGCTTTGAAGATTTCTGAAAAGCAGGAACTGCTGGAAATGCCCGCGATTACCGATCGTCTGGAACGCGTGTTCTCCTTTATGGAAACAGAAATTGGCGTCCTTCAGGTCGAGAAGAAAATCCGTAACCGCGTTAAGCGTCAGATGGAAAAGTCTCAGCGCGAGTACTATCTGAACGAACAACTCAAAGCCATTCAAAATGAATTGGGCGAGGGCGAAGACGGCAAGGATGAAAGCTCCGAACTAGAAGAGAAAATCAAGAAAACCAAGCTTTCAAAAGAAGCCCGCGAAAAAGCAAACGCTGAACTGAAAAAGCTCAAATCTATGAGCCCCATGTCAGCCGAAGCAACGGTCGTGCGTAACTATCTTGATTGGATGCTCACCGTTCCTTGGAAAAAACGTTCCAAAATTAAAAATGACTTACAACGCGCAGAAGAAATTCTGAACGAAGATCACTATGGTCTGGAAAAAGTCAAAGAACGTATCCTCGAATATTTGGCGGTTCAGCAACGCACCAAAAAAATGAAAGGCCCGATCTTGTGTTTGGTCGGCCCTCCCGGTGTTGGTAAAACCTCTCTCGGTAAATCCATCGCCCGTGCCACAGGACGGAAGTATGTTCGTATGGCCTTAGGTGGGGTACGTGATGAATCTGAAATTCGCGGTCACCGCAGAACTTATATCGGCTCCATGCCGGGTAAGATCATTCAAGGGATGAAGAAAGCCAAGGCCTCTAACCCGTTTTTCCTTCTCGATGAGATTGAGAAAATGGGTAATGATTTCCGTGGCGATCCCGCTTCTGCTTTGCTGGAGGTTCTTGATCCGGAACAGAACGATAAATTCCAGGATCACTATATGGAAGTGGACTACGACCTGTCCGATGTTATGTTTGTCACAACGGCAAACTCATTGAACATGCCGCAGCCTCTGCTAGACCGTATGGAAATCCTGCGCCTGTCTGGTTATACGGAAGACGAAAAGGTTGAAATCGCAAACCGTCACCTCATTTCAAAGCAAATGAAGGCGGCTGGTTTAAAAAAGGATGAGTGGTCAATCTCTGAAACCGCGATCCGTGATCTCATCCGTTACTACACCCGTGAAGCCGGTGTGCGAAACCTGGAACGAGAAATCGCCATGCTGTGCCGTAAGGCCACACGCGATATTCTGCTGAACAAATGCGACAAGGTCGCGGTCACAACCCGCAACCTCGAAAAATATGCAGGCGTTAAAAAGTTCCGTTACGGTGAAGTTGAAGAAGACGATCTGGTTGGGATCACAACCGGTCTTGCGTGGACAGAAGTCGGTGGGGATATTCTTTCCATCGAAGCCATTGCCTTGGCAGGCAAGGGAGGTATCAAATACACAGGTAAACTGGGTGATGTGATGCAAGAGTCCATTCAGGCTGCCAAAACTTACATCCAGTCTCGCTCTGTTAACTTTGGCATTGAACCGCCTCTGTTCCAGAAAAAGGACATTCACGTTCACGTCCCGGAAGGGGCGACCCCTAAAGACGGCCCAAGTGCGGGTGTTGCCATGGCAACCTCCATTGTGTCCGCTTTGACGGGCGTTCCGGTTCGGAAAGACGTTGCGATGACCGGGGAAATTACTCTGCGTGGACGCGTTCTGCCCATTGGTGGATTGAAGGAAAAACTGCTTGCGGCTCATCGCTCGGGGATCAAACTTGTCTTAATTCCGAAAGATAACGAAAAAGACCTGAAAGAAATCCCTGACAATGTGAAACGCGGTCTTGAGATTGTTCCCGTACAATGGGTGGACGAAGTTCTCGAGAAAGCCCTCGCAACTCCGCTGGTTCCCATCGAATGGGATGCAGAGAAAGAAGAACAGGCCGCAATTGCGGCAAAAGCAAATGACGAAGAATCGAATGGTGTCGTAACTCACTAACCAAACGAACAGAATCACGAAAAACGCCACTCTTTTAAAGGGTGGCGTTTCTTGTTTTTAGCCCTTGAATTCGCTTGCTGCGTTCTTTTCTGTGAAATTTATGACCAGACGGCAATTTCAACCGCTAGATAATCAAAAAAAGTGCAAAAAACTGCGAAAAACTGCGCATCTTCAATTGACGCGCTCCCTATGCGTCAGTAAACTTTGCCAGTCTTCGACAATTGGTTGGCAACAATCAAGAGTCTTCGCTTATTTTAAATAATAACCAACTTTTATAGGGGGCCCAGGTGAACAAGAACGATCTTGTGGCTGCAGTTGCTTCTAGCACAGGTCTTTCCAAGGCTGACGCTTCTAAAGCAGTTGACGGCGTTTTCGGCGCAATCACTGATGCACTTAAATCTGGTGACGAGGTACGCCTCGTCGGTTTCGGTACTTTCTCTGTTGCACAACGTGCAGCTTCTGAAGGCCGCAACCCACGTACCGGCGAAAAAATTCAAATTCCGGCTTCTAAACAGCCGAAATTTAAAGCTGGTAAAGGCCTAAAGGACGCTGTGAACTAAGCATTTATTTAGTTCTGGAATCCTGTGGAACCGGTTGCCGAAAGGGAACCGGTTTTACTTTTTTAGGGCCTCCAAAAAAAAGTTATTTTTTCTGTAAAATAACTGTTGCAATTGCCAAAAATCAGATTATAAACAGGCTCACTTCTTGAGGGCGTCTAGCTCAGTTGGTTAGAGCACCTCGTTTACACCGAGGGGGTCGGGAGTTCGAATCTCTCGACGCCCACCATCTCTCCAGATGGCAAGAAGTAGATAGATGGGACGGGCGTCTAGCTCAGTTGGTTAGAGCACCTCGTTTACACCGAGGGGGTCGGGAGTTCGAATCTCTCGACGCCCACCATCCCGAAAAAAGCCGCTTTAAGCGGCTTTTTTGTTGCCCCTATTTCAACCTCCAAAAGGACTCGGTTTTAACCCTGAGTATCGTTTTGATGATCCCGAGCATTTTTGGGATACTTTTCATTCATTCTCCCAAAAATAAAACTCCCCTCGGCTTAAGAAACGACACCGGCATCAATATTAGATTTACATCAAGTATGCGTAATATCATAGCCTTTCAAACAGGTTAGGGGAATTGAACCGTCATAAATCAACTGGTCAGACCAAAAACCAAGCATTTCCATTTACTTGACAGGCCTAAGCCTGTGATCTAAAACCCACTCACTACCTTGCGGGGGTGTAGCTCAGTTGGTTAGAGCGTCGGCCTGTCACGCCGAAGGCCGCGGGTTCGAGTCCCGTCACTCTCGCCATTTTAAGCCGGTTTGTTCCTGCCTGCAGAAGAGGCAGTGCAACTAAGATACATATAGCCATATATGTATTTATGAACGAAGGGGAGTTCGCCTGTAAAAAACAGTTGTTGCATCACTTATAACCGGAATACTCTTTATTCTTTTTTTGTTTTGTTAAAAGCCTTTCTTCCGGCACCTTGAGCTGAACCTTTCAATATTTTTGGTTTTGGTTTAAAAAGGGTACCGGATCATGGCATTAAAGGAACGCTACTATGGAAGCACTCCTGCAAGAATATCTACCGATCCTCATCTTTCTCGGCATTGCTGTGGCAATTGCTGCGATTGCGATTGGTGCCTCCTATATCGTCGTGCGTCAGCGCCCCGATACAGAAAAAAACACCGCATTTGAATGTGGTTTCGCCGCTTTCGAAGACGCACGTACGCGCTTTGACGTTCGTTTTTACCTTGTGGCAATTCTCTTCATCATCTTTGACCTTGAAGTCGCCTTCCTCTTCCCGTGGGCAATCTCACTGGGCAACGTTGGCCTGTTTGGCTTTTGGTCTATGATGGTGTTCCTTGGTGTTCTCACCATCGGTTTCGTTTACGAATGGAAGAAAGGAGCTCTGGAATGGGAGTAGATTCCAAGCCCGGCTCTCAATCACTTGCGCCTGTGCCCAGCGGTACAGATCAAGATGCTCTGCTGAAAGCAGTAACCGACGAAATCCAAGATCGTGGTTTCGTCGTTGCGCAATTGGATAAGGTCGTTAACTGGGCCCGTACCGGCTCACTCTGGCCATTGACGTTTGGTCTGGCCTGTTGTGCGGTAGAGATGATGCATGCCTATATGGCACGTTACGATCTTGACCGCTTCGGTATTGTGCCTCGTCCAAGCCCGCGTCAATCAGACGTTATTATCGTTGCTGGTACGCTGACCAACAAAATGGCACCGGCTTTTCGTCGTGTTTACGACCAAATGGCGGAACCGCGCTATGTGATCTCCATGGGATCCTGTGCGAACGGTGGTGGGTACTACCACTATTCCTATTCTGTTGTTCGGGGCTGTGATCGCGTTGTTCCCGTTGACATTTATGTACCGGGCTGTCCTCCAACCGCAGAAGCTTTGCTGTACGGTATTCTTCAATTACAGAAGAAAATTCGCCGTACCGGCACGCTGTTCCGTTAAGGAGTGACTGATATGAGCCAAGCCTTAAACGAAATCGCAGAACTGGCCAGCCTAAAGCTGTCACAAGAAATCACAAGTTTTGAGATCTTGAACGGCGAGTTGATCTTTCACGCGCGCCGTGATGCGATTTGCAAGGTCCTGACCTTCCTGCGTGATGATGCAAACTGTCACTTCAAGGTTCTGGTTGACGTCTGCGGTGCAGATTATCCAAACCGTGAAGAGCGTTTTGACGTCGTCTACAACCTTCTGTCCATGAGCCATAACCTGCGCGCCCGCGTAAAGGTAACGACTGATGAAGATACGCCTGTCCCGAGTGTGACGGGTGTTTTCAGTTCTGCCAACTGGTTTGAGCGTGAGACTTGGGATTTGTACGGTATTTATTTCAATGAACATCCTGACTTGCGTCGCATCATGACCGACTACGGTTTTGAAGGCCATCCGTTGCGTAAAGACTTCCCGCTGACAGGGTATGTCGAGCTGCGTTACGATGACGAACAAAAACGTGTTGTCTATGAACCCGTCAAACTGACACAGGACTTCCGTAGCTTTGACTTCCTCTCCCCTTGGGAAGGTCTGCAAGGTGTCTTGCCCGGTGATGAAAAAGCGGAGGGCAATGCCTAATGTCTGAAAATCAGATTAAAAACTACAACCTCAACTTCGGCCCGCAACACCCGGCAGCACACGGCGTGTTGCGTTTGGTGCTTGAGCTTGATGGGGAGATTGTAGAACGTGCAGACCCGCATATCGGTCTTCTGCACCGTGGTACTGAAAAACTGCTGGAAAACAAAATCTATCAACAAGGTACACCGTACTTTGACCGTTTGGATTACGTGGCCCCGCAAAACCAGGAACACGCTTTCTGTTTGGCAATTGAAAAGCTGACAGGCATGGAAGTGCCAAAACGTGCACAATATATCCGCGTGCTGTTTGCCGAAATCGGCCGTATTCAAAACCACCTGATGAACGTCTGTTCCTACGCGATGGACGTCGGTGCGATGACACCGTTCCTTTGGGGTTTTGAAGAACGTGAAGTGCTTTACGAATTCTGCGAACGGGCCTGTGGCGCGCGTATGCACATGAACTACTTCCGTCCTGGCGGTGTCGCACAAGACATTCCCGCAGGTCTGACAGATGATGTCCGTGCCTGGGCAGAACGTTTCCCGAAAGTCGTGAAAGATATTGAAACACTGTTGACTGAAAACCGTATTTTCCGTCAGCGTACCGTTGATATCGGCGTCATCACTTACGAAGAAGCACAGGACTGGGGTTTCTCCGGCCCGAACATTCGTGGCAATGGTGTGCCATGGGATTTGCGTAAAGCACAGCCTTACGATTCTTATGAAGAGTTTGACTTCGACATTCCGGTCGGGAAGGGTAAAAACGACTGTTACACCCGTTATTACCTGCGCGTCCTGGAAATGTACGAGACGTGTAAAATCATTTTGCAAGCCTGTGACAAACTGGACGCTTGTGTCGGTGAGCCGATCAAATGCGTGGACAACAAATATTCTCCGCCCAAACGTGCAGAGATGAAAACGTCCATGGAAGCGTTGATCCACCACTTCAAACTCTTTACCGAAGGGTTCAAGGTCCCTGCTGGGGAAACTTATACAGCCGTTGAAGCGCCGAAAGGCGAGTTTGCGGTTTATCTGGTTTCCGATGGGTCCAACAAACCTTATCGCTGTCACATCCGCGCGCCGGGCTTTGCCCACTTGCAGGCCATGGATTTCTTATCCAGAGGTCATATGCTTGCTGATATTACGGCTAATATCGGTTCGCTTGATATCGTTTTCGGTGAGATTGATCGATGAGCAATATGAATATTCAACAACCGGATAGTTTCGAGTTTACGCCGGAAAATCTGGAACTTGCCAAGCACCACATTGCCAAGTATCCGGAAGGTAAACAACAAAGTGCCTGTATGCCTTTGCTCGACCTTGCACAACGCCAATATGGCTGGTTGCCGGTCGCTGCGATGGACAAGGTTGCTGACATGCTGGGCATGGCCCCTGTGCGCGTCTACGAAGTCGCCACATTCTATACCATGTTCAACAAAGAGCCTGTCGGCAAACATCATGTACAGGTTTGTACCAACATTTCATGCTGGTTGCGTGGGTCTGACGACATCGTCAAGGCCGTACAAGATGCAGCGGACATCCAAACGGGGGAAACATCGGCTGATGGCCTGATTACCCTTTGGGAAGTCGAATGTCTTGGTGCCTGTTCCAACGCGCCGATGATGCAAATCAACGACGATTATTTTGAAGACCTGACGGCAGAAGATACGACGCGGATCATCAACGACCTGCGCAGCGGTAAAGAGCCAACACCGGGTCCGCAAAATGGTCGTACAGGTGCAGCACCGCTAGGTGAACTGACCAGCTTGACGGGAGATGCTTAATGCTTAGTGATAAGGATCGCATTTTCACGAATATCTATGGCCTTAAGGATAAGTCCCTTAAAGGCGCGCAATCTCGCGGCTGCTGGGATGGCACCAAAGGTATTCTTGAAAAAGGCAGAGATTGGATCATCGACGAAATGAAGGCTTCCGGTCTTCGTGGTCGCGGTGGTGCAGGGTTCTCAACCGGTATCAAATGGAGCTTCATGCCCAAAGAACTGGGGGATCGTCCGCACTATCTGGTCATCAACGCCGATGAAGGCGAACCGGGGACCTGTAAAGACCGTGAGATCATGCGTAATGACCCTTACACATTGATCGAAGGCGCGTTGATCGCTTCCTTCGCGATGCAGGCTCATGCTTGTTACCTCTACATCCGTGGTGAATTTGTCCGCGAAGCAGAAGCTTTGCAGGCGGCTGTTGATGCCTGTTACGAAGCCAAGCTGATTGGCCCGAACAACATCCATGGCTGGGACTTTGATTTCTACGTTCACCGTGGGGCAGGGGCTTACGTTTGTGGGGAAGAAACGGCCCTCATCGAGAGTCTTGAAGGCAAAAAAGGCCAACCGCGCCTGAAGCCGCCATTCCCGGCGGGATCGGGTCTTTATGGCTGCCCGACAACGGTAAACAACGTTGAATCTATCGCCGTTGCCCCGGAAATCCTGCGCCGTGGCGCAAGCTGGTTTGCCGGTATCGGTCGTGAAAACAACAGCGGAACCAAGCTTTATGGTATTTCCGGTCACGTGGAACGTCCTTGCGTTGTCGAAGACGCCATGGGCATCACACTTCGTGAACTGCTGGAAAAACACTGTGGCGGCGTCATCGGCGGATGGGACAACCTGATGGCTGTCATCCCCGGCGGCTCTTCTGTTCCGGTGATGAACAAAGAACAGTGCGACACGGCGATCATGGACTTTGACGGCCTGCGGGAACATGGCTCCGGCCTTGGTACCGCAGCGGTAATCGTGATGAAGAAAAACACAGACATCATCAAGGCGATTTCCCGCCTGTCTGATTTCTACACCCACGAAAGCTGCGGTCAGTGTACACCTTGTCGTGAAGGCACCGGTTGGTTGTCACGCATGATGAAGCGTATGGTTGTCGGCAATGCAACAGTTGAAGAAATTGATCTTCTGGAAGCGGTTACCCGCCAAATCGAAGGTCACACCATCTGTGCGTTGGGGGATGCTGCGGCATGGCCTGTTCAGGGCCTGATCAAGCACTTCCGTCCGGAAATTGAAGCTCGTATTGCAGCCTATAACGCTGCAAAGAACTCAGCAGCTTAGGAGAGAGACAAGAATGCCCAAGCTGACAATTAACGGTAACGAAATCGAAGTCGATAACGGCCTCACAGTGCTACAAGCCTGTGAAATCGCCGGGATCGAAATTCCGCGTTTCTGTTACCATGAGCGTCTATCCATTGCAGGTAACTGTCGTATGTGCCTCGTCGAGATGGAACGCGCCCCAAAATTGATCGCCTCTTGTGCGATGCCGGTCGGGGAAGGGATGGTCATCCACACGGATAACGAAAAAGTTCGCAAAGCACGTGAAAACGTGATGGAACTTCTTCTGATCAACCACCCGCTTGACTGTCCGATCTGTGACCAAGGTGGGGAATGTGACCTGCAAGACCAAGCCATGGCTTATGGTGGCGATAAAGGTCGTTACAGCGAAGAAAAACGCGCGGTAAAAGAAAAAGACTTCGGTCCGATCATCCGTCCGTTCATGACCCGTTGTATTCACTGTACCCGTTGCGTACGCTTCACGGAAGAAGTCGCCGGCACCTCTGATCTATGCGGGACTTTCCGCGGTGATCACACAGAGATCGGCACTTACGTTGAAGGCGCGGTTAAAACAGAACTGGCTGGTAACCTTGTTGATCTCTGCCCTGTTGGGGCTTTGACCAGCAAACCTTACAGCTACACAGCCCGTCCGTGGGAATTAAAGAAAACGGAAAGCGTTGACGTCTTTGACGCTGTCGGCACCAACATTCGTGTTGATAGCCGCGGCAACGAAGTGATGCGCGTTCTGCCCCGCCTGAACGAGGAAGTGAACGAAGAGTGGCTGGCGGACAAAGGCCGTTACGCCATTGACGGTTTGAAAACACAACGTCTTGATCGCCCCTATGTGCGCAAAGACGGCAAACTGACAGCCGCAAGCTGGGATGAAGCCTTCGCTGCGATCGCCAAAAAACTTGACGGCCTTGACGGCAGCAAGTTTGCTGCGGTTGCGGGTGATATGGTTGATGCAGAATCCATGTTCGCCCTGAAGCTCTTGGCGGAAAGCCTGGGCTCTGGCAACACGGATTGCCGTCAGGACGGTGCAAAGTACGACCCTGCGATTCGTGCAAGCTACCTGTTCAACACCACCATCGAAGGCATCGACGAAGCGGATGCGTGTTTAATCATTGGCTCCAACACCCGTTGGGAAGCGCCGATCATCAACGCACGTCTTCGCAAACGCTACACAAAAGGCGGCTTCAAAGCGGCTCTGGTCGGTGAAGCGGTTGATCTGACATTTGGCTGCGAGCATCTGGGCGAAACGGCAGACATTCTGGCTGCGATTGCCGGTGGGACACACCCGTTTGCAGACGTGCTGAAATCTGCTGAAAAACCGATGTTGATCTTGGGGCAAGGTGCTCTGACACGTGCCGACAGCCCTGCGATCCTTGAAATTGCCAAGCAAATTGCGGACAAATACGGTCTTGTGAGTGGTGAATGGAACGGCTTTAACGTCCTTCACACCGCCGCAGCCCGCGTTGGCGGCCTTGAAATGGGCTTTGTCCCAGCAAAAGGTGGCTTGGACGTTGCCGCTGTTGAAAATGGCGAGGCGGAAGTTGTTTACCTGTTGGGTGCGGATGAACTGAATACATCCAAACTTGATAAATCCTTCGTGATCTATCAAGGTCATACAGGGGATGCGGGCGCACAATGTGCAGACGTAATCCTGCCGGGTGCGGCTTACACCGAAAAAGACGGCATGTACGTCAATACGGAAGGTCGTATGCAGTATGGCTTTAAAGCGGTCTTCGCACCGGGTGAAGCCAAAGAAGACTGGACGATCCTACGTGCCTTGTCTGGCGTCATCGGTAAGACTTTGCCGTTTGATAGTATCGAGCAGCTGCGTGCCAAATTGGCAGAAGTCAGCCCGACCTTTGCAAATCCTGAAGAAATTCAGCCTGCGAAATGGGAAGATTTCGGAACCAAAGGTGATCTGGAGGCAACAGCCCTGACATCGCCTATTCGCAACTATTACATGACAGACCCGGTCAGCCGTGTTTCTAAAACAATGGCGGAATGTACCGAGGTTCTGGTTAACCCACAGCAAAGGACTGGTACAAATGGCTGAGTTCTGGGACGGCTATCTCTGGCCCACGATCTGGACTGTCATTAAGATCGTAGCCATCGTCTTGCCGGTTATGCTTAGTGTAGCATACCTGACACTGGCGGAGCGTAAAGTCATCGCCTCTATGCACCTGCGTCGCGGCCCCAACGTTGTTGGTCCGTGGGGTCTATTGCAGCCTATGGCGGACGGCTTGAAACTTTTCCTCAAGGAAATCGTCATTCCGACAGGGGCAAGCCGCGGTGTATTCATTATCGCACCGATGCTGACGCTCATTCTGGCCTTGATCGCTTGGGCGGTTATTCCGTTCAGCGAAACCATGGTCCTGTCGAATTTGAATGTGGGTGTTCTGTATCTGTTTGCCGTCTCTGGTCTGGGTGTTTACGGCATCTTGATGGCGGGCTGGGCCTCAAACTCCAAATATGCGTTTTTGGGCTCCCTGCGTTCTGCGGCACAAATGGTTTCCTATGAAGTCTCTATGGGCTTCATCATCATCACCGTGCTTGTCTTCACAGGTTCCTTGAACCTCGTTGACATTGTAAAGGCGCAGGAAGATGTCTGGTTTATGTTCCCTCTCTTCCCGTTCGCAGTGATGTTCTTCATTTCCTGTGTGGCGGAAACAAACCGTCACCCGTTCGACCTTCCTGAAGCGGAAGCCGAATTGGTTGGGGGCTATAACGTGGAATATGGCGGGATGGCGTTCGCGCTGTTCTTCCTAGGTGAATATGCCAACATGATCATGATGTCTGCTTTCACAGCAGTTCTTTTCATGGGCGGCTGGTTGCCACCGTTTGAATTCCTGTCCTTTATACCGGGTCCGATCTGGTTGATCTTGAAGATTTGCTTCTTGCTCTTTGTCTTCATCTGGTTGCGTGCGGCTTATCCGCGTTATCGTTATGACCAGTTGATGCGTCTGGGCTGGAAAGTCTTCCTGCCGTTGTCTTTGGCAGGTGTCATCATCGCGTCGGGTGTTGCCGTTTACGGCGGCTTTGCCCCCGGTTTGCAGTAAGGAGAACGTGACATGAGTTTAGCAAAAACAGCCCGCGCGTTTATCCTCAAAGAACTACTAGCCGGTTTGTGGATCACATTCCGCTACATGTTCAAACCGAAGGTAACTTTGAACTATCCGTTCGAGAAAGGCCCGTTGTCACCCCGTTTTCGTGGGGAACACGCCCTTCGTCGTTACCCCAACGGGGAAGAACGCTGCATCGCCTGTAAATTGTGTGAAGCAATTTGCCCGGCGCAAGCCATCACCATCGAAGTTGAACCGCGCAGCGACGGCTCTCGTCGTACCACGCGCTATGACATCGACATGACAAAATGTATCTACTGTGGCTTCTGCGAAGAAGCCTGTCCCGTAGATGCGATTGTCGAAGGTCCAAACTTCGAATTCGCCACCGAAACCCGTGAAGAGCTTATGTACGATAAAGATAAGCTGCTTGCGAACGGTGAGCGTTGGGAAACAGAACTCGCTGCCCGCATCTCTCTCGATGCGCCGTATCGTTAAGAATGAGGGTAGGGGAAGTATAATGAATTTATTTTTTAATGTCCTGAATAGCCGAGTTATCGGCCAGGGGGTCGTATGATAGTACAAGCATTGGCTTTCTATCTTTTTGCAGCAGT
Source organism: Terasakiella pusilla DSM 6293 (assembly GCF_000688235.1). Lineage (GTDB taxonomy): Bacteria > Pseudomonadota > Alphaproteobacteria > Rhodospirillales > Terasakiellaceae > Terasakiella > Terasakiella pusilla. The sequence goes on along the minus strand of NZ_JHYO01000024.1, from coordinate 15,849 downwards.
GACCGTTGCCAGCGCCGTGATGGTTATCACGGCAAAGAACCCGGTTCACTCTGTCCTGTTCCTCGTCCTTGCCTTTTTCAACACCGCAGGCCTCTTTGTCCTGATGGGGGCTGAATTTTTGGCAATGTTGTTGGTTGTTGTCTATTGCGGCGCCGTTACGGTTCTGTTCCTGTTCGTTGTGATGATGCTTGACATCAACTTCGTGGAGCTGCGCCAAGGTTTCCTGCAATATCTGCCTTTGGGCGCAACCATCGGGATCATCCTTTTGGCTGAACTTGCTGTTGTTATGGGGGGCTGGCATTTTGCGCCCGAAGCCGCGAAAGCGGGGGCCGCGCCAATACCTGCCATTGAAACCATGACAAACACACATGCATTGGGTGCGGTGCTTTACACAGATTACATCTACTTGTTCCAGGCTGCTGGTCTTGTGCTGTTGGTGGGGATGATCGGTGCGATCGTCCTGACTCACCGCAAACGTACAGGTGTCCGTCGTCAGGTGATCGCCGATCAGGTGAACATCGACGTTAAAGACGTTGCCGAGTTCAAGAAAGTAGAAAGCGGAAAGGGTGTGTAATGTTTGAAATTGGTCTTTCACATTATCTGAGCGTTGCAGCCATCCTTTTCACTTTAGGTATTCTCGGTATTTTTCTGAATAAGAAAAACGTTATCGTAATCCTGATGTCTGTGGAATTGATCCTGCTGGCTGTCAATATCAACTTGGTGACCTTCTCGACCCATCTGGGCGATCTGGTCGGCCAAATCTTCTCGATTTTCGTTCTGACTGTCGCGGCTGCGGAAGCTGCGATCGGTCTGGCGATCCTTGTCATTTTCTTCCGTAACCGTGGCTCTATCGCGGTCGAAGATATCAACGCGATGAAGGGGTAGGTAAGCTATGTATACTGCTGCTATTTTCCTGCCACTCGTTGGCTTTTTGATCGCGGGCTCGCTTGCGCTCTTTACGCCGGAAGACGAGAAAAAGCGCAAAGCAAACGACCGTCTGGCACAAATTGTGACCTGTAGCGGCCTGTTGATTTCTGCGGCTTTGGCAATTGCAATCTTCTTCGATGTTGGCCTGAACGGAAACGCGAAGACGGTGGAACTGTTTACATGGATCCAGTCCGGTGACTTTAACGTTTCTTGGGCTTTGCGCTTTGATACCCTGACAGCGGTTATGATGATCGTTGTCACCGGTGTTTCTTCCATGGTGCACGTTTACGCCTGTGGCTATATGTCTCATGACCCGCAAATTCCGCGTTTTATGGCGTACCTCAGCCTCTTTACCTTCTGTATGTTAATGCTGATCACAGCGGACAACCTGCTGCAACTGTTTTTCGGTTGGGAAGGTGTGGGCCTTGCGTCTTACCTGTTGATCGGTTTCTGGTATCAAAAACCATCTGCCAACGCTGCTGCGATCAAAGCCTTTTTGGTTAACCGCGTCGGTGACTTTGGTTTCTCTCTTGGTATTTTTGCAACCTTCCTGTTGTTCGGCACCGCTGATTTCGACACGATCTTTGCGGCAGTACCAGGACAGGCTGAAACAACGATTACCCTGTTCGGTGCCGAATTCCATGCCATGACAATCATCTGCCTGCTGTTGTTTGTTGGTGCCATGGGTAAATCGGCTCAGTTGGGTCTGCACACTTGGCTACCCGATGCGATGGAAGGTCCGACACCCGTGTCTGCCTTGATCCACGCAGCAACAATGGTAACGGCCGGCGTCTTCATGGTCGCGCGTCTGTCACCGATGTTTGAATATTCTGATGTTGCCTTGAGCGTTGTCACCATCGTTGGGGCAGCAACCTGTTTCTTTGCGGCGACCATCGGCTGTGTGCAAAACGACATCAAACGCGTGATTGCCTATTCCACCTGTTCCCAGCTTGGATACATGTTCTTTGCCTGTGGCGTCTCTGCTTATTCTGCAGGCGTCTTCCACTTGATGACACACGGCTTCTTTAAAGCCCTGTTGTTCTTGGGTGCAGGGTCTGTCATCCATGCGATGTCAGATGAACAGGACATGCGTAAAATGGGCGGCATCTGGAAACTGATCCCGATCACTTACGTTTTGATGTGGATTGGTAACCTTGCGCTTGCCGGTATTCCACCGTTTGCGGGTTATTTCTCCAAAGATATCGTGCTTGAAGCCGCTTATGCGTCACACACATCTGTTGGGACATTCGCTTACTGGATGGGGATTGGGGCAGCCTTTATGACAGCCTTCTATTCTTGGCGTCTGTTGTTTATGACCTTCCACGGTAAACCGCGTGCAAACGACACGGTTATGGCACACGTCCATGAAAGCCCGAAGATCATGATCTTGCCCTTGATCCCGCTTGCAGGTGGTGCGTTATTTGCTGGTTGGCTCGGGTATGAAAACTTTGTTGGCCACAATGCTACCGAGTTCTGGAACAATGCGATCTTAATCCTGCCGTCCCACCCGGGTCTGGAAAATGCTCACCACGTGGCAGCTTGGGTTAAGTATCTGCCGCTTGTTGTTGGTCTCATCGGGATCAGCCTTGCCTATGTGCTCTATATCGCAGCACCGGGCATTCCGGCGAAACTCGCTTCCACTTTCAACGGGCTTTACAAGTTCCTGCTCAACAAATGGTACTGGGATGAACTCTATGACTTCCTGTTTGTCCGTCCGGCCTTCTATCTGGGTCGCGGCTTCTGGAAAGCAGGCGATGAAGAACTGATCGATGGTGTTGGTCCTAACGGCTTTGCCCGTGCGACCAAAGCACTCGCAGGGAAAACATCGCGACTACAAACCGGCTACCTCTACCACTATGCGTTCGTCATGCTGGCAGGTGTTGCTCTCCTTGTAACCTGGTATCTCTTTACGAAGGGCTGAAAGTAAGATGAGTAATATTCCTCTTCTCAGTGTTATCACCTTTCTGCCTCTCGTAGGTGTGGCTATGATCCTCTTGCTGGTTCGTGGCGACGTAAAAGGTGAGAGCAAGCAGGCAAAAAACATTGCCTTATTAACTTCTGTTGCAACATTCGTGATCTCCTTGGGGATCTGGTTCAACTTCGACACATCAACCGCTGACTTCCAGTTTGTTGAAAAAGCGGCTTGGTTGCCGGGCGTGGGTGTGAATTACCACATGGGTATCGACGGCATTTCCATGCTGTTCGTGCTTCTGTCCACTTTGCTGACACCGATTTGTATCCTGTCAGCTTGGGACGCGGTCACCAAACGTGCCAAAGAATATATGATCTCTTTCCTCATTCTTGAGACCATGATGATCGGTATGTTCTGTGCCTTGGACATGATGCTGTTCTACATCTTCTTTGAAGGTGTGCTGATCCCGATGTTTATTATCATCGGTGTCTGGGGTGGCCAAAACCGTATCTATGCAGCTTTCAAGCTGTTCCTTTACACATTGCTTGGTTCTGTATTGATGCTGGTTGCGATGCTCGCCATGTATTGGGATGCAAACACGTTTGATATCCCGACCTTGATGACGCATACCTTCCCGGCCCAAATGCAAACGTGGCTGTGGTTGGCGTTCTTTGCTTCCTTCGCAGTAAAAGTTCCAATGTGGCCTGTCCACACTTGGTTGCCGGATGCCCACGTACAAGCTCCGACAGCGGGTTCCGTTATTCTGGCGGGTGTACTGTTGAAAATGGGTGGCTACGGCTTCCTGCGTTTCTCCATCCCGATGATGCCGCTGGCGAGTGCGGATTTCACGCCGCTGATCTACACTTTGTCGATCATTGCCGTGATCTACACTTCCTTGGTTGCGCTTGTGCAAGATGATATGAAGAAGCTGATCGCTTATTCATCTATCGCACACATGGGCTTTGTGACCATCGGTGCCTTTACAGGCAACGTCCAAGGGATCGAAGGTGCAATCTTCACCATGCTGAGCCACGGTATCGTATCTGCGGCACTCTTCCTCATTGTGGGTGTGATCTATGATCGTATCCATACGCGTGAGATTGCAGCTTACGGTGGTTTGGTTGAACGTATGCCCAAATATGCAGTGGTCTTCATGTTGTTCATGATGGCTTCTGTCGGCCTGCCGGGTACCTCCGGTTTCGTCGGCGAAGTTTTGGTCCTCGTTGGGGTCTTTCAGGTTGATCAATGGGTGGCTGCTTTGGCAGCAACCGGTGCGATCCTGGGTGCGGCTTATTCGCTGTACCTCTATCGTCGCATCGTCTTTGGGGCGCTGAAGAAAGAGAGCCTCAAGGCCATTTTAGATATGAACAAACGCGAAGTGCTGGTTTTCGCACCGCTGATCATCTTGACACTGTATGCTGGTGTATACCCGCAGCCGTTCCTTGATGTGATGCATGCATCTGTCGAAAACCTCGTCAACAACTACCATGCTGCTGTGGACGCTGCGAGCGCCCAAGTAGCTGTGCAATAGGAGTAGGCATCCATGAGTGAGCTTCCAAATCTCACCCCGGCCTTGCCGGAACTTTTCATGGCAGCTGTTGCATTGACTCTCTTAATGGTCGGTGTATTCATGAAAGGGGAGGCGAAGAAAGTAACACGTTTCGTTTCTTACCTTGCCACCGGCGCTATGATTTTGGCCTTGTTGTTGGTGACGGCATTCAGCACAACAGCAGGCACAACCTTTAACGGCCTGTTTATTACAGGTGCCTTTCCGGCCTTTGCCAAGGTGCTGATCCTTGGTGCAAGCGCCCTGACCCTGCTGATGTCCCGCGATTTCTTTGAAAATGCGCGCGTCAGCCGTTTCGAATACCCGGTACTAGCGATCTTGGCCACATTGGGTATGATGATGATGGTTTCTGCAAACGATCTCATTGCACTTTACATGGGTCTGGAATTGCAATCCCTGTCTTTATACGTGATGGCTTCCATCATGCGTAACGACCTGCGATCCACTGAATCTGGCCTTAAGTACTTCGTCCTTGGCGCGTTGGCCTCCGGTATGCTGCTGTACGGGTCAAGTCTGGTCTACGGTTTTGCCGGTACAACAAACTTTGAAGCGATGGCAGAACTGTTTGCCCACGAACAAGGCGTACATGGCCCAAGCGTAGGTCTGATCTTCGGGATCGTCTTCGTGATGGTTGGTCTGGCATTTAAAGTTTCTGCTGTACCGTTCCACATGTGGACACCGGACGTGTACGAAGGTGCGCCGACACCTGTGACAGCTTTCTTTGCGACTGCACCTAAAGTGGCGGCCTTGTCTCTGTTTGTCTTTGTGATGATGGGGGCCTTCGGTGACCTGGCGGCACAATGGCAACAGATCGTGATCTTTATCTCCGTTGCTTCCATGGCGCTTGGGGCTTTTGCCGCGGTTGCCCAAAGCAACATCAAGCGTCTGATGGCATATTCTTCCATTGGTAACGTCGGTTACATGTTGATCGGTCTTGCTGTTGGCGGCGCTGTCGCACATGGTGTCGAAACCCAACAGAACGGCATCGAAAGTATGCTGGTTTATCTGACAATCTATGTTGTCATGACACTGGGAACTTTCGGCTGTATCCTTGCGATGAAACGCAGCGGTACACACGTTGAAAACATCAATGATCTGGCTGGCTTGTCCAAATCCAATCCTTTGATGGCAGCTGCTTTGGCGATCTTTATGTTCTCCATGGCAGGGATCCCACCGCTGGCGGGCTTCTTTGGTAAGCTTTATGTTTTCCAAGCTGCACTGGAAGCAGGTCTGGTTGTCCTTGCTGTCATTGGTGTCCTGACCTCGGTTGTCGGATGTTACTATTATATCCGTCTCATCAAGATCATGTACTTTGACGATGCGGAAGATGAACTGGATCGCAATGTCGGGAAAGAAATCAAACTGGTTGTTGCTGCGGCTGCAATCGTGATTTTGGCTTTCTTCATCTATCCTTCCCTCATCACGGATAGTGCTGCGGCTGCGGCTGCTGGCCTGTTTGCCGGATAATGGAAACGTCAGATATTTTTGACATCAAAATGCCGTCAGCTTTTCAGCTGGCGGCATTTGAGTCTGTGGACAGCACCAATGATGAATTGCGCAGACGTGCCTTAGACGGTGCGCCTGCAGGAACGGTGGTTTGTGCGCTTGAACAAACAAAGGGCAGGGGACGACGGGGGCGAACATGGGTGAGTGAACGGGGCAACCTGTTTTGTTCTATCCTGCAAAGACCTGCTGTCAGTTTAGCCGAAGCCTCCAAAATCAGTTTTGTGAGTGCACTTGCCATCCATGATGCCATCTTGGAAGCGGTCGACGGTTTTGATTGCGATGTTAAATGCAAATGGCCCAATGATGTCTTGGTTGATGGATATAAGGTTTCCGGCATATTGCTGGAATCTCAAGCCCTTCAGGGCCAAAATATGCTTGATTGGTTGATCATTGGAATCGGGATTAACCTCCATCACTCCCCCGCAGATACGCCTTATCCCAGTGGCTATATCAATGCCTATCGTGATCAGGCGTTGAGCCAAGCCCAAATGCTGGAACTGTTGCTAAAACATTTTGCACAATGGTTTGAGCGTTGGCAAAGCCTTGGTTTTCAAGCGATCCGCGAGGCATGGCTGCACCGCGCAAAAGGTATCGGGACTGAAATTGCCGTCAATCTAAGCAATGAAAAATTGATCGGCACCTTTGAAACCCTTGACCAAGATGGCGCGCTTGTCTTACAGACCAGCGAAGGAAAGCGGGTTATTACAGCTGGCGATGTGTTTTTCGAGAGATAAGGAAACGACATGCTTTTAGCAATCGATTCAGGCAACACCAACACAGTCTTTGCCGTCTTTGACAATGATGGCACCGTGTTGGGGGAATGGCGAAGTTCAACCAATGCAAACCGAACAGCGGATGAATTTGCCGTCTGGCTCTCCCAGCTCATGAGCTTTGAGGGACTTAAGGCAAAAGACATTGATAATGCGATCATCGCAACCGTTGTGCCTGCCATGCTGTTTAGCCTGCAAACGCTCTGTCGCAAGTATTTTAAGGTCGAGCCACTGATCGTTGGCGATAAAACGGTCAGTCTAGGTATCGAGGTCTTTTTGGACCGACCAGAAGAGGTGGGGGCTGACCGTCTGGTCAATGCCATCGCTGCCCATGAAATGTACCGGGGACCGCTGATCGTTATCGATTTTGGAACGGCAACAACATTTGACGTGGTTGATGAAAACGGCAACTATTGCGGCGGGGCCATTGCGCCGGGGATCAACCTCTCCTTGGAAGCATTGCATATGGCTGCGGCAAAATTACCCCGCGTTGCCATCGGTCGCCCGGAAAAAGCCATCGGCAAAGGCACGACAACGGCCATGCAATCTGGTATCTTCTGGGGATACATTGGCATGATCGAAGGTCTGACCCAACGTATGAAAGAAGAATTTGGCGCAGAAATGACGGTTATCGCGACTGGCGGCCTGTCATCCTTGTTTGCCAAATCAACAGATGTTATCCAACACAGTGACACGGAACTGACGTTGCGTGGCCTTTTGGCAATTTATAAAAGAAACAAAAACGTATGAGTAAACAAGAATTCCTTTTCCTTCCCCTCGGTGGTACCGGTGAAATCGGTATGAACCTTAACCTTTATGGCTATGGCAAGCCGGAGGAAGAGGAATGGATCATCGTAGATTATGGCATTACCTTTGGTGATGACACCACCCCCGGCATTGATGTGATTTTGCCGGACCCGACTTTCATTGAACAACGCCGTGACAAACTGCTCGGCATGGTCTTGACCCACGCCCACGAAGATCACATCGGCGCCTTAGCTTATATGTGGGACCGTGTGCAATGCCCGATTTATGCAACACCTTTCACCGCTACGCTGGCACGCGGCAAGCTTAAAGAGGCAGGTTTTGGTCATTTAACCGATATCGTGCGCGAAATTCCCATCGGCGGACGTTTTAATCTCGGCCCGTTTGACATCGAATTTGTTACCTTTACCCATTCTATTCTGGAACCCAATGCCCTTGCCATTCGCACGGACCAAGGTACTGTTATCCATACAGGCGACTGGAAACTGGATGACGGCCCCGTCATTGGACGTACAACCGATGTGGACCGACTTACGGCCATTGGTAAAGAAGGGGTTCTTGCCCTTGTCTGTGATTCTACAAACGTATTCACCACTGGTAAAACCGGATCGGAAGAAGACCTTGAATCCAGCCTGTCCGACCTGATCGCACAGCATCCGACAGGCAAAATCTGTGTCACCTGTTTTGCGTCCAACCTTGCGCGTCTGCACACCATCGCAGTTGCGGCGAAAGAAAATGGCCGTCAAATCGTGGTCGCAGGACGATCCTTTGCTAAAATGATGGATGCCGCACATGCCAATGGCTACATGCTGGACACCCCTGATTTTCTGGAAGAATCGCAGGCCCCTCAAATTCCTGATGACGAACTTTTGATCATCTGCACCGGCTCCCAAGGGGAACCCCGCGCAGCGCTCGCGCGTATTGCCAGTGGCAACCACAAAAACATCAGCCTTGGAGATGGCGACACGGTTATCTTTTCGTCCCGTACCATTCCGGGGAACGAGCGTTCCATCTTCCGTGTGCAGAACGAACTGGCGCGCAAGGGCTGTAAGATTATTACGTCTCATGATCATTTCGTCCACGTTTCCGGTCATCCGGCGCAGGACGAATTGCGCGAACTTTTCCGCCGCGTCCACCCCGATATTGCCATTCCGGTCCATGGGGAGTTTCGCCACCTGCAAGCCCACGCCGCCTTGGCGGAAGAATGTGGTGTGGAGAAAACATTCGTCATTGAAAATGGCAATGTGATCAAACTCGATAAAGATTCCCCCTGTATCATTGATGACGTCCCGACAGGTCGCCTTGCTTGGGAAGGGAAACGCGCTGTTCCCCTCACATCCGAGGTGGTCCAGACCCGCAAACGAGCCTTGTTTAACGGGTCTTGTGTGGCCTCTGTCGTTGTTGATAAAGACGGGATGATCTTGTCAGACCCGATTGTCACCACAGAAGGGTTGCTTGATCCGGAGGCTGATGACGACTTGTGGGATCAGCTGTTTGAGATTATCTATGATACAGTTGAAAAATTGCCCAAACGTGATCGCAAAGACGATGACGTCCTAGAAGAAAGTCTGCGCTTGAACGTCAGACGATGGTTTCGCACTAACTTTGGCAAACGTGCCATTACTCATATCCATTTGATCCGCATATAGGAGTCACTAAATGATCGGACGTTTAAACCATATCGCCATTGCCGTGCCAGATTTGGAAGCTGCTTCCAAAACCTATTCCCAAACATTGGGGGCCAAAGTCAATCCGCCACAGGACGAGCCGGACCACGGCGTGACCGTTGTGTTTGTTGAACTGCCAAACACCAAGGTTGAACTGCTGCACCCGCTTGGTGAAAATTCACCGATCCAAGGCTTCCTTGATAAAAACCCGGCTGGTGGTATTCATCACATCTGTTACGAAGTGGACGATATCATCGCTGCACGTGACAAGCTGCAAGCTGAAGGCGCGCGCGTTTTGGGGTCTGGTGAACCAAAGATCGGTGCCCATGGCAATCCCGTCCTTTTCCTCCACCCCAAAGACTTTAACGGGGCTTTGGTTGAGCTGGAACAAGCCTAATCCAACAGATCAAGCCCCTGTGTAAACAGGGGCTCTTTCTTTTCCCTATCAGACGAGACACACATGACATTTGGTCAAACAGAAGGCATCCTGCTCGCTGCGTTTATCGCCCTTTGGTGGCTGTTCTATTTCAGGCTAAAGATGCGTGCCGACCAAAAGTATATGAAAAGCGAACAAGCAGAAAACTCTCTCCCCTGTATGGGCTGTCTTGTCACCCAAGCTGCCATGGCTGCTGCAGCCGTTCTCGCCATCTTTTACGGGGCTTATGCGGGTGGGTTTATCAGCATCAACCGATAAGTTTTAGGTTCCCGCAAAACATTTCAAGACTTTACCTGTTTCCACCCCAAGGACGGAGCGCACATAATAAGGCGCAACGTCTTGGCCATCGATCGCATTAAAACCGGGGAAATAGGGACCGTAGTCGGGTAGGGACTCTGTCAAAACCGTGGGGCTAACCACATTGATCCGCAATCCGCGTGGCAATTCCGTCGCCACAGCCATCACAAATTTTTCAACGGCTCCATTTGTTGTCGATGCACTCACCCCAAATTTGATCGGAATGTCAGACAGAATGCCCGTCGTCAGAGTGATACTGCCGTTGTCTGTCAGGTAATCCGCAGCAACACGGGTTAAATTTATCTGTCCCATCATTTTGCTGTTAATACCGACCTGCCATTCCTCTTGCGTCATATCCATAAAGTTATTGAATGACGCCGCGCCCGCTGTATTGATAACCGCATCGACGTGGCCAATTTTGTCGAATATCTCGCGGATGGACTGAATGTCGGTCAGATCCACCTGAAAGTCACCACGCGTTTGTCCAATGCTAATCACCTCATGATCCGCTTGCAGCGCCTTGACCACATGCTGACCGATTGTTCCCGGTGCACCAAAAATCGCAATTTTCATTTCATATCTCCATTTGGATGAATTTCTTGTATGAAAGTTACATTAATGGATTTAAAACGAATGATAAGACACAGTATATAGCTTCACTGTTTACAAAATAGATTTAATTATGAATTTAACGCACCTCCAAACATTCTATAAAGTCGCACAACTGGGCGGCTTTTCTGCGGCTGCTGACGCTCTGCTGGTTTCCAAGGGAATGATTTCACGCCATGTCCAAGCGTTGGAGGCAAGTTTAAACACGCGCCTGTTTCACCGAACGACACGTAAAGTCACTCTCACAGAAGCGGGGCAAAGGCTCTTTGATAAAGCAGCTGAGATCGAAAGGCTGAGCCTAAACGCCACCCGCGAGATCAAAGATTTGACGCAAGAAAGAAGTGGCAGTTTAAAGTTCACCGCCCCCCATGAGCTTGGACGCACCATCTGCCGGGATGTTATCCCTGAATTTGCGAAAGCCTTCCCCAATGTCGAGATCTCCCTCAAATTCGGGGCGGAAGAAAGTGATATCGAATTTGGCACCTATGATATTGCCTTGCGCGCTGTTGATCACTTACCGGACAATGTCATCGCCCGTTCATTTGGTACCACACGCAATATTTTGGTGGCATCCACAGACTATCTTGCAGGACGAATGCTCACTCAACCGCGAGATTTATTTTCTCATTCAGCTATTCTTAGCAACCATCAGCCAAGTTGGAACAATTGGTTTTTACAATCGGCCCAAACCGGAGAAACGATCGAAATCGCCATGGGTGGACAGATATCAGCAGCAGACTATGCTCCACAAATGGAGCTGGCCTGCCAGGGGCTAGGGATCGCCAACTTACCTTTTCAACAGGTTGCGCCCCTGATAAGGGAAGGGCATTTGGTTCACATTTTACCCAACTGGTCCTGCCCGCGCCATCGGGTGCATCTGCTGTATGCCAAGCAACGCCATACATCCGAGAAGATACGCGGTTTCAACGACTTATTATTTAAATGGAAGCACGACCACCCCGACTATTTTGTCGAAACTTAACCCTGCGTTTTCCCATAAATCCGCTTCATAACCTCCGAAGAGGCCTCCGCATGGGAAATGATTTGTTCCATCAGTCCGAGGATATACATGTTATTTGCAATAACCTGCTGAACTTCCGGACGTGGGTCAGAATGCATTTCATTGACCCGCGCAAGGATATCCCCACGGATCATGCGAAACACATCTTCAAGGGTGTGGCCGTTTGGATTGTCTTTAGATACAAGCAATTTTGTCATTGCGTCCTCCCTTTCTTTATTGACTATATTGTATATACTCTCAGAAGATTGTACATCTTTTTAGCAACCAATCGAACACGGGTTCAGGTGTCGCCATGGTGATAAGACTTCTCCTCCTCAGCTTTTTATTCGTCCCTGCAAGCTATGCCGACGACATTGAAAATGCTGTTACAATCACGGAAAAAGAATGTCGCAAATTGATCCGTATTCACGATATCAACGGTGCGGAGTATGTGCCCGATACAGACTCACGCGGCAATAAACTTGTCCCCGCAGACCTCAATGGCGGCAATCAAATCACGCTCCCCAAAGAAATTACCTTTGATCTGGGGGTAGACCTTGCGGAAAGATATAATCTCGGCACGGGTGTTTATGGCAAAGCCGATCTTGGACAGGTTAAGGTTAAGGGGCAAAATGTTTATTGGAATGGACAAAAACTCGCCCAAACAGAAAATGACGCCATCTTAGAAGCCTGCCGCGCACAATATACAGAAAAATAACAACGATTTGATTGCGTTTATGCGCCTGTTTATCTAAAGTCGGGTCAACATTTTCAATGATCCGAGTAGTATTATGCGCCTTTCAAAATATTTCTTACCGACACTTAAAGAAAACCCGTCCGAAGCACAGATCGTTTCTCACCGTCTGATGCTGCGCGCCGGTATGATCCGTCAATCTTCTGCCGGCATCTATTCCTGGCTGCCCCTGGGCTTGCGGGTTTTGCGCAATATCGAAAAGATCGTTCGTGAAGAGCAGGATCGCGCAGGCTGTCAGGAAGTCCTGATGCCAACCATTCAGCCAGCGGAACTCTGGCAGCAATCCGGCCGTTACGACGATTACGGCAAAGAAATGCTGCGTATCCAAGACCGCCACGGTCGCGACATGCTCTACGGGCCGACCAACGAAGAACAAATCACCGAGATCGTAAAGATGGAATGTCAGTCCTACAAAGACATGCCAAAAATGCTTTACCATATCCAGTGGAAGTTCCGCGATGAAGTCCGACCCCGTTTCGGCATCATGCGTGGTCGTGAATTCCTGATGAAAGATGCCTATTCCTTCGATCTGGACTACGAGTCTTCCAAACAAGCCTACAACAAAATGTTTGTGGCGTACCTGCGTACCTTCGACCGTTTGGGCCTAAAAGGTATCCCGATGCGTGCCGACACCGGCCCGATCGGTGGTGATCTGTCCCACGAATTTTTGGTACTGGCAGAAACGGGTGAGTCCGGCGTCTTTGTTCATAAAGATGTGTTGGAATTTGATATTCCGGGTGACGATGTGGACTATGAAGGCGACTTGCAGCCCATCGTTGATAAATGGACGTCCCTTTACGCTGCCACAGACGAAAAACACGAAGAGTCTGCGGAAGCGGAACTGGGGGACAAGCTGTTGCACGCACGTGGCATCGAAGTGGGTCACATCTTCCATTTCGGCACCAAATATTCCAAGCCAATGGGCGCAACAGTGACCACACAGGAAGGGCAAGAAATTGACCTTCAGATGGGGTCTTACGGGATCGGTGTTTCCCGCCTGATTGGTGCCATCATCGAAGCCAGCCATGATGAAAACGGTATCATCTGGCCGGAAACTGTTGCCCCTTACAAAGTCGGCCTGATTAACCTGAAAGCCAGCGATGACGACTGTAACGACGCGTGTGAAAAGCTGTATGCAGAACTGAACGCCGCTGGGATCGATACACTTTATGACGACACACAAGAACGTGCAGGTGCCAAATTCAACAACATGGACCTGATCGGTCTGCCTTGGCAGGTTGTGATCGGCCCACGTGGTTTGAAAAATGGCGTTGCGGAAGTTAAGAACCGCGCAACTGGCGAGAAAGAAGAAATCGCTCTCGACCAGCTTATCGCTAAATTAAGCTAACCGAACAGGGAAAACCAGTGTTCAAAGCATTTGAATGGATGATGGCCGCCCGCTATTTGCGGGCGCGTCGTCGCGAAGGATTTGTATCAGTCATTGCGTGGTTTTCCCTTTTGGGTATAGCCCTTGGGGTTGCAACCCTCATCATCGTTATGTCCGTTATGAACGGTTTCCGCGAGGAACTGTTAAGCCGTATTCTTGGCATCAACGGACATATCAATGTCTATGGACAACAACGCGAGATTACCGACTACCCGACACTTGCCGAACAGTTGGCCAAAATTGACGGTGTCAAAACTGTCACCCCGATGATTGAAGGTCAGGTGATGGCGACCGGCAACGGTGCCTCCAGTGGTGCCATGGTGCGCGGCCTCTCACCCGAAGATTTTCAAAAACGTACATTGTTGAATGACAGCATTCAGGCAGGTTCTTTTAAACTGTTTGAACAAGGCGAGGGAATTATTATCGGGTCCCGCCTTGCAAATAAGCTCGGCTTATGGGTGGGTGACAAAATCACCCTTATTTCCCCCAAAGGCAATGTAACCGCCTTTGGTACCGTGCCACGTATGCGAGCCTATACCATCGCCGCCACGTTTGACGTGGGGATGTACGAGTACGACTCTTCATTCGTTTTCATGCCTTTAACAGCAGCGCAAAACTATTTCCGCGTCAATGGCGTCAACTACCTTGAAGTCATGACCCCGTCAGCGGAAGAAGCCGATGAAGTAACCGCCAATATCCAATACACGATGGGTCGTTATGGCCTCAATCCGGTGGACTGGAAGCGCACGAATGCAAGCTTCTTTAACGCCTTGCAAGTGGAACGCAACGTCATGTTCATGATCTTAACGCTGATCATTATCGTTGCAGCTTTCAATATCATTTCTGGTCTGATTATGCTGGTAAAAGACAAAGGCAAAGATATCGCGATCCTGCGCACCATGGGCGCAAGCCGGGGCAGCATCATGCGGATTTTCTTTATCTCCGGCGCCTCGGTGGGTGTCTTTGGCACATTTGGCGGCTTCATCCTAGGTCTCGCCTTTGCGGAAAATATCGAAACCATTCGTCGCTGGATTGAAAAACTAAGCGGGAATGATCTTTTCGCTGCGGAAATCTATTTCCTGTCCAAGCTGCCTGCGATTGTTGATTACGGCGAAGTCGGCCTTGTGGTCGGGATGGGCCTTGGCTTGTCTTTCCTCGCCACACTCTATCCCTCATGGCGTGCCGCCCGCCTCGACCCTGTGGAGGCTCTGCGCTATGAGTAATCCTGTTCTTGAACTCAAATCCCTGACACGCAGTTTCAAGCAAGGGGCAGAGGAACTTCATATCCTCAAGGAAGCAGACCTCCGGATCAATCCGGGCGAGATCGTCGCCCTTGTTGGCCCCAGCGGGGCGGGGAAATCCACCTTGCTGCAAACGGCAGGCTTACTTGAAAAGCCCGACAGTGGGGAGATCTATCTGGATGGGAATAATGCAAGTGCTTTAAAAGACGATGCGAAAACCGCTTTACGTCGGCATCATATGGGCTTTGTCTATCAGTACCACCATCTGTTGCCGGAATTTTCAGCGATTGAAAATATTGTCATCCCGCAAATGATCACCGGCAAATCCAAAAAAGAGGCCATCTTGCGTGCACAGGAATTGCTAGAAGCCGTCTCCCTTGCCAAGCGAGGCTCACACCGTCCGGCGGAGCTCTCAGGCGGAGAACAGCAGCGTGTTGCGATTGCCCGTGCCCTCGCCAACAAGCCAAAGCTGTTGCTCGCGGATGAGCCAACAGGCAACCTTGACCCCACCACTTCGGATCATGTCTTTAGCCTGCTGTTAAATGAAGTTCGCAAGGAAGGACTTGCAGCCCTAATTGCAACACACAACCCAACACTTGCCGCGCGAATGGATCGCATCATTCGGCTGGAAAACGGCCATTTGGTGGAACAATAAAAAAAACGGCCCGCACATGCTGGGCCGTTTCAGATCTCTGACAAACCCCGTCAATTTTGGCGGGGTTTGTTATTTTCTATAAGGTTGTGTTTTTTTGTTCTGTTGGACATTTCTTTAAGCAGGTTGCTCCACTGCTTCATTTTCAGGCATATGTGGGCGTTCCAGTGGGTAAATATCGCCATAAAAACCTGAGACGGGCTAAGATGAGGGCGATTTTCTTGATGTTTTGGGCGGTGGCTGCCATCAAGCATTGCTCTTTCACTTTAGTCAGGCCTCTCAGACGGGCATAGCGGTGCCCATGTAGTTGTTTGGCATCAGCAAAACTGCGTTCCACAGTTTCCTTGCGCCGTTTGTAA
>NZ_JHYO01000023.1 GCF_000688235.1 Terasakiella pusilla DSM 6293 | reverse complement strand
GCCGATGGCTCTGAATCCTTGAAAGTCTATATCGCTGATGCACCGGACGGCGTGACCTTTAGCGCCGGGGAAAAACTGACCGCTCCGGTCACGCTGGATGACGGTACGGTCTTGCCTGCCGGCACGTGGGTGATGGATAAGGACGACCTTGATGGTTTACAGGTTCGCTCCCCCAACAATGTCAGTGATGACTTTGACCTGCGCGTCTATAGCGAAACGACAGAAAGCATGAATAGTGACAAGGCCTTGAGTGGCCCTGAGACCATTCATGTGGATGTGGGGATTGTTGATCCGACGGTTGGCGGGTCTGCCAGCGGTGGGGAAGATCAGTGGATCAAGCTGGATCTGACGGCTGAAGTGAACGCAGCTGACGGAACCGAAAGCCTTGCGGTTTATATCGAAGACTTGCCCGATGGCGTTGAGGTGCGTTACGTTGGCGGTGGATTAGTGCCCAAGGTTGATGGTCGCTATGATATTTCCGGCAATGTGGACAATATCGAAGTCCGTTGGAATCCTGCAACCCACAAACATAGTGAAGAAGATTTCAACTTCAACCTGCGGGCCGTGGTAACGGATGTGGATGCGGGCACGGCCAGTGATACGCCGCTGGGGGATCCGGTCGCGCCGGATACATCTGAAAAAGTCACGTCTGTGCATGTGGATGTTCTGGCGATTGCAGATAAAGCCAATATTTCAGGGACAGCAGTCGGGGTGGAAGATCACTGGATCGACTTTGACCTGAACATTTCCCTGCAGGATACCGATGGGTCGGAGAGCATCACCAGCATTGTCGTGTCTGGTGTGCCGGATGGCGTGATCCTGAACAATGGGACGCAGGTGCTGGATGGGGCAGGGCAACCAACAGGACAATGGCGCCTTGAACTCAGCGACTTGAATGATCTGAAGATCAAGCCAGTTGATGATAGCAACGATAACTTCACGCTCAAAGTATCGGTGACCACGCAGGAACAATCCGATGGCGATGATGTCGCCAAAAAAACCACAACCACCAACAAGAACGTTGACGTTCAGGTGTTTGGGGATGCGGATATGCCAACTGTCAATGTGGTTGAAGATCCGCAAACCATTACGGAAGATCAGTTCTTTAACCTGCGCACGGTTGTGAATGGCGAATTTGCGGTGGACGGTGATTTGACGGAGGGTGGGTCAGCGGATCAAGCGACCAGCCAAGATGGATCTGAAAGCCTGACCTTCCGCATTACCCCGCAGGAAAGTGGGACACGCCTTGCAATTTCCAGTGACGGCAATATTTCAGACTCTGAATTGGTGGACCTGCCGCCGGAAGGGTACTGGACGGTCAGTGCGCAGGATATTCTGGACGGCAAAGTCTATGTGGGGGGGGCTGAAAACTGGTCCAGTGCAAATGGCAGCGCGAATGCGATCCACTTTGATATCCAGGCTGTATCAACGGAGGATGATGCCAACGTCGATGATAGCGCGTTGGATGGTACCGGCCAAAGCCGCGAAGGTGTAGCAATCAGTGATAGCGAAACCTTAACCCTTGTTATCACGCCGGAGACGGATGGCAGCAAAATCAGCGGCAACGCCAGCGGTTTGGAAGATCAAAGCGGTGGTATTCGCTATCAGCCGAAAATTACGCTGGTTGATACCGACGGGTCGGAAGAATTGACGGGCAATGTGGTCATTACCACAAGTGACGCGGATATGCTCGCCGGGCAATTGAAGCTGAATGGCGTTGTCCTGACTCCGACGGACAATGGGGATGGAACCTATAGCTGGGAATTCCCGTCTTCAAGCCTGACACCGACAGGCACTACAGGGGAATATCGTTTAACTGATCTGTATTTCTTCCCTGAAGAACATAACGCTAATAATATTAACCTGAAAATCACCGTGACCACGCAAGAGATTGCGACCGGAGAAACGCGCGATACCACAAGCAATGGTAAAATTTCCGTACGTGCAGTTGCTGATGCGCCGAACGTTCAGGTCAATGAAGCTGACGTAAACGGCGTGATTACCGGCACGGAAGATACCTATATCGACCTTGGGCTGGATGCGCAGCTTGTCGATACGGATGGGTCGGAGAGCTTGACCAAATTCCGCCTTTATGATGTGGAAGATGGCTGGGAAGTCGGCTATTTGGATGATAGCGGTAACTTTACCAAAGCCAGTGACAAAGGGTCCTATTGGGATCTGGATGGCACCAAGTTGGATCAGGTTGTGGTGCGCCCGCCGGCGGATCATCACACAGATACGGGTGTGACCATGAAGTTCAGCGTCACGTCGCAAGAAAGCGGCAGTGGCTGGCAGGTTAAAACCAAAGAAGCAACCTCGACGCAGGAATTTACGGTCAAGGTGGTTGCCGATGCCGATACGCCAAGCGTTATCACGAAAAACGCACTGGGGCTGGAAGACACCAATATCGAGTTGGAAGTTCGACCCGCCTTGGGCACCGATACGGATGGATCAGAAACACTAAGTGTTCTGTTGGAAAACGTACCGAACGGGGCGCAGTTCTTTAACGCAGCGGGTGATCCGGTTGGTCAACGTGTCTCCTTGGATGCCAATGGCAACGTGGTGGCGGATGCCAACGGTGATTACTGGCACTTTGAAAATGGCAGCTGGACTGACCTTTATGTCCGCCCACCAGAAGATTCCAACGAAGATTTTGATATCAAGGTCCGTGCGCGTTCTACAGAGGGCAGCAACGGGGACTTTGAAGAAGCCACTTCAACCTTGCATGTGGATGTGATCGGTGTTGCCGACACGCCGAATGTGGGGACAGGACCGATCGTGATTAGCGGCGATGAAGATATGGAGATTGATCCAAATCTGGAGTCCTATGCCTCCAAAGATACGGATGGATCGGAAAGCCTGTCTGTCGTGATCTCCGACGTGCCCGCGGGGCTGTCGATTTACATGGCGCCAGGTAGTGAAGATTACATGTCCTACATCGGCAACGGTAAATGGTCTGTTCAGTCGGAATATCTGGATCAGGTCCGGATGAAGACATCCAAGGACTTTGCGGGCACAAAAGAAGTGACCGTCAAGTTTATTTCTACGGAAAATGACGGTGATGTCAGCGCCACGACCCGTAAAGTTCAGTTGCAGATCGAAGCAGAAGCGGATCAGCCGATAGCTTCCATTGGCGCGAGCGTGATCGAAGATACGGCGGCGATTGAGCTGAATATCACAGCAAAACCAAGCGACCTGACGACAGAAAGTCCGGAGAAGATCACCCAGATTGTCATCAATGTGGATGAGAGCGGCCTTCCTGCCGGGACGGAATTGAAGCTGATTTATAACGGTCAAACCTATGACATTACGGTCGGTAGCGATGATCTTGTGATTGATGTGGACAGCTCAACCGCTGGCTATAATGCGACAACGGGTAAGCTTTCGGGTGTGATCCTTGAAGGGGTGCCTGCCCATTGGTCGAAGGATATTCCGATCTCCATGAAGGTTGTGTCGGAAGATATCGACGGGTCAACCGCAACGCGCGATGTCGCGTCCAAGGTACGTATTGAAGCTGATGCCGATCCGCTGGCGACCTTTAGTGCCCATGATACGGTGACGGGGACGCCCGGGTCCACAACCTCATTGGGCTTGAATGTGGCCTATACCGATACGGACGGGAGCGAACAAGCGTATCTTGTTGTCGAAAACGTGCCAAATGGTGCCACGTTGAATATGGGCTTTAGCATTGGCAACGGCATGTGGGTTGTTCCGGGTGATGCGGATCTGAGCACATTGTCCTTTAGTTCGGATTATCATGGGACGGCAAGTTTGAAAGTCCGTGCGATTGTGGTGGATACGGACCCCGATGGCGGATCTGATACCCATTATATGGACCCGATCACGGTTGATGTGACCTATCCTGCCAGCGGTGGCGGCAGTGGGGGCGAGCCCGGCTGGGGGGATGGTACGGGTGATCCGTCCGGCGGTACACCGCAGGCGCCTTCTGTTTCTTCCAACATCACAACGCCGGAAGATCAGGGCTTTAACCTGACCGACCTGACCATGACGGTGAACGAGCCGGGGGCAACGCCTTCTGCAATCGTGATTACAAACCTGCCAAGCGGCGCGTCGATCAGTGGGGCCTATTACAACTCTGTTGATGGGAGCTGGGTCGTCCCTTACGACGAACGCGGTAATATTACAATTAACCCGCCGAAGGATTTTTCAGGTGAGTTGAAAGCCGATGTGGTCGTGGTCAGCGTGGAAGATGGTGTCGCAACATCGTCGGATAGCGCAAATATCGTGATTGCGGATGTCTCGCCCGTGACTGATGGCGGCAGCTTTAGCGGCGGGGCGGCTGCGGGCAGCAACCTGTTGGAAGATGGCGGTCTGATCGATCTGGATTTAACACTGTCACAACTTGATAGTGATTTCTCCGAAGGGATGACCAGCAACGAGATCACGATTTCCGATCTTCCAAACGACGCAAGCCTGTATCTGAACGGGGTTGAACTGACCCCGGATGCAGACGGTAAATATACGCTGAGCGTTGATAGTATTGATGGCAAAGGATCCATTGATATCGATGGGCTGAGCCTGAAAGCACCGGCTAATTTTGATGGTAATATCAACCTGAAAATCGAAACAGAGTTTCAGGATCAGACGGGGGCGCCGAAAACGGTCACGGGGTCCATTTCCGTTGATATTGAAGCGGTCGCCGATCAGGCGCAGTTGGATGCGCAAGACGCAAGCGGTTATGAAGACTCAGCGATTTTGTTGGACCTGAATGCCTTTAACCCGGATATGGTTGGGGAATATGCGTCCGAGAAAATGGCTGTCTTGTTAACCGACGTTCCACCAGGTTCGTTCGTGTATGGGGCGACCAACAATGATGATGGCACATGGACGATTAAAAAGAGCAACATCGACTTTGATACGGGCGAAGTTAAAAACGTCTATATCCTTCCCCCACGTGACTTTAGTGGGACCATGGACCTGAACCTCAAAGCCTATAGCATTGAAAATGGGACGACGTCTGTTGCAGAAAGTACGACCAGCTTCCAGGTGAATGTAATCGGGGTTGCTGACACGCCGGATATCGATCCTTCGGCTGCCAGTGGGGCGGAAGATAGCGAAATTGCGCTGGTTCTGAATGAGCAGATCGGCGATACCAGTGAGACTATGTATGTCACGGTCTCTGACGTGCCGGAGGGGGCAAGCTTTACGGACGGTAACGGCAATCCTGTCGGTATCCGTGTTGAAGTTGATGCTGATGGGCGTCCTATTCTGGATGCGAACAACGAGCCGGTGCCGGCGGCAAGCGGGTCGTCTTCCAGTGCGTGGTATTTCACCGCCGCACAAGTGGGGGCGGGGATCTCGTTTGTGGCCGCAGCGCATGCGTCCGGTGCCTATACCATGAATGCGGTTGCAACTTCGGTTGACGGCGACAGTGTGGCTCACAGCTTGAAGGAAGACTTTATCGTTACGGTCACAGGGGTGGCGGATGCGCCAAATCTTGCGATCGGGGATTTAACGGATGCGCTAGATGGCTTCCATGCTGTTGGTGCGGAAGATCAAGCTGGTGGCATTGCGCTGGATATTACGTCCAGCCTTGTGGATACGGACGGTTCAGAAACCCTTCAGGTTATCCTGACCGGGGCACCGGAGGGCACGACTTTTGTGTCAAACGGGGTCACGATCTCAGTAAATGCCATGAACCAATGGGTGATTGATGCGGATCAGCTCGCTGACTTGTATGTGATTCCGCCGGAAAACTATAACGGTTCTTTCCAGCTGAATGTGGAAGCCCGGAGTGAAGAAAACGGCACAACGGCTTCAACAAACGGTGTGCTGGATGTCAACGTCGAAGCGGTGAATGATGCACCGGAGCTGACGCTTGCCAATCAGGATCAAGGGCTGTCCGGTCTGGTGGCGGAACCCATCACGATTATACCGGATGCGGCGGAAGCAGGCCTGCAACTGGGCATCAATGATACGGATGGAACGGAACTATCCGGCATGACGATCCAGATCAGCAATGGTGTGGAGCTGGGCGATAGCCTTGGCTTATATGGGATCGATATTTCACTGGGGGCGAATGGCAGCTTGATGCTGGATGGTCTGGATATTTCCGTATCCTATGACCAATCCACCTCGACCCTGACCTTCCAAGGGAATGCAGATCATGATACCTATGCCTCCTTGGCAGAAAAAGTCGTCTTTACCAACTCCACCGGACAGTTTGAAAGTGGCGAGCGTACCTTTACGATCACGGCTTATGATGAAGGCGGGGCAAGTGGGACACTAGACACGACGACCACCATTTCCGATGCGGGGGCTCAACTCAGCTCGGATGCGATGGCGGGCGTCCAGTGGGGCGTAAACGGCGTGACCATGACCGGTGGCACGCAGGATGAACAGTTCATCATCAACTTTGGCGACGTTGACAGCATCAATGGCGGCGGCGGTGAGGATATCCTGTATCTGCGCGGCAGTGCGGGCGAAGATGGAGATTGGTTGTTTAATATCGAAGAGGACGGCACGATGACCGTGACGTCTGCAAGCGATAGCGACCTGTCCGGCATTGTGTCGTTGGATCATGGTGCTGTGAACGAACTCAATACAGATGCCCACAACATCATCTTTGATGGCGATGCGAGTGGTAAGATCGAGTTTGAGAATGGAGAAATCCTTGAGTTCTCTGATCTGGATAAAATTTCGTTCTAATCAAACTGTCACGAAAAAAGCCTGCTCCGATCAAAGGGGTAGGCTTTTTTTGTGAGTTTTACGGTTACAAGAGGTCAGGAATTGAACTTTTTAAACAGCTTTGTTTCATCGAACAGGCGTTCCAGTTCTGCCATGCGGACCTTGGTTTCTTCCCATGTTTTGGTCTGAACTGCGGCAATCAGGGCTTCCAGTACAAATAAAGTGACAACCGAAGAATCCCACGCGGATGGGACTTCAATGCGCAGGTTAAACACATATTGTGCGTTTTTAGCCGCAGGGGAGCCCCATTGATCGGTGAAAAGGACCACCTTAACTCCGCGTTCACGGGCAAGACGGGTCAAATTCAGGATGTTATGTTCGTATCGGCGCACGTCGAAGGCGACCAGAATGTCACCCTTTTTCATATTCAGCACATAATGTGGCCACGTGTTGGAGTTGGAGGCCACGCTGGTGACATTGGTGCGTGCAACCTGCATATGTGTAAAGAAGTAATCAGAAAGCGCGCGGGTGATGCGTCCACCGACAACATGGAGCGTGCGATTCTGGTCTGTCAGGATGTCTACAACTTCGTCGAACATGGAGGGATCAATCTGCATCAGCGACTGTTTTAGGTTATCCATGACGGCGTCCGCGAACTTGTTCAGGACGTGCTCGTTGGAGGCGGATTCACTCCAGCGGTTGAATTTTGCAATCGGGCTGGAGATCTTTTCTTCCAATTCCCCCCGCACGGCTGTTTGAAAATCCGGGAAGCCCTTAAAGCCGATTTTCTTGACCATCCGAAGGACCGTAGGCGTTGAAACCTGCGCCATTTCGGCAGTGGCAGTGATGCTCCCCAGACAGGAAAGCGGATAGTTTTCCAACAGGACATTTGCCAGACGACGTTCTGTCTGTGTCAGTTCCTCAAAGTTTTCGCGGATCAATTCCACAACGCTTTTGGATGATGGTTTCGTCATTTGTATCCTAACAATTTTGACGCTGAGTATAGCAGAGAAAACGCCGTTTTAGTTTTGTAAATATAATGACAG
Organism: Terasakiella pusilla DSM 6293; assembly: GCF_000688235.1. Lineage (GTDB taxonomy): Bacteria > Pseudomonadota > Alphaproteobacteria > Rhodospirillales > Terasakiellaceae > Terasakiella > Terasakiella pusilla. Next base: position 55,849 of record NZ_JHYO01000023.1, on the reverse strand, counting down.
AAAAACTATTGCCTGAAAATATATTTTCTGTCACAGTTTTGTAAATCTTGAAAAGTGACAGAAAAAGGTACATGGGGCTGGATAGAAATATGCCATCTGAAAAGTTGCAAGCTGTTGAAGTTATAAATGAAAGTGGCAAGGCACCGCTTGTGCTTGTATGTGAGCATGCATGCAATTTTGTGCCTGCGCATTTTCATAATCTGGGGCTGGATGCGGATGTGTTGGATTACCATATCGCATGGGATCCGGGTGCATTGGCGGTCGCGAAGGAAATGTCGCGCCTGCTGGATGCACCGTTAGTCGCCGCAAAAGTGTCCCGTCTGGTTTATGATTGCAACCGCCCGCCAGAAGCTGCGGATGCCATGCCAACACGAAGCGAAGTGCATGACATCCCCGGCAATATGGAGATGAGCGATGAAGATCGCGCGTGGCGCGTTGAGCATGTTTACAATTCTTTCCATCAGGTCTTGGGCGAAACCATCAAGGCGCGTATGTCCGAGGACGTTCAGCCTGTTGTGGTGACCGTTCATTCCTATGTACCGGTCTATCAGGGCGTAAAACGTGACGTTGAAATGGGCATCCTGCATGATGCGGATAGCCGTTTGGCGGATCACATCCTGAAGGAGAGCGCCGACCTTGATTACGATATCCGGCGTAATGAACCCTATAGTCCGAGTGACGGGGTGACGCATACGCTGAGACGACATGCCATCGAAAATAATCTGGCCAATGTGATGATTGAAATCAGAAATGATCTGATCAGTGATCCTGAAGGTGTGTCTAAGGCCGCAAAATGTCTTTCAACAATAATAGAGCCGAAACTGGCCGATTTGAGTTTAACAGACAAAGTGAGGCGAGAACGTTGAACTCGTTCATGAAAAAATACATAGCGTTTATTGACGTTATTAATTATCGCATGGGACGAATTGCGATGTACGGGGTGTTTGCTCTTGTGGGGATTCTGCTCTGGTCATCAATTTCTAAAACATTTTTCCTGCCCTCTCTCTGGACCCTAGAGATGGCGCAATTCACGATGGTGGCCTACTATATTTTAGGTGGGCCATATTCCATCCAGATGGGGTCCAATGTGCGTATGGACCTGCTTTATGGCGGATGGCGAAAGCACACCAGACTATGGGTAGACTGCATTACAGTTTTCTGCCTGATTTTCTATCTTGGCGTCATGTTATATGGCGGTTGGGATAGCACTTCTTACTCGCTGATGTATGGCGAACGCAGCCCGACGGCATGGCGTCCCTACCTCTGGCCAATCAAAGTTATTATGTGTTTCGGTATTTTTATGATGATCATGCAGTGTACATCTGAGCTGTTCAAAGACATCCTGCGTCTGCGCGGGGAGGAAGTCTAATGCCTTATGAAATGATCGCTCTTTTGATGTTCTCTTCCATGATGCTGATGCTTTTAACCGGGCAACGTGTCTTTGGAGCCATTGGTTTTGTCGCTTGTGTTGCCTCCCTGACCCTTTGGGGGACGGGTGGGTCTGACATTCCGTTTGCCGGTGCCATGAAATTGATGAAATGGTATCCGCTGCTGACTCTGCCGATGTTTATTTTCATGGGCTATGTCCTGTCTGAAAGTAAGATCGCGGATGACCTTTACAAGATGTTCCACGTTTGGATGGGCTCGCTGAGTGGCGGCTTGGCAATCGGGACCATTTTGCTGATGGTTTTGATCTCTGCCATGAACGGCCTGTCCGTAGCGGGGATGGCGATTGGGGCTACGATTGCTCTGCCGGAACTGTTGCGTCGGGGGTATGATAAAATCATGGTTACCGGGGTCATTCAGGCGGGATCGAGTTTAGGGATTTTGGTGCCGCCATCTGTGGTGCTGGTTCTCTATGCCATGATCGCGCGTCAGCCTGTGGGCCAGTTGTGGCTTGCGGGTGTGATCCCCGGCCTGATGATGGCGGCAATGTTTGTCATCTATATCGTCATTCGGTGTAAAATCAATCCGAAGCTGGGTCCGGTTCTGGACAAAGCAGACCGCGACATGCCGATGAAAGAAAAGTTGGCGCTGTTGCGTGCAGGTCTACTGCCGTTCGCGATTTTCTTTGCCATGATGATCCCGTTCCTGAACGGTTGGACATCCCTTGTGGAAAGTTCTGCGATCGGGGCGATGGCGGCGTTTCTTGCGGCTGTCTTGAAGGGCCGTATGACAAAGACCGTGTTTGAAAACTCGGTTCGCAATACTCTTGGTATTTCCTGCATGTTTATGTGGATCATTTTGGCAGCCCTTGGTTTTGGGGCGGTCTTTGATGGTCTGGGTGCGGTAAAAGCCATTGAAAACTTGTTTACAGAACAGCTGGGGCTTAGCCCGTGGATGATTTTGATCCTGATGCAGCTCAGCTTTATTCTGATGGGGACGTTTTTGGATGACACAGCCATGCTGGTTATCGTTGCCCCGCTTTATGTGCCGCTTGTTGGTTCCCTTGGTTTTGATCTGGTGTGGTATGGCGTGCTTTACACCATCACAACACAGATTGCCTATATGACACCACCATTTGGCTACAATCTCTTTCTCATGCGGGCCATGGCGCCGCCTGAGATTGGCCTTCGGGATATCTACCGGTCGATCCTGCCATTTGTGTTGGTCATGGCCTTTGCGTTGGCATTGGTAATGGTCTTCCCGCAGATCGCCTTGTGGCTGCCTGATTACATCTATGGAAAATAAGAACTCTGACCCAAGAGCGCCCGTAGAAACTACAAAAAACGACCGTTAGGAGGTTTAACACATGACTACAAGACGTGACTTTATGAAGACTGCCGGTCTTGCCGGTATCGCAGCAGCAGGTACATCGCTTGCGACCCCTGCTATTGCGAAGTCCAAAATCAAATGGCGTTTGCAAACGTATGCGGGTCCGGCTTTGGCTGAACACGTGATCAAACCGGCGATCGACAGCTTCAACAAAATCGCTGGCGATGAAATGGAGATCGAACTGTATTTCGCTGATCAGTTGGTTCCGACCGGCGAATTGTTCCGCGCGATGCAGAAAGGCACTATCGATGCGGTTCAGTCTGATGACGACTCTATGGCATCACCGACTGACGTAACCGTGTTTGGCGGCTACTTCCCGTTTGCCTCTCGTTATTCATTGGATGTGCCGGTGCTGTTTAACCAGTATGGCCTGAAGGAAATCTGGGAAGAAGAATACGCAAAAGTCGGTGTTAAACACATTTCTGCCGGTTCTTGGGATCCTTGCCACTTTGCAACAAAAGATCCGATCAACTCTTTGGCGGACCTAAAAGGCAAGCGCGTCTTTACCTTCCCGACAGCAGGTCGCTTCCTGAGCCAGTTTGGCGTTGTACCGGTAACTCTGCCGTGGGAAGACATCGAGACAGCGGTTCAATCCGGCGAGCTGGATGGCATTGCATGGTCCGGTATCACCGAAGATTACACAGTCGGTTGGGCGGATGTAACCAACTACTTCCTGACCAACAACATCTCCGGTGCGTGGGCGGGTTCCTTCTTTGCCAACATGGATCGTTGGAACGAATTGCCGGCACACCTGCGTGAGCTGCTGACCGTTTGTATGGACCAAAGCCATTATTATCGTCAGTGGTGGTACTGGGGCGGTGAAGCCAGCCTGCGCGTCAATGGTGATAAACTGAAACTGACGTCTATTCCGGATCAGGAATGGGCACAGGTTGAAGAAGCTGCTGTCAAGTTCTGGGACGAAATTGCAGCTGAGTCACCGACCAAAAAGAAAGTTGTCGATATCATCAAGAAGTACAATTCGGACATGCAAAAAGCAGGTCGTCCGTATCGTTACGGCTGATTTGACAACCTTATAAAATAAAACACTAAAATGACAGGAAAGAGGATACCAACCATGCCCGGTAATCTGACATTCGACCAATTAAAAGACCAGGTTTCTCAGGGTATCGTCGATACCGTTCTGGTATGCTTTGTGGATATGCAAGGCCGCTTGATGGGTAAGCGCTACCATGCTCAGAACTTTGTCACCCACTCTTATGAGGAAACCCATTGCTGCAATTATTTGCTGGCAACCGATTTAGAGATGGCGACACCCGATGGATATGCAGCGACAAGCTGGTCGCAAGGTTACGGTGACTATGTCATGAAACCGGACCTTGAGACCATCCGTTCGGTGCCATGGTTGGAAGGAACAGCGATGGTGTTGTGTGATGTCCTTGATCACCACCATCACGAACCCGTATCCCACTCTCCACGTCAAGTGTTGAAGCGTCAGGTCGAACGTATGGAAGCGCTCGGGCTTGAGGTCATGACGGCCACAGAGCTCGAGTTCTTCCTGTTCGAAAAGAGCTTCGAAGAAATCCGTAAAGGCGGTTTCAAAGATTTGGACCCGATCAGCGGATATAATGAAGATTATCATATCTTCCAGACCACCAAAGAAGAAGGCGTGATGCGCCCCATTCGTAACCACCTGTTTGCAGCCGGTATCCCGATTGAAAACTCAAAAGGCGAAGCCGAAGCGGGTCAGGAAGAATTGAATATTCGTTTTGGCAAAGCGCTGGACTGTTCGGACTATCACACCATTGCAAAGCACGCGATTAAAGAGATTGCGTGGCAAAATGGTCATGCCGCAACCTTCCTGCCGAAATGGGATCACCGTCGTGTGGGCAGTTCGTCCCACGTCCACCAGTCCTTGTGGAAAGATGGTAAACCGGCATTTTATGATGAAAATGATCCGCTTGGCATGTCCGACACCATGCGTCATTACATGGCGGGCTTGCTAAAATACGCTGAAGATTACACATACTTCCTTGCGCCCTACGTCAACAGCTACAAACGTTTTGCCAAAGGCACCTTTGCACCGACCAAAACGGTCTGGTCCATTGACAACCGGACAGCGGCTTTCCGCCTGTGCGGGGCCAATACTAAAGGCATCCGTGTTGAGTGTCGTATCGGCGGGTCGGACCTGAACCCGTATTTGGCGATTGCAGCGCAATTGGCTGCGGGTATAAAAGGGCTGGAAGAAAAACTGGAATTGCCTGAAGCAACTCAAGGCGACGTCTATGAAATGGCAAAAGCAAAAGACATCCCAAAAACTTTGCGAGACGCCACAGAAACGTTACGAAATTCCGAAATGTTGAAAGAAGCATTTGGGGAAGACGTAGTTGCACACTACACACGCGCTGCCGAATGGGAACAAGAAGAATTCGACAGTGTTGTCACCGACTGGGAAGTCGCGCGCGGCTTCGAAAGATCCTAATTGAGAAAGGCTATTTAACATGACTGGATCCGCTTCTACTCTGCAATGTATCAGCCCCATCGACGGGTCTGTGTTTGCAGAACGTCCGATCGCCTCCGTAGAAGAGGCGACAAAAGCGATTAGCGCAGCCAAACAGGCACAAAAAGACTGGGCCAAAAAGTCCCTTGAGGACCGTATTGCCCTGGTGCGTGCCGGTGTGGCAAAACTGGGTGAAATGAACGACGAGATCATTCCTCAGATTGCAAAAATGATGGGCCGTCCGGTCCGTTATGGCGGTGAATTTGGCGGTGTCAACGAACGGGCAAGCTATATGGCGGATATCGCCGAAGAAGCTTTGAAACCGATCATCGTTGAAGAAAGCGATGCTTTTGAACGTCGTATCGAACGCGAACCACACGGGGTTGTTCTGGTGATCGCCCCTTGGAACTATCCGTACATGACAGCGATCAACACCGTTGCTCCGGCCCTGATTGCCGGTAACGCTGTGATCCTGAAACATTCCACACAAACCCTGCTGGTCGGGGAACATATGGTGGAAGCTTTTGTTGCAGCCGGTATGCCGAAAGAATTGTTCCAGAACCTCTATCTGGATCACAAGACAACGGAAACCCTGATCAAAGCACGTCACTTCGGTTTCATCAACTTCACCGGTTCTGTCGGTGGTGGTAAAGCGATTGAAACAGCAGCGGCGGGCACCTTTACAGGTGTGGGTCTGGAACTTGGCGGTAAAGATCCGGGCTATGTGATGGAAGATGCCAACGTGGATGCGGCTGTGGATACGCTGATTGACGGGGCGATGTTTAACTCCGGTCAGTGTTGCTGCGGGATTGAGCGTATCTACGTTCATGAATCGCTCTACGACGAGTTCGTGGAAAAAGCGGTCAAGATTGTATCCGGCTACAAGCTGGGCAACCCGCTGGACCAAGACACCACAATGGGCCCAATGGCAAACAAACGTTTTGCTGATGAAGTCCGTGCACAGATCAAAGAGGCGGTTGAGGCGGGCGCCAAGCTGCTGATCGATCCGGCCTTGTTCCCGGCAGATGACGGTACAAACGCGTACCTTGCGCCGCAAATTCTGGTCGATGTCAATCACGACATGAAAGTCATGCGTGAAGAAAGCTTCGGTCCGGTTGTGGGCATCATGAAGGTTAAAAATGATGCAGAAGCCATCGCGTTGATGAACGATTCCGACTTCGGTTTGACCTGTTCTTTGTGGACGGGTGATGAAAACCGTGCGGCTGAAATTGCGCGTGAACTGGAAACAGGGACGGTCTTTATGAACCGTGCAGATTATCTTGATCCGGCGCTGTGCTGGACAGGCTGTAAAGATACAGGTCGCGGCGGTGCATTGTCCGTTATTGGCTTCCATGGCCTGACACGCGTTAAATCCTATCACTTCAAAAAGGCGTTGTAAGAATGACCATTACTGCGAACTGGAGTTACCCGACAGCCATCCGTTTTGGTGCGGGTCGTATTCAAGAACTGGCGGAAGCCTGTCAAGCTGTTGGCATGAAAAAGCCGTTGTTCGTCACCGATGCCGGTCTGGTAAGCCTGCCGATCGTTGCGACAGCACTGGACGTTTTGGAAAAAGGCGGTCTGGGTCGTGCGATGTTCAGCGATGTGTATCCTAACCCGGATGAAGTCAGCCTTGAAAAAGGTCTGAAAATCTATCGTGATGGCGGCCATGACGGCGTTGTTGCTTTTGGCGGCGGTTCTGCCCTGGATCTGGCGAAAATCATCGCCTTTATGTCCGGTCAAACCCGCCCGGTGTGGGACTTTGAAGATATTGGTGATTACTGGACACGCGCTGACGTCAACGGGATTGCACCGATTATCGCTGTCCCGACCACAGCGGGTACAGGGTCTGAAGTGGGCCGCGCAGGGATCCTGACCAATTCTGAAACCCATGTGAAGAAAATCATTTTCCATCCGAAAATGCTGCCTTCTATCGTGATCTGTGATGCGGAACTGACAGTCGGTATGCCGCCGGTGATTACGGCGGGGACAGGTCTGGATGCGTTCATCCACTGTTTCGAAGCTTTCTGTTCACCGTTCTATCACCCGATGTCTCAAGGGATTGCCCTTGAAGGGATGCGTCTGGTGAAAGACAACCTGATGACGGCCTTTAAAGACGGTGGCAACCTTGAAGCCCGCGCCCATATGATGAGTGCGGCTGCAATGGGGGCAACGGCTTTCCAAAAAGGTTTGGGGGGCGTGCATGCGTTGTCTCATCCGTTGGGTGCGGTTTACAACACACCACATGGCATGACAAACGCAATCGCGCTTCCGGCTGTTGTACGTTTCAACCGTCCTGCAATTGAAGACCGTGTTGAACTGCTGGCGGCTTATCTGGGGATCGAAGGGGGCTTTGACGGCTTCTACAACTGGCTGATCGACTTCTCCCGCGCAATGGATGTGCCGGAGAAAATGGCAGCTTTGGGTGTGGATCGTGACCAGATCGACCTGTTGGCCCAAATGGCTGTAGATGACCCAAGCGCAGGCGGGAACCCGATCCCGCTGACCGTTGAGATCACTAAAAAACTATATGAAGAAGTGATCTGATCCGGCGATCATTTCTGATTGGACGAAGGGGGCTTTTCGAAGCTCCCTTTTTCTTTGCACTGTTTGGCGGTGTTGATAAATTCCGCAATGATCGGACGTTCTTTTTGCGAGGCCAGATAGACCAGCGAGGTTTGGAAAATCTGACGTGCATCGCTCAAAGGCAAAGTGGTCAGGCGGCTGTCGTGACCTTTTTCGTGATCGGAGATGAAGCCGATCCCGTTACCTTGGGCAACTGCTTCGCGGATGGCTTCGCGCCCACACAAAGACAAAGTACTTTCCAACGTGACGTCATTTTCCTGAAATAATCGAGTGAAGGCGCGGCGGGTAAGGGAGCCATGTTCGCGGTTGATATAGCTGTAGCCCACAAGGTCTTTGGTGCAGACGTTTTCGTTTTTTGTCAGGTCATGCCCGTTGGGGACAACCACGGAAAGGCCATGCCGCCACAAGGGCAGGCGCATAAAATTTTCATCCTGAATGTCGGTGGTGCCCAGATCAGTGATGACCGCGATATCGACCTTATGTTCCTTCAAAGATTGGCAAGCTTGCAAGGTGTTGCCAAAATCCATGGTGATTTCCACATTGTCAAACGCGGCCTTGAACGGAGTGATGATGTTAAGCGCCGTGACCGGATCGTCCCCGACCAGCCGGATGGTCCCGCCCAACAAGGCACCGGATGATTTCAAAAAATCATCGATATAGGTTTCCTGCTTTAAAAAAACGTGGGTGAGTTCCAACAGCTTTTCACCCTGTTGGGTCAGGGCCAGCCCTTGGGTCGTGCGTTCAAACAGTTTGACGCCATATTCTTTTTCAAGGTTGCGCAGCTGGGTGCTGAGGGCGGGTTGGGTCTGGCCCATCTTTTGCGCTGCCTTTGAGACTGACTTTTCAAGGGCGACTTCATGGAACGCGCGGATTTGGGTGTAACGCATGACTTTGCCTAGCTTTTAAAATCGAGAAGTTAAAGGTAACGGCGTTGAGGAAGCCTTGTATATAAATTTTTTTTATAGGGGTGAAAAAATAGCTGATTTGTTAAGCTGTTTGCATCGGGGCATTGTGGGCAGGCGAAAGTTTCCCTTTTTCGTTTGTTCTCTTTTCTCTTTCTGTTACTTCCTTAAAAGGCTGACCCGATGACGTTTGAAGTATTGATGATGGTGTTGCTGTCTGCGGCGATCCATCCGTTTTGGAACTTGCTGGTAAAACGCGAAAATTGTCCTGAACGGACCTATTTTCTGTTGTCGCTTGGGTCGTTGTGTCTTGCTCTCCTTCATGCGCTGATTATGGGCTATGACCTGTCCGTCCCCCCTGAAGCTTATGGACCGATTGCTTTATCCGTTGTGGGGCAGTTGATTTATGGGTTTGCCTTGGTTGCGACCTATCAAAAAGGCGATATTTCGATTTATTATCCCATTATTCGGGCGTCACCGTTGTTTGTGATTGCGGCAAGTTTTCTGGTGTTCGGCAAGGTGTATGACTGGTGGGTGATCCTCGGCATTTTGATTGTGCTGGCAGGCGGGGCCATGTTGGCGATCCAACCGGGTAAAGCGGTGGGGCTGGACGGTAAAACTTTATTGCTTGCGGTGCTGGCCATGTGTGGTACGGGCATTTATTCCATGGCGGATGGCGCGGCGACGCAGGTGATCGAAAGTCCGGTGCTGTTTTTTTATGTGCAGATTAGTTTTGCCGTGATCTATGGCACTGTTATGCGATTGCGGGGCAAATTTCATTTTTCTGCCATGTTTTTACCGATGGAATTTCCCTCTATCCGGCGATCATTGATGGCATCTAGTCTGGTGTATGCATCTTATCTATTGATCCTGCTGGCCTATGCGCAGGGGGGAGATATCGCGTTGGTGACTACGGTTCGTCAAATCTCTATCCCCTTATCGGTGCTGATGGGCGGCATGATGTTGAAGGAAAAAGGCATGTTGCCGCGTTTTCTCGCCTCCGGTGTGTTAAGTGCGGGGATCGCGATTGCGCTGGTCCATTAAGTATAAATAAAAGTGATAGTGATCATGATTTTATTCGATTTGATTTATGCCTGATGGGGCGGCACTGTGAGGTGAGCTTAAACACAGTCTGGGATTAAATCGGATGAATAAAACATATGATGTCGTGATCATTGGCGGGGGATTGCTGGGCTGTACCTCGGCCTATTATCTGTGCAAAAATACCGACCTGAATGTTGCCTTGATTGAACGCGGCATGTTGGGGATGCAAACTTCCAGCCTCGCGGCTTCGCTTGTGACGCGGGGGCGCGCCACCCGACCGTTGATCGATTTATGCGTTGAAACGTTTGAGGCTGTCTCCGAACTGGAAGATTTGTTGGGGGACAAGCTGGATTTCAACCATGTGGGCAGTATGCATGTGGCGCAATCGGTGGAAAGTGCAACGGCAATTGCCAAGCAGACAGAGATGCTGCGCCAGATGGGCGATCATCCGGTTGAACTGACCATCGATCAAGCCAGGGAAAAGGTGCCGTGGCTGAGCATTGATCAGGTGGACTACATCGTTTTTAACCCGAAAGATGGCTTCATTGATCCCTATCGGTTGTGCGCAGCCTATATGCAAGGGGCCAAGGCCAGCGGCAATCTGGATGTTTATCAATCAACCGAGGTGTTGGAACTGGTCAAAGATGGTGCAAAAGTCACAACGATTAAAACCGATCAAGGGGATTTTGTCGCCGATCAGATTGTGGTGGCCGCGGGGCCGTGGATCAATACTTTGTTACAGCCTTTGGGCAGTGGCGCAGCGATGGCGCCGGTACGCAGTCATTACTGGATCACGGCAACAGATCCGCTGTATCCGGTCACCTCACCGGTTGTGATTTTGCCGGAAGCCAAAGCCTATGCCCGTCCCGAAGTCGGCGGGCTGCTGTTTGGCTTGCGTGATCAGGTGAGTAAATGGGCCCATCCCACCGACCTGCCCAATTCCTTACAGGGGTTTAGTTTTGATGAGGATTATGAAGGCTGGACAGCACTGGAAGAGGCGGTCGAGCCTTTTCTGGAAGTCTGTCCCAGCATTGGGAAGGTGGATATCCATCACTATATCAGCGGTCCGTCAGGTTACACACCGGATGGCAAGCATGTGATCGGCAAAGCGCCCCATCTGTCCAATGTCTTTTTGGCCTCGGGCTGTTGTGGGGCTGGGGTTGCGATCTCCGGCGGGGTGGGGCAATCCATCCATGATCTCGTGACGGGGCAGACCCCGCGCATTGATTTAACCGACTTTGCGCCGGATCGTTTTGGGGATTTTGATCCGTATGATGAAGCTTTCCTGACGCAATGTGCGGCATCACGATCGCAGAAGAAAGCTGGTTAAAGGGAGGGGATGCGATGACGATCAATCTGTCGCAATTGAAAGCCTTTGTCTCGGTTGCGAGTGTCGGCAGTTTTACCAAAGCAGCGCGGACATTGAATTTGTCGCAATCCAACCTGTCCATGCAGGTGGCAACCCTTGAAAAAAGCTATAACATCAAGCTTTTGGAACGAAAGAAAGGCGAAGTCCGCCCGACTGCATTGGGGCGCGACCTCGCCGATATTGGCAAGCAGATTTTTAGCCTACAGGATCAGGCGGCAGAACTGGTTAAAAATGCCAATGCGCTGGATAAAGGGACCTTGCGCATTGGCTGCGACAGTCCGGTTACGGTCTTTCCCTATCTTGCGCGGTTTAAAGAACAATATCCCAATGTGGAGGTGAGCCTGTATTTAGGGTCCGCCCACGAAGTCTTGGTGGCCTTGAAAGCTTGTAAAATCGATATCGCTTTAATGTCAGAACAGGTCGATGAAACTCAGTTTATTGCCAAGCCCTTGAAGCAGTCTTCCCTTGGGTGTGTCTGTCCTATTGATCATCCTTTTGCGAAAAAAAAGAAGATCACATTTGCGGATCTGGATGGTGAAAAACTGGTCATGCGGATGGTTGGCTCACAGACCAGAGCTGTCTTTGATGCCGCGAGCAAGCTCGCTGATTTCACCCCCACCATCGCTTTGGAAGTATCCTCGCGCGAAGGAGTCATGGAAGGCGTGCGCCATGGTTTTGGGGTTGGTCTGGTCTGGCAGAACGAATTTAATGATGATCCCCGTTTAAAAGCGATACCACTCGGTGTAGATGGTGGCAATCTTACGATCTCTCAGGTTGTGGGTCGGGAGCGAGAAAATCGCGGAATTCTGCGGGCTTTCGTTGATTTTTTAGAAAAATGACTGTTATCATAATGAAGGTAGTCAATGTATAAGTTTGACTTATTCATATCATATGAATTGTTAATTTGACTTATTTTATACTGAATGAGTTAATCAAAGATAGGAGCAACAGGTGTTGCTTTGCTCATAGGAGAAGAAGTTAATTTGTTTCATCAGGGTAAAGCCATTGTTGTTGTTCCAACTAGGGAAGATAGAGAACGATCAAATAGTCTTATAAGGACTTCAACTACTGGGATTTAAAAATGAAACTTTCGAATTGTATTAAAGTGCTGATGGGCGCGACTTTCATGCTCGGCTGCGCGCAGATGGCTGAGGCCAAAACCAAACTGACAGTCTATACCGCCATCGAGCCGGAAGAACTGCACGGGTTTAAACAGGCCTTCGAAAAAGAAAACAGTGATATTGACCTGCAATGGGTCCGTGATTCAACTGGCATTATCACAGCCAAACTGCTGGCAGAGAAAGACAATACAAAAGCCGATATCGTCTGGGGCGTGGCCGCAACCAGTCTTTTGATGTTGAAAGACATCAATATGTTGGAAGCTTATTCCCCTAAAGGCGTCGACAGTTTAAACAAAAAATTCCTCGACAAAGATGCAACCCCGTCTTGGGTTGGTCAACGCGCTTGGGTCGCCTCGCTCTGTTATAACATTTATGAAGCGAAAAAACACAACCTGCCGCAGCCGACGTCTTGGGCGGACCTGCTTGATCCGGTTTATAAAGGTCATCTCGTGATGCCGAACCCGGCGTCCTCCGGTACAGGCTTCCTTGACGTATCTTCGTGGATGCAGATCATGGGCGAAGATAAAGCTTGGGAATTTATGGACGGCCTGCACGAAAACATCGGCGTTTACACGCACTCTGGCTCCAAGCCGTGTAAAATGGCTGCAAAAGGCGAGTTCCCCATCGGTATTTCCTTTGCCTATAAAGGCGCGCAGCTGAAAAGCAAAGGTGCCCCGATTGAAGTGATCGCACCGAAAGAAGGTCTCGGATGGGATGTGGAAGCTTTTGGCATCATCAAATCTTCTGAAAACAAGGAAGCTGCAAAACGTTTCGCTGACTGGTCTGTGACCAAAGAGGCTAACGTAATTTATAACAAAGGCTATGCTGTTGTTGCCTTGGACGGTGTTGCACAACCGGTGAAAAACTATCCGGAAGAAGCAATGGGTCTGATGATTGACAACGACTTCCTGTGGGCGGCTGCAAACCGTACGCGTATTCTTAAAGAATGGGAAACACGCTACGGGACAAAATCAGAAGCCAAGTAATCTGAGATGACCGAGTTTGTCGGGCCGTTCCATTTGTCGAGGTGATACGGCCCGATATCCTCTTCTTTACTCTAGCCTTTTTTACAGAGTAGGAGCCCCTGTTATGACAGGTATGATTAAAAAACCACAAGGAAGTGACGTTCAGCCCATGGCCTATCTGGAAATCAATAATGTCACAAAAAGATTTGGGGATTTCGTTGCCCTTGATGATGTTTCTTTGACGGTGAATGAAGGCGAATTTGTTTGCTTTCTCGGTCCGTCCGGTTGCGGCAAAACAACGTTGCTGCGTGCGATTGCCGGCTTGGACTTTCAATCCGAAGGCCGTCTTGTTCACAATAAAAAAGATATCTCGCATTTGCCACCGGTGCAGCGCGATTTTGGGATTGTGTTTCAGTCCTACGCTCTGTTTCCAAATCTGACGGTCGCCCAAAATATTTCATATGGGCTGTCGGTGCGTGAAATGGGGCGCGATAAAGTCGAAGCCCGTGTGCGCGAACTTCTGGAAACCGTTGGTTTGCAGGACTCATATAATAAATATCCCACCGCCTTATCCGGTGGGCAGCAGCAACGTATTGCACTCGCGCGGGCCTTGGCGAACAAGCCGGGGTTGTTGTTGCTGGATGAACCGCTGAGTGCCCTTGATGCCAAGGTACGCATTAAGCTGCGTCACGAAATGAAAGAACTGCAACGCAACTTGGGTATCACAACCATTATGGTGACCCATGATCAGGAAGAAGCCCTGTCGCTGGCAGATCGTATCGTGGTGATGAACCACGGGATCATTGAACAGATCGGCAGCCCGCTTGAGATTTATCGCAATCCGGCAAGCGCTTATGTTGCTGACTTTATCGGGGACATGAATTTTCTGGATGCAGAAGTCCTCACGGATAACCAGATTACCATCGGCAACTACACGCTGGATGTGGATCAGCAGGTCAAGCATTTGCCGAAGGGCGAAAAAGTCACCGTCTGTATCCGTCCCGAAGATGTGATGGTGCGTAATGTAACGGCAGACACGGCCAATGTGCTGGATGTGGAAGTGCTGGACGTGGAGTTTCTGGGATCGTTTTACCGGGCGATCTTGAGCTGTCACGGGATGGGCGGTGATATGGAAATTTCAGCTAATTTCTCCATAAACCTGATGCGTGATCATGCGTTGTCCCTTGGCGATCACATCAAGATCGCTTTGCCGAAAAAACGCTCGCGGGTGTTTTCCGGCGATAAGCAAGCGCGATAGGGGGAGGCAGCATGAATACAGCAACAACAACCACCTATCACAATCACCGTTCGACGTTTCGCCAACGCCTAAGCCATCTGGGTAAAGAAGATATCATTATGCTGATTGCCCTGATTGGCATCAGCTTGTCCATGTTGGTCGCAATCATTTTTCCGTTGTTTGGGATGTTTTCCAAAAGCTTTCAAAACAACAGCGGGGACTGGGTTGGCCTTGGCAATTTTATTGAATATTTCAGTTCTCCCGGTCTCGTCGGCTCCATCAGCAATAGTATCTGGGTTTCTTTGCTGACAACCGTGATTACGGGGTTGGCCGCATTTGTATATGCTTATGCGCTGACCCGGTCTTGTATGCCGGGTAAAAAGATTTTCCGTGCGCTTTCCAGTATTCCGATCCTCGCGCCGTCTTTGTTGCCAGCGATTTCGCTGGTTTACCTTTTGGGTAATCAGGGCTTGATCCGCGAGATTTTGATGGGCGAAAGCGTCTATGGTCCCATCGGGATTGTAATCGGGATGTGTTTTTACATCTTCCCGCACATTCTGATGATTATGATCACCGCCCTTTCCACGTCTGATGCGCGCCTGTATGAAGCGGCAGAGGTCTTGGGCGCAGGTCCGGTACGGATCTTCTTTACCGTGACGTTGCCGGGGGCGCGTTATGGCTTGATCAGTGCGGCGTTTGTGGCCTTTACCCTTGCGATTACGGATTTTGGTATTCCGAAGGTGATCGGTGGAAACTTTAATGTCTTGGCGACCGATATCTACAAGCAGGTTGTCGGGCAGCAAAACTTTTCCATTGGTGCCGTGGTCGGGATGATCCTGCTTATACCTGCGTTGGTGTCCTTTGCGGTGGATCGTCATGTCCGCAAAAAACAGACAGCGCAAATGTCGGCACGATCTGAGCCTTATCGCCCGAAACCGCACAAGCTGCGCGATGGGTTGCTCTTTGCTTTCTGTACGATGGTTGCGTTGTTTTTGCTGACCATTATCGGCACGGCGGCCTTTTCCTCGTTGGTGAAGTTTTGGCCTTATGAGATGTCTTTAACCTTGCAGCATTATGACTTCAACGCCAATGATCCAAACGGCTGGGCGCCTTTCTTCAACAGTTTGACCCTGTCAGCTGTGACGGCTGTAGTCGGGACGTTGATGATCTTCTTCGGCGCGTATTTCGTAGAGAAGACCAAGCAGTTTGCGTTGATCCGAAGTCTGGTTCAGGTCATGGCGATGGTGCCAATGGCGGTGCCGGGGATGGTTCTGGGGTTGGCCTATGTGTTCTTTTTCAACGCACCGGGCAATCCGTTAAACGGTATTTACGGGACGATGGTTATCCTGGGATTAAGTACCATTGCGCACTTTTATACCGTTAGTCACTTAACCTTGACGACGGCGTTGAAGCAGATTGATGGGGAATTTGAAGCGGTTTCCGCCTCGCTTAAGGCGCCGTTTTACAAGACGGTGGCGCGGGTACATTTTCCGATTTGCTTGCCGGCAATCTCGGATGTGGCGATTTATCTGTTCGTTAACTCCATGACGACGGTGTCGGCGGTGGTGTTCTTGTACGCACCGGATACCAAGCTTGCTTCCATCTCTGTGTTGAACATGGATGACGTGGGTGATCAGGCCCCGGCGGCCGCCATGGCGATGATGATTGTCATGACCTCTATCGCCGTTAAGACACTGCATGTCTTTATCACCAAAGGCATTAACGCACGAACGAGTGCGTGGAAAAACGCCTCGCGATAGCGACCGTGTTGAAGTCCGCCCCGTGGCTTGCACATGGGGCGGCATATCCTCAAATAATAAAAATATGTATCACCAACCAGAAAGGAATTTTCTATGGGAGCGGGTACACTCGGTTTGCTAAACCTTATTGGCGGGGTCGCTGTCCTGCTATGGGGATTGCGTATGGTCCGCACCGGTGCCATGCGTGCCTTGGGAGGCAACCTTCGAACAGCGATTAAAAAATCAACACGCAATCGCTTTCTGGCCCTGATTACCGGGGCGGGCATGACGGCGATGGTGCAGTCCAGCACCGCTGTTGTTCTGTTAATCTCGTCTTTTGCCAGTCGAGGCATGATTGCGACGGGGCCAGCCTTGGCGACGGTCTTGGGCGCAGATGTCGGCACCACGGTTGTTGCGCAAGTGTTGAGCTTTGATCTGAGTTTTTTAAGTCCGCTGTGTGCGGTTTCCGGTCTGGTCTTGCATATGACGTCTACGACCAAGTTGATGAAAAATCTGGGACGCGTGTTGCTGGGTTTGGCATTGATGCTGATCGCCTTGTCACAAATCGTTGCGGCCTCCAGCCCGATGCGGGAGTCGGAATTGATCCATCAATTGATCAACGCGTTGCAAGATGAACTGTTGCTGGCGATGATTATTGCCGCCGTCATGACATGGCTGTCCCATTCCAGTTTGGCGATGGTGTTGCTGGTGATGTCTTTGTCAGGTTCGGGCGATATCCCGTTGGATTTGGCGCTTGTGCTTGTGCTGGGTATCAATATCGGCGGCACTCTGCCTGCTTTGTCCGCCACCTTGGGCGGGGAAGTTGAGGGACGTTGGGTGGCGGTTGGCAATCTATTGTTCCGTTTAAGTGGCGGGTTGATGGCCTTTCCTTTGTTGGACTATGTCGCACCTTATCTGGCAGAATTTGAAGCCGCCCCCACGCGCCAGATCGCAAATTTCCATATGTTCTTCAATATCACTTTGGCGATCACTTTCATCTTCTTTACGGATGCGATGGCGCGGTTTGTGGAACGGTTGATCAGTAAGCCGCTGGTAGACCTGAACTCCCCTGACATGCCGCTAAAGCCGATTTATTTGACCAATGACTACGCCGATAGTGTCACGCATGGCCTTAACAATGCCTCGCGTGAGGCATTGCGCATGGGCGATGTGGTGCATCGCATGATGGTCCTGAGCATTGATGCGTTTAAAAACAATGATCCGATGGTGATCAAGACCATTGCACGACTGGATGATGATGTGGATCGCCTGAATGAAGCGATCAAGTTTTATGTCACGGACCTAAGCCGATCTAAGATGTCATTGGATGATAGTGAACGCTGTATGACCATCGTTAATTTTGTCACAAATCTGGAACATATTGGCGATTTGATTGACCGTAACCTGATGGAACTGGCCCAACAAAAACAGAAGAAAGGGCTTAAATTTTCCAAGGAAGGTGAAGACGAAATTGACATCTTGCATGATCGCTTGATTGCAAACCTGCAACTGTCGCTCAATCTGTTTTTAACGCAGGATGAAGCGCAGGCAGAACAGCTGTTAAGCGAGAAACGATCCTTCCGTGAGGCGCAGATCGAGGCAACGCAACTGCATCTGGTGCGCTTGCAGGACGGCAAGGTGGAAAGTATGGAGACAAGTTCGATCCATATGGACCTGTTGCGGGACTTTAAACAGATCAACTCGCATATCACGGCCTTGTCCTATTCTATCCTAGAAAATGATGGCGGGGCGGTGATGCTTCTGGAAAACAGTCCGGCTTAAAAACCGGACTGCCTTTTCCTGACTTTTAAAGGTCGTCGTTGATATGCTCGTCTACAGATTTAAGGAAGGCACTGATTAAACGCAGGTGCTTTCTTTCCTTCAGGTAGACGAGATATTCTTCCATCTCCATCGTAATGCCGGTGATGGGTAGGGCTTTGAGGCGGCTGTCATAGCCAAACTCTGGCCCGGATACCAAGCCGATGCCGATACCTGCGGCCACTGCTTCACGGTTGGCCTCGCGCCCTTCCGCGATCATCACGATCTTGGCGCGGATGTGTTTTTTCAGGAAGATATCTTCGATGCGTCGCCGCGTGGTTGAGCCTTTTTCACGAAAGACAAGCGGTTGTTCGTTCAGGTCCTGTACACGGATGGATTCGCGATCCGCCCAAGGGTGATCTTTGGGGACGAAACAGACGATCGGGTCGCGGCGCAAAGGGATATAGGCAACGGTGCTATCTTCCGGCTTGGTGGCGAGCACCCCGATATCGGCGCTGTAATCATGCAATTGACGCAAGACGGTATCAGAATTTCCGCGCTTGAGCGAAATTTCAATCCCCGGATATTCCTTGCGAAAGGCCGAGATCATTTTGATCACGTGCAAAGGGGCATCGGCTGCAATGTTTAAAAAGCCGGTGCGTAGCTGCTTACTTTCCGACAAGAGCTCGATGGCTTCCGATTCAATGGCGAACATGCGCCGTGTGACCACAAGCAACTGTTCCCCCAACTCGGTGGGGCGCACCGTGCGCTTGTGGCGATGAAATAACAAAACGCCGAAATATTCTTCCAGTTTACGGACCTGATCAGAGATCGCGGGCTGGGTGAGACATAATTGTTCCGCTGCTTTGGAAAACCCCCCGTGGGTCGCAACAGCATGGAAGGCGCGCAGTTGAACGTAATGCATAACTTGTACCTATACCAAATATAGAAATTAACGATTTGATTTATGTTAGGGCTGGGCGTTTTATCTGTCAAGACAGGGATGCATGCCAAGGGTGTCATCCGATTTACAAAAATAAAATGAATGGAGATGGACATGTTAATCGGTGTTCCAAAAGAGATTAAAAACCACGAATATCGCGTCGGTCTGACGCCCAGCTCAGTGCGCGAGCTGGTGACAAATGGGCACAAGGTACAGGTGGAAACCCAAGCCGGTAGCGGCATTGGCTGTGAGGATGAGGATTACATCACAGCCGGTGCCCAGATGGTCGATACCGCCGCAGAAATTTTTGCAACGTCGGAGATGATCGTCAAAGTCAAAGAGCCCCAGAAGGTAGAATATGAGCAACTGAGTGAAGACCAGTTGCTCTTTACATATCTGCACCTTGCCCCCGACCCGGACCAGACTAAAGGGTTGGTCAATTCCGGGGCGACTTGTATTGCCTATGAAACCATCACCGATGCCAATGGGGGGTTGCCTTTGCTTGCCCCCATGTCGGAAGTGGCGGGGCGGATGTCCATTCAGGTAGGCGCGGCAGTTTTACAGAAAGCTAATGGCGGATGCGGTATGTTGCTGGGGGGTGTGCCGGGTGTCTTGCCTGCAAAAGTCGTTGTGATTGGCGGCGGTGTGGTTGGCACCAATGCGGCGCGCATGGCCTTGGGGCTGGGCGCGGATGTGACCATTCTGGATAAAAACCTGAAACGTCTTGCCTATCTGGATGATGTGTTTGGCCCGCGCCTCAAGACCCAATATGCCACGGTCGATGCCACAGAAAGTCTGGTCTATGACGCTGATTTGGTAATCGGGGCGGTGTTGGTGCCCGGCGCTGCTGCGCCCAAGTTGATCAAACGCAGCCAGCTTTCGTCCATGAAGGCAGGATCGGTGATTTGTGACGTAGCCATCGATCAGGGCGGTTGTTTTGAAACATCGAAGGCAACAACCCATGCGGACCCGACTTATATCATCGATGATGTGGTGCATTATTGTGTGGCCAATATGCCGGGGGCGGTTGCGCGTACATCCACCTTTGCGCTGAACAATGCCACACTGCCGTTCACGCTGGCCTTGGCAAACAAGGGCTGGAAACGGGCTTGTGCAGAGGATGCCCATTTGATGGCGGGTCTGAATGTGCAGGGCGGCAAGGTAACATACGAGGCCGTGGCCCGTGATCTTGGCTATGACTTTGCGAACCCCCAAAATTTAATCGCTGCGTAAAAGCCGCAGCCTCCCCAACGGGCATCCTTTGTCGAAGGGGTGCCCGTTCTTTTGATTTTAAAAGAAGGATCGTACCATGGATGGTCAAACCGAACAGATGTCCGCCCCCGCCCAGTCAGAAGGCGAAGTCAACTTTTCTCCGCGCAGACGAAAATGGAGTGCAGATAATCACGGCGCGCAAACAAAAGCGTTGTTGGAACGTGATGCCAAATATTTTCTGCATCAATCCGTCTCCACCCCTTGTCTGTCTGCGGTCAGAAAGGCCGAAGGCGTCTATCTGGAAGATTACGACGGGCGGCGTTACATGGACTTTCATGGCAACAATGTGCATCACATCGGCTACGGTCATCCTGATTTAAAAAAGGCGATTATTCAGCAAATGGACGAGTTGCCGTTTGCGCCGCGGCGTTTTTCGTGTGATCCGGCGGTGGATCTGGCGGAAAAGATCGCCACTATCGCACCGGGCGATCTTAGCAAAGTCTTGTTCACCACAGGTGGGTCGGATGCGAATGAAGTCGCCATGAAGGTGGCGCGTGCTAAGACCGGGCGGTTTAAGACGATTTCCTTTTGGGATTCCTTTCACGGGGCCGGATTTGGCGCTTCCAGTGTCGGTGGGGAACAGTTGTTTCGCGGCGGTCCCATCGGGCCGTTGCTGCCGGGGTCGGAACATGTCGCCCCGTTTGGCTGTTATCGCTGTGTCTATGGGCATCAATGTGATGATCAGGGCCAGCCTGATCTGGATAAATGCGGCTTGGCCTGCGCCAATATGGTCAAATATGTGCTGGAAAAAGAAGGCGATGTGGCAGCCGTGATTGCAGAACCTGCCCGCGCGGTTCCTTACCTGCCGCCTAAGGGGTTTTGGCAAGCGGTGCGCAAAGCCTGTCACGAGGCCGGTGCCTTGTTGATTTTCGATGAAATCCCGACAGGTCTGGGCAAGACGGGCAAGTTTTTTGCCTGTGATCATGATGAAGTGGTGCCGGATATTCTGGTCATGGGCAAGGCCTTGGGCGGCGGTATTCTGCCGATTGCAGCGGCGGTCTGTCATCCCGATCTGGATGTGGCGGGGGAATATGCCTTTGGACATTACACCCATGAGAAAAACCCCGTCACCACACGCGCGGCCCTGACGACGATTGAGATTATCGAGCGGGAAAATCTGGTGGAAAATGCCGCCACCGTCGGCGGGCATGGGCTTAAGCGCCTGATGGATATGAAGGACAAATATCAACTGATCGGGGATGTGCGTGGGCGCGGCATGTTGTTTGGCTGCGAGCTAGTGCTGGATCGTGCGGAAAAAACGCCCGCCAATGATGCGGCGGAAGAGATTTTGTACCGCGCACTTGATGACGGCCTCAGTTTCAAAATCTCCATGGGCAGTGTGCTGACCTTCACCCCGCCGCTGATCACGACGTTAGAACAAATGGACTGGGCGATGGATGTGATTGAACGCGCAATTGCCGAGATCAACACGCGCCTGTTTGGATAGGAGGGCAGGATGACTGCATTAAGTATCAACATTAACAAAATCGCCTTGCTGCGCAACCAGCGGGAAAACGATGTGATTGATCTGGCGGATTATGCCATCCAAGCGCTGGAGGCAGGGGCGGACGGGATCACCGTTCACCCCCGCCCGGATGAACGCCATGTGCGCTTTGATGATTTACCTGTGTTGGCAGAGGTGATCAAAACCTATCGTCAGAAACGCTCTGTGGAGTTGAATGTGGAAGGCTATCCGTCCGAAGCGTTTCTGGAACATGTGCTGAAGATTGCCCCTGACCAAGTGACCTTGGTGCCCGACCCGCCAGAAGCCAAGACATCGGAGTTTGGCTGGAATGTGGCGCAAAATGCCGCCTTTTTGACAGAGGTGATTGGACGGCTAAAAGCCCACGGCTGTCGCGTCAGCCTGTTTTTGGATCCGGATAGCAGCCAGCTTTCGCCTGCCGCTGAGGTCGGGGTCGATTGTGTGGAACTGCATACAGGCGATTTTGCCCAAGCTTACGTGCAGGGCAGGGCGCAGGATGAGGTTCATCGCTATGTGCAGGTGGCTTTGCTGGCGAGGTCTTATGGTCTAAAGGTCAATGCAGGACATGACCTGAATAAATCGAACCTTAAGTTCCTGACCAGCCATATCCCGTGGCTGCATGAAGTGTCCATTGGGCATGCCCTGATTGCGGATTGTCTGTCTATGGGCATGGTCAATTGTGTAAGGGCTTACAAGGGAAAAATGCGCCGTAGCATGATACAGGCAGCCAAGTCTGCTTAATATAAGTTTTAGTTATCGAATACATATAAATTAACGATTTGAGTAATGGTGTGAAAACGTCATATTCATACGTACAGGGAAACGGCGCTAGCCGAAGTCAACAACGCACTAACTGAGGTTTTTGATATGACTCAGAATAATCAAGCAACTACCAATCCTTTGGCTAATTTAAAACCGATCGGGGAAGAACCCTTTCTGTTAACACCCGGTCCATTGACCACCTCTATGCGCACAAAAGAAGCCATGCTGCGCGACTGGGGCTCATGGGATGGGGACTTTAAGGCGGTCACGGCTGACATTTGTCGCCGTCTTGTCGATATGTGCGAGGGGGGCGATGAATATGATTGTGTCCCCATGCAGGGCAGCGGCAGCTTTTCTGTCGAAGCGGCGCTGGCAAGCTTTATCCCACGCGATGGCAAGGCCTTGGTCCTGATGAACGGGGCTTATGGTCAACGCGCAGTCAAGACGCTGGACTATTTGGGGCGCAGCTACGTTAAGCTGGACAAGGGCGATTATCTGCCCGCGATGCCAAGTGAAGTGGCGCAAATTCTGGATAATGATGCAGACATTACCCATGTGGTGATCGTCCATTGCGAAACCAGCTCCGGCATTTTAAACCCGTTGCAAGCCATATCCGACGTGGTGATGGCAAAAGGGCGCAAACTAATCGTCGACTCTATGAGTGCCTTTGGTGCGGTGCATCTGTCGGTCAAGGATATCCCGTTTGAATGTATGGTGTCGTCGGCCAACAAATGTATCGAAGGGGTACCGGGCTTCGGCTTCATCCTTGCGAAAAAGTCGGCTTTGGAAGCCGCGAAAGGCAACAGCCATTCTTTATGTCTGGATGTGCATGACCAATGGGCCGCGATGAAAAAGACCGGACAATGGCGCTTTACGCCACCAACGCATACGGTTGTCGCCTTCCTTGAAGCCTTGTTGCAACACGAAGAAGCAGGCGGTGTGCCGGGACGATTTGCGCGCTATGACAATAACCGCCAAGTCCTGATTTCAGGGATGCGCGAGCTGGGGTTTGAAACCCTGCTGGAAGATCGCTGGTTGTCGCCCATCATTACGACGTTTTTCTGCCCGGCAGATACGAACTTTGATTTCCAGACTTTTTATGACGAGATCAAAGAGCGTGGCTACATCATTTATCCCGGCAAGTTGACCGTGGTTGATAGCTTCCGCGTGGGATGTATCGGGCAACTGGATGCGGACAATATGCGCGGCGTGCTGAGCGCGATTAAGGGCGCGTGCGAAAAAATGGGCGTGAGCGACTGTTCTCCGCCGCCAGCGGCGCTGGAACAACGCAAACTGCAAAATCAGCTGGCTGCTGAATAAAACAAGCTACCTTACGTATTCTATAAATGACAAAGGATGATTTCATGTCAATCGACTCAAAAACTGTTGTGGTAAATGATCGTGTCTACGCCTGGCCGAAACAATCGGTTGTGGTTGTCTGCGTGGATGGATGTGAGCCAGCATATATTGAGCAAGCCATCAGTGATGGCATCATGCCTTATCTTGCAAAAGCCCTGAAAAATGGCACCGATGCCCGCGCCGATTGCGTGGTGCCCAGTTTTACAAACCCGAACAACCTGTCCATCGTGACGGGCCAACCGCCCCGCGTCCATGGGATTTGCGGTAACTATTTTTACGATCAGGATCAGGATGCGGAAGTCATGATGAATGACCCTAAATTCCTGCGTGCCCCGACCATCTTTAAAAAGTTTTTTGAGGAAGGGGCGAAGATCGCGGTTGTGACAGCAAAAGACAAACTGCGCCGCCTGTTGGGCCACGGCCTGACGTTTGAAGAAGGCCGCGCGATTTGCTTTTCCTCTGAAAAATCAAACGAAACAACGTTGGCGGAAAACGGTATTGAAGATGCATCTAGCTGGATTGGTCGTGACGTGCCCTCTGTCTATTCTGCGGAGTTGAGCGAGTTTATCTTTGCTTGCGGTGT
Organism: Terasakiella pusilla DSM 6293; assembly: GCF_000688235.1. Lineage (GTDB taxonomy): Bacteria > Pseudomonadota > Alphaproteobacteria > Rhodospirillales > Terasakiellaceae > Terasakiella > Terasakiella pusilla. Next base: position 31,493 of record NZ_JHYO01000023.1, on the reverse strand, counting down.
CAAGTTGATGGACGAATTTCAGCCCGATCTGATGTATTTGTCTACGACCGATTACATCCAGCACAAACATGCACCGGGCACACCTGTTGCCAACGAGTTTTATGCCATGCTGGACAAATATCTGGCGCAACTGGATGAGCGCGGGGCCGTCATTGCCCTGACCGCGGACCACGGCATGAAGCCAAAGCATGATGATGCGGGGGAACCGGATGTGATCTTCCTGCAAGATGTGATGGACGAATGGTTGGGCAAAGATGTTGCTCGTGTGATCCTGCCGATTACCGACCCTTATGTGGTGCACCACGGTGCGCTGGGATCTTTCGCAACTGCCTATATCCCGGAAGAAGTCCGCGCGGAAACCATCGCTAAACTTGCGAAAATGGACGGTATCATGCATGCCCTGTCGCGCGCAGAAGGCTGCGAGAAGTTTGAGCTGCCGGAAGATCGCACAGGTGACGTGATCCTTGTCTCCACAGCCGATAAGGTGCTGGGCACCAGTGCGGATCGCCACGACCTGTCTGCGTTAAAAGAGCCACTACGTTCCCACGGGGGGGTGTCTGAACAGCGCGTGCCGTTGCTGCTTAATCGCGCGACACCAAACTTGGAAGGTGATCGTAACCTTCGCAACTTCGATGCATTTGATCTTGCTCTCAACTATGCGCAAACCAGCTAAGCCGTAAAGGATATGACATGAACCAGATAGATAATTTTCCGGTCCGCCATGAAGCCATGCGCATCGCGGGGGAGAAAGTGGTCACAGAAGATCGTATTGATGTGGTCAGCCCTTATTCCGGTGCCTTGGTCGGCACCATCCCCAAGGGGCAGGTGGAAGATGTGCGCCGTGCCTTTAAGGTGGCCGCAAACTATCAATCCAAACTGACCCGCCACGAACGCTATGAGATCTTGCAAAAAACAGCAGATATCTTGGTGGCGCGTAAGGATGAAATTTCCGACATCATTACGGCGGAAGCCGGATTGTGTAAGAAAGATTCCCTCTACGAAGTAGGTCGTGCCTATGATGTGTTTAGCCTGTCGGCGCGCATTTGTACGCAGGACGATGGGGAGATTTTCTCGTGCGATATCACCCCACACGGTAAAAAACGCAAAATCTTTACGGTGCGCGAACCCTTGCGTGCAATCAGTGCGATCACGCCTTTTAACCACCCGCTCAACCAAGTGGCCCATAAGGTCGCCCCGTCCATTGCGACCAACAACTGCATGGTCTTAAAGCCAACGGAAAAAACACCGCTGACGGCCCTGAAGCTTGCAGATATTCTCTATGAAGCGGGATTGCCGCCTGAGATGTTTCAGGTTGTCACCGGCGCCCCGCAAGATATCGCGGATGAGATGCTGGTGAACGAAGATGTGGACTTGGTGACCTTTACCGGCGGCGTGCCGATCGGCAAATATATTGCGGAGAAAGCAGGCTATAAACGCAAAATTCTGGAACTGGGCGGCAACGATCCGTTGATCGTCCTGGCTGATGCGGACCTTGAAAAGGCAGCGGATTTGGCGGTTGCCGGATCGTTTAAAAACTCCGGTCAGCGTTGCACAGCGGTCAAGCGTATCATTGTGCTGGATGAAATTGCAGACGCTTTTTCTGCCCTTGTGGTCGAAAAAACCAAAAAACTGCGCTACGGTAACCCCATGGACCCGGACAATGACATGGGCACTGTGATCAATGAGCAATCAGCGATCCTGTTCCAAGACCGGGTTAATGATGCGGTCGCAAAAGGCGCGAAGTTGCTGTATGGCAACGAACGCAATGGCGCGCTTTATTCCCCGACCGTGGTGGATCATGTGCCGTTTGATTGTGAGTTGGTGCGTGAAGAAACGTTTGGCCCGGTCGCCCCGATCATCCGCTGCAAATCGGTGGATGAAATTATCGAGGTGTCTAACTCCACTGCTTTCGGTCTGTCTTCAGGTGTCTGTACCGATCATTGGCCAACGATCCAGCGTTTTATCCGTGAACTGAATGTCGGCACGGTGAATATCTGGGAAGTGCCGGGCTATCGGATCGAAATGTCGCCCTTTGGCGGGATCAAGGACTCCGGCCTTGGCTATAAAGAAGGGGTGCTGGAAGCCATGAAGAGCTTTACCAACCTCAAGACTTATTCCTTGCCATGGGAATAAAAAGGGACAGGAAAAACTGACCCTTGCCTTAAAAGAAGTCTCTTCGATAAATCGAGGGGGCTTCTTTTCGCGTTTATAAGATGGAAAGTGAAACATGTCGGATATCGTAAAAATCACCAAACGCACACAGCTTCAAAGCGGCTATTACCCCCTCTTGCAGACAAGCTATCGTTTTCAAAAATTTGATGGCACGTGGTCACACGAGATCGTGCGCGAAACCGTGCAGCGCGGTGATGTGGTCTGTGTGTTGCCGTATGATCCTGCCCAACAGTGTTTTATTCTGATTGAACAACTGCGCATCGCGGCTGTTTTGGAAGCAGAACGCAACGGACGGCTCGCAACAGGTCGCGTGATTGAGGCGGTATCGGGCTGCATCGATGACGGTGAAAGTCCGGAGCAGGCGGCCAGGCGGGAGTTGCATGAAGAAAGCGGATTAATCGCGCGCGAGATGATTGATCTGGGAAGTGTGCTGACAAATCCGGGCATGTGTGATGAGCGATTATATTTTTACATCGCGCTTGTAGAGGCACCGATGGGGGAGGGCACATTTGGCATAGCAGAAGAAGGCGAAGATATTCGCCTGCAGTATTTTGAACAATCGGCCTTGGAGACACTTTTAAGCGGGGGGCGGATTGATAAAGCGGGAGCCTTGTTGCTGCTCTATAAATTTAGGGCGTATTTAAACCGCTAAAAAGACGCTTCGATGGCAAAGCGATGACGCAAATAAGTCAAAAAAGGAGAAGGGCACCAGTGTATGTAGGGGAGATTTCTTTCAGCAGAGAGTTCTAGGGAGCTGAAGCAATCGGTGCCCTTCTCAAGTAACAGCGTTAGGGTTAGTTTATCTCGATCGCGCTTTGGATGACAAATCCGTCATTTGGCGGATATCTGTTGGAAATAATTTCCTTCATTTCGTCACGGTCTATTGCCTGAATAAGGATGAATTGACCATCGGCCCATTGTTCAGAAAAGAACTCATGTTCATGATTTTCTTTGATTTTTGCGCGTACATCCGTGTTGTAGATATGTACTTTAAAAATCTTGTTCGGCCCTTCGAAATGATAATGTTCCATCAGACACCCACCTTGATTGCGTTATCGATGGGGATACTTTAGGGCGGTTTTTTATATCTGTAAAATCGTTAATATTGTTACTTTGTATAAGTTTGATTTATTTAAAATGCGGTCTATTTATGTATAAACAATATCTATACATAATATCTAAAAAATCGATTTAATCTATGTGAAGGCCGTTGATATAGTCTCATTCTAATTCTCAAAAAAATATACCCCCGCTGTAGGAGACCTGTTAATGCCGTCATTTAAAATTCGTGGCAAAATCGTTTGCTTGCTTATGATTTTCGGGTTGCTACCGGCCTTGGGGGTCTTTGCGACTTTTACCTTTTTTAAGGACCGTTTTAATGACGCGCTTAACGGCCCGATTGAAAATGCCGCCTTGCAAGTCGCGGTGAATACGGATATGGCGATCAACAGTCTGATCGGGGAAGTCAAGTTGCTCGCAGCCTCCCCCCTGTTGCTGGATAGTGCGGTCTGGTACGATCGCAGCCCGGAAAATGAAGTGGTGATTAAAATGAACCGCTTGGTTGGCAACATCAAAGGGTTGGAAGCGGTAGCGTTTGCCGACGCGAACGGGCAGGTGATGATTGCATCCCAAGTGAGCAGTGAAGGCGGGGAGCTGGATTTTAATAACTTCCTTGATAATGTGTCTTTCGGGGAGTTGGACTGGTTTCAAAAGCTGGTGTCCCCCGCACCGGAAGACGCGGTGCTGGACAAACTGGGCAGCACGGTTTCGGGGCTAAGTGAACGTACAGAACTGGCAGCCTTATTTGGTAAGCCGCAAAAGGCCATGCGCTTTGCGGTGCCGGTGCGCAACGAGTTTGGCGGCACGGCAGGGGCGGTACTGGCTTATGCCTCCACCGATATGGTTCAGCCGATCTTTGCACGTGTAGAACAGGCCTTGATGGACAAAAACATTGCCAGTGCGGTGATTGAGGTCCGCGATAATACGGGCAGTCTGATCGCCACCAGCAGCGTGGTTGCACCGTTTGACTGGATGCAACAAGCTAAAGATACACAGTCTGCGGCCATTGTGCACAATAACGATCTGGTTCTCTCCCTTTATCCCAGCCAAGGGGCGTTCAACTATCCCGGATTTGGCTGGAAAGTCGGTGTCATCGCACAAGGGGCAGAAGTCTATGAACAGGTGCAGGCCACAAACCAATGGATGTTTATTATTGTCTTAGCTGCAGCCGTTGTGACTGTGGCCTGCGGTCTGTGGATCGGTCAAGTGTCCGCCCGTCCGGTTGCGGCCCTGACAGATGCCATGCAGGCGGTCTCCAACAATCAGTTGGACGTTGATATACCGGGCAAGGATCGCCGTGATGAGTTGGGCGGAATGGCCCACGCATTGGAAACTTTCCGCAAAAATGCCTTTGATAATATCCGCTTGAAGGAAGAACAGGAAACCGCAAAGGAAGTGGCGGAACAGGAAAAACGCCAGACGTTGGAGCGATTGGCAGATCACTTCAACAGCTCCGTATCATCTGTGCTTGAAATGGTGTCCGGCTCGGCAAAGACGTTGCAGGATCATTCCCATGTGTTGGGGGCAAATTCGGATCAGACCATTGCACAGTCCGGTGAGATGGCGCACACCATGGACCAAGCTTTGCAGAATGTGCAAAGTGTGGCGGGGGCAACTGAAGAGCTATCCTGTTCCATTGCAGAGATCAGCCGTCAGGTGGGGGATGCGTTGAATGTCAGTTCCGATGCGGTAAAGCAGTCTGAACATTCAACCGAGACCATTAAAAGCATGGCGCAAGCGGCTGATAAAATCGGCCAAGTGGTCCAGCTTATCCAGGATATCGCAGAACAAACCAACATGCTGGCGCTGAATGCGACAATTGAAGCCGCGCGCGCTGGCGAGTCCGGCAAAGGTTTTGCGGTGGTTGCGTCTGAGGTGAAAAATCTTGCCAATTTGACGACCAAAGCCACAGGCGATATTGCCGAACAAGTTGGCGAAATCCAGTTGATTTCCCAAAATGTGAGGGAGAGTGTCGGGGAGATCAGTCGCACCATCCGTAACATTAACGAGATTTCGTCCGCGATTGCAACGGCAGTTGAACAACAATCCTCGGCAACAAGCGAGATCAATGCAAATGTCCAGTTCGCCAGTACGGGGGTTCAGGATGTGGCAAATACCATTTCTGAAGTAAAACTGTCCGCCGAACAGTCGGGCAATACGTCGGAGAAAGTTTCAAGTTCCTCGCAAGAACTCATTTCCCAGTTTGATGAATTGGATGAAGAAGTGCAAAAGTTCTTGCAAGAAGTGCGTAGTGCTTAGCGAAGGTGATGTCTGTTGTGTTATCTAAATCTCCTTAAGCGCTGCAATAACTTTTCTGGCTATGGGTTCTATGACTTTTTGCAGGGCGACGATCAACGGATCGGCTGGGTGCATGACAGTCATATTATGGCCCTGCGCGGTTTTGAGAACGGGTTTGTGATAGATGATCAGGCCCGTACTTTGCGATTTGTTGAGGATCTGACCACACCGGCGGATCGGACAGCCCTGATGGTCAAAGTTGGCTTGAAACTGCGCGAAGATGGCCTGCTGGGGCCGTGGCGCAACGAGCTGTATCCCGTAAAACGCAAGTGGGAAGATGAGAGCCTGTTTGACATTGAACGCGCCATGACGCCGTATTTTGGCATACGGGCCTTTGGCGTGCATATGAACGGTTTTGTGCGCACCAATGAGGGACTGAAGATGTGGATCGCCAAACGGTCCATGACCAAGGCGACCTCACCGGGCATGTGGGACAATATGGTGGCAGGCGGGCAACCTGTTGGATTGTCCTTGCGTGAAAATATGATCAAGGAATGTGCGGAAGAAGCCGGGGTCCCAGCAGGTCTTGCCGGACGGGTGAAACAGGTGGGGGTCGTGGCCTATAACATGCAGGTGGGGGCAAACCTAAAGCCCGATGTGCTTTATTGTTATGATCTGGAATTGCCGGTGGATTTCATACCTCGAAATGTTGACGGGGAAGTGGATGACTTTCAGTTGATAGGAATGACAGACCTGTGCACCCTATTGTGTGAAACCTGTGAGGTGAAAGAAAATAGCGCGTTGGTCATGCTGGATTTTCTGTTGCGTCATGGGGTCTTGAACCGCGAAAAGATAAAGAATTTTGATTGGATAAAAGAGAGCTTGGTGACCCCCGCTTAATCTTGCGAGGTTCACGGGATAACAAAAGAAACAAAGCCCTTGGGAGGCATAAAAAATGTTATGTGCATTTGATTTGGACGAAACCTTGATCGGTGTGGATTGCGCAACAGAATGGACGCGCTACATGGTGGAAATCGGCTGGGCGAGTGCCGCGCTGTTGGATACAGAAGCCTATTTGATGGAGCAATATCACGCGGGCCAGCTGGACATGAAAGACTATATGCTGTTTATGCTGCGCCCCTTGATGGGCAAATCGGCAAGCCTGATTGAGGAACATGCACAATTGTTCGCAGAGCAGAAAATTCGCCCGCATATGTATCAGGACGGCTTGGCACAAATTCAGCAGTTCCAAGAGGCCGGGGATACGGTTGTTGTGGTCTCGGCCTCCCCCGAATTTATTGTGCGCCCCATCGCGGCTCTGTTTGGGGTCAGCCATGTTTTGGGCATTAATGTAGAAGTGGATGAAACGGGTCTACTGACAGGTCGCACCGAAGGCACGTTGACGTTTCAGGAAGGCAAGGTTGTGCGCTTGAAAGACTGGCTGACGGATCGCCCCGAAGACCTTGCGACCGCACATTTCTTTTCCGACTCCTACAATGACCTCGCCCTCTTGCTCGCCGTCGCCCACCCCCATGTGGTCAACCCGGATGATCGGTTGAAAACACAGGCAAACGCCGCCAACTGGCCTGTTTTAAACTGGGCTTGAAGTGGTTTCATCTACGTTTGCGTTAATTGTATTCAATGCTTCTTTGACTGCTTCGCATAGTTTTGGATAGTGGGTATCGAAGAATGTATTGATGTCTTCCAAGGTTTCTTCATGGCTCGTTAGGCGAAGGTTTGTTGGAGAAGACCATGCTCTAGGCCATTTGGCATTCTTTTTGCCTGAACGCATTTCAGTGCGTTTTTCTACGGTTTTAAATAGACAATCTTTGTGGTTGGGTTGAACTCGGCTTCCGATGACGAGTTCAACCTTTGTCGTTTTCTTGGAAGTAGGAATCCCTATTTCAAATAAAATGCCTCTAGTTCCAGTACACCATCCTTTTCTGGTAACTTTGCCGAAATTCCAAGACGGGGAATAAAAACGGATAATACTGCCGCTAGATTTATCCATTCTTACGTCATCTCTTTCTTCAAGTTTATTTTTTATATATTGAATATTTTCGGCACGTTCATCTGGTTTATGTTCAAAGATAATATCTAGTGCTTCTTTATGATTTTCATAAATCTTTTGCGCCAAGGTCGCGATTTCACTGTTTCCCAAGATATGCCTCTTCATAAATTCTATGTAATGGTTAATGAGCATTTTTTGTTCATCGCTCAGTGAGCGTGTTTTCATAGATAGACTGCGTTCTAACTCTTCAATGACGATAGTGTGAGAAAATGCTGTCCAAACTTCTTGATCTGTTTCTTTTTGAGGACTAACGCCATCCTTGGTTAGATAGATAAAAAATTTGTTTTCAATGTGAGGGAAGTTATTCTCAACTATTGTTTTATATTTTTGAAGTTGATTGCTGTGTTCTGTTGAGTCGATTTTGTTTTCAATGGCAATGACAAGGTCTGCTTGTTTGCTTTCAATTAGAATGTCAATATTCTGCCATTCTCGCTTAATTTTAACGTCTGAAAGATCCATGCAATCAATGTCGATTGGGCTGAAGTTACTCATATCCTGTGCGACACGCATGAAACACCTTTTAAGAAAGTACGTATCCAGACCATGATCTTTTGAAGGGTCTAATAAAAAAGAGAGTGTCGCAGAATGTTTTAATTCTTGGCGCCCCATGGCAATGGCTTCAAAAAGGTTAAACCCTTTGACCATGCTCTCTAGTTGTTCCAAGTCATCGTTTTGAAGTATAAAGTCTTCTAATTTTTGAATAGCTTCTTTTGTCATGCGTGCAATCTTTAATGTTTCATTTGTTTTCGTGTAGCCAACTATTGCACTTCTAAGATGTTTTTCGAGTTCTGTAAAATTTATTCCCCCATAAACAGTTCATAATCCGTTTCGACCATTTTTAAGAGGCCGTGCCAGAGGGCGTGGATGTAGGGGAAGCGGTCCATATCGTTGGAGGCGGAGATCCAGTATTTCCGGTTAAAGGTAAGGTCTGGCAGGACGCGCACAAGGCGGCGGCCCGGGGGCATTTTGACGCGTTTATCTTTGACCATATAGATGGGCAGGATCGCAAGGCCGACGCCGGACATGGCGGCTTCCATCTGGCTGACCATGGAGGTGCTGCGGAAGGTGTAGCGCAGGTCTTGGGAAATTTCCTTGTGATATTCCAACGTGCTGGAGAAAATATGGTCGTCCACATAGCCGACCCAGCCGTGGTTTTTTAAATCCTGGGTCGACGTGATTTGCGGGTGGCGCGCGATATAATCTTCCGAGGTGAAAATCCCCAGCTTGTAAGGGGTCAAAAGCTGGCTGGTCATGTTGCGCCCGTCCGGTCGATCCACTGTAATACAGATGTCTGCATCACGCTGGCTGATGCGCAGTTGCTTGGGCAGGGTCACCAGTTCCATATCCAAGGGGGTGTTGAGCAGCCAGGAGGCCACCCGTTCCGCAACATAGCTGTTGCCGATTCCTTCTGTCACGCCAATGCGCACGCAGGGGGCTTTTATTTGGTTGGCTTCTGCGTTCATGCCGGGTGTCAGAAGATGTCTTTCGCAAGCCTCGGCAACCGGAAGGAGGGTTGCGCCTTCTGAAGTGAGCTTGAACCCCTCGTTGGTTTGCTGAAAAAGCCGAGATTGCAATGTATCTTCCAGCCGTTTGATGGTATTTGCAACGGTGACATGGGTTGTGCGCAGATGGGCGGCGGCTTTGGAATAGCGCTTGTAGCGGGCCAATGCCAAAAAATATTTCAGGTCGTTCCAATTGGCGTTTTCAAAGCTCATTTTGTCCTCAATCTTCTAGAAAAAAAGCGGTATCGTTTGAAACCTATTGCTTTGATTCTACTAATTTTGTGTCGCTAATGTAAGAATATTTACAATACGTATAAGAATTTTGATAGTTTATTTTCATAAACCTGTAACTTATCTTTCTGCCCATATAACAAGGAGCAGATACATGCAAAAAGATATACAGGTAAGTGCTGTACAGTTTTGCCCGTTTTTGAATGACTCCATGGACAAAAACATGGAGTTCATCCTCACCACGATGGCTGAGGAAGCAAAAAAAGGGGCTGATCTTGTTGTCTTCCCTGAAACAAGCATCACAAACTTTTTCACACATGGTCAAGGTGGGTACCGCCATCTGATGGAAGAAGCCTCTATCAGCGTTGATGGTGACGAAATTCAACAGCTTATTGAAGCGGCGAAAACCCATAACCAATATGTTGTCGTTGGCTTTAACGAAAAATCTTCGGTGCCGGGTGTTATTTATAACAGCTGCGCCTTGATCGGCCCGGAAGGGGTTGCGGGTGTCTCACGCAAGCAGAACTTCCCCGGCATTGAAAAGCTGTATTACACAACGGGTCCCAAGCTGGAGACGTTTGAGTGTGCGCTCGGTAAGATCGGTATCATCATTTGCTATGATGTTCTGTTCCCGGAAATTGCCCGTCATCACTTCCGCAATGCGGCTGATGTCATCGTCTTCTCCTCCTCCTTCTGGGTTGGTGGGTCGAAAGGCGGGACGGGTGATCCGTTGACAAAACGTCAGCTTTGGAAAGCTTTGCCGTTGGTCACAGCGGTACAGAACCAGGCGTTTGTTGTTTCTGCCAACGGCAGCGGCACCATGGACTTTGGCGTCGGAACCGGCGTTTGGGAACGTATGGGCCTGAGCCAAATCGCATCTCCCGCAGAAGGGGTGTTGGCTGAATGTGATCATTCTGAAGAAGTTATCTTGCGTGCGACCTTGAAAAAGGACGCCTTGAGTGAAGCGCGCAGCAACTACCACTTCTTCTCTGAATTGCAGCCCAAGGGCATGTTTGAACCCAATTAAGACTAAATAACTGGAGACTTTACTTATGAAAAAGACTTTCTTGCGCGGCTTTGCAGCCGCCTGTGCGATGACAGTTGCTGGTATTTTGCCAGCCCAAGCGGCGGATTATACTTTTACATTCGCTCATGTTTTGATGGAAAGCACGCCAAACGGTCAAGCGGCCCTGAGCTTCAAAAAAGAAGTTGAAGAAAAATCTGAAGGCCGCATCCAGATCAATGTTCTGCCTGCGGGTCAGCTGGGTGGTGACGTTGAGATCGTAGAACAGTTGCAACAGAACCTTGTACAAATCGCGATCCCGCCGACCGCGACGTTGGGTAACTTTGAACAGAAGCTGCAAGTTCTTGATTTGCCGTTTATCCTGCCGGGTAACGAAATGATGGCAAAGGTTTTGGACGGTCAGGTCGGTCGTACTATCCTCGACACATTGGATAAGCACGGCATGCACGGCGTTAACTTCTGGGGGGCGGGTTTCCGTCACATCACCAACAACGTGCGCCCGATTGAAAAAGCCGAAGACCTAAAAGGTATCAAAATGCGTACTATGCAGGCACCGGTTATCCTGACACAGTACAATGAGTGGGGCGCAAGCCCGACTGCAATGGCTTTTGCGGAAGTTTATAACGGCCTGCAGTCCGGCGTTGTTGAAGGTCAGGAAAACCCGATCGCCAACATCGTTGCGATGAAATTCTATGAAGTGCAAAAATACATGACTTTGTCCGGTCACGCTTACCACGGTTATGCGGCTGTTGTGAACAAAGACGCTTGGGCTGACCTGCCGGACGACTTGAAAGCGGTTATGACAACTGCATTCAACAATGCGCGTGATCACGCCCGTGAACTGACAGTTAAGTTTGAAACTGACATGATTGCTAAAATCAAAGAAGAAACAGAAGTTAAAGAATTGTCTGCTGACGAACAAGCTGCGTTTATCAAAGCAAGCTACCGTGTTCACAAAGCATTTGAAGACACCGTAACGCCGGAACTGATCCAGTCCATCTATGACGTGACTGGCGCAGGCCCTGCACAATAACACCTGCTGAAACGGGGAAAAGGGCTCCTGTCCATGAACGGGGGGCCTTTTCCTGTTTCTATGCGGTGCGATCCATGTGATCAGAGGGAGAAAAAATGATCAAGAAAATTGAGCATGCTTTGGACAGTTTCGAAGACTTTGTCATGATCCTGTTTATGGCGATTGCGATTACATTGACTTTTACTCAGGTGGTTTTACGCTACGTCTTTAACGCGCCGTTATTCTGGGCGGAAGAGGTGGTGCTCTATTCCATCATCTGTATGAGTTTTATTGGTATCAGCTACGGCATTAAACACCACAGTCATATCGCCGTTGAAGTTTTGCGCGCCTTCCTGCCAGACAGGCTGGAGCGACAGGTCTACGGTCTGCAATTGGTGATCGGTATCGTGTTTAGCGTGACCCTCTTGGTGCTTGGCACTGATCTGGTGACGACAACGTTCAATCGCGGTCAACTGTCACCGGCCCTGCGCCTGCCCATCGCCAGCATTTATCTTGTGATCCCGGTTGCGGGCGCCTGTGCGACCTTCCGCTACCTCATCGAGTTGGTACGCTTGATGCGGGGGGAGCGTCAGGATGAAGCCGAAGAAAACCTGAACATGATGTGAGCTTTGGCGGCTGCTGAATAGAAACTTCTTTTTGGTCTTCGTGGTTTCGTGGCCTTTGTGCCAACGCAAAGATCATCATTGAAAGGGAGGCTCGTTTTGAGCCTGAAAGATTACCAATGATACCTCTCCTTCTTGTCTTATTTGCGGTTTTACTGCTGGTCGGTCTGCCGATTTTTGCCTCTTTGGCGCTGTCCGTTGTCGGGGCCGTCGGGGGTGCAAGTTCGTTTGATCCCGTGATTGTTCCCATGCGTATGTTCGCCGGGATGAACAACTTTTCCCTGATGGCGATCCCGTTCTTTATTCTGGCGTCAGAGCTGATGCGCATCGGCGGATTGTCTGAACGTTTGATCAACCTTGCCAAAGCGCTGGTTGGCTGGATGCCGGGGGGGCTGGCGGCAGCGACCGTTCTGTCCTGTCTGTTTTTCGGTTCCATCTCCGGCTCCAGTCCGGCGACTGTGATTGCCATTGGCAGCATTATGTTTCCTGCACTTTGTGCGGCGGGATACGATAAGCGTTTTTCCATTGGGCTGATCACCACGGCTGGCACATTGGGCCCGATTGTCCCGCCAAGCATTGCCTTGATTATTTATGGCTCCGTCACCGGAACGTCTGTCGGTAAACTATTTGCCGGTGGCATTTTGCCAGCTTTGTTGATTGGTGGCAGCTTGATTGCGGCTTGTGTGTTCTTTGCCATCAAAAAAGGCTATCCGCGCTCAGAATTTCCCACCCTTAAAACTGTAGCAGTTGCGTTTAAACAGGCTGCATGGGGGCTAGGCTTGCCCGTCTTGATGTTGGGCGGTATTTATTCCGGTGTGTTTACGCCGACTGAATCTGCGGCGGTGGCCTGTGTGTATGGCCTGATTGTCGGGGCATTTGTTTATAAACAAATCGGTCTGGCAGAACTGAAAAGTATCTTCAAAACAGCCGGTGCGATATCTGCAGCGTTGTTGTTGATCACGGCGGGTGCGGCGTCTTTCTCTTGGCTGTTGGCATTTTCCGGTGTACCGGGAACCTTCTCTCAAGGGGTGCTGTCGCTCTCTGACTCACCGTTTATCATTGCGGCTCTGTTTAACTTTGTCATGTTGATCACTGGCTTCTTTTTGGATAGCGCGTCTGCCATTATCGTTCTCTCCCCGTTGTTGCAGCCGATTGCAGAAACCATCGGGATTGATCCGGTTCACTTTGGGGTTATCACGCTGGTCAACTTTTCCGTTGGGATGTTGACACCGCCGGTGGGGTTGAACCTATTTGTTGCCATGTCGGTTTCCAAAATGTCCTTGCAGGAAGTGTTCAAGTCCTGTGTGCCGTTTATTATCATTATGTTGCTGACTTTGGTCGCAATTACGTACATTCCGCAAATCAGTATGTACTTGCCGGAAATGATGTATCCCTGAGCACTGGAATCCAGTGCGCCTCAATGCCTGTCTTCTTGAAAAAGGAGGCAGGCATTTTTGTTGGTATTGAAAAATTATTATCTGAGATTGTGTAATACTTTAATAAATATCTAAATAAGTTCTAAAAACACTTATTAAACGTAAGAATGATCGTTAGACATCTAATAAAATAATCGTTTAAAAACATAAACTTCATCTTGTAAGAAGACGTTGCACACAAATGGTTATACCACTACCATAGAGTGGCAAAATTATTACAGGAGAGATGAATGTTTAAGAAGCTGAAAGCTGTCGCCCTCGGCACAGCCTTGCTGATTGGTCTGAACGGCGGCGCAATCGCCCAGGACCTGAAATTTTTCACAATCGGGACAGGTGGCACAGCCTATACCTATTATCCGGTTGGGGGTGTTATTGCCAACGCAATTTCCAAACCGCCAGGGTCACGTCCTTGTGAAGAAGGCGGTAGCTGTGGCGTTGATGGTTTGATTGCGTCGGCTGTTTCTTCCCGCGGGTCTGTTGATAACATCAACGCGATCATGTCTGGTCTGCGTAACTCCGGTTTCACGCAGTCTGACGTGGCGTACTGGGCCTATACAGGTACAGGCACTATGGAAGGTAAAGAACCTGCCAAAGACCTGCGTACCATCGCTGCCCTGTTTGAAGAACATATTCACCTGATCGCGCTGGCTGACAGCAACATCAGCAGCGTCGCTGACCTTAAAGGCAAGCGCGTTTCTTTGGATGAGCCGGGTTCCGGCACCTATGTGGATGCATCCCTGATCCTGGAAGCAAACGGCCTGAGCGTTAAAGACGTTGTAGCTGAAGAACTTAAAGGCAACGCGGCAGCAGAAGCCCTGCGTAACGGCAAAATTGATGCGTATTTCGTTGTGGCTGGTTATCCGGCAGGTTCCTTGGTGGAACTGGCATCTGCGGCACCGATCAAACTGGTTCCGATTGATGGCAAAGGCGTAGATGCGCTGACCTCCAAGTACGGCTTCTTCTCTGCCAGCAACATCCCGGAAGGCACGTATGAAAACATTCCGGCGACGTCTACTGTCGCTGTTGGTGCGCAGTGGGTCACAAACGTCAAGGAAGACGACGAGTTGATCTACAACATCACCAAAGCTCTGTGGAACGAGAAGTCCCGCAAGTTGTTGGATGTTGGTCACGCCAAAGGTGTTGCCATCACAGCCGAAACAGCTTTGAACGGTGTGGGTGTACCGCTTCACCCGGGCGCTGAGCGTTTCTATAAAGAAGCTGGTCTTCTGAAATAAGTTGAAGATGCCTATTAAGACCCGAGTTTACCCAAGCTCGGGTCTTCTTTATATTCAGGAGAGAGTAAATGTCCCCCGAAAATAATCGCGAGTTGACGTTAGAAGAACTCGCAGAGATTGAACGTAAGTTTGATCCCGAGATGGCCTTTCGCAATACTGGCAAAATTCTGACCCTTATCGTCAGTGTGTTGCTGGTCGCCATGAGTGTTTACCATATCTATGCGTCCGGTTTCGGCACGATACGCGAATTGCTCCATCGGGGCATCTATCTATCTTTTACGCTGGGGCTGGTGTTCATCCTGTTTTCCTGGCGCAAGTCCGTTTCCGACAGCGAGGTCGTTCCCTCAGCGTGGTATCGGTTTAACGGTATACCGATCATTGATATTCTGTTTGCAATTGCAGCTGTGGGGTCGGCCTTATACTTGCCGCTTTTACCATCCGAGCTGGTTGCTTCACGGGTGGGGAACCCGTCTTCCGTAGATATCTTGTGGGGCTCGGCTTTGTTGTTGCTGACGTTGGAAGCGACCCGTCGCTCCGTTGGGCCGACTTTGCCGATTATCGCCCTTATCTTTATTGCCTTTGCTTTGTTTGGCCCTTATGCGCCCGGTGCGTTGAAGCACGGCGGCACAAGTTGGTTGGGTCTGATCAACCATCTTTATATGACCAATCAGGGGATCTACGGCATCGCCATCGGTGTGATGGCGCAATATGTCTTTTTGTTTATTCTATTTGGTGTTTTGGCGACCCGCATCGGGCTGGGGCAATTATTTATTGACCTTGCCATGGTTCTGGCGGGGCGCTATTCCGGTGGTCCGGCGAAGGTTGCGATTTTCTCGTCTGCTTTTATGGGCACGATCTCCGGTTCCTCCATTGCCAACACGGTGACAACGGGGGCTTTGACCATTCCGGCGATGAAAAAGGTCGGATATCCGGCGCGTTTTTCTGCGGCGGTAGAAGCAACGTCCTCCACAGGCGGGCAGATTACGCCGCCGATCTTGGGCGCGGCTGCCTTTATCATGGTGGAATATCTGGAAATTCCGTTGCGCGATATTTTGGCAGCAGCCCTGTTTCCGGCGCTGTTACACTATATCGGCATCTTCATCATGGTGCATTTGGAAGCTAAAAAGCTGGGCCTCAAAGGTCTGGATGCGAAAGAACTTCCCAAGGCCGCCGTGGTGTTGCGTCAGCATTGGTTGTCGGTTATTCCGCTGGCGATTCTGGTCTATCTGATCCTGACCGGACGCACCCCTGATTTTGCAGCCGTGTATGGGATTATTGCCTGTATCGTTGTCGGCTTCCTCAATCCGGTTAATCGCCTGAAACTGATTGATCTGTGGGACGCGTTTGTGTTGGGTGCTAAAAACACACTGGCGGTTGGTGCTGCTGCGGCGACTGTGGGGGTGGTTGTTGGCGTTGTGACCTTGACAGGCGTGGGCTTCCGTCTCGGGTTTGTGGTTGTGCAAACGGCAACAGAGCTGGGTGATCTGGTCGGTACGATCTGGCCGCTGAGCTACTTTACGGTTACCCAGTGGGCGTTGTTCTTCTCCCTCGTGTTAATTGCGGTTGCGTGTATTATTATGGGGGCGGGTATTCCGACAACGGCGACCTATATCATCCTTGTGGCGGTTGCCGCACCGGCCTTGGCACAGTTGCAGGTTCAGCCGCTTGTGTCGCATTTCTTCGTCTTTTATTACGGGGTGCTTGCGGATATTACACCGCCTGTTGCGCTGGCGGCCTATGCGGCGGCCGGGATTGCGGGGTCAAATCCGTTCCAGACCGGTAATACGGCGTTTCGTCTTGGGATCGCAAAGGCTTTGGTGCCGTTTATCTTCGTTTATTCACCGTCTTTGTTGTTGGTGGCGGACGGATTTACGTGGCTTGAGTTTTCCATCACCTTTACCGGGGCTTTGATTGGCATTGGGGCCATTGGCTCGGCCTTTACCGGTTACTTTATAGCGACATTAAGCACGTGGGAGCGATGGTATATCGGACTTGTCGCTTTGTTGTTCGTCGCACCGGGCTTGATCACGATGGGGATTGGTTTTGCATTGTTATCTCCCGTCTTTATAAGTCAGCTCAGAAAGCGAAAATTAGAACGGGCCGTTGCCTGATCTAGGCGTTAATTGCCGCAAAAATGAAAGCCGGTCCTGTATAGGGATCGGCTTTTTATTTTTGCGGTACACGTCTTGGGTGTTGAGAGGTGGGGGTGGTCCCTTTTTGGAATATGATGCAGTGCAAAAACCGGCGGGGCAAGTGGGTTGTAAAACCTGAAACAGGCACAGCAGAAAGGTAAGTAATCAATAAAACATATATCTCTCATCCAATTGAAATAAAAATGAAAAATAGATTTGAGATCCTGATGGCTTTAATTCGTTCGGGAATCCTTATAGCTAAATTATGGAAAAAGTATTTACCTTCTGGATGCGGTTTTGATGATTATAGCCTCAGCAAATAAGCGCGAATAAGGCGCACCAAAATCGTTTAACAGAAAGGGAAGCCGATGAAGAATGGCTTGAAGTCCAATATCTCAAAAATCGTCATGACCGTAGCGGTTGCTATGGGTGTTTCAATGGCTGGTTCTGCACAAGCGGCTGAACCGACAGTTTTGAAATTTGCGAGTTTTGTTTCCCCAAAAAGCATTAACAACCGTGTGTCTGTTCCGGCTTTCATCAAAGCGGTTGAAGAAGCGTCCGAAGGGACGTTGAAGATCCAGCATTATCCGGGGGGGACGCTGGGGTCCAACCCGGCGACACAGTTGAAACTGGTCGAAGATGGCGTTGTGGATATTGCCGAAGTTGTGGCTGCTTATACACCAGGCCGTTTTAAGGAGCTTGAGCTGTTCGAACTTCCTTTCGTTTTTGGCAATAGCCTTGAAGCGGGCCTGACCGCACAGCAGATGTATGATAAGGGGCATCTGTCCGGTTTTGATAAAATTGAACTGATGGGCATCATCGAAGTTGGACCGTACACATTGCACGCCAACCAGCCGATGAAAACGCCGGAAGACGTGGCGGGTATGAAAATCCGCGCAGGTGGTCCGACACAGGTTGAAATCGTTAAACGTTTAGGTGCGGTGCCGATCTGTGGCGTGTCAGCGACCAAGATTGCAGAAAATATTTCGCGTCGTGTGCTGGATGGCGCGCTGATGGATGACGGCAACCTGATCAACTTCCGTATCTCCGATGCGGCGAAATATCACGTCATCAACGTGCCGCTGGGGAACGTGACTGTCCTTTTCCCTATGAACAAAGAAAAGTATGAGTCCCTGCCGGAAAAAGCCAAGGCTGCATTGGATAAATATCGTGGTGCGTGGTTTACCAATCTGCTGAACACAAATCTGGATAAACAGATTGCAGAATCCCGTGAAAAGCTGTCTAAAGACGGCAAGCACGAGATTGGCATGTGGAGCGAAGAGCAATTGGCATCTGTGAAAGAAAAGATGTCCGGGATCGAAGAGGGCTGGAACGTCAAGTCTGACGCAGGTGTGAACCTCTATCAGGAAATGCTCAGCATCCGCGACACAATTCGCGCGAAGAACTAATCAAAAAAAGGCGGTGTTTGGACAAGTGTACCCTGATACCGCCTTTTTTCTATTTTGGAGGGCCGAATTGTGCCAGTGGAACGCGTTTTTATAGTTGCACGCTTGACCAAATTTATTGCGATTGTCGGCCTGACCGGGATTGTCGGACTGTCGCTGGTGACCATCTTCGATATTCTGGGACGCGAATTGTTTAGTGTGCCCATCCCCGGCTTTAGTGATGTATTAGATTTATCTATTGTTTTTTCAGCAGCCGCCTGTTTTCCCGCCTCCCTTGCCGAAAGGCATCATGTTTCCGTCCAGTTTCTCGGGAATATTTTTCCCGGTCGCACAGGCGCAGCACTGGACCTGTTTGGTCACACGATTGCTTTAGTGGTAATGGCGTTGATCGCTTGGCAAGTCAGCACGCACAGCATCTCGGTCTTTGAGAATGAAGAAGTGACCTGGCTTTTAGGTGTCAAAATATGGCCTGTCTGGTTGTTGGTTTCGTTGATTTTTATCGTTTGTATTGTGGTTCAGGCTTTGGTGGTTGTGCAGATGTTTTTAGAAGTGCTGCACGGGGAAATCCCGGCGGAAGATGCCGAAGAAGGCAACACGGACGCTCATGATTATAAACACGTACCTGTCCGCGGTGGCATGGGAGAAGACGTATGACCCCCATTGAAGTTGGTATCACCGGGCTTGGTGCTCTGGTTCTTGTGATCTGTCTACATGTCCCGGTCGGGATTGCGATGGCTGTTGTCGGGGCAGGGGGCTTCCTTGTGCTGACCGGTAGCTGGTCGGGGATGTTCTCACTGTTTGGTACTGAAACCGTATCCATGCTGACCAATCAGGAATTTTCCGTGGTCATGACCTTTCTGTTGATGGGTGGTTTTGCGGGGATTGCCGGGTTGTCCGGTGATATTTACAAGCTCGCAAATGTCTGGATCGGACATTATCGCGGCGGCTTGGCGATGGCGACCATTGCAGGCTGTGGCGGATTTGGCGCGATCTCCGGGTCTTCTATTGCGACAACGGCGACTATGACCCGCATTGCAATGCCGGAAATGGAAAAACGCAATTATCTGCTGTCGCTCTGTTCCGGCACATTGGCCGCAGGCGGCACGCTCGGTTCCTTGATCCCACCGTCGATCATTATGGTGATTTATGCGGTGCAGGTGGAACAGTTTGTCATTGATATGTTCTTGGCGGCTGTGATGCCGGGGCTGTTGTCCATCTTCCTGTTCTTTATCGCTATTCGTGTTTATCTGATGATGAACCCGTCTGCGGCGGAAATTTCCCCGCGTGCAGAATGGGCGGAACGGTTGAAAGTGACCCGTAAAAGCTGGGGCGCGAGCGCTATTATCATTGTGGTGATGGGCGGGATTTATTCCGGTATCTTTACGGTCAATGAAGGTGCGGCAGTTGGGCTGGTGATGACCTTGGCCTTTGCCTATATGCGTGGTGCCTTAAAAGGACAGGCGTTTTGGGCGACGATCTATGAATCTGCGGGCTCTATTGCCCTGTTGTATCTGATCATGCTGGGCGCAAACATCTTTACCTACTTCATGACTTTGTCGCACATGCCGCAGGAAATTGTCGAGTGGGTGAAAAGTTTCGATATCCCGCCGATGGCGATTATCCTGATGCTGGTTGCCATGTATGTGGTGTTGGGCGCGGTCTTTGATGCGCTTGCCGGGATGGTCCTGACCCTGCCGTTTGTCTTCCCGCTGGTGACGGGCCTTGGGTTTGACCCGATCTGGTGGGGGATTATCAACGTGATGGTGATTGAAATCGGTATGATTACGCCGCCTGTGGGGATCAATGTCTTCGTCTTAAAAAGTCTCAGGCCTGAAATCCCGCTGAGCACCATTTACAAAGGGGTGCTGCCCTTCCTGATTGCCAATATTGTGGCGCTGTTTCTGGTGCTTTTCTTCCCTGAAATTGCCCTGTGGCTCCCCAATGCACTGCGTTAAGAAAAGAAGATCATAAAATGACACAAGAAAATCAAACTGCCGCCCTTCCACTTGCCGGGGTTCGTGTTCTGGACTTTACCCGTGTGGTCGCTGGACCGTTTTGCACCGGTATGATGGCGGACCTTGGCGCCGAGATCATGAAGGTCGAACCGCCAAGCGGGGATGACCAGCGTTTTATGGGCGCGGTCGTCGGGTCCGTAAGCGCGAACTTCGAGTTCATCAACCGCAACAAAAAAAGCATCAAGCTCGACCTTAAAAACGCGGAAGCGTTGGCCTTGGTCAAAGAGTTGGTTGAACAAGCCGATGTGGTGGTGGAAAATTTCCGCCCCGGTGTGACCAAGCGCTTGGGCATTGATTATGCGAGCTTGAAGGCGATTAACCCCAAGATCATTTACTGTTCCATCTCCGGCTTTGGTCAAGAGGGCAGCATGGCGAAATTGCCCAGCTATGATGTGATCGCCCAAGCCATGAGTGGCTTTATGAGTGTCACAGGGGAGGAGGGCCGCGCGCCTGTCTTTGCCGGGGACTCCATTGGGGATACGGTGTCTGGTGTCTATGCCGCCTGGGCCATTAGCACGGCGCTTTTCCAGCGTGAACGCACCCAGCAAGGTCAGCATCTGGATATTGCCATGTTTGATAGTCTGTTGTCTTTGTTGCCAACCGCTGTGACCCAATATCAGGTTACGGGTGTTGCGCCTAAACGCACGGGCAACCGTCATCCGCTGTCTGCCCCGTTCGGGTCTTATCAGGCGAAAGATGGCTATATCATCATCGCGGTTGCCAACCAGATTTTGTTCACCCGCCTGTGCGAAACCATGGGCATGCCGGAGATCTTGGACGATCCGCGTTTTGCCAGCGATAGCATCCGTTGTGAAAATGAAGCGGCTTTACGTGCCTTGATTGAAGGCTGGGCGAGCAATTATCCGGTGGAAGAAGCTGTACAGTTGCTGTCCCAAGCGGGTGTGCCTGCCTCGCCTGTTCTGGATGTGGAACAGGCGCTGGATAACGTGCAGGTGTCTGAACGTCAGCTCTTTACCCAAATCGACCACCCGGAACTGGGCAGCTTTAAACTGCCGGAACAGCCCGTCAAGTTTGGTGACGTGGCGCGTGGTCAGCAAAAACAAGCCCCGACATTGGGCGCGGACGGCGAAGCCCTGTTGAAAGACGTGCTCGGCTGGTCCGATGAAAAAATCCGCGACTTAAAAGCGCGAAATATTATTTAAGGAAGTCAGATTATGGATCTTGCATTCTCACCGGAAGACTTGCAGTTTTATGAACATGTGCGCGACACGCTGGCCGCAAACCTGCCCGCGGATATCGAGGAAAAAGAACGCCTTGGTCAGCGCCTGAGCAAAGAAGACATGCTGCGTTGGCAGGATGTGCTGGCCGCCAACAACTGGTTGGCAGCGGGTTGGCCTGCTGAATATGGCGGGCCGGGGTTTAACGCCACACGCCGATATTTGTTTGAACAGGCCTACGGGTCGTTATATGCCCCACCGCCTGTGCAGTTTGGCATCACGATGGTTGGCCCCGTGATCTATAACTACGCTAACCAAGAACAGAAAGACCGCTTCCTGCCAGCCATCCGCGAAAATAAAGTGTGGTGGTGTCAGGGCTATTCCGAACCGGGGGCGGGGTCTGACCTTGCCAGCCTGAAAACCAAAGCCGTGCGCGATGGTGATCATTATGTTGTAAACGGTCAGAAAACATGGACGACATGGGCCCATTGGGCGGACTGGATGTTCTGTCTTGTAAAGACTGATACGACCTGTAAGCCACAGGCGGGGATTTCCTTCCTGTTGATTGACATGAAGACGCCGGGGATCACCATTCGCCCGATCAAGACCATTGATGGCGATCACGAGGTCAACGAAGTCTTTTTGGAAAATGTCCGCGTCCCTGTTGAAAACCTGATCGGGGAAGAAGGGGCAGGCTGGGGCTACGGTAAAGCCTTGCTGGAACATGAACGCTTTATCATGTCCGGTTCCGCACGTTCACGCCGTAACCTGAAGGAACTGCGCAAACAAGTTGCTGCCAACAGCCCGTTTGCACAAGAAATTTCGCGCCTTGAAATTCAATTGCGCGCGCTTGAGTTTTTGGAACTGCGTCTGCTGTCCACCATGAACGCAGGCGGCAATCCGGGACCACGCGCGTCTGCCCTTAAAATTCGCGGTACAGAGATCGCGCAAGCCATTTCCCGCCTGCGTCTTGAAATGCTGGGGCCGGATGCGGTCGGTGTTTCCCAAGGGTTTATGGAAGCCGATGGCAGCTTGCCAGCAGGTCCGGCAGAAGCCGCGATGGCAATGCCGACCTATCTGAACTTGCGCAAACTGACCATTTGGGGCGGATCAAACGAGATCCAACGGATGGTTATGGCAAAAGCGACATTGGGCCTGTAAGGCGTAAAAGGAATAGGAACGCAGTTATGAATTTTGAATATGATGAAACCGAGCAAATGCTCGCCGATAGCGTTCATCGCTTTATGGACGACACAGCCGGTATGGAAAAAGCCCGCGCAGATGCGGCACTGGATAAAGGTTATTCAGCCGATAGCTGGAACACATGCGCGGAGATGGGCTGGCTTGCCGCCCCCTTTGCAGAAGAAAATGGCGGCTTTGGCCTAGGGGCTGTGGGCAGCATGATCGTGGAAGAGGCACTGGGCAAAGGTCTGTCGCCCCTGCCATACCTCACCAGCGTCGTGTTTTCTGGCAAAATCCTTGAGCAACTGGGCGAAGCTGTGGAAGATTTGCTGGAAGGCGTGATCTCCGGTGAAAAAGTGCTTAGCATTGCGTTGCATGAAACGGGTAAAGGCTATGGCTATGAAACACCCTCTACCACTGCCACCCTGCAAAATGGGGAATGGGTGGTGAACGGTGCCAAAAGCAACGTTGTCTCCGCAGGGGCAGCCGATGGCTTTATCGTGAGTGCCACTGTTGACGGTGATGGGTTCGGCCTGTTTTATGTGGAAGCGGGCGAAGTGGCCGCCAACATCCGCGAGATCAATTTGGTCGATAACCGCCGGGCTGGACATATCAGCTTTGTGGCTGCAAAAGCCGCCCGTCTTGATGAAGGCAACGGCCTTGAGATTTTCGACAATGCCTTGGATGAAGTCTTGATTGCTGCGGCATCGGAAAATCTGGGGGCTATGCAGGCTGCTTTTGATCAAACGTTGGAGTATGCGAAAATCCGCAAACAGTTTGGTAAAGAACTGGGCAAATTTCAGGTTTTGCAACACCGTCTGGTCGATATGTCCATCAAGGTTGAAGAAGCCCGGTCCATCATCATGGCCGCAGCAATGGCCTTGAAAGAAGGGCATGAGGATGCAAAATCCCTTAGCCGGGCAGCGTGGGTGCAATCGCTTTGGTCCGGTCGTCATGTGGGCGAAGAGGCCATTCAAATCCATGGCGGGATCGGCATGACGGACGAGCTGGAAATCGGCGATTTCGTCAAGCGGATTAACGCCAACGAATTGTTGTTTGGTATTCCCATGCACCATATTGAGAGATATAACACTCTCATGGCTTAAAACTCTTTTTTTATATGGGTAGGACATTATGGAGGCGCGTCAGCTTTGCTATTTTCTGATTGCATGTCAGCAACCAAATCATGCAACCGCGGCAAAGGAACTTGGGATCGCGCCCTCCACTCTCTCGACAAGTCTCAACCTGTTGGAAGAAGAGCTGGCCATCAAGTTGTTTCATCGTACACAACAGGGCTTCCACCCCACAAAGGAAGCCCGATGGCTCTATTCCAATGCGGAAATTATCTTGCGGGCGATTGAATCGGCACAGTCTTATATCCCCAATTACAAAGACGCTCCGCTCAACGAAATTACCATCACATCGTCGCTGAAGTTTTTTTTAGGGCGGCTCAGCAAAGCCTTAAGCGCGGCGATTGGCGAAGTGCAAAGCCAGTATATGGATGTGCTGTTTAGCGTGAACTTTCAGTTCGGCCTGCAATCGGCCTTAGGGTTGCGCACCTTACAGACCAATGTGTCTGAAACAGACCAGACCATCCATATCGAATATAAATCCCCCGACCTTGAAGATGGCTACGAAGAGCTGCCGATCTTTGAAGATCAATGGGTCGTGGTGTCAAACGAGATGCTGTGCGCCCCGACGGGTCAGGAATTTTCGATCCTAAGCATCGATAATATGCGCGCACTGGACCTGACCTTGCCGCGCCTGCCAGACAACCTGATGGCGGATGCGCTGAATTACTGTAAAGAAAACGGGCTAGGGGTGCCGAGTAATAGCGAAGAAGATATCGGCTCCCTCCCGCGTCTTTGTCAATCGGTTGAGGCCTTTGCCTTTTTAATCCCGGCAAGCACGCTGTCGTCACGCCTTGGGCAACGCAAGCTTTATCGTTATGAGCTGGAAACACCGCTGATTAGTCAGCTAATGGCCCGTATCGCCAGTGATCATCCGGCCGCAAAAAGTCTGGTGAAGGCCTTTTCCAGCCGTATCCTGAATATGGAAGAAAGCCACGTCTTTAATCCGCTGATTTCCCTGCGCCAAATTCATTACTTCACCTATGTCTATGAAGCGCGCAATATCTCGCTTGCCGCCAAACGTTTGCGCGTTGCGCAACCCGCTTTGTCCAGTCAGATCAAAAAGCTGGAGACGAATTTGGGCGTGCAGTTGTTTTCACGTCAACGCGGTGGATTGGATATTACACCCGAAGGGCATATCTTTGCGTCCTACGTCAATGTCATTAATGAGGCGCGCGAACGTATCCGCCGCGATGTGGTGGCTATTTCTGCACAACGACAATCGCGCCTGCGTATTGGCATGATCCCGATCATCGATAACGACTCCCCCATTGTGCGGGCGATGGCAAAGACCTTGTGCAAATGGAAGTCAATGTATCCAAACGTCAATGTGCAGGTGTTGGAAGGGCCAAACGATCTGTTGCAGGACTGGATATTGGATGGCACCGTCCATTTGGCCTTGGTGGAAACCGCCCCCGTGCAAGGCGGTCGCATTAAGCTCAATGGGGCGGAAGAATTGGGGCTGGTCAGTCACCCTGAGTATCAGGGCGTCACGGGGGATCATATCCCGGCTTCCGCGCTGGCAGGGGTGAAGCTGGTCCTGCCCACGCCGGTCTTTGGGATCAGGCGCATTATTGATGGCGATCTTGTCAGTGCGGTCAATCTGGATATCGCCATGGAGGTCAATTCCCTTGCCACCGTCATCGGTTTGGTGCGCACGTCTGAATATGCGACGATTCTGCCTCTGGCGGCGGTGGAAAGATATGTTGAACAGGGGATTTTGAAGTTTACGCCCATATCGGGCATGTCGATCTTTAGAAACACGTATATGACTTATTCCAACGAGCGCGAATTGACGGTCATGGAACGCGATTTTATCTCAATTTTGCGCGATAAGCTTGATATTTCAGCGGCTTAGAAATTGTGTCTCCTGTCGTCAACGACGGCGATAAGCAATTCAAAAATACATCTATGTAAGTTCAATATAACCTAGTTAACAGAAATACACCTTGTGGATGATACTCAAAATCCAACAAGGAGAAGTAAATGTTAGCTGAATGTGAACTCGTCTTAATCGGAAAGGTTGTTCTGACGGATCGTGTGATTGAAGACGGCTATGTTGCCCTGATTGGTGGGCGCATTGTCGCCATCGGTTCTGGTGATGCCCCCAAAGCCAAACAGACGATCAATTATAAAAACGATTACATTTTGCCGGGTGCCATTGACGCACAGGTCCATAGCCGTAGCCAAAAAGATCAAGAAGGCTTTGCCTGGTCCACCCGTTCTGCCGCAGCAGGTGGTGTCACAACCATCGTTGATATGCCCTATGACGATGGCGATCTGATTTGCAATGCTGAACGCCTGAGCTTGAAAGCGGAAGAAGCCAAGCGCGA
Source organism: Terasakiella pusilla DSM 6293 (assembly GCF_000688235.1). Lineage (GTDB taxonomy): Bacteria > Pseudomonadota > Alphaproteobacteria > Rhodospirillales > Terasakiellaceae > Terasakiella > Terasakiella pusilla. Next base: position 5,514 of record NZ_JHYO01000023.1, on the reverse strand, counting down.
ATGTCGCGTGGATTTTGCCCTGTACGGCACCTGCCACCCCGAAGAAGGCGCGGCCAAAGTGCAGGAAATGGTCGAGGCGGGCGCCTGTTCCTTTAAATTCTCTACCTTTGGGACGCACCCTGAACGCTTCCCCCGCATCCCGCCGCACACCATGTACGAATGTTTTGCCGAGATCGCAAAATTTGGCTTAGCCGCTGGTGTCCATAACGAAAATCACGAGATGGTTACCCATATGTCCGGTCAAATTCAGGCGCAGGGCATTACGGATTACACAGCCCACGGCCTTAGCCGTCCGGCGATCACAGAAACACTGGCAATGGCGGAGATTTATGAAATCGGTGCCGCAACCGGATGTTCGGCCCATGTGGTGCATTGTTCGGTCGGGCGGGGCTATGACATGTGCGCGGCCTATCGCCAGCAAGGGTTTGATACGACCATTGAAGCCTGTGTTCACTATTTGACGCTGAATGAAGAAGACCATGTCGCCAAGCTGGGCGGTAAAGCCAAGATCAACCCGCCGATCCGCCCGAAAGCGGAAGTGGAGAAGCTCTGGGCGCATCTGGCAGCAGGCAATGTGACTTTGGTCTCCACCGATCACGTTAGCTGGTCAGAAAATCGCAAGACAGACCCGAACATGCTCAAAAACTCCTCCGGTGTACCGGGTCTGGAAGTGCTCTATGGCCTGTTGTTGAAAGGTCTGCATGAGCGCGGCTTGCCCTTTACGTGGGCAGCGCGTTTGCTGGCGAAAAATCCGGCAGAACATTTCCGCCTGTCTCACCGCAAAGGCGCGATTGAGATCGGCAAGGACGCGGATATCGTTGTGATGCGCCATGCACCTTATCGCTACAAGGCAGGCGAAAGCGGTCACAACGTCGTGGATTGGAGTCCCTATGAAGGGATGGAACTGCCATACCGTCCGGTTGCGACCTATGTGCGCGGCGAACTGGTCTTTAAAGACGGCGACGTGATCGCTGAGCCGGGCAACGGGGACTATATTACCCCGCTCACCGCCAAGATTGAAAAGGCGTAAAACCTCATGTCTGATGAACAAAAACAAAACCACAACTGGGCTGCAAACCAGCAACGCCTGTGGGATGACCTGATGGCGTTGGGGGAATTGACCGAACCGGGTATCCCTTATACCCGTCGATCTTTCTCCGAGATGTTTTTAAAGGGCCGCGACTATTTGACCAAACGCTTTGAAGAAGCCGGTCTGGATACGTTTGTGGATGAAAATGGCAACCTGATCGGTCGTCTGGAAGGCACAGACCCTGAGCGCGGCACCCTGATGATCGGCTCACACAGTGACACCGTTCCCGGTGGCGGGCGCTTTGACGGGGTTGCAGGTGTGGTCGCAGGTCTTGAAGTGGCACGTGCCTTAAAAGATGCGGGCATTCGCCTGAAACATAACCTTGAGATCGTGGATTGTCTGGCAGAGGAAATGAGCGAATACGGCCTTTCCTGCATCGGGACGCGCGGCATGACCGGACAGTTAAAGCCGGAAATGCTGGACTATAAAGGCCCGAACGAGGAAAGCTTGCGTGACGCCATCACCCGTATGGGCGGCAAGCCTGATGCCATCAAACAGGAAAGCCGCAAAGACATCAAAGGCTATCTGGAACTGCATATCGAACAAGGCAAAGTCCTTGAAACAGCAGGACTTGATATCGGGGTTGTGACCACGATTGTCGGCATCACGCGGATTGAAATCACCGTTAAAGGCCTGCCCGATCATGCCGGGACTACGCCGATGGACCTGCGCAAAGACGCTCTCAGCGGTGCAGTGGAAATTATCGCGGGCATCCGTGACAAAGCCAAAGAGATCGCGAAAAAAGGCGAAGGCTATTTTGTTGCGACAACGGGGGAAGTCACCGTTGAGCCAAACGCGGCAAACGTGGTGCCGAGCACCGTTAAGTTGGTGATTGACTCGCGTGCCCAGACCCGCGTGTTGATGGAAGAGTTTTTGGCTTTCATTAATGACGTGATGCCCAATCTCGCCACCGCCCAAGGGGTGGAGGTTAGCGAGGTGAAAATCCTATCAGACTCCCTTCATTCTGAATGTGATGACGACTTAAGCGATCTGGTTAAGGACATGTCGGATCAGTTGGGTCTGACCTCTATGCGCATGACGTCTGGTGCGGGCCATGATGCGGCCTTTTTCTCGCGCATTGCCCCGACGGCGATGGTGTTTGTCCCCTGTAAAGATGGTCGCAGCCACTGCCCGGAAGAATGGTCGGAACCCGAACAGATCGCAGCCGGCACCGCCGTTGTGTTTGAAACCTTATGCAAGATGGATGCGCGCTAAGTCCGCGCGTCTTTATCCATACAACTGAATAGATGATTTTGAATTGGAGTAAGTAAATGGGTCGTATTCTAACCCTTGAAGACGTTGAATTTGCCATCAAAGGTGGATCAATTTATGCCGCAGGTGGCGGTGGCTGGGCCGATCATGGTCGTATGCTGGGCACCGCAGCAGTCAATGCCGGACAGCCCGAACTGGTCAGCATGGACGAAGTCGAAGACGATGCATGGATTGCCACAGCTGCCGCAATCGGTGCGCCCGCCGGAACAACCGAGTGGGAAATGTTGGGGATTGACTATGTAAACGCCGTTCGTTTGCTGCAAGACCGCCTCGGCGCGCCGGTTTATGGCCTGATGGTGGGGCAAAACGGTAAATCCTCCACGCTAAATGCTTGGTTGCCGTCTGCAATCTTGGGTACAAAAGTGATTGATGCGGTTGGTGATCTGCGCGCCCACCCGACAGGCGATATGGGCTCTATCGGTATGGCCAACAGCACGGAACCAATGATCCAGACCGCTGTTGGCGGCAACCGCAAAAACAATTCTTACATCGAGTTGGTGGTAGAAGGCGCAACGGCGAAAGTCTCCCCGATTTTGCGCACAGCATCTGATATGTCCGGCGGCTTTATCGCCTCTTGCCGCAACCCCTTGAAAGCATCCTATGTGCGTGAAAATGCGGCACTGGGCGGGATTTCCATGGCCTTGGCATTAGGCGAAGCGATCACGGATGCGGAACCTAAAGGCGGTTCTGCGGTTATCGATGCGATCTGCAAAACCACCAAAGGTTACATTCTAGTGGAAGGTAAAGTCACGGATAAATCCGTGGTCTATACCTCCGAAGCATTTGACGTGGGCACCATCACGGTCACCAACGAAAAGGGCGATCATGTCCTGCACGTCATGAACGAATATATGGCGGTGGACGGACCGGGCGGTCAGCGTCAGGCGACCTATCCTGATGTGATCACGACCCTGAACCCGGACGGTTTCCCCTTAAGTGTCGGGGAAGTGGAAGAAGGCATGACCATTCATGTGCTGCACGTTTCAAAAGATCAAATTCCGCTGAGTTCGTCTGTGATTGATCCAGCCGTCTATCCGTCCGTTGAAGCCACCATGGGCATCAACCTGTCCGACTATGCCTTGGCGAAATAAAAGTAAGTAAGTGAGTTAAAAATGAAAAAGACATTTGATGTAACGTCCGGTACCGAGCTGCGTTGTAAGGGCTGGCGTCAGGAAGCCTTGTTGCGCCTGTTGGAAAACGTGCTGGCAGTTGGCGAAGACCCGGAAAATCTGGTGGTTTACGCAGCCCTTGGGCGCGCCGCACGTGATTGGCCGTCCCATGACGCCATCGTTGAAACCCTCAAGACGATGGAAGAAGACGAAACACTCATCGTTCAATCCGGTAAGCCCATCGGCGTGATGAAAACCCACGTGGATGCCCCGCTGTGTGTGATGGCAAACTGTAATATCGTTGGTCAATGGGCGAAGTCTGAAAACTTCTATAAATGGGAAAAAGAAAACCTCATTTGCTGGGGTGGCCTGACAGCGGGTGACTGGCAGTATATCGGCTCCCAAGGGGTTATTCAGGGCACTTATGAGATTTTCAGCATCATCGGGGAACGTCACTTTGACAGCAATCTTGCCGGTCGCTTTATCCTGACCGCTGGCTTAGGCGGCATGGGCGGCGCGCAGCCGTTGGCAGGCAGCATGGCAAATGCGGCAACCCTTTGTATTGAAATTGACCCGGTGCGCATCCAAAAACGCATCGAAATCGGTTTCCTGCAATATCAAGCAAAAGATCTCGACGAAGCCTTGGCCATGATCCAGAAAGCGGTTGAGGAAAAGAAAGCCATTTCTGTTGGTTTGTGTGGCAACGCTGCAGAGATTTATCCAGAGATTCTCAAGCGTGGCATCGTGCCGGATATTGTGACAGACCAAACATCTGCCCACGATCTGGTTTATGGCTACGTCCCGCACACTCGTACGCTGGAAGAAGCCCGTTCCTTGCGCGCGGATCACAAAGACATCCTGATGAAAGAAGGGCGCGAAAGTATCGTCCAGCACGTCACCGCGATGTTGGAATTCCAGAAAAAGGGCGCGATTGTTTTTGATAACGGGAACCTGATCCGCACGCATGCCAAAGACGGCGGTGTGGAAGACGCGTTTGATATTCCGATCTTTACAGAAGCCTTCTTGCGTCCGTTGTTCTGCCGCGCGATCGGTCCGTTCCGTTGGATTGCGTTGTCCAATGATGCAGAAGATATCCGCAAGATCGACGACTTCCTGCTGGAACGTTTTGCCGACAATGATCGTGTAACAAACTGGATCCGTCTGGCGCGTGAAAATGTCCCGTTTGAAGGTCTACCGGCCCGTATCGCCTGGATTGGTCATGGCGAACGTACAGAGCTTGCCTTGGCAGTCAACGAAATGGTCAAGTCCGGTCATCTGTCCGGTCCGGTTGCCTTTACCCGTGACCATCTGGACGCAGGCGGCATGGCCCACCCGAACATCATGACGGAAAAAATGAAAGACGGGTCCGATGCGATTGCTGATTGGCCTTTGTTGAACGCGATGATGAGCTGTTCTTCCCGCGCTGATCTGGTGGCTATCCACTCCGGTGGTGGCGGGTACGCAGGCTATATGACCTCAGCCGGGATTACCGTTGTTGCTGATGGCACGGACGCGGCAGCACAACGTCTTGAAAATTCAATCACCAACGATACGGCGCTTGGCGTGATGCGGTATGCAGACGCAGGCTACGAAGAGTCGTATGACGAGATTGAAAAGAAAAACATCAAGCGCATCGCGCTTTGATGTAGGTGTCTCCCAAGAAGAGAGGTGGCTGTAAGTGCAACGGCAGTCACCTCTCGACTGGGGGAGTTTGATTTATTTATTCATTCACGCGAAAAAGAGATTTGATGATGAAAGTCCTCGTCGCAGTAAAGCGCGTAATTGATTACAACGTGAATGTCCGCGTAAAGCCGGACAACACGGGAGTTGAAACGGCAAACGTCAAAATGTCCATGAACCCATTTGACGAAATCGCTGTTGAAGAAGCCATTCGCCTGAAAGAAGCGGGCACAGCAACGGAAGTTGTTGTCGTTTCTATGGGGGAGAAAAAATGTCAGGAAACCATCCGTACCGCTTTGGCGATGGGTGCAGACCGTGGCATTTTGGTTGAAACCGATGACGAGCTGGAGCCGTTGGCAGTTG
>NZ_JHYO01000022.1 GCF_000688235.1 Terasakiella pusilla DSM 6293 | reverse complement strand
ACATCGGCACACTCCAAACTTGGCACAAAGGCGCGAAAACTCACCTCTTTACAAGGGCGCGCCCTCATGCGGGACTTAGTCTAAAAAAAAGTGAGTGCGTCCTTTATGCGAAGAAGACTTCGACAAAAAACACACTCACTTCTCACTCAAAGATCACAAGGTCTTAGCGCACCGGCGGTGCGTACTGAAGACCACCTTTAGACCAAAGGGCGTTCAGGCCGCGTGAAATTTGCAGCGGAGTCTCAGGGCCGACGTTACGGTCGAACATTTCGCCGTAGTTACCAACCTGTTTCACCGCGTTATACGCCCATTTCGCATCCAGACCCAGTTTGGCACCGGCATCACCGGATGTGCCTACCAGACGCTGAACGTTCGGGTTTGCGCTGTCCATCATGCTGTCGATGTTGGCTGATGTCAGCCCCAGTTCTTCTGCGTTGATTTGGGCAAACAGAGTCCATTTCACAATGTTAAACCACGCATCGTCGCCTTGACGCACAACCGGCCCCAATGGTTCTTTGGAAATCACTTCCGGCAGAACAACCGCTTTAGATGGGTCATCCAGCTTGGAACGCAGCGCATAAAGCTGAGATTGGTCAGACGTCAAGATGTCGCAACGACCCGCTGCGAAGCCCTGTACAGTCTGGTCAGCCGTATCGTAAACAACCGGGCTGAAAGACATGCCGTTCAGCTTGAAGTAATCCGCCAGGTTCAACTCAGTTGTTGTACCGGACTGGATACAAACGGAGGCGCCATCCAGTTCGAGAGCAGACTTAACGCCCAACTCTTTTTGAACCAGGAAGCCCTGACCGTCATAATAAGTTACGCCTGTAAAGTTCAGGCCCAGAGACGCATCACGTGTATGTGTCCAAGTCGTGTTACGTGACAGAACATCAATTTCACCAGACTGCAACGCTGTAAAACGCTCTTTCGCAGTCAGAGGGATGAACTTCACTTTACTTGCATCGCCCAAAACGGCTGCGGCAACACCACGGCACACATCAACATCGATACCTGTCCAGTTCCCTTTTTCATCCGGAAGAGAGAAGCCCGGCAGACCTGTGGAAACACCACAAACCAACTCACCACGTTCTTGCACTTCCTTCAGGGTATCGGCAGCTGAGGCTGCACCTGCTGAAACGGCTGTTGCGACAAGCGCACCAGCAACAACAGATAAAGAATTCTTCATAAATAGTCTCCTGCTATGCATTGGCTGTTTGTTATCAGTCTCTCGTGCAGCCAATGCCTCCGTGTCAAAGTTATAATTAAATCAAAATGGCATGAACCATTTCGGGGACGTCCGCTTTTGCGGTTTCTTTTGACCTTCGCAAGCTCCTTTGGTTTTTCCAACCATCAAACAACTCGCGTCTGCCTTTTTTTTATAATGAACTCTCCTTGGCTCTGAGAACTTTGCAATTGGTGCAGTTTAGAGCGCAAAAATACGCGTTTACAGCACCATATTGCACCATTCCTAGAAAAGAGCTTGGTAATATAGCGGTTTAATTCTCATCACATTCCCCGCAATACGGCACGCGTAACTGCGCGCGAATATCTTCAGTCGCCCTGCCCTGACTGATCAAATAGTGCAGCTTGGTAAAGGCAGCCTCCAACGTCAAATCCGTGGCAGGGACGACGCCCAGTCGGTTAAAAGCATCTCCACTAGCATACGCCCCCTGTACCACACGCCCTTGCACACATTGCGAGACGTTAACCACCACAATGCCTTGCGCGGACGCTTCTTCCAAAAACTGGATCAGGGATTGATTACTATCCGGTGGATTCCCCACGCCATAAGACAGGATGATAAGCGCTTTCAGATTCTCACTTTGCAGCATGGCCCGAAACATAGCACCATCCATGCCCGGATAAAGTTGCAGCTGAGCCACGCTATGCTGCAAAAAATCATTTTGATGGAAGTTTTCCATCATCGGGCCAAGCAGCAAACCTTCGTGCAAGGTAATGTCGATCCCAACCGTCCCCAACCATGGGAAGTTTGGAGAATTAAACGCATCAAAACCGGCGCTTTTAAGTTTACGGCTGCGATTGCCGCGCATGATACGCCCGTTAAAATAAATACAGACTTCATTAAGGCTATAATCTGCAGCGAGGATCAAACTCGTCACCACATTCGAGAAAGCGTCATTTCGTAACTCGATCAAAGGGATCTGCGCCCCGGTAAAAATGACCGGTTTATTCAGCCCCATCAAAATGAAAGACAAGGCTGACGCCGTATACGCCATCGTATCCGTCCCATGCAGGATCACAAAGCCGTCATATGAGTCTTTACGCTTTAAAATGCAGGCAGCTATTTTACTCCAATCGGCAGGTGTAACATTGGCGCTGTCGATCAATGTCTCGAATTCGATCAGATCATATTGTGGCAATGGCGTCAGGGTGCGCCCCTCAAGGCGTTTTGCCAATAAATCCGCAAACCCTTCAACGGGTTGATAGCCGCGATCGGATTTGCGCATACCAATTGTACCGCCGGTATAAACGATCAAAATTCGCTTATCTGACATTTGACCTCCTGACACATGCCCCGATGAACAGAGCCTCTTTTTAATTTTGACTTATTTTGCGCGGGAGTTCTGCAACATACAATTTCGCAAACTACATTTTTTGGTGTATTATGTAGCACTACATGCACCAAAATGCACTTATGTGACTTATTGTAGTTTAAAGTGCATTACCTATAATTCGCCTCCACATGTGACAAAAACATCAGAGCACCATATGAGCGACGATTTTGCCAGAAACCTTAAATTCGCCTGTAGTTATTATAAGTCCATTGCGGAAGTTTGCCGCAAAGTGAACCTCAATCGGGCGCAGTTTAACCGTTACCTCAGCGGAAAACATAAACCATCGGCCAATGCTATGATGCGATTATGTGATTTTTTTGGTGTGGAAGAATTTGAGTTTTTGCTGCCGCATGATCAGTTTCAACGTCTCTTGCAGGTGAAGCCAAAAAGCCACCCTTCTTCTGCTGTCCATCTGCCCGAGGTCGATCACCTGACGCAGTTACACGCCGCCGGAAGCCAAAGCCTTGAAAAATATCTTGGCTATTACTTTGAATATTACCACTCGATGTCCTCCCCTGGTAAAATCATTCGCACCCTGGTCTGTCTCGAAAGGCAGCAACACGGCGTTTATTATCAACGCACAGAGCGTTTTCAGGAAGATTCCCAGAGCATCGTGTGTCATGGGCGCTATGTAGGCAGCGTGTTCTTCCTGACAGATCGAATCTTCATGATTGATTACGAAACCATTACGGGCTACGAGGTCACTCAAACCATCCTTTTCCCCACCTTTCGCAACAAGGTTTCTCGTCTGACAGGCTTGAAACTCGGCGCGTCAGGCAGCGGTGAACGGATGCCCTGCTGCGCGCGTGTCGTTTACGAATACTTAGGCACCAACGTCGACAAAAGGCGCGCGCTCTCCCTTTGCGGACTTTACGATGCAGAGACAGACGAAATTGAAGATTCTTTGAAAAAAGCACTGCGAAACACCATCGATGACGGTGAATGGCACTTTCGGGCACGCCACTAACTCCCCCCGTTTCATAAGGCTTCCTATGCACAGGCGCTTATTTAATGAGAACGATTATTATTTGTATTGACAATCATTCTTAAGCGCAACATATTACCTTCAGGAACAGGAGGTACTGTGAATGTATGTTTGTGTTTGTAATGGCATCCGAGAGAAGCAGGTCATTAAGGCCGTGAACGAAGGTGCATCCACCGTTGGCCGTATTTTTAAAGCCCATGGCTGTAAGCCAGAATGCGCACAGTGCGTCAATTGCATGCGCGATATGATCGCAAACGAAACAGCTGAACCGACTGTTCTTGCTGCCGAATAAAAAAACCCCCTCCCGCCGCAAACGAAAGGGTGTTTTAAAATAAACAGGCCCAATAGGCTCTGATCTTTCCCGAGAAAAAGCTTCGCCCCTAGCGGAGCTTTTTTCGTTAGGATGATTTGGACTGGATGTAGTTTTTCAAGCCCATTTTGTCGATCAGACCCAACTGCTTTTCCAGCCAGTACGTGTGATCCACTTCGGTGTCATCCAACAGAGTGACCAGAATCTGACGCGTCACGTAATCTTGCTCTTTCTCACAAAGGGCAATCACTTTTTTCAGTTCCGCACCAACCATCAATTCATAGGCAAGGTCGTTTTTCATCATGGAAGGAACGTCTTTACCAATTTTCAGCGGGTCACGCGCCGCAACGTCAGGCGTGCCTTCCAAAAACAGGATACGCTCCACAAGTTTGGCTGCGTGCTGTAGTTCTTCTTCCTGTTCGTGCTTCAGTCGCTCAAACAGTTCTGTCATCCCCCAATCTTCATACATACGAGAATGAATGAAATATTGGTCAGCCGCACTCATTTCGTGGGCCAGAAGCCCGTTCAGGGCATCAATTACTTTTTTATTGCCTTTCATCAGAACGGCTCCTTATGCGTTAGATTGAATGTAGTTTTCGAGACCTTGATTTTCGATTTGCAGCTGCTGGGTTTCCAGCCAATCAAGAAATTCTTCTTCATCTTCCAGCACTTCGTCTAAAAGCTCACGAGAAACATAATCCTGCTCGTCCTCGCAAACAGCGATTGCTGCGCGCAAATCGTCAAGCATGCCAGCCATCAAATCAAGTTCGCACTTAAGGATGTCTTGCGTATCCTCACCAATGCGCAACTTGCCAAGGCTCTGCAGGTTTGGCAAACCTTCGAGAAACAGGATACGTTCAATCAGCTTATCCGCTTGTTTCATATCCTTGATGGACTTTTTGTATTCTTTCGAACCCAGCTCGGTGATCCCCCAGTCATTAAACATTCTGGAATGGAGAAAAGTCTGGTTAATGGAAACCAGCTCATTGCCAAGGATCTTATTCAGTTGAGTTAAAACTTTTTTACTACCCTTCATACACATCTCCTAAAATCTGCGGGTACTCATGTAATTCTATAAAATTGGAGACACGGCCTTATTATGACTATCCTTACCCTCAATTCAAGAAAAAACATAAAAAAATCATATAGTTAATTATAATACTCATTATTATTTCAGACAAACAACAAGTACCTTTTAACCTCAAGATCACATGGGAATTGATCTAAATCATTTCAATGCGGATAAATTCGTTATAAGTAAGAATGACTATCACTTTTATTCGCAGCAGAGAGTCCCATGTTTCGCCCCCTCCTCCAGTCGACATTTTTGATGTCATGCCTCGTTTTCTCCCCTCTCCAAACAGCCCAAGCCTCAGACCTCAGTGAGCTGGGTCAATTACTTTACTTTGACACCAACTTGTCAAAAAACCGCACCCAGTCCTGCGCAACCTGTCACGACCCACAAGCAGGCTTTGTTGATCCACGCGACAACGGTGCAAAAAAAATGGCCTCTCTTGGCGATGACGCACAATCCTTGGGCGATCGGCAAGCCCCCACCGCAAGCTATGCCGCTTTCAGCCCCGCCTTTCATCAAACCAAAGACGGAACCTATGTCGGCGGACAATTCTGGGATGGCCGCGCAGGTACGCTGGCTGATCAAGCGGGTGGCCCGCCCCTCAACCCCGCTGAAATGGGTCTTGCCAGCAAACAGGAAGCCATTGCCCGCCTAAAAGAAAACGACACCTATGTTGAAAGTTTTCAGGCTCTTTTTGGCAAAGATATCTTTGAGGACGTCGATAAAGCCTACCTTAAAATGACCGAGGCCCTTCAAGCCTACGAACAGACTGAAGAGTTTTCGCCCTTCGACTCCAAATACGATCGATATCTGCGCGGCGAAGTCAAACTGACGGATCAGGAAGAATTGGGCCGAATCCTCTTTTTCTCCCAACAGTTCACCAACTGCAACCAATGCCATCAATTGCGCAAATTGCCGGGCGCTGAGAAAGAAACCTTCAGCAATTATGAATATCACAACATCGGCGTGCCGGCGAACACCGCCTTAAGAGCTTTGAATGGTGTGTCTGCGACACTGGTTGACGACGGATTACTCGCGAATCCTGCCGTTAAAGATGAAGCACAACAGGGCAAATATAAAGTCCCGACCCTGCGCAATGTCGCTGTCACCGGCCCCTATATGCACAATGGCGTCTTTCAAGACCTACGCACCGTGGTTAAATTCTACAACAAATATAATTCCCGTTCCCAACCGTCCCAGATCAACCCGGAAAGCAAGCAACCATGGGGTGAGCCTGAGGTCGCAGACACAGTTTCCTTAAAAGAACTAGAGATCGGTGATGCGCTGAACAGCAAGCGGATTGATGCATTGGTCGCGTTTATGAAAACTCTGACCGACGCCCGATATGAACATCTGTTGGAAAATTAAAAATACCCACAAATAATTGTTGCAAATGGTTCTTAGTTACCTTAGGAATTATGCAATTGATATTCATTATTAAATAAAGGCTTATCCATGAAGGTTATTCATCTGCTCAAGTCCACTGCACTTGCGACTGTCATGATCGCTTCTGCCTCCTTTGCACACGCAGCAGCACCTGCCCCGCAGGAAATCGTCAAGACCTACTCCGATATCGCGTTGGCGATGTATCAGGACTCCCTTGACGAAGCACGCCAGCTTAAAAAAGCTGTAGAAGCGCTGATCGCGAACCCGACTGAAGAGACCTTGAAAGCTGCGCGTACAGCATGGATTGCAGCACGCGTCCCTTATCAACAGACAGAAGGCTATCGTTTCGGTAACGCTGTCGTTGATGATTGGGAAGGTAAAGTCAACGCATGGCCGCTGGACGAAGGTTTGATCGATTATGTGGATGCCTCTTACGGGCAGTCTTCCGATGAAAACCCGGCCTACACATTGAACGTGATTGCAAACGAGAAATTCCAGCTTGGCAACACCACAATTGATGCAACAAAAATTACGCCGGAATTGCTCTCAGGCTCCCTGCACGAAGCGCAAGAAGTCGAGTCCAACGTTGCCACAGGTTACCACGCTATTGAATTTATGCTGTGGGGCCAAGACCTGAACGGGACAAACGCTGGTGCTGGCAACCGCCCGGCAACTGACTTTGACACCAAAAACTGCACAGGCGGGAATTGTGATCGCCGCGTACAGTATTTGACAGCAGCAACAGACCTGTTAATCACCGACCTTGAAGAAATTGTTGCCGCGTGGGCCGATGGTGGCGAAGCGCGCAAAGACATCCTGTCCAAATCCCCAGAGGATGCTTTGGCAACGATCCTGACCGGTCTGGGTTCCCTGTCTTACGGTGAACTTGCTGGTGAGCGCATGAAGCTAGGTGTGTTGCTTCATGATCCGGAAGAAGAGCATGATTGCTTCTCCGACAATACCCACAACTCACACTACTACAACCAAGTTGGCATGAACGCGATTTACAACGGTCGCTACACGCGTATCGATGGCTCCGTTCTGTTTGGCCCAAGCCTTGCTGACCTGACCCAAGCCAAATCCCCTGCAGCGCACGAGCGCCTGTCCGGTCTACTTGCCGACACAAACGCGAAAATGCAGGTTATGAAAGATACAGCCGACAGCGGTAAAATGGCCTACGACCAAATGCTGGGTGCGAACAACCCGGAAGGAAACAAAATCCTGTTGGATGTTGTTGACGGTCTCGTCGCCCAAACGCGCGGCATTGAACAGGTTGTTTCTGACCTCGGACTTAAAATTGACGTGGAAGGGTCCGATAGTCTCGATAACCCGACCAGCGTCAACTAAGACTTGATGACATCTTGGTTTGGTACGGGAAACGGAGACACACCATACCTGTGCCCGTCAAGACTGTTATCGGGGAGAGCGTAGCCATTGGCTGCGCTTTTCCCGTTTTCACATTCTAACAAAAATACAAACGCAAAGCTCTTGAGACTACCCCCTATGAAACGTGTTCTCCCTCTCCTTGGACTAGTGTTTTTTACGCCGCCAAGCCATGCTGGTGATCTGGACTTTGCAATGGGTAAAGCCCTGTTTGACCGCCCTTGGACCTCCGCCCCGTCTTCCACCCAAGCCACAGACGGGCTGGGTCCTTTGTTCAACGCCCGTTCCTGCCTAGCCTGCCATCCCAAAAACGGGCGTGGTGAAATCACTTTAAACGACAAAGGCGAAATCGGCGGCCTTGGCTACGTCATTCGGATCGGTAATGAAAAAGGCGGCCCCGATCCAGTCTACGGGCGACAATTACAGACCAATGCCGTCCACGGCCTTTCGGGCGAAGCGCATGTTCTTTACAAAGATGGCTATTATGACATCCGCGATCTCGCCTACGGCCCCATGGCCAAAGACACAAACTACGCTGGCAGATTATCCCAACCGCTGCATGGCCTTGGCCTGCTGGAAAAGGTCAGCGACGATACCATCCTTGCCAATGCTGACCCGGATGATACAGACAACAACGGCATTTCCGGTCGCCCGAATATCATCGATGGTAAAATCGGTCGGTTTGCCTGGAAGGCCACGGCCCCCAGTCTGTACATCCAAGCAGGGAATGCCTTTTCAAACGACATCGGCATGTCTACGCCGGTCAACCCCAACCATTATGGAGATTGTACCGAAGCCCAAAAAGACTGCCTTGCCCAGCCCCACGGCGGCACAGAAATGTTTGAAGGCCTTGAAATTGACAGCAAAATGCTGGGCTACATCACCACCTACTTACAAAGACTAAAAGCCCCTGCCCCGACAGCGTTGTCTGATGATGGGCTCTTCGCAAAAACCGGATGCGCAGATTGCCATATCCCCAGCTTACCCACCAAAGATGGACAAAGTGTCACCGCCTATAGCGACCTGTTACTGCATGACATGGGGGACGGCTTGGCTGACGGGATCCGCGAAGGCGATGCCACAGGTCGGGAATGGCGCACGCAACCTTTGTGGGGAACGCGCGATACCAAACTCTTTCTCCATGATGGACGGGCCAAATCCGTTGAAGAAGCCATCAACTGGCATGGCGGGGAAGCGCAAAATGCCAAAGATCGCTTTAACAGCCTGTCTGAAACAGATAAATTCAACCTGCTCCGTTTTGTAAACAGCCTCTAAGGACATTCAGATGAAACGTTTATTCGCCTTATCCTTGCTTTTGCTCACTCCGACCATAAGCCAAGCGGCCCCCTCGACGCAGGAACTTTCCTTAAAGGTTGTTCAGGACTTTGTCATCCCGTCCTATGACGTGTTTTCTCATCAGGCAAAAATACAAGCCGACGCGTGGGATAAGACCTGCAATGGCGATACCTTAAAGCCGCTTTTTCACAATACCTCGGATGCTTGGGCGGCGGTGCAACATATCAATTTTGGTCCCATTACCCTCCTTTTACGTCGCGATCGCCTGTATCACTGGCCCGAACGCCGCAATGCGGTTGGCAAAAGTCTGAACAAAGCCCTAAACGATAAAGATAACAGTTTACTGAGCGCAAAAAAGATCACCGGCGCCAGTGTTGCCTTGCAAGGTCTCCCCGCCCTGGAACGTATCCTTTACACAGATGCGATCAAGGATGACTATGGCTGCCAACTCGGTAAAGCCATTGCTCACAATATTGAGGAAATCGCAAACGGCACCCTGAAAGATTGGAAAGCGGCCCTGCCCAACATTAAAGAAGGCAGCGCCCACCCGATCTTTTTTGAATCAAACGACGAAGTTGCCATCCGCCTGTTTACGGAACTCCTGACCGGCTTTCAAATGATCAGCGATCAAAAAATCGCACTCCCCATGGGATCAAACCTTAAAAAAGCGAATGGCAAACGCGCTGAAGGCTGGCGCAGCCTGCGCTCCACCCGCTACATCCAACAAAGCGCAAAAAGCCTGCGGGCGATGGCACTCCCCTTTGTCAGTTTCCTACCTGAAAAAAGTGCCGAAAAAACCGAACAGCAATTGAGCAAATTTGTCCAACTGGCAAGCACGCTCCCCTCGCCCTTGAAAGATGCGGTCACTGACGAAGAAGCACGCAAAAAAATCCTGACATTCCGCGACGAAATCTCTAAAACCCGCAACCTGATTGTCGAAGAATTCACCCAACATCTGGGCCTGACGGTCGGCTTTAACAGCTTGGACGGTGACTAAAGCCATGATCAGCAGACGACAGTTTTTAAGCGTTAGCGCCGCAGGGTTAGGGGCCGTTCTTTTCCCCTACTCTGCCAAAGCCGCAGCCCCTTTAACGGGTTGGCTCAGTGGGTTTATGGACAAAGAAGGCAGATATGGCGTTGCCCATATTGCGCCCGACCTTAGTGCCGAGATACTGTTTTACACGCCGCTTCGCCTACACGGGATTTACAAACATCCGACTCACCCCCTCATCGTTGCACCTTCGCGCCGCCCGGATACGGAGATGTTTGTCTTTGATCTGGATCAGCAAAAAGTAACTGTCATTTCCAGTGCAGAGGGACGACATTTTTATGGTCATGGCGTCTTTTCTGCCGATGGAAATACCTATTACACCACCGAAAATGCCTATGATGATGAAATTGGTGTCATTGGTGCCTATGATGTCACGCAAAACTTCAAACGTGTCGGGGAAATGCCAAGCGGCGGCATCGGTCCTCATGAAATGAAACGCGCCCAAGATACGCTGGTGATCTCTAACGGTGGCATCCTGACTCATCCCAATATGGGGCGGGCAAAACTCAATATTGACGATATGCAACCAAACCTGAGTTATCTTGATCTGCGTACAGGCAAAATCACCAAGCAGCATCACCTGCCGGAGAAACTCAATCAGTTGTCCATCCGCCATATGGACATGACGGCTGATGGACAGGTCTTTATCGGTTTACAGGACCAATTAAAAAACCGCCGTGATTTGCCATTGGTTTGGAAAACACAAAACGACACTCTAACTCCCCTGAGTGCCCCTCAAGAAGGCTGGCGTATTTTTAACGGCTATATCGGTAGTGTGCGCGCAACGCCAGACAGCCTCTGTGTTGCTTCCCCACGTGGGGGCTGCGCGTATGTCTGGGATAAAACAGCGCCACATAAGATAGATCAAAAGGACGTCTGCGGGGTCGCCTACGCCCGCCAAGACAGTTTTCTTTTGACCTCTGGCGATGGCGTCCTACGTACCCTCAATGGGGCAAGCCAAACGCATGATTTGCGGTTTGATAATCACAGCCAATTTATCGGGTAAAACCTGATCAAAAAGCCCGACATCCCGTTTTGTCGGGCTTTTTGATGATCTTATTTAATATTCAACAAAATATTGGCCAGCTCACAGAACCCATAGCCCCCCATATTCTCCGTAATATACGTTGGCTTATGGTCCATTCTATCCAAAAAACGCTCGATATTCGCAACGCCAACAGACACCGGAAACGTTGCAAACATGGTATCATCATTTAACGAGTCACCGATAAACACACAGTCCTCAACATCAATATGCGGATGATTTTCCAGCCAACGCAACGCCATGGCTGCCTTTGAATAATCCCCGACCCACACATTGATATGAATGGAGCTAAGGCGCGCAGATACCCCATGCTGATGCCACCAGTCCGTTGCCTCTTGGGCGATTGCCGGATCAATATGCACCTGCTGACCGATATCAAAGGCAATATCCGTCAACCGGAAATCCTGATCCACCGTATAATCAATAATCGGGAAGGCCTGTTTAAATTCCGCGCCTAGCGTACGCAACGCCACAAAGTTCTCCGCCCGCTTTTGTTCGTCATACCAAAAATGACGTTCCACAAAATTATCAGGGCGCTGTTCCAGCCAGAAAGACCCGTTTTCGGCAATCAAGGATGACACAGGCCAGGTGCGCACAATACAATCCGCCCAACCGCCACTGGCCCCCGTGACAGGCACCACAATAATCCCGGCATCCTTTAAGGATTGAAGGGCATTAAACGTTTCAACCGGCAAGCGCCCTTCCCATGTCAGCGTATCGTCGATATCCGTAAAAACAACTTTGATCCCACTATGGTCAAAGCTGCTTATCGGTCTTGGGGAATGTGTGTTCATTTTATTCTTCTCTTATTTCCAGATAGATAGGCTGATGATCTGAAGCGTCTGTCTGTTGATTGACATACATCTTTTCCAGATCATTTGTAAGCTCAGGCGTTACAAAAAAGAAGTCGCGGCAATGTGGCCCTTCGCCCCACTGATCCTGATCAAAAATACCACAGGTCGGCGCATGCGCAGTCTCTGCATATAAATGTGTCCAGCTGTCCTGCCACATGCCTTCCTGGGTCAAGACCTCATAATCCCGGCTGTCCGGCGTCAGGTTTAAGTCCCCACACAGGATATAATGCTTCGGGTCCACCAAAACCTCATAGGCAGCCTGCCCCGATTGCGCACGGTTTGCCATGTAGCGCCCAAGGCCGTTGCGTTTCAGCTCTGTCAAAAAGCGGACCTGTGCGACCCGTTCGCCTTGACTATGGTACGCAAGGTGGGTGTTTAAAATGCTCAGGACATCGCCCTTATAACGTAAACGCACTTCAACACATCCCCGTGGCATTTGATAAACACCGTTTACCACCGGTTCAGGCAGAAGGTGTAAGCGATAATCTTCCAAAAGCTCAGGGCGCACCAAGGTCAGGTTGCCAAACTCCCGTCGTCCCTGCCCCTTTGGTTTTCGGCTCATCACCGGCCCCCAGATCGCGAGATGATCGGGAAACGCCTCGCTAAAAAACGCCAGTTGATCGTCCCCGCCATAGTCTGCAAACCAGCGCGAGACTTCCTGCAAGCAGATCACATCCCCAATGCCGTCTGTCTTTAACACGTCAGCGATGCGCACGGCGTCAAAACGCCCGTCACAGCCACGGGTGCTTTGAATATTCCAGCTTTGTATCCGCATTATTTGATCCCGCTATTCATAAAGGACTGCACAAATTGACGTTGGAAGATCAAAAACAAGACCAGCAACAAACTAATGGAAATCAGCGTCCCGGCGGAGACGATGGACCAATCCACACCCGACTCAGGCGCCCCAAAAATCGCCATCCCCACGGTCAGCGGTCGGCTGTTTTCCGTATTCGTCACCACCAACGGCCAGAGGAAATTGTTCCAGTGATAACTGATCGACACCAAGGCAAAAGCCAGATAGGTCGGGCGCGCCAAAGGCACATAGACCTTCCAGATAATTTGTAGGCGCGAACACCCTTCGATACGGGCTGCATTTTCAAGGTCTTGCGGGACTGTCATAAAGGTCTGTCGCAGCAAAAAGATACCAAACGCACTGGCAAAATATGGCAAGCCCACGCTCAGGTAAGTATCAACCAGACCAAGGGAAGCCACGGTCTGATAGTTCTCCACGATCAGGATTTCCGGCACGACCATCAACTGCATCAGGATCAGGGCGAAGACAACGCCCCTGCCCCAAAATTCAATCCGCGCCAACGCATATCCTGCCAAGGTACAAAGCACCAATTGCACAATGAGGATCATCAGGGTGATCACCACCGTATTGATCATGTAGCTTAAGAACGGGGCTTGCTGCCAAGCGGTCTTAAAGTTTTCTAAGGTCAAGGGTGCGGTAAGATCAAACGATGTCGCCGTTTCAGCGGGATGAAAGGCCGCCCAGAAAGCATAAAGCAACGGCAATATCCACGCGATCCCCAGCGCCCACGCGCAAACGGTCATAAATAGGTTTGAAAGTTTAGACATGGATCACTCACCGATAATGGATGCGGCGCTCAAGGACACCAAACTGGAACAGGGCCAACAAAACAAGGATCAGCAACAACAGGACCGTCAAAACAGACGCATAGGCCGTATCAAAGAAGCTGAACGCATTTTCATAGATATAATAAAGCAACAGGTTACTGGCATTGTTCGGCCCGCCTTTGGTCAGGATGAACAGATGATCCACCATCTTAAAGGCGTTCAGGATCGCATTCACCAGCACAAACAAAGTAATCGGCATCAACAAAGGCAAGGTAATGCGCCGCAAGATGGTAAACGACCCAGCCCCTTCTAAACGGGCGGCCTGATAAAGATCAGGTCGGATACCTTGCAGGGCAGCAAGATAAAAGATCATAAAAAAGCCGGCCTCTTTCCAAACGGTCATGACCATGATGCTGGTCAGCGCCACTTCAGGATCGCCCAACCAATTATAGCCATCATGCCCAAACCAACCCAGCACGGTGTTAAACAAGCCAATTTCCGGGCTATAGAAAAACAGCCAGATATTCGCAACAGAAATCATCGGCAGAATAGTTGGCGTAAAATAGGCCAAGCGCAAAAAGCTGCGGCCTTTGAGTTTGCTATTCACCCACAAGGCCATGGTCAAAGCAATAATGATGGAGGTCGGCACGGTGCCGATCAGATACCAAAAGCTATTGCCTAAGACCTGCCATAAGACGTCATCTTCCCAAAGATACTGGTAGTTATCAATAACAAACCCCGTATCCGTGCGCTCCCCAATGGAAAAGAAGCTGCGCCAAATGGTCTTAATGGTTGGCAAATGGGTAAAGGCCACCAACAACACCAGTGCGGGCAACAGCAACAACCAAGCCTGTATTACATTTGTTTTTTTCATTCTCATCTCGTTCGCAGCAGGTGCCCTTGCCGGATCAACAAGGACACCTGTGTCGAAAGGTCTTATTTGTAGCGTTTCAGGATACGTTCAGCCTGCTTTTGGGCAGAAGAAAGCGCGTCCTTCGCAGAAGATTGACCGCTAAGTGTCGCTTGGATGGCGTCATCCAAAAGTTTGCGTACACGGCCTGCCTGATGAGTAGACAGTTCTGCAGTTGCATGTTCCAACTGGTCACGCGCAACGGCTGCTGGCGGGAATTCTTTCACATAGGCTTTCAGTTCCGGTGTGTCATAAGACGCCGGGCTGACGCCCATATAGCCCGTTGAGATGCTCCATTTTGCCGCTTGTTCTGGCGAAGTCATAAACTTGACCAGTTTCAGCGCGGCCTGACGTTCTTCCGGTGTGGATTTTTTAAACAGATAGAAGTTACCGCCACCGGTTGGGGAGCCGAACTCTTTGTTTTTCGGCAACATTGCAACACCAAAATCAAAGGTCGCGTTTTTCTTAACAGCCGTCAGGTTGCCTGTGGAATGCCACATCATTGCAGTTTTTTGCTCAAGGAAGTTTTGACGCAAGGTGCCCCATTCGATTGTGCCTGTCGGCATAATCTTATGTTCGCTGCCCAGTGACTTCCAATACTCCAACGCTTCAACGACACCGTCTTTATCGAAGTACGTTTCGTTACCCGCTTGGTTCATCAGAACTTCGCCATTTTGCTTGGTCAAGGCACCAAACATCCAGTATGGGTAGCCTGTGGACGGGATCATCGCACCCCACTGACCGTCTTTGGTCAGTTTTTTACCCATGCTGACCAGCTCGTCCCAGTTTTGCGGGGCTTTTTCTGGATCAAGGCCCGCTTTGCGGAACAGGTCTTTGTTGTAATACATCACAATGGTGGACCGTTGGAACGGCACACCATAGGTTTTGCCGTCAACCATACCGTTTTGCATCAATGGACCATAGAAGCTCTTCAGCCACTTTTTGTCTTCTTCCGTGGTTGCGACTTCATCAAATGGGATGATTGTCCCCAGATCCATCAGTTCGTGCACGTCGATCGAAAACATAACGGACAACTGTGCAGGTTCACCACTTTTCAACGCAGCCAAAGCTTTGATACGGGCATCGTTGTAGTTACCCGCATAGATTGCTTTTACGTCGATATCCGGGTTTTTTTCCTCAAACTCACTGACCATACCGTCGACCACTTTGGTCAACGGACCGCCAACGGAAACAGGGTAATACATTGTCAGTTCTGTCTTCGCATAGGAAACAGTGGAAACAGATGCCGCCAGCATACCTGCCAGCAAACCTGTCTTTGCAAAACGCAACATTAGGATAATCCTTCAGTTAAAAAATGAGAAACAGTAGGGACGGCCAGTCGACGGCCATTTTGGTCGGAGAAGTAATGTTCCTGCCCGCGTTGCCATTGGATGTTTAGCGGTGTGCCGACAGGATGGTTGTGGTGACCCTGAAGGATAAACTTCAAGGCATGACCACGATAATCAACGGCGATCAGGGTATTTGCCCCGTGGTAGTCGCAGTTGATAACTGAGGTGGAAAGGCCCGCGCCTTCTGACAGCGCGATATGTTCAGGCCTAATGCCCAACACCATTTGCGCATCTGCAATCAGGTTCATGGGCGGGTGCCCGATGAAGCCAGCAACGAAGGTACTTTCCGGTTTATTATAAAGGTCTTCGGGTTTGCCGTTTTGTTCGATCCGCCCTTGGTTAAGCAGGATCACACGGTCTGCCATGCTCATGGCTTCCACCTGATCGTGGGTGACATAGATGACGGTCAAACCCAGTTTTTTCTGCAAGGCGCGGATTTCCGTGCGCATTTCGTTGCGCAGCTTGGCATCCAGATTGGATAACGGCTCATCCATCAAACAGATCGGGGCACGCGACACAATGGCCCGTGCCAAAGCAACGCGCTGACACTGCCCGCCGGACAGTTGTCCCGGCTTTTTATTGACGTGGGCGCGCAAATCTACGAGGTCGAGAACCTCTTCCAGCCGCGCATTTCTTTCGTTGTTCGAAACCTTACGCGCTTTTAATCCAAACAAGATATTCTCCCCGACGCTCAGATGCGGGAATAGCGCGTAAGATTGAAAGACCATGGACAAGCCACGCTTACCCGGTGCAGCCTTGGTCACATCCTGCCCATTAAAGACAATGCTGCCTTCGCTGGGGTCTTCTAGCCCTGCCAACATCATCAAGGTCGTGGATTTACCACAGCCTGACGGGCCAAGCAGCGCGACAAACTCGCCTTCTTCGGCTTCAAAGCTGATGTTATCGACCGCGACCACATCGTCATAGCGTTTGGTCAGCCCTTTGACGCAAATATAGCTCATTTGCCGCACCCTCCGGTTTGCGCAGAACATTCGATCACCTTGACGTCCGCATCACGGCACAGATCGTCCAGACCTTCGGGCAGTTCATCGATATAAAAACAGTTTACTTCGCTCAAAAGGCCCGTGCGCACAGGCGCACTGCGCATATATTTGCGTTTATCGGCAACAAGGATGCGTTTTTCGCAACTTTCCAAAATCGCGCGGGAGATATGAGACTCTTCGGGGGAGAAATCGAGCAACGCGCCATTTTCCCCAATACCGCCGACCCCAAAAATACCGTAGCTGACCTGAAACTTTCGAAAGAAGGCGGTCGTTTCCTCCCCCATCGTGTCCTGATCAGCCACCCGCACACGCCCGCCTGCCAGATAGGTCTTGACCTTATCGTTGCCACACAGGATCAGCGCGGCGTTCAGGTTGTTCGTTACGACGGTCAAACCGGGATGATGCAACAAGGCTTCGGCGATTTTTTCCAGTGTTGTGCCAATCCCTAAAAAGATGCTCGCGCCTTCGGGGATATCGTCCACCAATGTGCGTGCGATCATCTCTTTCGCTTGATGATTAATGATCTGGCGGTTTTGGAACGACAGGTTATTAGATTGCACCGGCAAGGTGATCCCACCATGGACACGCTTGACCAAACCAAGGTCGCTCAGTTCGTTTAAATCTTTTCGGATAGTCTGCACGGAGACATCGAAACTGTTTGTCAGCACATTGCTGGACACCGTCCCGCCTTCATCGCGCAATCGGCGTAAAATTTCTTGTTGTCTTTCAGATAGCTGCATTACGGCCCACACGTTCTTTTTGTTTCGAACGAAAGCATACGAGCTTCATATGAAAGTTTTTGTGGTTTCGGGTTAAAGATTTATGACAAAACAAAAAAGGCCAACCCGATTAAACGGATTGGCCTCAAAGATTGTGTATATGCGCTAAGCTCAGTTAAACTGTTTAAACAAGCGCTGTCCAGTCGGCGTCATGGCAAGACCGCCCTTGCCTGTGCAGCGCAATTCACACGGGATCGCCTGTCCGACCTTATGCATGGCAACGATCACCTCATCCAACGGAATAAGCGCGTCAAACCCTGCCAAGGTCATATTCGCGGCTGACAGCGCATTGCCCGCCATCAGCACGTTTTTACCCAAACAAGGGGCCTCCACACGGTTTGCCACCGGATCACAGACCAGCCCAAACGTATTTTGCAACGCCATGGACGCAGCCCCTATGGCTTGATCCACACTACCGTCAAACAAGGTGACAAGCCCCGCCGCCGCCATGCCTGATCCTGATCCGGTTTCGGCCTGACAGCCGCCAATTTCTGCTGAAAAGGTGGCCATCCGCGCGATAAAGACCCCGATCAAGCCTGCTGCCAGCATGGCTTTGACCTTTTGATCTTCTGTCATGTTCAGCGCGTTTGCTACACCTAGCACACAGCCCGGCAATGTCCCGCAAGACCCCGCTGTCGGGGCCGCAACGATGACCCCCATGGAACTTTTAACGTCCATCAAGGCCGTGACCGCCAAGATCACATCATTTTGCAAGCCCAAATCCATGAAGTTATTGCTGCCCGCTTTCTTCTTATAAAGCGGGGCTTGGGCCAGATAAATGCGATCTTGATAGCTGGTGCCATTAATACCATCTGCGATAGATTTATCCAAAATCTGCACAATATCGCGCATCTTTTCAAAGACATCTTCTTTCGAAAGGCCGCCACGTGCACTTTCGTACGCAAGTGCCAATTCCCAGAACTTTAAATCCTTATCCTGATTATAGGCCAACAGACTGGTGGTATCACAAAAGGGCACCGTCAGGTCTTTGCGTGATGCAATCGGCAAGACAGGGGCCATGGTGCGCGCGTTAGGTAAATCCAGCGGCTGTTGACTTTTAATCTGGGTAAAGCCCCCACGCGGCAAGATATAATCGGCCTCCACGTCCGGTGCATCCCCTTCCACCAATGTCTCGTAGAAGTCCCCGAAAATCGAGAGTTTAGTGCCATTGATCTCAATGACCTCAATCATCCCCCCGCCCGTTGAAATCGCAAGCATACACAGCGTGTGATCTTTGCTTGCCAAGGTCAGCTTATAAGTATTCTCATGAGTTGCACCATAATCGGTAATGCGGATGTCGACCGACACGCCCGTTTCTTCCAGATAAGTGCGGGAGTCTGCCATACGTTCATCGGTTACAGGCCAGCCCATCAATCCGGTAAACAACCCCATATCGGAGCCTTGGCTTTCGTGGGTTGGCTCCAGCGATCCGTTCGGGTCATATTCGATCAGGACCGTATCAAAATCCCCGTCCATATAATCACGGGCCAATGCGCCAATGCGATGGGCCGCGGCAACATGAGAACTTGACGCCCCGCGCATAACGGGGCCGATTGCATCATTGAAAATGGAGGGATAATGCATGTCTTAACCTGCTGTCTTTTGGATATAAAGTGCGGTCATCAAATCCAGATGCGCCCCGCCACCATTTTTGTAGATGGTGATCTCATCTGCACTGGTGCGCCCGCCTGCCCCATTACACAGATCATACAAATCACCTTTGACGTCCTCTTCCTTTAAGACACCGTTTTTAAGCGGGATCATCAGCTCGCCAATATCATGCAATGTGGTTTCACGCGCATCGACAAACAGGCTGCCTTTGGTGATCAGGCTGTCTTTGGCTTCGCGCATGTCTGGTCGATACGCCCCGATCAAATCAACGTGGGTTCCGGGCTTGATCCAGTCCCCTTCCAAAAACGGCTCAACTGTCATGGTGGCGGACGAAACGATATCAGCTTGGGCCAAGGCAGTTGGTAAATCTTCCACGGCCTCAACACCTTTTTTATCTGCCAGTTCCTGCGCTTTGGCGAACGTGCGGTTCCAAACCAAGATACGTTCCAGATTTGGGAAAACTTCCCGATACGCATCGATGAGGGAGTCTGCAACTGCCCCTGCCCCGACGATCACCAGCACTTTACTATCCGCTCTGGCAAGCAAACGCGCACCAAGGATACTATCACCAGCCGTCTTCCATTTCGTCACCATGATCCCGTCGATCAAGGCTGTGGGCACGCCTGTTTCATCATCAAACAGGGTAAAGACCGCATGGATGCTGGGTAATGTGGGTGTGCGGGTTTTATTGTCAGGGAAAATCGTCGCCGTCTTGATCCCGATCCCTGCACCCTTGATCCACGCAGCACGGTTAAGCAACGCATCTTCGCCATGTTTAAACAGGATATCATCAATATCGGCGCGCGGCTTTTTATGGCCTTCGATCATCGCATCGCTGACACCTTTCCACGACAGCAGATGCTCCACCTCAACGGCTTGAATAAAAGATAGTGCGCTCATTTATGCCTCCTTAAACATGGGCCAAGTATCACCGATCCGATACCCTTCGGGCCACGGGTCACTTGGGTCCAGCATATGTTGATAGGTGCCGGTAATCCAGCCCCGACCGGACAATTCCGGGATAATCGCGTCTTTGTCACCCACTTTGGTTGTCTTGACAATCCGCCCGTCAAAGCGCGAATTGATGACAGATCGGGCGATATATCTCTCCCCCACATCCATCAAACCACGCGCATGCAACACCGCCATGCGGGCCGACACGCCTGTCCCTGTGGGGGATCGATCCAGCTTGCCCGGTTGGATGACAACCGTGTTTTTAACCGACTTAATCCCGCCTTCCTCAATCATGGGGGCATGGATTTGACAGAAGGAAAAATGGATCCAATCCGGGTTGGTGGGATGATGAAAGCCCAGTTGTTCATTAGCCGCATTCGTGATCTTGATCCCCATTTCCGCCAGATCGCGGGCTTCATCGGGTTTGATCTCAAACCCCAGTTCTTTTGCCGATGCCATGACAAAGCTGTCCCCGCCAAAGGCAGTATCCACCGTCAATGTGCCAACGCCTGCAACTTCCAGCTTGGCATCCAGTTTATCGGCAAAGGACGGCACGTTCTGGACCGTCACGCGCTCTACCTTGCCGTCTTTGCAATCGGCTGTCACGTTGACCAGACCGCCCGGGGCTTCCAACGTCATGTGGGTCACAGGTTCCTGCATGGGGATAATGCCTGTTTCCAGCAAAACCGTGGACACACAGATGGAATTTGATCCCGACATGGGCGGCGTGTCTTCCGGTTCCATAATGATCCAGCCCATTTGCGCGGCTGGATTTTTGGCAGGCACCAACAGGTTGACGTGGCGAAACACCCCACCGCGTGGCTCGTTCAGCACAAAATTGCGCAATGTATCGTCTTTGGCAATCCAACGCGATTGCTCCCAGACCGTCTCACCCGGTGGCGGGGCGACGCCGCCAACGATCACGTCCCCGACTTCGCCTTCTGCATGGCAGCCGACGACATGAATAACTTTTGAAGAGCGCATGGTTACTTCACCACAAAACCGTGTTTGTAGGGGTCGCGATCATCAATCGTGATGGTGCTTGTGCCGGTCTGACGTGCCCAGCCCGCAATGGACGGGATAATTGCGTCATAGTCCCCCACTTTTGCGGTGCCTTCTACGCGGCCTTTAAACATGGAGCCGATGATGCTTTCGTGGATAAACTCATCGCCCACAGACAATTTGCCCAGCGCCGCCCATTGTGCCATGCGCGATGACGTCCCTGTGCCACAAGGGGAGCGATCAATCGCTTTATCGCCATAAAACACGGCGTTGCGTGCTGTGGCTTCGGGTTGTGTGGTATTGCCCGTCCATAAAATATGGCTTAGGCCTTTAATGTCCGGCTTTTCCGGGTGCACAAACTCGTACTTTTCGTTCAAGGCGCTGCGTAGTTTACGGCTAAATTCAATCAACTGGCCTGCGGTATAATCCGCCATGTCCTGAAAATTGCTTTGTGCATCAACGATGGCATAAAAATTCCCGCCATAGGCCACATCCACAAAGATATCGCCCAATTCCTCAATCTCCGCGCTTAGCCCTTGTTTATAAAGGAAAGACGGGATGTTGGTCAGGCGGACTTCCTCGACATATTCCCCGACTTGGGTATATTCTGCGACCACCAGACCTGCGGGTGTATCCAGTCGCAACACCCCCGGTGTCTTGGGTTTGACGAGGCCATTTTCAATCGCCATGGTCACCGTACCGATGGTGCCGTGCCCACACATGGGCAGACAGCCCGATGTTTCGATATACAAAATGCCGACATCGCAATCGTCGCGCGTCGGTGTATAGAGGATGGAGCCAGACATCATATCGTGCCCACGTGGTTCAAACATCAGGCCCGTTCTGATCCAGTCATATTCTGCCAGAAAGTGCGCGCGTTTTTCCAACATGGTATCGCCTTTAAGCTCCGGTCCACCACCTGCGACCAGTCGAACGGGGTTCCCGCAGGTATGCCCATCGATACAAAAAAACGTGTTTCTTGCCATTTTTGTTTTTCCTTAATTTAAAAACGGTTGGGACGCAGCGCCTGCACATCAATAGATGTGTCCTGCCCCTCAATAAGTTCTGAAACCAGTTGGGCGGTTGCACTGGACTGGGTCAAGCCCAAATGCCCATGCCCAAACGCATAGATGATGTTGTTAGATTTGGTGGAATAACCGATCACAGGCAACGTATCCGGGATGGCAGGCCGTGCGCCCATCCATTCCACACCGTCCTGATCCTTGAGGTCAGGCAATAACTTTCGCGCCTTCGCCAGCATGGTTTTTGATCGTTTGTAGTTGGCGGGTCGATCCAGCTTCGCAATTTCCGAAGCGCCACCGATGCGCACGCCATCCGACAAGGGTACAGCCACAAAGCCATGTTCGCTAAACACCAGCGTATGATCCAATTCAGGCCACGCAGATTTGGGCAAGGTCGTGTTATACCCACGCTCCCCAATCAACGGCACAGGATCACCCAGTTGTTTGCTAAGCTGTGACGACCAAGGACCTGCTGCCAAAACGATTTTGTCGGCAGCAATCTTATCACCATTTGCCAAGCTCACCTGCCCATCAGACAGGGATGTAACTTCCCCATAGACCGTCTGCACGCCTTGGCCTTGCAGATAATCATGGATCGCGCGGCAAAAATCATGCGGGTTGGAAACGGACTGCCAAGTGCTGGCAAAAATACCCGCAACAAAGCTTTTCGCCAATCCGGGCTGGAAATCATGCAGCGCTTGGCCTTCATAGACGTCAAAGTCGATATTATGTTCTTTACGGAAGTGCCAGTTTTTTAAATCTGCCTGAAATGCCGCCTGACTTTCATAGACATGTAGCGCGCCGTTGGTGCGCACCATATGGTCAAGGTTCGTGCGTTTTAACATCGGCGCAAAGGTATCGCGCCCCAGATGCATAAGGGCCGCCTGCACATCAATACTGCGTTTAAACTGGGCGGGACGCGCGGCTTTTAAAAAACGCAACAGCCAGCCCAGTGTATGCGGCAAATCCTGCGGGACCACAGCAAACGGCCCCACAGGATCCAGAAACCACTTGATCGCTTTTTTGACGATCCCCGGAGAAGCCAGCGGCATAATATCGGAAAAAGCCAACCCAGCCGCATTGCCTTGCGAGGCCCCTGCCGCCACTTTTTCTTTTTCCACCAATGTCACCTGCTTGCCCTGACTGATCAGTTTTTCAGCCACCACAAGCCCGACGATACCTGCGCCGATTACGACGATATGTTCTGACTTCCCCATGGGTGTTTCCTTATGCTTGGGTATAAGACGTTTTGACGGTGGTATAAAATTCCGCCGCATAACGCCCCTGTTCGCGCGAACCATAGCTGGACCCTTTGGTCCCGCCAAAGGGCACGTGATAATCCACGCCTGCGGTTGGCAAGTTGACCATCACCATACCCGCTTTCACATTGGCCTTAAAGTGTGTGGCATATTTAAGCGATGTCGTGCAAATCCCCGCAGACAAACCAAACTCGGTGTCATTTGCCAGCGCTAGCGCCTCGTCATAATCCTTGGCTTTTATGATCGTTGCGACCGGGCCAAAAACTTCTTCTTGGTTGATGCGCATATCATTGCGGGTATCCGTAAACAGCGCCGGGCTCATAAAGTAGCCGTTGCCGTCCAGTCGTTCCCCGCCACAAGCCAGCGTTGCCCCTTCAGCTTTTGCGATTTCGACATATTCCAGATCTTTTTCAAGCTGGCGTTCATCGATCACTGGGCCGATTTGGGTAGACGCATCGCGCGCATCACCGACTTTAAGGGCGCTGACGGCCTTTGTCATAGCAGCGACGAAGTCATCATAGATGCCTTCTGTCACGATCATGCGGCTGGAGGCTGTGCAGCGTTGACCGGTTGAGAAAAAGGCACCGTTGACGCAAGCCCCAACCGCGACTTCAAGGTCAGCGTCATCCAGCACAACCATGGGGTTTTTACCGCCCATTTCCAACTGAACTTTTTTAAAGTTGACTGCGCATGCTTGGGCAACACTACGCCCCGTTTGCACGGACCCTGTAAAGGAAATTGCCGCCACTTTCGGATGATCAATCATCACGGGGCCGATCTCTGATCCCCGACCGTTGACCAGACTAAACACGCCCTTGGGCAAGCCGGATCGTGAAATGATATCAGCCAAAGCCCACGCACTGCCCGGCACCGCTTCTGCAGCTTTTAAGACAACCGCATTGCCATAACAAATGGCAGGCGCTGTCTTCCATGCCGGAATAGCGATGGGGAAGTTCCAAGGCGTGATCAAACCGACAACGCCCAAAGGTTCGCGGCGCATATCCACTTCCACACCGGGACGCACAGAGTCCAGACGTTCACCCGCAAGGCGCAATGCTTCACCGGCAAAGAATTTAAAGATTTGACCTGCACGTGCAGCTTCACCAATGCCTTCTGGCAAAGATTTACCTTCTTCACGTGATAGCAGATCGCCAAGTTCTTCCTTTCGGGCCAGAATTTCTGTCCCGATGGCGTCCAGCACGTCAAAGCGCTGTTGCGGCGTGGACTTTGCCCAGTCTTTTTGTGCCTCATGGGCAGCGTTAATGGCTTGATCCATCTCATCCGCTGTCGCACGGGCCGCTTGACCGATCACATCGGCTGTATCCGAGGGGTTGACGTTGGGGACGGATTGCGTCCCCATTGTCCATTCCCCACCGATCAGGTTAGGAAAGTTTGTCATAAAGCCAAATCCTTCTTACGCAGCAAGGGCATATTTAGACAGGTCAGGACGGCACGCGATCTGATCGCGGATCACTTTTTCCACCCATGCGCGGTGCTCGCCCACCAAAGGTTTACGCGGTGCACGGACATGTTCAGTGGAGCCAACCGCAATCGCTTCTGCCAGTTTGATCTGTTGAACCAGTGCTGTAGACACATCAAGATCCAGCAGCGGACGCAGCCAGCGATAAATCTCGCGGGCTTCTTCCATACGGCCTGCACGGAACAGGTCATAAATACGCTGGTTCTCTTCTGGGAAGGCGATGGAAACGCCGGACACCCAACCATCAGCGCCCATTGCCAAAGCTTCCAAGCCGAGATTATCTACGCCTGTAAAGACTTTGTAGCGATCGCCACAGGCGTTGATGATTTCCGTTGTACGGCGGATATCGTCGGAGCTTTCCTTAATCGCAACAAAGCGGTCATCTTTCGCCAGTTCCATCATCATTTCCGGTGTCACGTCAACACGGTAAGCCACACGGTTGGAATAGATCATCACTGGCAGATCGCCCGCTTGTGTGATGGTGTTCAGGTTGTCCAATGTTTCCTGACGGTCTGTGTGATAGATCGGGGACGGCACGATCATCAGGCCATCTGCACCAGCTTTGTTGGCACGGGCTGCCAGCTCGCACGCCTCACGGGTGCCCGCTTCGTTGACTGTCAACAGGACTGGCTTATCACCACATGCGCCTTTTGCAATTTTCAGAACGTCGATCCGTTCGTCTTGGGACAACATGGAGCCTTCGCCCAACGTGCCGCATACGATAACGCCTGCGTTACCGGCATCCATTTGCAAACCGATACAACGTTCCATTTCCGCGGCATCAAGGGAGCCGTCTTCTTTGAACTTTGTTGTGACGGCAGGCATCATTCCATTCCACATAGTATTTTCCTCTTCTTTGATAAGTATAGGTTTTTTAAAACGTTTTCATAATTAGCGAACATTAGCCAGAAATTTTTTCGTATGTTCGCTTTTTGGATCACCGAAAATTTGCTCCGGCGGGCCGATTTCTTCCATGACCCCTTGATGGAAATAGGCGACACGATCAGAGACATCGCGGGCAAACCCCATCTCGTGGGTAACACAAATCATGGTCATGCCTTCTTCTGCCAGCATGCGCATGGTTTCCAACACCTCCCCGACCAGTTCCGGGTCAAGGGCGGATGTGGCTTCATCAAACAGCATATATTCAGGTTCCATCGCCAAAGCGCGTGCAATGGCAAGGCGTTGCTGTTGTCCGCCGGACAAGGCAGACGGATAGACGTTTAATTTTTCCCCAAGACCTACGTGGCGAAGCTGTTTTTCCGCAATGGCCAACGCATCGGTCTTGGAATGTTTTTTGACGATCTGCGGGGCAAGGGCCACATTTTCCAACGCCGTCAAATGAGGGAAAGAATTCCACTGCTGAAAGACCATGCCGAGATTTTGGCGCAGCTTGTTCATGTCGGTTGATTTGGCATGGACATCCACCCCATCGACGATGACCGCCCCTTTCTGGATTTCTTCCAGAGCGTTGATGCAATACAGCAGGGTTGATTTGCCGGACCCACTGGACCCGATGACGCTCAGGACTTCACCTTTTTCGACATTCAGGTCGATCCCTTTGAGAACATGAAGCGCGCCAAAATATTTATGGAGTCCTTTGATCTCGATCATGAGGCCCACCTTTCTTCAAGCTTTTGTGAGTATTTGGACAGCGGATAGGAAAGCGCGAAATAGAACGCCCCTGCCACCGCGAGAATAAGAAACGGTTCCTGCGTGCGGGTGATCAGGATTTGGGAAGCGCGCAGCAGTTCCACATACCCAAGGACGGACACCAAGGCGCTATCCTTCATCACACTCAACGCCACGCCAACCCAAGCGGGGAAAACCGCACGCAGACCAATGGGCCAAACCACATAGCGCATATCCTGCCAGTAGCTCATCCCCAAAGAACGCGACGCACGACGCATGGGCAATCCAACCGAGTCAATGCCAGCACGGGCCACTTGGGTCACCAAGGCCGCAGTGTACAGGCTCAGGACAAAAATGCCGGACGCAAACGGGTCCAACGCCCAGCCAATGATCGGAAAGAAGTTGTAAAACAAGACCAACTGGATCAACAGCGGGACACTACGAAATAGATCCAGCACAGGGCCAAGGGTACTGCGGACGATAAAGTTGCCCGCATTCATTCCCCAGCCGCACACGATACCAACCATTGTGCCGACAACGATAGACACCGCAGAAATCAACATGGTACGCCCGGCAGCTTCTGCCATAAACCAGATATCGTTCAACTGGAAACCGGAAAAGACGGATACGGTATTACTCATTTTTTCGGCCTCCTTTAATATCTAAACAGTCTGAAGGATGCGAGCTTGGCACCGCCAAGGATCACTTTGACAATTGCGTAGTAAATCAGGGCTGCAACCGCGAAATATTCAAACATTCGATAGGTCTTTGACGCGAAGAACTGTGTCTCGCCAGATAGTTCGCGAAAACCGACCATCATGCCAAGGGAACTCATCAACACTGCCCAGACCATCTGGTTGGTCATCGGGTGGTACACAATGCGCAACACCTGCGGAATAACGATGCGAATATAGGTCTGCGTCGAGGTCATGCCCAAGGAACGTGCGGCACGTATTTGTGTGTCCGGCACAGCTTGGAAACCACCGCGAAAATTCTCCGCCAGATATCCGGCGTTATTGAAAGCCAGTCCGGCAACGACGATAAAATAAGGCGACAGGTGGATTGAAAAAGCACCCAGACCAAACCCGAAGAAAAACAACTGAAACAGAGCTGGTGTATTGCGCGCTAACTCAACCCAGACCGTGGCAGGCCAGCGGATCAGTTTGTTATCCGACATGCGCGCGATGGCCAGCAACAGGCCGCAAAAAATGCCGATAATCATAGATAAGGTGGCAACTTCGAGGGTGGTCAACCCGGCACTTAACAACTCAGGGAGCTTGTTAAAAACGGGTCGCCAATGAAAATTGTAATCCATTAAAACTACCTCTTTGGGGTCGGCGCCCGAACAAGGGGGGATGGGGGGAGTGTGTTCAGGCGCCGAAAAGGGTTAGTACATTACGCCGGGAATGCGCAGTTCAGGGGCATCGCCACCGACATACTTACCCCAAAGTTCCGCATAACGACCGGAGCGAACCTGATGGGTTACAAACAGATTGAGATAGTTTAACCAAGATACGTCTTTGCGCGGGCCTACAACGGATGTGTAATCTGTTGTCCACGGCATGCGCGGGCCTGCAATGACCGTTTCATATTGATCAACAACAGGTTTTACGGCTGTGTTTGTCGTAAGACCAACATCTGCCTTGCCTTGCGCAACAGCTAGAAAGACTTCGTTTTCACTTTGATAGCCTTGATAGTCTTTATCCCAGCCACGCTCTTTAGCGATTTTCAAATATTCTTGCTCGGGTGCAGTCCCTACAGCAGCGGCAACGCGCTTACCTGCCAGATCTTCAAAGGTGGTCACGCCGGTATCTTTACCCACAATAGCCTGTGCAAAATAGATAGCATAAGGGATCGTGAAACCGACCGTCTTCGCACGTGCCAATGAGTCAGATGTTGCCCCAAACACCACATCCGCGCGGTTCGTCACGATCAAGGGCAGACGTTCCGCCCATGTTGCGGGGATGATTTTCGCTTCTACTTCAAGCGCTTTTGCCAAGTCCTGACAATATTCCACATCAAACCCGGCAGGTTCATTATTTGAGTCACGGTAGCCGATTGGCGGGAAATCCAGAACCACGCCACAGCGCAGTTCACCGTTATCAATCACATCGTCGAGTTTATCCGCCTGTGCAGGGGATTGCGCAAACAGTGTCGCTACGCCTGCACCTACAACAAGTGCCTTCATAAACCGATTAAACATAAAAATTAACCTCCACATTAAAAACAGAACCAATGGCGCAGCCTTTGTTTGCCTTCTTACATCGGTGATGAATTTGACCATATTGCATATTGGATACAATATTCAATATATTTTTTACAAATTTTTGACAGCACCATCTCGTTTGACATCGAAACGATTGTCGCTTATTCAAAAAAGGGCAGACTTTTGGGAAGGATGAACCTTGTACGACGACTTGAAAAAACGCGCGGTGGACTTAGCTAAAACAGCTTCATCGTCGGATATTATCTTTGATGCTTTGCGCGATGCCATCATCAGCGGCAATATGAAAGCAGGCGAGTCGATCCGTCAGGAAAATATCGCCAAGATTTTTAATGTCTCACGCATTCCAGTACGTGAAGCTCTAAAAAAGCTTGAATCTCAGGGGCTTGTGAAAAATGAGCGCTATAAGGGCGCAATTGTCTCGTCCTTGTCCGACGCAGAATTTAAAGAGATTTATGAAATTCGCTTGTTGCTGGAACCCACAGTCGTTCGCTATGCCGCGCAAAATATCTCCAAAGAAGCCTTGGAAATTGCGCGCGCCTGCTGTGAAGAATTCAGTACAGAAACCGACTCTGCCAAATGGGGGGAGTTGAACCGGAAGTTCCACGAGGCGCTTTATATGGGGGCAAACCGCCCTTTTCACCTCAAAATTATCAATGAAGCCAGCGACCGTATCGATTCCTATATCCGCGCACAGCTCGTCCTTACCGACGGGATGACGAAAGCGCGCAAAGAACATATGGAAATTCTGGAAGCCTGTGAAAAAGGCGACGGGGATCGCGCCGCCGCCCTAACCCGTCAGCACATTGAGGATTCCTACAACAGTCTGATGGAATTTATGGGCAATAACTCAAGCAAACTTGCTTAAATAGCCTCTTACTGCGCCGGGACTTCTTCTTGTGTCGACTGTGGGATGGGGAACACAATATCGTAGCCCCAGTTAAATAAAAACGCATAGACCAAAAAGAACAAGGACAACCCGGCGTCCAGAATGATCGCATACCAAAGGCCGACCTCCAGCCACCACATGGTGAGGAAAATGCCAATGACAAACAGCACCCCTTCAAAAATACTGGCGTGAATAACCCGCAAAATAACTGTCTTGGCCTGCGCATCACGGTATTTATTGTTCCAGAGATCAAAGAGATAATTAAAGATCAAATTCCACGTCATCGCAATGAGACTGAAGAACACACCCAGCATACCGATCTCGGCCATTTCCAGCCCCGTAATCCACCCACCTAAAAAGGTGGTTAGCAAGATTGCCATAATCTCAAACATCATTGTATGTCGGATACGATCCGAAAGCGTTCTCATTTCCCATACCTCACTAGAAAGCTTTCCAGATAGATAAATTAAACCTACCTATCTTGCAAGAAAGATTTATAGTGGCTTTCAGGAGGCACAATGACAGACAAATATGCCATTAAACAATTACTCAGCCTGATCGACGCCCATTGGCCGGAGGTGTCCTGCGTTGAAAATGATGTGATTATGTGTCTGATCCGCATGAATGACCTGATCATGAACAAGGCTAAGGAAAAACTGGCCCCTCTAGGTCTCACTCACGCCGCCTTTGAAGTCCTGACCACCCTGCGCGCCCTGCCCCATCCACGCCAATTGACGCCAACGGAACTTTATAAATCCGCCCTACTTACCTCCGGCGGGATGACAAAGCTCCTCAAAAGTCTGGAAGAACATGGCTATATCGAACGGGTCTGGCATGAAACAGACAAACGCAGCAAACTGGTCAAGCTGACAAAAAGCGGTGAAGACGCCGCTGCACAAGCGATGGAAGCCGTCTCCATCGGGGACCGTCAAATTCTGGGCGAAACCTTCAGCCAAGAAGAAATGCACAAACTCAGGAATCTCTTTCTCAAAGGACTGGAAAAGCTGGAATAGACCTTCCAGTCCCTCTGCATGCCAATCCTCAATCCGCCTGAACCACACATGACTGTGCAGGCTTCATTTGATCCCAGATAAAGGTTGCTTCCTGACCTTTACTCCAAAAAACTTTACCGGCATTCCCGGTGTATTTGCTGCCACTTGCTGCCGGCGTTGCAACCAAGATTTCCCGGGCATCACCATACTCGATTGCGACACTCCCCAAGGGGAAGGTATCGTAAAATGTTGCCTGAAACTTATTGGCTTTAATATCTTCACAAACGTAGTGATACACCGCGAAGGGGTGCGCTAACATCCATTGCCCCGCCAACAGAGCAATTCGCCGGTCATAAGTATCTTGTACGCAGTTTTTCACGGCATCGGCCGCTTTCCAACACTCGTTCCGGCCTTTAATCCAGCCCCGCTGATAGGCCTGAAGCGTCTTGACCGCCTGACTTGCGCCCTCATCCAATGCTTGGGCTCTACTCACTGCTTTCTTAAAGACAGCATCCATTTTTTGGTCACGGGCCATCAAATCAGGATCATTACAAATCAGCTTTTCCACTTGTGACATTTGGTCCCCCTCACAAGCAAAAGTCGGGGCCGTAGCGGCAGCGCTCTCCCGCAACTTGGTATTCGCCACCCAACCTTGTAAACCGTCGTTTTCGATGTGACACCAGCGTTCCGCTGCGTCTTTCACCCGTTGTTGAGCTGACATTTTTTGCCACTCAGCGAACGACGCACCGCCCTGACAACCTTTATTCACCAGCGCACCATCCCAGCTATAGAGACTGGCAATCTTGTGTGATCTGCTATCCGGTTGATCGAAGACGGTTGCCACCTCCCCCTCACGCACCTGAAAAAAGTCTGGCCCGCTTGCTTCTGCTAAAACTGAGCCGGAAAACAATAATATAAAACCACTAAGAATAGAGAACTTAAGCATATTAACCCTTGATTTAAAAAGACTTTTAAAGATTACGACCACCTCACTTATGTAGCACTTAGAGATCGTTTTCCAACTGTATCTGGAAAGAAAACCCGAACAGGTCTTTATCTTTCGTATTTTCCGAATTAATTTTTCAAAAATACACCAATTATCAAGCTTATCTGAAATGTTAAAAGTACCTATCCGCTTTTCCCAAAGCGCCCCTCACTTGATAGGACAAAACATGAAAGCCATTGGATACGCAAAAGCTGGCACCGTTGCCGCTGCTAAGTTTATTGAATTTGAACAAGAGCCCGCCCCCCTTGGTCCTTATGACCTTGAGGTCGAAATCCACGGTGTCTCGATGAACCCCGTCGACACCAAATTACGCGCCAACGTCATGCCCGAAGACACCCCAAAGGTTTTGGGCTATGACGCTGCCGGTATTGTCACCAAAGTTGGCACCGCCACCAGCCGATTTAAAGTTGGCGATGAAGTCTTCTACGCCGGTGACATCACCCGCCCCGGCACCAACTCTGCCGTACATGTCGTTGATGAACGGATCGTCGGCAAAAAACCAAAGACACTTGATTTTGCCGAAGCCGCAGGCCACCCCCTGACCGCCCTGACGGCATGGGAACTATTGTTTGATAGCCTTGGCGTTACAGAAAATGGCGGCGAAGGGGAATCCTTGCTGGTTATTGGCGGCGCAGGCGGCGTTGGCTCCCTGCTCATCCAGTTGGCAAAAACCTTGACGAAACTCACAGTCATTGCAACGGCATCGCGCCCCGATACAATTGATTGGGTCAAAAAGATGGGGGCTGATCACGTCATCAATCACCGCAAACCTTTGGATGGACAGATCGCCAGCCTCAACCTTTCCCCCAAGTATGTTGCCGCCCTCACAGGTACGGATGGACATTTAAAGGCGATTATAAGCTTGATCAAACCCCGCGGCACCATTGCATTTATTGATGATCCCGTGACCTTGGATATCAAAGCAGGCAAACAAAAAGCACTGCGTTTTGCGTGGGAGTTTATGTTTACCCGATCCATGTTCAATACAGATGACATCGATCAGCAACATAACATCCTGACCCGCATCTCAGAAATGCTGGATAACGGAACCTTGCTTTCAACCGTCACAGCCAATCTTGGTTCCATCAGCGTCGATACACTGAGCGAAGCACACAGACTGCAAGAAACCGGACGTGTCATTGGCAAAAACGTCTTAAAGGGTTTTTATTGAATATAAAGGGGGCCACCACAGCCCCCTTTACCTTTTTCACTTACGAAAAATATAGCGAAACACACTTGCCAACAAAAGCACCAAGCCCACGATGCCAAGCATCACGCTTAGCGGCAGAAAAAAGCTCTCTTGCAAAACCCCGTTTTCATCCAGCCCGCCATAAAATGTGCGTTCCATCAGCTGACAAAGTCCAGCAAGCCCCAAGAGCACAAGGCTCCCCCAGAACAAACGTGATGATTTTAAAGTCATTTCCATACCTTTTTTTAACCCCGGTGATCCAACGCGGGCTGATCTGCCCGCATTTGGTCCGCGATATAATCCATTAACATCCGTACCCGGCGCGCCATAACAGGCGATGGCGGATAAATGATCTGTATTTGCGACGGGGCAACAAGATAGTCTTGCAACAAGGGAATAAGACGCCCTGCGTCCAGATCCTCCTTAATATCCCAATCGGATTTGTAGGCGATGCCATATCCCGCCAAACACCATTCGCGCACCAACTCCCCATCGTTACACATACGGTTCCCATTTACCGGAATTTTGATGATACGACCGTCCACATTAAAGGGCCATTCGTTATCAATGTTCTGTCCAAATCGCATCACCAGGCAATTATGTTTTTCCAGATCAGCCGGTGACTGGGGTGCGCCAAACTCTTCAATATATTGCGGGGTGGCACAGGGAATACGGCTGTTGCTACCAATCTTTTTAATTTTTAACGAACTGCTTTGCAAAGAGCCAAAGCGAACGGCAAAATCAATCCCTTCCCCCGTCATGTCGTTATATTGATCTGACAACAGAAGATCGACAGTGACATTGGGATAAACGCATAAAAAACGATCAATTAAAGGCGCGACACGGTTGCGCCCCAAATCAAAAGGCGCACTGACACGGATCGGACCGGAAATTTGGTCCACGCCCTTTTTTATTCTCGCCTCCAACTCCTCCGCTTCGGCCAGCAAACGGGCGGCCCCGTCCAGAAGTGTGCGCCCTTCTTCGGTGACATGGATGGCCCGCGTTGTTCGTTTAAGCAAGGTCGCCCCGTAATAACTTTCCAACGCGTTTAAACGCTCCGTCACCGTGGCAGGTGACAATCCCATTTCCCGCCCCGCGGCCGCCAAACCGCCTTTTTCAACAATCCGTTGAAAAAGGGCCAAATTCTCTAGAAACATTATTCGGCAAATCCAAATTATAATTTCAAAAAACACTTAATTGTTTACATGATCGGTAAATGACATTCTGTCGTCAAGCAAATATTCCCCTTTCTGATGACAAGGAATTTGAAGATGACCGATCCCCTTTTCACCCCCTATCAACTTGGGGACAATACCCTCCCCAACCGCATTGTCATGGCCCCGATGACACGCGCCAGAACCACACAACCCGGTGACATCCCCAACGAGATGATGGCCGCCTATTACGCCCAACGCGCCAGCACGGGCCTGATCATTTCTGAAGCCACGCAAATTTCCCCGCAAGGTAAAGGCTATTCCTTCACGCCGGGGATTTTCACCGCTGACCAAATCAAAGGCTGGAAGACCGTCACCTCAAAGGTCCACGAAGCAGGCGGGCGTATCTTTTCCCAACTGTGGCATGTGGGCCGCATGAGCCACGAAAGCTTCCATGACGACGGTAAACCGGTTGCCCCCAGCGCCCTGTCCCCAGACGCCCAAGTCTGGGTCGTCAACCCTGAAACAGGCGTGGGTGAAATGGTCGATAGCCCCCTTCCACGCGCCCTAGAACGTGAAGAGATTAAACAAATTGAGCAAGATTATGTGCAGGCTGCACGCAACGCCATTGAAGCTGGCTTCGACGGGGTCGAAATTCATGGGGCAAACGGCTATCTGATTGATCAATTCCTCAGACAAACATCAAACCACCGTAGCGATGAATATGGTGGCAGCCAAGAAAACCGCATCCGTTTTCTCCTCAACGTCGCTCAAGCGATTTGCGAGGAAATCGGCGCCCATAGCGTCGGCGTGCGCCTGTCCCCCTTCATCACCCAGCGCAACATGAATGATCCTGAAATTATCGACACAATCCTGAAAGCCGCTGTCGAACTGGAAAAACTCGGCATCAGCTATATTCACCTGTCTGAAGCCGATTGGGATGATGCGCCGACCATCCCCGAACGTTTCCGTCGTGACTTGCGCGCTGTCTACAGCGGTACAATCATCGTTGCAGGCAAATATACCAAGGAACGGGGCAACCAAATTCTTGCCGACAAGCTTGCTGACCTTGTGGCCTTTGGCCGTCCTTTTATCGCCAACCCGGACCTGCCTTATCGCTTACAACATCAATTGGACCTAAGCCCACTTGACCGGGACACATTGTTTGGAGGAAACGACAAAGGCTATACGGATTATCCCGCCCTTCAAAAATAAACAGCCCCTCCTGACCCGTTTTCTCATCCGGCTTCACCTCCCTGTTGTCGGATCGGGAAACGGGTCTTTTTTTAACAATAGTTAAGACTGGAAGATCCCAAACAAAAAAGAGTAATATTCGGCTTTAAACCTCTTTTTCCTACAAATACAGTGCAGGTCGCAAAATGCAGAAAAGCTATGGCGGTGTCTTTCGCACCCATGCCTCTTCCCTCAAAGAAAAAGCGATCTTTGCCTTTCTACACGCCTTATCCGTAGCGACTTGTCTCATTCTGGCTTTTGGATCATTTTACCAATGGCCCAATCCACAGCGCACCCAGATATTGGCCTTATGCGCCGCCCTATATGGTGCCCGCCACATGGTGACGTTGTTTGTTTTATTAAAACGTAAAGTCGCCCTTTCAGAAGGTATTGGCTTAAGCTTATTTATGGCGTTCTTCGAGATCGGTTTTCTGCTCCTTGGCAGCGGCCTCTTTTCCTCAGAACCATCACCGCTTGACGCAATGGATTTATTTGCCATTGATTTAATATTGGTCGGCTCTTTTCTAAATACAGGCTCCGAACTACAAAGACATATCTGGAAGAAAGATCCTCGCAACAAAGGACGTCTTTATACACGCGGCTTATTTTCTAAATCCATGCATATCAATTATTTGGGAGACAGCATCCTCTTTACCGGTTGGGCAATGCTTGCCGCTTGCGTTTTTGCCTTTTTCATCCCTCTTCTCATTACGGCGCTGTTTATTTTTTACCATATCCCTGCCCTTGACGACTATTTGAAAGACCATTACGGGGCACAATTCGATAGCTACTCGAAAAAGACGGCGAAGTTTATCCCCTACCTTTATTAGCCTTCACGCGGCATCAACAAAAGCGGGGTTTCCAAGTCAGTAAAAAACAAGGCATACGCCATAAACTATGACGGCAAAAACTTTGCCTGCTTTTAGGTTTACAGCATCTCTAAAATGAGGAAAGATAAGGTGCACTATAGGCACTCAATCCTCCCCCATCCCCTGATTGCAAAAGGACACTCCATGTTAAAGCGGATTCTGTTTTGTACGTTAACGCTTGCAACAACCTTAGCGTTCCAAGCGCCACTCAAGGCTGCTGAAACGTTTAAAGTAACTTCCTTTGCCCCACAAGGGGATGTGCGCAATGCTCAACAGGTTCATATCCGGTTTAGTGAGGACGTCGTGGCTTTTGGTGATCCGCGGGATCGCAAACCGCCCTTCACAACCAATTGCACACAAGCTGGGCAACCCAGATGGGTGGATTCAAAAAACTGGGCCTATGAGTTTAAAAAACCTCTTCCCGGTGGGTTACGCTGTGACTTTACGGCCCGTAAAGACCTGACCTCCAAAGCAGGAAAAAAACTTGCCGGAAAATCAAAATACAGCTTCACAACCGGTGGCCCTAATGTTCTCACCAGTTGGCCCCGATCCGGCTTTAAAGAAATTGACAAAGATCAGGTCTTTATCCTCGCCCTCAATGCCCCTGTGGATCGGGCATCCGTTCTGAAACACGCATACTTTGAAGTCGAAGGTATCGCCAGCCGCGTGGATGCGACATTTTTAGCACCTGAAGAGGTGAAGCGCGTCGTCAACAACATGTATTTTTTCGACAACCTGACAGACAAGCCAAAGATCGGCCTCAAAGCCAAGCTCGCCTTCCCTGCCGGTAAAAAGGTCAGTCTGGTCTGGGGCAAAGATATTCAAACCGCGTCCGGCCTAAAATCCGATGCGGCGAAAGATCAAGTCTTCAACTTTACCGTCCGTCCACCTTTCACTGTCAGCCTGCGCTGTCGTCGCAAGGATGAAACACAAGGCTGTGATCCCTTGGGAGATATTCGTCTTTTCTTTAGTTCCTATGTCGAGGCAAGCAAAACCCATGAAATCACTTTGAGTGATGGTAAAGGCAAACCGCGCACACCCGACGCCGGTGTGTCCGGTGTAACGCGCCATACCTTGTTCCGCCCCCCTTTCGAGCCGAACACCACCTTTAAAGTCGATATCCCGCAAGATTTGCGCAGCAGCGACGGCAGCAAACTGGAAACCGACACCAGCGCCCTTGAAATTTCAACAGGTGACTATCCGCCGCTGGCAAAATTCAGTGGCCGTTTCGGTATTCTGGAACTTAAAGACAGCCCCATCCTGCCCATTACTGTACGAAACCTAGAACCGGACCTGAAAATACAGGCCGCAGAAACCCCAACGCCGCAGCCCGGCATTGCCCATCGTTTACAGGATATGATTAAAGGTCTGACCGGCACCACCTTGCGCCTTGCCCCCGATCAATCAGAAGAAAACGCACAGGTACGTGAACAGATCATCGCCTATATGCGCTCGACCGACGATTACGAAGATCACCATATGAGTGTGTTCAAGGAAAATTCAGCACCTACCCCAGCCAAAAAAACCCTGACTATCCCGCACCCCAAAGGCAAGAACCGTACTGAAGTCATCGGCATTCCGCTGGAAGAACCGGGCTTTTATGTGGTTGAAGTCGCAAGCAAAAACCTTGCGGCAGAACTGCTCCATACCGATAAACAACAGCCCGAATATATGTATGTGGCAACAGGGGCGCTTGTGACCAATATGAGTGTTCATATGAAGAGAGGGCGCGAAAACGCCCTGTTCTGGGTGACACAGCTAAATGATGCGACCCCTGTTGAAGGTGCGACAGTGAGCGTCGTTGGATGTAACGGCAAGACGCTTTGGCAAGGCACCACCAATAAAGACGGGGCGGTCCTCACGACTGACGCCCTGAAAGAAAGCAAGTGCGGTAGCGGTTGGGGCGATTATAGTAAAGGTCTATTTGTCTTTGCAGAAAAAGCCGGTGATATGAGTTTCGTTCATTCCTCCTGGAAGGACGGGATTTCCACATGGCGTTTTGCGGGGACCTATCATAGCGCCGATAACCGACAAACACCTATTATCGGTCACACTGTCTTGGATCGCAGCCTCCTGCGGGCCGGTGAAACCCTTTCCATGAAGCACTTTCTGCGCCGTCATCAAGGCGATGGATTTGCCTTGCCAGAAAAGATGGACGACTGGAAAGTTCTGGAAATTGTTCATACAGGCTCAGACAAACGCGTTCGTTTCCCGCTGAACTGGTCAGCCGCCGGCGCGGCCCTCACGACGTGGGATATTCCCAAAACAGCCAAGCTCGGCACCTATAATATCTATCTTAAAAAAGACGCCAAAAGCGATGATTATCAATCGCTGCTGTCCGGCACTTTTGATGTGCAGGAATTTAAGATCCCGCTGACCAAAGGTATTGTCAAAGGACCGAACAGCCATCAGGTGCGCACGACCACCTTGCCCCTTGACCTGTCCGTGCAATATCTGGCAGGCGGCGGCGTTAAAGACCTGCCCGTCCAGCTTCGTACGGAATTTAAAGAGATCCATGCGGCCTTCACGCCCAAAGATCACCCGTCCTATAGATTTAACCAAGGCGCCCCCAGCTTGCAGCCGTGGGAGGCCTTGCGCCGGACCTTGGG
This sequence comes from Terasakiella pusilla DSM 6293, assembly GCF_000688235.1. Lineage (GTDB taxonomy): Bacteria > Pseudomonadota > Alphaproteobacteria > Rhodospirillales > Terasakiellaceae > Terasakiella > Terasakiella pusilla. The sequence continues at coordinate 26,886 of NZ_JHYO01000022.1, read as the reverse complement.
CCAAACAGCACTGAAGCTGGATGATAAAGGCATGGCGGAACATCTCATTGCCGATATCCCCGCCTCAACACACGCCCTCAACGTCACATCGGAAATGAGTTACCGCGATCCGAACGGTAATATCCGCACCGTCATTCACCGCCAGACCATTCATCCATCTAACCTGAATGTTGGCGTCAAAGCCGGTGACTGGATCACCAAAGGCGATGCCCTGAATTTTTCAACACTGGTCCTTGATCTGGACGGCAAACCGATTGCCAAACACCCTGTGAGCCTTGATCTGGTCAAGCAAGAGTATATTTCCCACCGCAAAAAACTCGCGGGTGGCGTCTATGGCTATGAACATGAAGTCAAGTTGACGCCACTCGGTCAGTTCTGCACCGGCGTCACGGATGAAAACGGGCGTTTTGACTGTAAAGGCAAGACGGAAGAGTCCGGCAACATCTACGGTGTTGCCAAAATAACAGACGATCAGGGCGTTGACGTGACAAGTCACGCCAGCACATGGGTACCCGGTGAGGATCGCTGGTGGTTTAATGTCGCAGACAGTGACCAAATGGATATCCTCACTGAAAAACGTACGTTCGAACCCGGCGAAACAGCCAACGTCCAAGTCCGTATGCCTTTTAAAACTGCGCAAGCCCTAGTAACGGTAGAGCGTGAAGGCGTGCTTGATTATTTTGTGCAAAAACTCGACGGCACGGCCCCTGTGGTCAATGTGCCAATCGCGGGGAATTACGCACCCAACGCCTATTTAAGCGTTCTTGCGGTGCGCGGTCGTGCGGGGGATATCAAACCCACGGCGATGGTTGATCTGGGTCGTCCCTCCTTTAAAATGGGGATGACGGAGATCGAGGTCGGCTGGCAACGTCACCGACTGGATGTGAAAGTCGAAACCGATAAACCAGTCTATGAAGTCCGCGATACAGCCAAAGTCACCGTTCAAGTGACCCCGCTAAATGGCAAGCCGTTGCCTCAACAGGCGGAGCTGGCCATCGTCGCCGTAGATGCCGGTCTTCTGGAATTGAAAGCCAACAAAAGCTGGGACCTGCTGCGCGGTATGATGGGCCTGCGCGGAAATGAAACCGAGACCTCGACCGCCCAAATGCAAGTTGTCGGCAAACGCCACTATGGGCAGAAGGCCGTGAGTGAAGGCGGCGGTGGCGGCATGTCATCCGCACGGGAAATTTTTGACACGTTGTTGCTCTGGCGCGGCGTTGTCGAACTGGATGAGAATGGACAAGCCGTTATCGATGTCCCGCTCAATGACTCCCTGACCAAGTTCAAGATTGTCGCGATTGCGTCAGCCGGGCCAGATCAGTTCGGCACAGGCGAAACCAGCATCACCACAACGCAAAACCTAATGGTCTTCCCCGGCATTGCCCCCTTGGTGCGTGAAGGCGACCAAATCGATACCCCTGTGACGCTTCGCAACACCACAAAGGAAGCGATGGACCTGAATGTCGCGATAAAGGTTGAAGGACTAAATCTCACATTGCCGGTACAAAACCTGATCTTGCCAGCGGGAGAAACGAAAATCGTCAATTGGGATCTGAAGATCCCGCACAATTTGTCGCACCTCGGCTATGAAGTGAAAGTTACCGCCGGTGATAAAACAATGGACCTGTTGCGCTTTGACCAAAAGGTGATCCCGGCCCATCCGGTGCGCACGTTGCAAGCGACCCTCAGCCAGCTTAACCAGCCCTTGACCCTCAGCGCAAAAAGACCCGAAGGCGCCGTTGAAGGGCGCGGTGGCCTGCGTGTCGAACTCAGCAACAGTCTGGTTGACGCCGGATTAGGGGGCGTCATCGCCTATATGAAAGACTACCCTTATAGCTGTTTTGAACAGACAACCTCTAAAGCTCTCACGTTGGATGATGAAACAGCGTGGGATCAGCACATGTCCCGTCTGGACAGCTATCAGGACCAACAGGGGCTGGTCAAATACTTCCCCACTATGCGGCGTGGCAACATCACCCTAAGCGCCTATGTTCTGGCGACAGCACAGGAACGGGGCTGGCAGATACCTGCTGAGCCGAAAGACAAGATCATCAGCGCGTTGAAGTCCTATGTCACAGGTCGTTTAAACCATACCGGCCGATTTGTGGACGAATATCGCAACATCATCAAGCTGCAAGCACTGGAAGCGCTTAGCCGATATAACGTGGCAACACCCAAGATGCTGCAAAGCCTGGATATCATCCCTAAAAACCTGCCCACATCCGCCTTGATTGACTGGGTTTCCATTCTCCATCGTGTGGAAGGCATAAAAGACGGTACAAACCTACGCGACCAAGCCGTTAACCTGTTACGCTCGCGCATCCGCTTTGATGGACGCATCATGCGCTTTGCCACAGGAACCGAAGATAACATGTGGTGGTTTATGGTCGGCGGCAACGTCAACGCCAACCGTCTGGTATCCATTGCCCTTGAGTTTAAGCTCTGGCCCGAAGATCACGCCCGCTTCATCGAAGGGGCACTGGCACGACAAGAAAAAGGCCATTGGCAACAAACCACCGCCAACGCCTTGGGGGCTTTGGCCCTGCGCAAGTTTGCCAATGTCTATGAAACCGAGGTTGTGACAGGCACCACCGAAATCAAGCTTGACACCACCCAAGAAAAAGTCGTTTGGCAAGCGGATAAAAACACCTACAACAGTGACTTACCATGGGCGACAACCGGTAAAGAACAACACCTGACTGTCGACCATAAGGGCACCGGCGCCCCTTGGGCGTCTGTTCTGAGCCGAGCGGCCTTACCGTTTAGCGAGGCCTTTAACGCAGGCTTCCAGATCGATAAAACCGTAAGCGCCATCACCCGTCGTACACCGGATCAATGGAGTGTCGGGGATGAAATTCGCGTGCGCCTGAGCGTCACCTCCCCCGCCCCAATGACGTGGGTTGTTATTAACGATCCCGTCCCGGCCGGGGCGACCATCATGGGACGTGGACTGGGCGGGGATTCTGCCTTGGCCCAAGCGGATGAGCGCAGCTCTGGCAACGCCGAACTTTCTTATAAAGAACAAGCATTCGACGCCCTGCGCGCCTATTACTCCTACGCGGGACAAGGGGAGTGGTCGATTGACTATACCTATCGCTTAAACACGGCGGGGACTTTCCAGCTCCCGGCCACCCGTGTTGAAGCCCTTTATAAGCCGGAAATGTTTGGAGCCCTGCCCAATGCGACACTTGTTGTCCACCCCTAAGCAGGCGATCCTTTGGGCGGGGGTGATCTTCATCCTCGCCCTCGGCATTACGGGTTTCACCCTCGCGATACCGGAAGTCCCCAGCTTTGACGATATCCGCGACAGCCATAAAAGCTCGGAAAGTACGTTGCTGGATCGCCATGGTGAGGTGCTGCATGTCAGCCGTTCCGATTTTAGCGGCCGACGACTGCGCTGGACACCCTTAAGCGACATTTCCCCTGCCCTCATAGATAAAGTTCTACGGGCCGAAGATCAGCGTTTTTTTGATCATGAGGGCGTGGATTTTCTGGCGATCGCAAAAGCGGCAAGCGCGCTACTCACCCTTGATCGCCCACGCGGGGCCAGCACCATTACGATGCAGCTTACAGGCTTTCTCGCCCCCAGCCTTGCGCCCCGCTCAAGCGGGAGAAGTATCTTACAGAAATGGCGACAAATGCGTATGGCTTGGGACTTGGAACAGACATGGACCAAACGGGAAATTCTGGAAAGTTATCTCAATCTCATTACCTATCGCAGCGAGTTAAAAGGTATCGCGGCGGCGAGTAAAGCTCTGTTCGCCAAAGCCCCGTCTGGTCTGAACACGCCGGAATCTGCAATCCTTGCAGCCCTCATCCGCGGCCCCAATGCCAACAAAGCACGGGTGGAAAAGCGCGCCTGCCTGTTGCTGGTAGATGATTGTGAAGGCTTAAAAGACCTGATCACAAGCGCCCTAACCCCACCTTATCAGTTCCCGCCCCTTGCCCGTGCCGCCTATCACGCCTTTCAACGTCTGCATGATCCCAACACATCATCAGAAACCATCCATTCGACACTGGACGGCCCCCTACAACACTTCGTGAATGAAACTGTGCGCGGGCAAGTCGCTGGACTGACGGACCAAAACCTGCAAGACGCAGCCGTCCTTGTAGTTGACAATAAATTAGGCGAGATCTTGGCCTATGTCGGCAGCAGCGGCAGCTTATCCGATGCACAATATGTCGATGGAGTCCAAGCGCGCAGGCAAGCAGGCTCCACCCTAAAACCTTTTGTCTATGGACTTGCTATTGAGCGAAGGTATCTGACAGCCCCAACCTTACTGGAAGATGGCGCCATTGAAATCCCGATTAGCGCAGGGGGTGTCTATCGCCCCCGAAATTACGATTCCACATTTCATGGTCCCGTAACGGTGCGCGAAGCCTTGGCCTCGTCCCTCAATACACCTGCTGTGCGCGCGATCCTTACGGTCGGAACAAATGAGGTCGTCAAACGCCTCAACACCCTTGGTTTCAAAAACCTGATGGCACCGGAATTTTATGGTGCCTCCCTCGCGCTTGGCAGTGCCGATGTCACCCTCTGGGAGCTCACAAACGCCTATCGCACCTTGGCAAATGGCGGGAGAACCTCCCCCCTGACCTTCAAGGTCGACGACAAAACAAACTCGGCCCATGTCCAAAGCGAAGGCGCAAGCTACATCATCACCTCCATTTTGTCAGACCGACTGGCCCGCGCTTTGGGGTTCGGGTTAAGCTCCCCACTCAACACCCCTTATTTCAGCGCCGTTAAAACCGGAACCAGCAAAGACATGCGCGACAACTGGACCATTGGATATTCCAGTGACTATACCGTTGGCGTTTGGGCAGGCAATTTTTCAGGGCAACCCATGTGGAATGTCAGTGGCGTATCCGGTGCTGCCCCGATTTGGCGGACCATCATGGATTATCTGCATCGTGATCAACAGAGTGTGCCGCCCTCCCCGTCGCCCGATGTCGTCACTCAAACCGTGAGCCATCACCCTTCCGGTCGAGCAGTTGAGGAGTTTTTCCTCGACGGCACCCAACAAGGCCAAGTCAGTACCGTCTTAAAACAGCGAGCCAAAATCATTTACCCCACGAACGACACACTTCTCAGTGTTGATCCTGATATTCCCGCCTCCTTGCAGAAAATCCATTTTCAGGCGAGTGGCCTAGGCGACAGCGACTTTATCTGGCAGCTCAACAAAACCAAAATGGGGCAGACCAACCAGCCGTTTTACTGGTCCCCTGCCCCTGGTCACTATACCCTCAGCCTTACCACCGCTTCCGGGGAACAAATGGATGAGGTGCGCTTCACCGTTCGCTAATATTAAATGCAATGCAACTTATGAATACCCGGAATATTTTGAATACGGCGACGCAACGTCTCCAACCCTTCTTTTTGCAAAGCGCGACAGGTAACCATCACGCAAAACACACCATTGTCGCGCGATCCAACCTGCAGATCATCCAGATCAAAGCTCATCACGCGGAGCAAATCCAACACCCGCGGGATATGTTCAAGGGGGGTATTCGTATTAAAGTTTAAGCAGTTCATTTAATCCTCCATAGGTGCCAGAGTATAGGGATTGTTAAACAAAATTTGCTTTCAAAGGTTAGACAAAATACCATATAAAGCAGGATAAACTTTTTCAGAAATCCACTTTAACAGAATTTTATTTCAGGAAAATGAAATGGACAAAAATCTAGATGCCATTGACCTGCGTATTCTCAAAGAATTGTCCCGCGATGGACGCCTCAGCAATAATCAGCTTGCCGAACGGGTCGGCCTGTCCACCAGCCCCTGCTGGCAACGGGTCAAGCGCCTTGAGAAAGAAGGCTATATCGAAGGCTATATTGCCCTGCTGAATTCTGAAAAACTGGGCATCACTGAACTTGTCATTATCGAGGTTACATTAGAGCGCCATGACGAAAAAATACTGGAAGAATTTGGTCGCGCCATGATCAACATCCCAGAGGTGTTAGAAGTCTATCTCACCACGGGGGAATATGATTATCAGATCAAGGTCGCCGTGAAAGGCACCAAGGGATATGAAGAATTTTTGCGCGAAAAACTCTACAAAATCCCCGGCATCCGCCATTCCCGCTCCAGTTTCACTTTGCGCTGCCTCAAAAAATCCCACTCGATCACGCCAACTGCTTAACCCTTTGAGAAACGCTCATCGCAAAGAAAAGCCCCGCAATACTGGGTTCTCCCACTGCTGCTACACAAACTGGAACCTCGCGACGAAGACGGGCCAACTTCCTTTTGCACATCATCGCCGGGTCCTGAGGCTTCGTCTTCTTAAACTCGGGGGTGCGTTTGCAACTTATTACATCCTCCTGTAGTCAACATAATTACCTCAGGAGACACACCCAATAGGTTTATGAGACAAAACCTGCCTGCTAGAGAAGCCTAAGCCCGTCAAACAGACGTGGCATTTCTGGGATTATACGACTACCGCCTACTGAAGGCGGTCCATCTTAAGAGTCGCGCGCAAGCGCATTCCAAGGATTTCTGATATATTGCGATATAATTTTGTCGCAATTGTCGGATACAAACGAAGGGCTTTTTGGACCTGCTCTTTATTTAAAGCAACAACCTTTATATCATCGTCGGCAATCACTGAAGCCGTACGCATGATATCACCGGAAAAACCAGCTTCCCCAAAAACATCCCCTGGCGCGAGCTTTGCTAAAGTGCGTGCTTTGTTCATATGTTCATGTTGCACGTACGCCGAACCAGACACCAAGACATACATTTCCTGATCCATATTATCCTGACGAATAATGGTTTGACCTTTTTTGTAATCGCGTAAGTCACACAGAAGAATAACTTTACGGATTTGAAATTTACTCATTCCCTTAAAGAGAGGACTGGACATAAGGGCATCAATGCCGATATCCAATGCCAAGATATCCCATATCCCCACCAGATGAACATTGCGCAGAAAAACGGGCGTGATCACGAGATCAGAAATCATCGCCGTAAAGAGTGCAATCGCACAAAGTGTCCCAAATTCTGAAATCACACTAAAATTCGACCCCATGAAAATCATAAACGTCGCAGTCAGTGAAATAGACGTCGCAACCACACCAATGATTTGTGATCGCACAGCCAACCGTGTGGCTTTCCATGTATCGAGTTCATTTTTACTATGAGTAGAATAGCTGGTGAGCAGGTGAATTGTATCATCAACGGCAATACCTAAGGCCACAACCGCCACCAAAATAGTCCCTGCATTTAGGGTAAAGTCAAACACGGCCATAGCAGCAAAAGTCACTAAAGCCGGCAAAACATTGGGGATCAACGACACAACCCCCAACGGCAGAGAGGTGTACATCAGAGTAATCAACGCTAAGATCACAAGGACGACGAAGCCAAAAGAATAGATCTGCCCTTTAATTAAGGTCAGCGATGCCGAGTGAATCAATAAATTCTGACTGGTAATCTCATAGGTCAGGCGCTTATCAGTAATACGATCAATTTCAGTCTTCAAGATTTCCAGACGGTCTAAAATTTCAGTCGATTTCAGCAAATTATGTCGAACGATAATATTTGCTTTTCGAAAATCAGACGTAACAAAGTTTTTGACATCACCACGATTAAAGAAAAGCAGGTACTGTTCTATGAGCGCCGCTGAATCTGGAATTTCATAGCGGCCTTCTCCATTGGGCGACCATTCACGGTGCACATATGACACATGATCAGCAAGAGATAAGGTCTTATCATAATCACCTGCACCATCCAGAAACTGTTGTATTTCTTGCAGGACCTTTAAGTTTTGGGGCTGTTTAAAGGCTCCTCTTTCCCCGCCGTCCAAGACGATGCTAAACGATTGCAAGCCCGAAACATCCCGGTGCATGACCTGCGTTGCTTTAACGATAGGGTTATCAGGATGGAGAAAGCTGATCGGGTCATTCTGGGGTTTTAAGGTAAGGGCAATCCCCCCACAAACGAGGCTGACCACAATACTTAGTGCCACAATGACCTTACCATGGTTCTCAGTCAAATAACTGAAAAGCCGGTCAACCTTTCCGAAAAAGCCATCAAGTTCAGAACCATCCGATACCAGTTTTGTTTTTTGAGGGCCAAAGAGCGACAAGTATAAGGGGACGACCAACAAGGTCACGATCATATTCAGCACCATCCCCATGGCCGTGGCATAGCCAAAATCAGACAGTAACTTAATGTCGCTAAACGCACTCGAGCCAAACCCTAATGCGGTTGTCCCTGCTGTTAATAAAGTGGGAAACCCGACTTTCTTTAACATAAATTTCACTGCATTCTTGCGGACATTATCACTTTTTACAGCGACCCCCTGCAAGTAGCCAGATAACATATGCGTATCTTCTGTTGATCCAACTGCGATCAAAAGAGCAGGTAACCCTGCACTCAACATATTCACCGGTATGCCCAACCAGCCCATAACACCAAAGGTCCAAACCATGCTCAAACCAGACGTCATGAGGGGAAGAATGGGCGCACTTGGTGTTCGTAAAAAAACGATCGTGAACAAAATGAGAATGGCAGCCGCAATAGGGGTAAGCCGAAGCATATCTTCCCCCATCCCACGCTTTGTACCAGTGATAATGCGCGGCGGGCCAATTTGGAAAACTTCATCAAATTCAGCATTCAGAGGTGTGATTAAGTCTTCTATGGTTTCATAGGCCAATCGCGGAAGACCATCATCGCCCCATCTCGGTTTAATAATAACGTTTATAACCGCAGCTTTATGGTCTTTACTTAGGAAGTTATTGATAACAAAGGGGTTCTTTAGTGCATTATCAAAAGCGAGGTCGATTTCTTCCTGCGTTTGTGGCGTTGTGTCCATAAGGGGGGAAGAATCAAGGTCACCATCAACATTGCGCATATTGGCCGCGGTAAAGAGACTATCTACGCGTTCAACAAAATCTAAATCTTGAATGGTGTAAGTGAGTTCTTCAATACGTGCCAACTTCTCCGAGGTGAACAAGTCAGTATCACGGAGATAGATTAAGGTCATATAGTCGGAACCAAAAAGCTCGACCGATTGATCATAAGCTTGTTTGCTTGGTGATGTCGGATCAATGAGGGAATTATATCCAGCATCCATCTTTAGATGAACCACACCACTTCCAAATAAGACGGTGGCCAAAATAAGACCAACAAACGCAAAAATGCGATGATTAGCACCGAAACTTATAATCTTATTTAACATATAGTTCAGACCCTACAGAGACTCAGTTTACCCAGTTGAATACCCAGTCCACAAATTTACTTCATGTGTTTTCTTTTTGTGATGTAGCGATGTTTGAATATTTCTTCTGGAACGTCTTCTTGCTTGAAACTGCGTTCCATAATCTTGCTAATTGTTTTGTGGTCTTCTTTAAAGTTTACCATCACGGATTCATCTGTACGCCATCCCTCACCATCAATCGGGCTAGACTTGGTAACCGTGAGGGTTTTGATGTGTTTTTTTGAGCGGCGTTCGAAGAATTTTACAATATCTTGAAAGAAATTATCTTTGCGAATATATATTTCGCGGTAAGTGTATCCGGTACTTTCTTTGGTCGCTTGTGCCTCAGGAAAGGCCCAAATCACATAATAATCAACATTATCTATTGTTTGGTCTGCTTGGCGTTCGTACCGAAAACGATCAAGGTTTTCAGCGACTAAATCTTCGTTGGCAAAATCCGTTCCCAGAAAATAGTTGCGCTTGCCCCCACCGACAATGCGTTTTAATGACTTAGTTGCAGGTAAGAAGGTCCATTGGTCGTCATCACCGTCATTTCGTTCCCACGTCAACATGGCAACACCTTTGACCCCTGCGGGACTATCAAAAGTCAAAAGGTACTTTGACAATCCATCTTCCAGCTCTGCGGCAAAACGACGCAAAGTACGCACTTCTTCATTTCCACTTGCATCAACTAAACGCATCTCTTCCACACTATATTCATACGGGCGTTTATGACGTTCTGACACAGTCGTCATGATTTCGCGTCCCGTCAGGTCTTCTGCATAAGAAATCCCGTTCAGCCCAACGCCATACAGCAGCACACTTAACGAAGCCAATTTAACTAATTTCATAATCATTTCTTCATTTCCCTCTGTATGAGTTTATACTTTTTTAAAAGCCAAAACGGCATTCAGCCCGCCAAAGGCAAAAGAGTTACATAAAGCAACATCGACTTTTCCGTTTCGTGGCGTGTTCGTGACATAGTCCAAATCACATTCAGGATCTTGCTCGTTATAATTTAAAGTTGGCGCAATGACGCCTTCATTCATCGCCAGCAAAATACTCGAGATTTCGATACCTGCGGCAGCCCCTAGCGTATGCCCATGAATGGGTTTTGTCGAAGAAACGGCTAATTGTTTCGTCTGCCCATTAAAAACTTTTTTGATCGCCTCGGTTTCGCAAACATCATTCAACTTTGTCCCTGTGCCGTGGGCATTAATGTAATGCACATCTTGCGGATTAAGTTGAGCATCCTTCAAGCACCGTTCAATCGCTTTTTCTACCCATCTCTGGTTTGGTGCGAGAATATCCGACCCGTCAGATGTCATGCCGATACCAATGATTTCAGCAAGAATATTTGCCCCACGTGCTTTTGCTGCCTCATACTCTTCCAAAACGTAAACACCCGCCCCTTCACCAAGGACAATGCCGCTTCGGCTTTTACAGAAAGGGCGACAGGCATCTCGCGAAACCACACGCAAAGCATCCCATGAACGATAAGAACTACGCACATGGGTGGATTCAGTTCCCCCCGTCACCGCACGTTCCGCTAACCCCGCACGAATGAAAAGAACCGCTTGCGCAATGGCATGCGCGGATGAAGAACAAGCACTAGACGTCGCAAAAGAGGGGCCATGAAGACCAAATTCCATGGCGACTTGACTGGCAGGCGCACTCGCCATCATACGCGGAATAGCCATTGGATGAACACGCTTGGGTCCCAAGACGAAATTTTCTTCAACAGTGTCTAAACCACCGATGCTAGAACCCAATACAGCGGATGTCGTCTCTCGCACTTCATCGCTCAGATCCAGTCCAGAACTTGCAACAGCCTCTCGCGCAGCCACAACAGCATATTGTGATAAGGGATCTAATTGTTGTTTAATCCTGGCAGGATCAAAATGATCTTCCGCCGTGAAGTCTTTCACAGGTGCGGCATGGGTCATTGTAATACCATCGAAGGTCCCTACAATTGAACGCACACCGCTGCGCCCTTCCCGCATAGCCGAAAAAAGAGCCTCTCTGCCAACCCCCAAACCGCTGACATAACCAGCCCCGGTAATTACAACACGACGAGACATTTCTATCCTTTCGGCGTTATATCAATATTGTTTTCTTCGATATGTTCGCGAACCGCTTTAGCGACATCACCAATTGTTTCAAATGTTTTATTTTCAAAATCTTGGGGGATTTCAAAATCAAACTCATCTTCGAGTTCAAAGATCATACAAAGCAAGTCGGTTGAATCGACCCCAATGCTTTGAAAGTCTGTTTCTAAAGTCAAATCATTCACATCTTTGACAGTACCTTTTGCAAATGCTTCCAGCACTCTTTGTTCCAACGTTGACATGCCTTGCCTACTCCTTCAGTTCATTTATCTATGATATTGTTTTTTCGAAAATTCTATACGTCTTGTACGGTTTATAATGACCGAGTGCCAACAGGCGTTGGACGGGTTTATTGTCTTCTAAAACCCACGAGAGCTCGCCAAATTTATAACCGAGGCGGTTTGCATTTTCTTTCATTTCTGCCAGCATTGCAGCCAGCGCAGTAAAACCACTTACCGTGCCGTGGTGTTCTTTTCGAACACCCGCCAAAATAACGCGCCCGCTTTTTAACCCCTTAACTTTCAAGCGCCAGAGAATTTTCAACCATCCAAAGGGAAGTAACTTACCATTTAAATCGCCAATCGCTTCATTTACATTGGGTAACCCAATCAAAATTCCGCTTGGAATGTCATTAATCTCGACAATCAAAGCAAGTTTAGGCTTCAAGATCAGCTTCATATTTGCAGAAATATGTTTCATTTCAGCGTCCGTGAACGGTATAAAGCCCCAATTTTCGGACCAAGCATCCGCAAAGATATCAAAAACCAATTTAACTTCTTCGTCATATCGCTTTAAGTCAACGCTTCGAACACGAATATGCGTATCGTTTTCTGTTTTCTTTAAAAAACGATCTATTTGAGGTTGGCGTTTCTCGGATGTGTCTACATAAAAGGCATGTAAATCTTTGCATTTACCATAACCACACGCCGCTATATGTTGGCTATAATAGGGTTCTGCATGCCCCATCATTAACATTGGAGGGTGCTCAAAACCGTCCACAAGCATGCCACATTCTTCATTTGTAGAGAGCTGGAAAGGGCCCCGCGCCCATTTCATGCCTCGTTCATGAAGCCATTCTTCGGCTGTGTTAAGCAACGCCTGAAAAACACTGACGTCATCGACCCCATCCAAATAACCAAAATGCCCGGTGGCATCATTGTATCTGTCTAAATGACGTGGATTAATTTGGGCGCTGATCCGACCAACCGGCACACCGTTGCGCCATGCGACCCAAAACGCCGCTTCACCATATTCAAAAAAAGGATTTTTTTCAGAATCTATGCGCTCAAGGGATTCCATATCTAGGGGAAAAACCCAATTTTGCTTACCTGCATGTAGAGTTTTCGGGACGCTGACAAAAACTTTTCGATCTTGTTTGGTTCGAACCTCTGTTAATTTTAATTCGCTCAAAGGTTCTTCCACCCTATTAGATATTATTTTAAAGCGATTCTATCATTGATATCCATTAGACAAAACCGTTAGCGTACTCTAACCATCGCCCCTGACGACTTTATGTTGAATATAACACGCGGGTAAAGTCCCACAATTAAATTTTTGTTTCAACAGTAATCCGCCTGACAAATAATATTTTTTATTTGCAAAACAGGTGATTGGCTGAGAATATCAAAAATATTCCTAATGTATGGCAAAAAAATTCAATGCTTAGAATCACCCCACGTTCATCGCCGTTACTTCAACAACACTTTAAATTTGTGATACTGACTTGTTATCTGTCATTTAACATAACATTACCCGCACAAGCTGAGGGGGTGAACGACCTTATCGACAATACGCAGTTTCAACTGGAAAGTTATCTTGACTTCTTCACTGACTCGCCCGCAAAAGGCCAAGGTGTCGCAACTGACACACGACCGCTTTCATGGTTCAATAGACTTAACATAGAAACACAGGCCGACCTTAAAGATGGGGTCATTCTGAATCTATCGGCTGATGCACTTTTGAGCGTCCCTAATATTAATCGCTCTGCATTCTCTCGTATTGATAATGAAAGCGAATTTAGTCGTTTCTTCGATATAAATACTGCCAATATTATTTTTGAATATGATTCTTATGATCTCTTAATCGGAAAAGCACAGACACAGCTTAAATATGCTGAAACCTATTCTGTGCTTGATCGTTTCAATGTCAGCAATGCTGCCAACCCGCTTCATTTAGTTAAGATGGGTGCATGGCAAGCGAAAGGTACCTTTTACCTAGATGAACTGGTCGATTATGAAGATCAAATCTCGCTTGCTGTCCTGCCTTTTGATGACAAAGGCGGCAGTGTGCCAAAAGACTCACGTTGGCGTGGAAGCAGTGGCGACAGTGATTTTGCGGGAACCGTCGGTGAATTAACACCACAATATCGCAGCTCAAAACCCAAAGACTGGGGCATTGCTTTACAATATGATGGTGTGCGTGATGGATATGATTTCACCCTCGGCTTGCACCGGGGCCCCAGCCCCTACCCCGTCGTTCGATCTGAATTTAGCATCGTAAACTTTGCTCTCGCACGAGAAGACTTTAAATTATATCCCACAGCCCATAGCGCTTATGGTGGCATCGCCCTCACAAAAGATAACACCAAATATTTTGGCGAATTCTTGCTTCAAGATGTGCTTAATGGAAAGGACGATGACGTCATACGAACCATAGCGGGTGTTACCTATAAAGAGACAAATTATGCAGCTCGCATTGGCTTGGATGAAATCTCACCAACGATTGAGTATGGTCGTGAACGCGTCATCAATGAGCCCAAAAATTCACTTTATACAAAACCATCTGAGGAAACCCGCCCGTTTAGAAACACCATCTCTTTAACGCTGAAACTCGTCTATGATTCCGACTATACTTTTAAAGTCGGCTCTGTTTATAATTTAATTGATGGCGATAATTCACAGAATGTGAACTTCGAATATAAATACGATGACAACAGTTATTATTACTTACGTGGAATTTTTTTTGATGGCAAAAATGGTTCACCGTTCGGACGTTGGGCTGAAAATGACGCCATAACGGTTGGGTTTGTTCGTAAGTTTTAATGACCGTCAACCTTGCTGTTTTCGCGCCAATACGTCCTCATATAATCGGTTAATGTAGGTTGGCATTTTTTTATTCTTTGCGACACTTGAATACATATTTTTGTCCAGAACACTGTCTAAAACATCCGCAGCATCACCCGAGGAAAAATCACGCCCCAAGAAAGCAAATAATGTTTTCATTTCTGCTTCCACCAAGTCGGGTTTGAAAAAATTATTATATTCAACGATATAGACAGGCTCCTTCGGTGGGTTTGCCCAAAACCTTGTAACCGCGTCACGCCACGCTAAATAAGTTAAGACGATCGGCAAGCCTGTTTGACGGCTTACTGAATGCGCAACCTCCCAAGGGTGCCTCACACAATATAGCACACCCTCAACCTCCCCATACTCTTCCCATCCCTTTAGAACAAAGGAAAATCGGGGGTCTTTTACGATCATACCTGACAGATCGTGACTCAGGTCACGAATATGTGTTGCGTTGTCTTTTGTTCTTTTTTCGATCGTACCGGCGCGTGTCGCAACTGGCGCAAAAACCAAATTCGCAAGTTTCCGCAATTTGATCCTTCGATCTTTCGGCCACATATGGTCGACCCAAAGTTCAGAAGATGCCCACCGACCAAAAAGAAGTTCATGGTTTAATAAATTAACTTTCCTATTTTCGAAGTAGCCTTTGATATTCCATTCATCCGCACTCAAAAGCTCGCTGGCTGAACCAAAATCACCGCCAAGTTTTTCTAACACATTACAAACGAATGACGTGCCGCTACGCATGCAGCCGGTAACAATCTTCATGTCTGATCTTTCATTAAAACGGATTACTAAGCTTTCGGAAATTTACGAAAGTAGCCCATGATGGTACCTGAAATGGAGGCCGGCAGGATCATGCCAAACCAACTCCCAAACGCTAAAGGAGCCGGAAAAGAGATGCGTGCATGGTTTTTTGCCAAGCGTTTACGCATGATGGTGACACTTTTCTCAACACTTAACAAAAACGGCAGGGAGAAGGGTAGCTGGTCACTCATTGGTGTTTTAACAAAACCTGGACAGATCACATTAACGGCCACCCCATGAGGTTTTAAAACCGGGCGTAAGGCTTCACCATAAATACGGGCGGCAGCCTTTGATGCACAATAAGCAGGACTGTCAGGTAAACCGAAATAAGAGGCTAGCGAACTCACAATCGCAATTTGCCCCTGTTTTCGTTCAACCATTACCGGTTTGATCGGTTCAACTGTATTGAGAACACCGTCGCAATTTACAGCAAATAACTTCCGTACAACCTCTTCCGGCTCACCAAATTCACCAGCTAAACTCTCAGCACCACCAAGACCCGCATTCGCGATGACCAAATCTAGTGGTGTCTTTTGATCACATGCCAGTATCCAATCTCGCATTTTTGCACGATCAGTAACGTCACACGGAAACACCGAGACTGTGGCGCCTTTTTCACGACAGACCATGGCAATTTCGGTCAACAAATCTTCACGACGCGCACATAAATAAAGGTGAACACCTCGGTCACTATATTGCTTCGCGAGTTCAGCACCGATTCCACTCGTTGCACCCGTGATCAGGATTGATTTTGGAATTAACATATGACACCCAAATATTTTTATCTAATTTAAAATATATATACTATAGTCGTGCACACAGCACTGAGTAGGCATGTTTTTTTAATCAATTAATATCGACTGGGGTAAGAATGACGTCTTTTACTAAGACAGATATTCAATTTGCGTATCGTTTAATTAAAGAATTTGAAACACCAAACCCATGGGTTTACTGGCTAGACCTAGTTGGGACAATCCTCCTTTTTTGGTCAAGCCTTTTTCTATCTTTTACATATGACGACTTCCTCCTGAAATGTGTATTTGAACTTATTTCTATTTTTTCATTGTATCGTGGCATGCTTTTTGTCCACGAAATTACACATTTAAAGAAAAATACGGTCCCTGGCTTATCAATTTTTTGGAACTGTGCATTAGGTATCCCCTTATTGATGCCATCCTATATTTTCGAATCACATCACGACCATCATGCCCGTGAACGATATGCCACGGATCAAGACCCTGAATATGATTTCTATACGACGTCGCCTATCAGCGTCTTACTTTTGTATCTCTCCAGTGGCCTCTACATGCCTTTCGTGCTCATTGTCCGGCAATCAATTCTTGTGCCCTTATCCTATTTCATCCGTCCGGTGCGAACTTTTTTAGATGAGCAAGGATCTGGTGCAACTATTCACAATCGGTATCGACGAAGAAAGCCGACAAATAAAACCAAATTGCTCACCTGGCGCTGTGTCGAAGCATTATCCGCCCTCAGCTGTCTTTCTTGGATTGGATTGACTATTGCGGGCTGGATACCCTGGCCTTTTTTCGCACACCTTCTAGTCGCTGCCATTTTTGCCTTTACCCTTAACAATTTTCGCGCCGTAACTTCGCACCGTTTTGCCCTGACCAAAGGCCCCTATGATTTTGACAAGCAAGTCAGTGACAGTTTAAATTTTGATCAAGGCAAACTGTGGGTTCACCTTTGGGCACCAGTGGGAATGCGCTATCATGCCTTACATCATTTATTCCCCAATTTGCCCTATCATAATTTGACAAAAGCACACCAAAAACTGTTACGTGAGCTCCCCTCTCATTCGCCCTATCGAAACGTCAATCAAGCTCATTACTGGGGAGCTTTTAAACAACTTTTGTATGCCACTCTAAAAAACAAACAATAATTGGCAGATGTACAAAAAGAGTATTTTTCGAACAAAACCGGCCCTAATCAGTATTTCCAATACAATCCGTTAAGGAAGAAATCGTTGAATATATTTGTTCTTCCGTATGCTCAGATGTAATGAAAAATCTGATGCGGGCTTCATTTTTGGCGACAGCAGGATAGAAAATCGGTTGAACATTGATGCCTTTTTCAAATAACGCATTTGAAATGGCAATACTCTTTTCGGGGCTCCCGACAATCACAGGCACAACAGCATACCCTTCACATGGGCCTGTATTTAAACCCGCCTCTCTGCATAGGTTCCAAAATAACTGACTATTGTGTTGAAGACGTCTCACGCGCTCCGGCTCTTTGAGCATAAGCGTGATGGCTGTAAGCGTCGCTGCTGCATTTGCCGGAGAAAGCCCAACACTGTAAACAAATCCCGGTGTGGAATAACGCAAATATCTGATGATCTCATGGCGTCCTGCGATGGCGCCCCCACAACTGGCCAATGTCTTACTAAACGTGCCCATCCACAGGTCGATTTCTTTCGGATTGACGTTAAAATGTTCAGTAATCCCCCGCCCCGACGCGCCAAGGACACCCAAAGAATGAGCTTCATCAACGAAAAGCAGCGCGTTGAAACGGCTTTTCAGCTCAATGACCTTTGGTAAATCAACAATATCGCCATCCATACTATACAAGCCTTCCACGATAACGAGGCATTGACGGTACTTCTGACGGTGTTCTGACAGTAAATCTTCCAACGCCACAAGGTTATTATGTGGAAAAGGTATGGAACGTGAACCGGCCAGACAGGCTCCCTCAAGGGCGCTCCGATGAATATAGCTATCATATATGATCAGGTCTTGCGGACCGCATATATGCCCAATGACACTGGCATTTGTCGTAAAGCCACCGACGAGGGCAAGTGCATCTTCTTGCCCAATTAAATTGGCAACCTGACTTTCCAAACGTTGATGAAGGGTACGTTCCCCGGATGCAATCCGGCTTGCACTCACCGAGGTGCCATACTTATCCAATGCGTTTTTAGCGGCATCTGTAACTCTTTGATCTCCACAAAGACCTAAATAATTATAGTTGGCATAATTAATAATCTCCCGGCCTTCAGAATAGATCACGGGAGTTGGTATACCTTCAAGCGTCCGAAAATATGGATTAGCCTGCCCCATCCCCTCAAGCCACGCAAACTGATCAGATAACTGTTGCGCACCTTCTTCTAGAGACGGCTTCTCCATTTGTTGGGTGATCGATGGGACATCTGGCTTGGAAACAGTTTTCTTTTTATTTAGCAATTCAGCCAAAAGCCTGCGTTTCGCTTCGGATGGGTCTGCCGTTGCACCGGATTCTTGTGACATTTTTCACCTTTTTAAATTTTAATGCGCATCTGTATGGCTTAAGAGTTCGGCTAACATGCGTTCAACCTCATCATCAGACAGGCCATCTACATCAATCTCATGTATCGGCTCATCCCTATCGGATAAATCAATAGTGTCTTCGCTTAAAGCACCATGTTCATTCAACGTAGAAAGTATCGAAAGTGCCAGTTCTTTGAGCGTTTTTTGGATATCAAGCTGAAGGGGGATATTCAAATTCCCCATTTCCGCTTCCAATGAAAGTTGGAATTCAATACTCATAAGGGAGTCAACACCGAGCTCAGAAATGGGTTTGTCCAATGCCACCAGATTTTGGTCAATATGCAGCACATGCGCCAAGGTTTCCGCCAAATGTTGACAGAGCAAACTCTCATGATCTGTCGGGTTCGCGCTAAGCAAGCGCTTGATCAGAGTATGACCTTGTTTCGACTCTTCAGCGACCTTAAAGAGTCCAAAGACAGGATCAAACTCATGAGAGGTGGCATGCGCCTTTTGCCACTTGTCCCAATCCACATTGAAACAGCCCGTGTGACAGTGCCCAAAAGATAAAATGTTGTAAAAATTATCAAAGGCCTCAGCCAAACTAAGAGGTGCAATACCTTTATGAGCCAACATACGAGACACCTGAGCATCACGAGCGACCATTCCAACCTCGCCGATAGGTCCCCAAGCGATGGAACTCCCCGCAAGTCCCTGACGGCGTCGATAGTCTGCCAAAGCATCTAAATAGACATTTGCAGCACCATAACTTGCTTGCCCCGCATTGCCGACCATTGCGCTGATAGAAGAGAAAAAGACAAAATGTTCGAGAGGGAGATCTAAAGCTAAGCTGATCATATGGAGGTTATAGCCCCCCATCGCTTTTGCATGGAGACTTTCTTCAATCATGTCAGCTGTCAAGACAGTCATCGGACCGTCTCTTAAAACAGCAGCGGCATGAAAGATCCCCGCCACAGGCGGCAAAGTGGCTACAATCTTTTCAAATGTAGCCTTGGTTTCTTGCATGTTACCAACATCGCAGGCACACAAAGTCAGAGAACCGTCCGCTTTCTGTAATAGCCCTTCAAGTTCTTTTACATCCCCCTCGGCACGTGCAGAACGAGACAACAAAACAATATGTTGCGCGCCCTGCTTCTGAAGCCATTTAGCACATTCCAGACCAAACCCGTTGGTGCCACCCGTTATAACGTACGTTGCGTTCGGTTTTATCAATCCGCTGTCGGGCGCAGGAAAAGTCACATGCGGGACTGGTTGTGTAAAATCAAGAAGACATTTACCAATATGATTCCCTTCTGCCATTTTTTTAAAGGCTAAAATCACATCATTTGCGGGGGTAACGATCGTGGGTAAAGGTTTGTATTCCTCGCTCTTAAAATAAACCTTCATATCATCAATCGTGTGATAAAAAATATCAGGGCGCACAGCTAACATATGGTCAATATCAATAGCTGTAAAACTAAGATTCCGCTCAAACTCTCCCAGGGGCAGCCCTTTATTTGTCCCAATATCGGCTTTACCAAGCTCGATTAACCTTCCAAAAGGTTTCAGGATACGAAGGTTCGCATGAAGTAAAGCCTCAGGTAGGAAGTTTAAAATAACATCAACGCCCTTGCCCTGCGTTACCTCTAAAACATTTTGTTCAAAATCAAGATTTCGGGAATTGAAAATATGTTCAATGCCGAGCTTACGCAAATAATCCCGTTTTTCTTGTGTACCTGCCGTCGCGATAATCGTTGCACCGATTTGTCGTGCAACATTTATGGCCGCATGCCCGACCCCTCCTGCCGCAGAATGCAACAAGACAGTTTCGTCTTTTTTCAGCTGAGCAACCTTGTTCAAGCCATAAAAAGCGCTTGTAAATGCAATTGGGATTGTTGCGAGTTCTTCTAAACTCAGAGGGAGGTCCCCCCAACGATAAATCAACGCATCTTTTGGATTGAATGTAACATGTGATTGCAACGACCCGAAACGACACCCAAAAACAATACGTTCGCCAACCCTAAAGTCCGTATTTGCACCTGCCTGAACGACAGTGCCACTTGACTCCATCCCTAAGCTTTTTTGAAAAAATGTGCCCTTCAACGTCTGATCCGTCAAACGCGAGAGTACTTTCAAAATATCTTTAAAATTAATCGCGCTATAAGCAACTTCAACTTCAATCTCATCAGGGTCGGGGGCGCGTCGAACTTCCCCTTTATAATGCAACCCGGCAAAACCGCCACGCTCACGCGTTGCGAGTTTACTTAGGAAATTTTCATTGTTCGGCACAGGTAAATTCGGAACATCATCATTATTGTTCTGTTGCTTCAAAATATGTTTAAAAACTTGACCACCGCGCACCGCATATTCACCATGATCAGGAAGGTCAGCCAACAGCTGCGCTAAAGTCTCCCAATTCTGAAAACCATGCGCTAAATCAACAGAGACAATCTTTATTTTCGGCTTTTCTTGCCGTGTCGTGCGCGCAACACCCCAAAGCGCCGCTTGTCCGGGTGATGGCAGATCTGTTGGCTCAAGGCGCCAGGCTCCTGTCGTAATTAAAATGATTTTGTCTTCAGATGCTTCTCGTTCAACGGCATTAATAAAAGAGATAAAGTCTGTGACTTCACTGACACTGGGTTCTAAATCAGATTGACTAATAAACAAATGAAGAGGGGCTGCGCCCGTAGTCTGCTCCGCTGGCCAGTATTTTTTGATTTCTTCCGATACAGGACGATCACTGTTCACGTCTTTCAGTGGGGATACAGCAACAGTTTCAGCCGTTCCCATATGTTCGACCCAATCGAAGTGGTGAAGAAAATGATCTTCTTTCTGGTGGCTGAGCTGACGGGGAATATGTTTCATTTCAATACGTTCAAGAAGCAACACAATGCTTCCCTCTTCTGTACTAAAACGAAGCGTTGCCGTGTTATCTTCCTGAATTTCGCCCATTACTATGACTGCACTGTCATCCGCTGGAAAGGCTTGATATACCGTTACTTGCCCTATTTTAACGGGAACTGGCGGTGAATTCGTATCAGAACTGCATAACGCCAGCAACTGCAGGCCACCATCAATCAAAGCAGGATGCGTCATTAATCGTAGATCATGCCATATCCCGTCTTTTAATTTCAATCGGCCTTCAACATGATCCTCTGAAATCTCTGCAACGTGGATCGGCTGAAAATCCATCCCATAATTCAACCCCATCAGATGCAGTTTATCATATGCTCCCGCTTTATCATAATGATCTACTTTCCCTGTGTTGTAGCCCCTGCTGTGCTTTGTCGCAGTGGTTCGCGTCTGGCGCACAATACATGCCCGGGCATACAGTTGCCAAAGGTCGTCATTTTTGATTTCTCTAGCATAAATCAAAAGATCATCTTCATGACAGACGGTTCGGATTTCCAGACTTCCTTTTTCAGGAAGATGTAGGAGGTTTTCAAATTTAACGTCACACAGTCCAAAGCCCGATCCTGCGTGCAAATCCTGCACGGCGGCCAGAAAGATCTCCATATAACCCGCGCCGGGAAATATCTCTTTGCCATCCACAATATGGTCTTTAAAACATTGTAGTGCGTCACTCTTTAAGACGTTTTCCCATGTGACAGGAAGGTCCGTTGTTCTTCTTCCCAACAGTGGGTGAACGCGCTTGCCCGTGCGAAATGCAAGCGAACTCCGGCTTTCACGCCATAGACGTTCCTGTTGCCAAGGATAGCTAGGGATTGAGATTTTCGTACCGGGAAGTATCTTTGAAAAATCAGAAATTTGCTTACTTTTCCACAAATCCGAAACAAGGTTCAAGAGCCTCTCGGTCTCTGGCGTATTCCGAGATAACGAAGAAAAAATTGTTACAGGTTTCACATCCTTCAGCTTTGAAAAAACTTGCTTAACCGCACTGCTCAATACCGGGTGGGGCCCAATTTCTATAAAATTATCAAACCCCGCCTCTGCCATATCTTTCAAGGCATCGTCAAACAGAACCGATTGGCGCACATTCGCCCACCAATAATCCACATCATGTTCCGCTGAAACGATCTCGCGCCCATAAGCTGTTGAGAACAGCCGCACCTTTGGACAAGACGGTTTCACATGCCCGAGACTTGCATACAGCTCTTCTTTGAGGTCATCCATTTGATGACTGTGATAAGCGACTTCCCCATGGATAAGTTTATTAAAAATACCTTGGCTGTCTAATTCTTCCATGATGACACGCAGGGTCGTTTCATCCCCAGCAAGGGCGATAGAAGACGCGCTATTAATCGCACCAATAGAAACATGATCGCCGTAAATTTCAACAATTGAACATGCGGTCTCCAGATCCAATCCTGTCGCGAGCATACGGCCCTGCCCGGCTTTTTTCTGCTGCAGGCGGCTGCGATGAAAAGCGATCTCGGCTGCTTGTGTCAAGGTAAGCGCCCCAGCAGCAAGCGCAGCGCCGACTTCGCCGACACTATGGCCGATAATAGCTGTCGGACGAATGCCCCAATGCTGTAACAGAACTGTCAAGCCGTGTTGGAGAATCAGATTTGCGGGTTGCGCAATTTCATTTTGCGCCATCCGAGAGAGTGATTTCTCTTTCAACATCTCCTCTAAAATAGACCAGCCCGAAAAGGATTTAAAAGCCGTATCGGCTTCTATGACAGCTTCGCGGAAGATAGGATTCGTCTTGTATAGATCGTGCCCCATCCCCCACCACTGTGGCCCCATACCCGTATAAACAAAAACTATATTTTTTTCTGATGATGCGTTTATTCTTTCCAGATTAAGGTTGCCTTGATCAAGTTGTTCAAGGGCCTGTTCAAGGCCTGCCAAGGCAGAAACACGATCCGTCGCATAAGTCGACAAGCGGAAATCATGTGCTTCACGTCCACAAGCCAGTGTATGTGCGAGATCAGCGATATGAACCTGAGGGTTTTCTGTTAGAAAGTTAACAATTGAGGAAATTTCTGTTTTCACCGCTGCCGGCGATTTTGCACTAAAAAGCAGAAGCGTCTCTTGGGCAAAAGGCCCGGCGACTTCTGGCTCATACTGTGTTGTATGAGCGCTCAAAACAGCATGGGCATTCGTCCCCCCATAGCCAAAAGAATTTACACAAGCTAACTTGGCAGCTTCTTGCTGGCAGAGAGCTTCTGTTTTGTGTGCAATATTTAGATGAGAGGTCTGTAGATCCAGTGCCGGATTGAGTTCGTTAAAGCTTGCTTGCTGTGGAACACAATCGCGATGAAGCGCCAACGCCGTTTTAATAATACCTGCAACACCCGCACCGGCTTCTTGATGACCAATATTCCCCTTTACCGATGAAATGTAACGAGACTGGCCGTCCTCGCGCGGTCCTAAAGCTTCAGAAAGAGCCGAGACTTCTGTTGGGTCGCCAACAGCAGTGCCAGTGCCGTGCGCTTCAATCAAGACAATGTCATTGGGGTTAATATGGTTGCTTGCCAACACAGATTTTATAAGATGGCGCTGCGCCGAACCGTTGGGTGAGGCAATGCCTGCAGATCGGCCATCTTGATTTACACCTGTTGCAACAATTTGAGAATAGATCCGGTCACCATCTGCAATCGCTTGGGAGAGAGGCTTCAAAATGATGACACCAGCCCCTTCACCTCGGGCGTACCCATTGGCGTTGCAATCAAACGCCTTGGAGCGAGAGTCTGGTGACAAGTAGCCACCTTTAGACATGCTAATGGAAAGAGCTGGAAAAAGTATCGCATTCGCCCCGCCAACCAAGGCAGCTTCCGTGTTCCCATTCCATATATCTTGACAGGCATAATTCAGGGCGACAAGTGAAGAGGAACAGGCCGTATCGATGGTTAAAGAAGGCCCTTTAAAATCAAAAAAGTAAGACAGTCGATTTGACAGCATCACCAAGGTGCTACTACTGGCCGAGGATTGATCTATCTTCAAATAGTTTTCCGACGAACTCGTCATGATAAGATTATCGGACGTGAAGCCACCGACATAAACACCGATCAGACGTTTAGCCCAGTCAGAGGGTCGAATATTCGCATCCTCAAAAGCTTCCCAAGCAACCTGCATCAACAAACGCTGTTGAGGGTCAAGGCACTCTGCCTCACGAGAGGAAAAGCCAAAAAATTGAGCATCAAAACCTTTAACGTCTATATCACTCAATAAGGCCGCCTGCTTAGGTCTTGCCGTCCCCTCAATGTTAGGGTCACTATCATTAAATCTCTCTAAATCCCAGCGATCTTGCGGGATGTCACAAAAGCCATCTTTCCCATCTAGCAAAAATTCCCAAAACTTCGCAGGCGTATTGGCACCGCCTGGGTACCGACAACCAATGCCAACAATGGCGATGGGTTCTCGACTTTTTGAGGTATCGTTTGTGGAAAGTTTAGCGCTGTCTTTTATCATAATGGATATTATTTCTTTTAATTTCTAGCTGTTTAAGGATAGGGACAAAATAATTAAATAATAGTGGTGAAATAATTAGTTAGCGCATTAAACCGCATAGGGTACATTATTAAAAGTTTTATTTTTGATAATTAATGTCATTTTTGAGAGACATTAACTGTACGCCGATCATGTTTGGTTTAACGCACGTCTCTGCTTCCCCTAAATCACTGCTGAGCGCTTGATCTCATCAGTAGTGACTTAGGAAAATAAAGATGAGATCAAAACCGAGCATTTCCCAAAAAGAAGCGCACAAGACTTTCCGCATTCGCAAACGCAAGCCCTGCAAGCAATATTCGGGCGCTTGCTACAGAGACAATCCACAGGTTAATGTAAGCTGGACCACTTACATTTAAGCACATCTAATTTTTTAGATTTCATAAGTACTTGCTGCGGATCTTAGTCTAACAGAAAGTACTCTCCACTTTATAGGGACGGGACCATTCTGTTATTGGGTTTAAATTATGTATAGACTATTTGTTTTTTTGATTGTTAGGTTATTTAACCTTGCCTTCTTGGCTGATAGCAAGGCCCAAACTACGGTTAATGCAGCCCCTGATTTCAGTACAATTACGCTGTCTGAGTACAGTCTGAAAGTTCCCCACCCCGGGATTTCTGCTATCCTTCCTCTTTATGCAGAAGAAATCCCATGCGAACAAAAAATCAGCATTTCAAACTTTCTTAAAGCGTTTGTCCTGACATATTCAGCACAATATATCCGCGCTCATGAGAAATATTTCTCTGATAACAACTCAAGTCCCCTTTTTATGTCTGACTTAAAAGTTGCAAAAGATTGGTGTGTTCAAATCTTGTGGCAACCACCTGAAGAAATCCGAAAAATATCCGAAAGTGAAGCAAGTTATAGATTAAGTTTCATGCTCGCTCATCGGGCGGAAAAAATGGAAAGCAGACACGATACATACGACTATTATTTTGAGAACTCGCCAAAGCCCGAAAACCTTGCTGATTATGAATATGTTTTAAATTATGTTTTTGATCGCGCTCAACTCAACTATCGTCCCGCGATGCTTGAATTAGCTAAAGCCTATTTAGAAGGTAAAAAACTGCCTCAATCTTATTCGAAATCATATTTTTGGTATTTGAATGCTGAATGGGAAGGGGCAAATGTCACCAATCATATTGAAAATTTAAAATCCAAATTAAAACCAAGCCAAATCTCCGCAATGGAAAAGCTATTCAGCAAGGGACTGTATCCAAATCTGATCGAGGAAAATGAAAAAAGAAACCCTATGCTAGGTATTAACGAACGCAGGACTCCTCCGTATTTAGACGAACCGTAGATAAAAGTAACGGGAACACACAGAAAACAACGGAGAGACACACGAAATTTTATTTCTCTTTTAGTTTTGGTTCCCTGCTTTTTAGGCAGCAAGTCTCTTCCCGTTTTATCTTCTCATCCCTTTATGAATTATTCCGAATCAAACGGACGATTAGATCTAGGCGCAGGGCGGGGACAGAGGCTAGTTTTCGTTCGCCAGAGATATTAAAAACCAGCCGTATAGCTGGTTTTATTGCTTTCACGGTCTTAGGGGCCAGATTTACCGTACTCGCTCGCTGCGCTTGCTGCGTCGTTGCCTTTGGCCGAACTGTTGCAATCTGCGCTTTTCAGCGCATCTTGCGCAGATCAAACTGGATCCCCCAGCAATAAAAATCAAAACGGCCCTGCCATAAAGGACAGGACCGTTTTGATTTTGGTTGCGGGGGCCAGATTTGAACTGACGACCTTCAGGTTATGAGCCTGACGAGCTACCGGGCTGCTCCACCCCGCGTTGGTGTCTTTTAGAAAGACTAAAGCCGCCTTTTGAGGGGCGGCTATTTTTGTAACGATTGTGTAGGTTAAGACTTACTCATTTTAGAAGGCCTGGCAGCGACTTACTCTCCCGCGTCTTAAGACGAAGTACCATCAGCGCAACATGTTTTCACGGCCGAGTTCGGGATGGGATCGGGTGTTTGCCACGTGCCATAACCACCAGGCCATCTAAAATGAGTAAGATTATCTTCGTGTATTATACTT